>JBLIGQ010000022.1:0-39954 GCA_047636995.1 Flavobacteriales bacterium | reverse complement strand
GAAGTAATGGGATCAGGTGACTTCGCATTCGATCACGATTGCTGTCCACGTTACAGCATCGAACGCACATGGTGTGCTGAAGATTGCTCTGGAAACGAAATCTGCTTCACGCAGTTGATCAGCTTCGAAGGTCTTGGAAACACACTACCTATTGCAGGTGTTGATGCTGAAGGAGCTCAAGAAGATGTAGCGAAAGGAGATGCAGCTAACGAAACACGTATGACTGCTTATCCTAACCCAGCAATGAACAAGGCGTTTGTAGAGTTTACACTTGCTAAGGCTTCTGCTGCTAGAGTTGAAATTTTCAGCTTGAACGGACAGAAGGTTGCTGATCTATTCAATGCAGATGCTGATGCTCAGCAACTTTACAGAATAGAGTTCAATGCTGCCAGCCTTCCAGTTGGAGTTTACCTATACCGTTTGACTACTGAGAATGAAGTGATCACTAATCGCATCATCATCAATAAGTAAGATTTGCTTACACATATCTTAGAGAGAGCCTCTTCCTTCGGGAAGGGGCTTTTTTTTTGCACTTACTTTTCGCCCCCATCGGAATCAAGTAACTTTGCACAAACACATCACAGATGAGCACACCCACTTGGACAACCGTTAAAGAATTCGAAGACATCACCTACAAGAAGTGCGGCGGCGTTGCCCGCATAGCTTTTAACCGTCCGAACATTCGAAATGCATTCCGTCCTAAAACAGTTGGCGAACTCTACATTGCCTTCCTTGACGCCAGAGAAGACACTGACATTGGAGTTGTATTGTTCAGCGCTGAAGGTCCGTCTACAAAAGACGGTGTGTATTCATTCTGCAGCGGTGGTGATCAAAATGCCCGCGGCCATCAAGGCTATGTTGACGATGACGGGATGCCACGGTTGAACATTTTAGAAGTGCAGCGCCTCATTCGCTTTATGCCGAAAGTGGTGATTGCAGTTGTTCCGGGGTGGGCTGTTGGCGGCGGACATAGTTTGCATGTAGTGTGCGACCTCACACTGGCCTCTAAGGAACATGCGATCTTCAAACAGACGGATGCCGATGTGACCAGTTTTGACGGCGGTTATGGTTCTGCCTACCTCGCTAAAATGGTTGGACAGAAAAAAGCCCGAGAGATCTTTTTCTTGGGACGAAACTACAATGCAGATGAAGCAGTAGCAATGGGGATGGTCAACGCTTCCATTCCACATGTTGATTTAGAACAAACCGCTTGGCAATGGGGTCAAGAGATTTTAGCGAAGTCGCCAACTTCCATCAAGATGCTCAAATTCGCTTTCAACCTTACAGATGATGGAATGGTGGGCCAACAGGTCTTTGCTGGAGAAGCTACGCGCCTTGCTTACATGACCGATGAGGCAAAAGAAGGACGAAATGCCTTT
Source organism: Flavobacteriales bacterium (assembly GCA_047636995.1). Classification (GTDB taxonomy): domain Bacteria; phylum Bacteroidota; class Bacteroidia; order Flavobacteriales_D; family Sanyastnellaceae; genus JAQWQB01. The sequence continues at coordinate 38,575 of JBLIGQ010000022.1, read as the reverse complement.
TTAGAAAAACGCAAGCCAGACTTTTCTAATATTAAGTGGATTCCGTGATTTGTCCTAAGCGAAAGCTTCAGACTATACTTATGTACAGATTCGGAAGATGCTCATTAAATTCCTAAACTACTTTATGGAGTGACGGGACGAGTCATTGACAAGGATTCTGCGGATGCCAATCAATAATCACGGTCTATATTGGATGGATCTCTTTAGTCATTTTCAAATTCACAGTCTATATCAGCACCGTTCCGATCGTGTTACAAGTCAAGAAACTTTTTTTCAGCGATCTACATCACAACAACAGGATGTCAGAAGTGTTATTTTTAATGGGAAATGGGGTGACTATCGGTTAAAAATGGTGGTGGCATTGAGGGGGAAAAGAGGGTTTACAAACCGGGGTATTGTCTCTTTAAGCACATTGCTGTTCGTTGCTGACCTTGTTGCTGAGCCATTGGTCATTAGGCAAGGTGAATGAGGGTCAACCTTACAGGAAAGGTGAAACTTTGGCCATGTCAATAAACTTTATGCATGCTCTAGGTGTTTTAGTTTATTATGCTAAATGCAATGTGGCTGAAGTTAATATCACGCATTGACCATAAATAGGCCATAATATGCTGATATGATGAAGAAAAAAAAAATAGTCCAATCACTGTTTAACGTACTTCTTTCAGAAAACACACGCGAAAAAACTGAGAAAGTCATTCTTAAAGTGGCACTAGTCAGTTTTTTTATTCATTTGGCCCTCATCTACTTCTTGAAACTTGATTTTATCGATTTTCCATCCAACTCAGAATTACTAGAAAACCCTATATCAGCTGTTTACACGCCCTTTTCATTTATTCTTATCTATGAGGTTTATCTCCTAATTTACTACTTACCAAAATCGTTTACGACCTACATAACGAAGCAGTATGAAATCATTACACTCATCATTATCCGTAAATTATTTAAAGATTTATCTGCTTTAGAGCTTACAGCAGATTGGTTTGAAATTAAAGGGGACCTCCAATTTACTTATGATTTAGTTGCTTCTCTTCTGCTTTTTTACTTAATCTTCCTTTTCCAAAAAGTAGGAAAACGAAATGCAGCAATGCAAGCGGCTGCTAAACCCATTATTGAAAGATTTGTTGAACGAAAAAAGCTAATTGCCGTTATTTTAGTGCCATTATTTTTCACCATGGCTTTGTACACACTCGTAGGTTGGTCTGCCGGAATTTCTCTGTCGCCGAACAAATTGCCCACATTTGAAAGCATTAACAATCTGTTTTTTGATCAATTTTTTACGGTATTGATTTTAGTAGATGTCGTTCTCCTCCTCATTTCCTTTTTCTATACAGACCAGTTTCATAAAATCATCAGAAACTCTGGATTTGTTATTTCGACCATTCTGATTCGGATGTCATTTGGAGTAAGTGGATTAATCAGCACTATTCTAATCGTTGTGGCTGTTCTTTTTGGACTAGCAATAATAACAATCCACAATAAATACGAGAGAAACAGTTTACAAAATTGAGAGGATGTCTGCGGCAGAAACTTCTAATTTACTGACCTCACTCCATTGGAATCACAGGAGCTCCATCTCGCTTCTTCTCCTGACTTGTTTAGTCATGCTCTAATTCATTTTCTCATCCGTCGATTTGTAAAAAGAGAACTCAACTATTGGTTGGTGGGCAGCGAAGTTCTATTACACAGACTTTTCTTCTCATCATTCGAACTATGGTGTACCTTTCGGGCGAATAAGAAAAGCATCTATTTTGAAAAACTTCGAAGAATTAGGTATTCGCTCAGGCTTTGTAAAAGGACTTGCTGAATTAAATATTATTGAGCCTACTGACATTCAGAAGAAAGTCATCTCGGTATTGATGGCTGGAGCAACTGATCTTGTTGCACAGGCGCAAACAGGAACAGGAAAAACCGCAGCATACGGACTTCCATTGTTGGAGCAAATGGATCCAACAATGCACACTGTTCAGGGCTTAGTTCTATGTCCAACTCGTGAACTGGCTAAACAAGTAGCCAAGCAGTTATTCAGATTCACGAAGTACTCTGACAAGATTTTCACCGAAGCAGTATGCGGCGGAGAGGACATTGATCGCCAAATGAGCGCTTTGAGTCGTCCTACGCAGATCATAGTGGCTACACCTGGTCGTTTGATTGATTTGTTGAATCGCAAAGCAGTAAATCTAAATACAGTGAAGACCGTTGTGCTAGACGAGGCAGATGAAATGCTGAGCATGGGCTTTAAAGATGAATTGGACGAAATTTTGAGCTTTCTTCCCGCCGTTGAAAATAAATGGCTGTTTTCAGCGACCATTCCAAACGGGATTCAAGAAATCATTTCGAAACACCTGTCTGAAGATGCGCAACGCATTGAAATTAGCCGAGATGAAATGGTCAATAAGAACATCACTCACCAATACGAGGTTTGTGAGCAATCTGAGAAATTTCGTGCACTGTTGTTATTTTTAAAATCAGAGGGCGAAAACCGCGGTGTCATCTTTTGCAAAACAAAATCGGCAACCAAAGAGCTTTCAGAACTATTGATCGAAGAAAACATAGCCACTGGCGCCATTCACGGTGACCTCTATCAGAAAGAACGCGACAAGGTGATGCGTGCATTTAAGAACACGACAGTGCGCGTTTTGATAGCTACAGACATTGCGGCTCGCGGAATCGATATCTCTAATCTGACCTTTGTTGCGCATTATGAGCTACCAGAAAATGATGATTCTTATACCCACAGGGCTGGTAGAACCGCCCGTGCCGGTAAAAAAGGTATCTCAATTTGTTTTGTGACCTCATCTGAAGTGAAGATTGTGAAGAACTACGAACGGACACTAGGCATCAAGTTTCAACAAGTAAAATAGATTTACTTACCTTTTTCTTCAATTTAAAAATCATACAGCATAGCAAAAACTCACCTGGTCACGGGTGTTGTATTGAATTTTAGAAAACAGTTCATCATTTGAAAAACACCAAATAGAACATTCCTTCCCTCATGCAGTTAGTTCTGAAACCTTCTTTTAAGCACTGCTTAAGATTCATCTAATTTGGTCTATTCCACGACTCCTATTTCGATCCTAATAAATGTCCAAATTACCAAGAGAGCACAAATTCGTTGATCTGTCAGACTATGGCAGACCAGTAGCTATTGTTATCGCGAATTCACTAAAGAATACCTCTTTCACTCCTATTCATGTGACCATTGGTTTTATCATCTCTGGACTCCTTGCGATTTTTTGTATTCTTGAGGGGCATTATTGGTTCGCTGCCTTCTTTTTGATATTGAAATCCATTTTGGATGCCGCAGATGGGGAATTAGCGCGTGTAAGAGAAAAACCATCTTACACTGGTCGTTATTTAGACTCAGTAGCAGACATTCTATTAAACGCTTTATTTTTTATTTCGATATGGTCCGTTACTAGCACCAGCATTTTCATCTGCCTGGCGGCTTTCTTGGGCTTGCAATTGCAAGGAACACTCTATAATTACTACTACGTTATTTTGAGAAATAAATTTGACGGAGATACAACTAGTCGGATCTTTGAAACCAAAACGCCAGTAGCTTTAGAAGGCGAAGAGCAAAAGCATGTGAATGTACTCTTTCGAATGTATAAACTACTTTATGGTATTTTTGATAAAACAATTTACGCCTTAGACAGCAAAGCAGATCAGGGTGAGGTATTGCCGAAATGGCTCATGACAAGTGTTTCTACATTTGGCTTGGGGTTTCAGCTGCTCATAATTGCCGTTCTGCTTGTTTCAGGGTTACAAGCGTTTATTCTGCCTTTCTTTCTGGCTTATACCGTCATGATTTTTGTTTTTGTAGGTATCAGGAAGGCTTTCTATTGAAGCCGAAAAGTTAGATTGTATTGGGCAAGAAAACCACCAGCATAATTTCTCCTAAAACAGACCGCCTTTCGAGGTCGACTGTTTGATAACATTCCTAGCTAAAAGCACTTCTCTGCTTAAGAGAATCCCTTTCGCAGCAGTTAATTCTATTCTTCGTTTTGGAAGATTTCCTCAATAGGCAATTTGACTAATATTGACGTTTTGAATGCTAGAGGTAAACATGGATCAAATTTACCTTTCTCAATTGCATTGATCGTCTGTCTAGACACATTAAGTTAGATGGCAAGATCTGCCTGATTCAGATCATTCTCTGCTCTGAGTACTTTCAGTCGGTTTTTCATTTGTAACGCTTTTGTCCGATCAGTAACCCAGCTAAATAGGTAAGACTTATAAGAATCACTAGAAACCCAATTTCAGCGTCTTGGGCAGTCACATTGGTTACATCAAGGAGTGAATAACTTAGGCCTCCTACTATTCTTACTCCTAAGGCGATTCCCATCGCATCTAATTGAATTTTCTTTTGAAGGTCATAAAAGGAATTAAGGTGCTTAATATCCATTAAAATCATCCCAATACCCAAAAGTGCATTTGCACTAATAGCACGAACCGAAAACACAACATCTTCGTCCCAAATAAATTTTGGCCCAAAAGCCGCTATTGCAATGGATCCCGTCCATAAGGTGGTTCAAAGCGCCCTCTTTCTAGTATTTCTTTAAATTTCCAGACTCCATGAATCTTCTTTCATCGCAAACTCTATTTGATTTCTTTTAATCTTCATGACGAACAGGTATCACAACAGCCCCGAATGTTAAGTTTAATTACATTTTGTCATATTAGCCGTTCTTTTCAGTTTGTTCTTTCCCATGAACAAGCAGCTTTTCTTCTTCATCAAAAAGAGTGCGTAACGCAACATAAAGTACTGACTCCGTTTCCATTTCGACCTGAAGAAAAAAAAGCTATCAGAACTGGAAAGCTGTTCGCCCTTTTGGTCATGAATCAAACTTAACGTAGACTTTAAATGCAGCAGACAAAATCATTTTTTCTGACATTTGTTCCTGGTTCGCCTCATTGCATGTGCATTGAAAAAACTGCATCTCCCCCATCCCAGAATCAAAATCGTATTTTCCCCTAAAAAAACAGCGAAAAAACGGCATCGCTCAGCATAAGAATACATTTCATGCTAACTGGTGTCAAATTAGACGAGTGATAATAGGAGAAAGCGCGTCTATTAACTTAAATACAACTGGCGTCTGTAAAATATACGGGGGAGCGAACGCTAACATCACCAAGACACAAAATGAACAGTAATTTCGAAAAAATACACCAAGTCATCTCCAGTTACATTGACATCAGTGACGAAGAGTGGTCTGTTTATTCTTCCATGCTGCGTATTAAAGAGTTTAAGAAAAAGGACATTATTCTTGCGGAGGGAAGTGCTTGCAAGGAAGTGTTTTTTGTAAATAATGGATTGCTTCGCGTTTATTTTGTGGACAACATCGGAGAAGAAAAAACCTTTCATTTTTCGCTAGAAAACACCTTCGCCACAGATTACAAAAGCCTACTGAAAGGCATACCCTCCAATTATTCCATTCAAGCAATAGAGGATACGCAAGTGATCATCATGTCTGATGAAATGATAAAGGCAGGCTACGAGAAACTGAGGAATGGCGAAAAGCTAGGTCGGCTGCTTGCAGAAGATTATTTTTTCATGTTTAATGACAAAATTCAGTCGATTTATACTGAGCAACCACTCGATAGATACACTAATCTAAACCACAGTTTCCCAAATATATTTCAGCGCGTGCCCCAGCACCTCATTGCTTCGTACCTAAATATTAGTTCTGTTCATTTGAGTAGATTAAAGAATGCGGGGAAATAGGCCAATTCAAAAATTGATAACATATGTTATTGCTTGACGCTCTATCTCTCCTTAGCTTTAGGGAGACCTACTTAAACATTCAAAAGACACGCAACGATCTACCAATTTCTGAGTCAGGATGGAATTAATTTAGCGAAATGATTCCTTCATTGCAGCACTCATTAAACCAACAGATCAGTGAAAGTCTAGTGGATGAGGATCATTTAACTGCAACCGAAATGACTACCAAAAATTCACACCCAAAAAGGAGTATTCTCTTATTCTCTCTGCTTTTAGCCTTTAGTGTTTCATTTGCTCAAAATTGTGGACCGCTCACATTGGATTCAATTGACAATCCGGGAGATTACACCTACAGCTCTTTAACAGAATCTGATGGCATTAGAAATGGCCCTGACTATAGCGGAGCTACCATCTACTACCCAACAAATGCAACTCCTCCATTTGCGAGTATTGCCATTGTTCCGGGATACTTATCTCCTCAATCATCTATCCAAGATTGGGGTCCTTTTCTGGCTTCGCATGGGATAGTGGTTATGACTATAGGCACCAATAGCATCTTCAATGATCCATCTCAAAGAAGAGATGGCCTCTTAGACGCGATTGTAACTATTGCAGAAGAAAACACACGAATAGATTCTCCTCTTTTCGGAAACATTGACACAGATAAATTTGCAGTTGGAGGATGGTCAATGGGGGGCGGTGGTGCACAACTTGCAGCAGCTGCTGACCAAACATTAAAAGCAGTTGTTGCTCTCTGTCCTTGGCTAGACGCACAAACAACACCTGCAAATCTTGACCACCCTGTACCTGTTCTGATTTTCAGTGGTGAGATAGATGTCATTGCCCCACCATCTGCTCATGCAAATGTGCATTATGATTACACCCCACAAGCAACAGACAAATTATTATTTGAACTAAACAATGCCGGACACAATGTAGCCAACAGTCCAACAGGAGGACAAGATCAAATAGGCAAGATAGCGCTGTCATGGCTGCAGCATTATTTAATTGGAGACAGCTGTTATTGTCCATTATTGCTTGACACTCCTTCTGCAGCTTCAAATTACATGACCAATGTTATTTGTCCGGAAAACACAACCTCTATTGATCCTCTTGTTGCTAAAAACAAGAATTCATATCAGCTATATCCTTCTCCATGCAGCAGATTTATCACCCTCGAAGTTGAGCACACGAATGGTGGGAAGCGTTACGAAATCTTGTCTTTAGCTGGGGTTAACATCTCAAGTGGATTGCTATTCACTCAGACCACAAAAATAGATGTTCAACACCTCGCCTCTGGAATCTACTTTATGAACGTAATCACGCCTCTTTCTTCAGAACGAATTAAATTCATTGTGCTTTAGCCAATCAGTTAAATCTACGTTCAACCAAATAAAGATAATCCGTTGTGGTGTATGAAAATGGAGTATGATTATATCATCATAGGAAGTGGTTTTGGAGGCTCTGTGAGCGCCTTAAGATTGTCTAAAAAAGGATATAAGGTTTTAGTAGTCGAAAAAGGGAAATGGCATCAAGCGAAAGACTTCCCTAAGACCAATTGGAACTTTAGAAAATGGCTTTGGATGCCAGGCTTGCGGTTCTTCGGCATCATGAAAATGTCTGTTTTTAGGCATATTGTTATCCTTTCAGGAACAGGGGTTGGTGGTGGCTCTTTGGTCTACGCCAATACATTGCCCATTCCTAAATCTACCTTCTTTAATACAGGTAGTTGGAGTAAACTTCATGATTGGGAAAATGAACTGGCTCCCTATTATCAGGTGGCATTAAAAATGCTAGGCGCTGCGAAAACACCCCAATTATTTGACGGCGACATTGCCCTTAAGAAGGTCGCTCAAAAACTTGGATTGGAAAACAAATTTGATGCTACCAATGTTGCCGTCTATTTCGGAGAAGAAAACGTAACCAAAGATGACCCCTATTTTGATGGGATGGGTCCAGAAAGAACTGGCTGTAACTACTGCGGTGCGTGCATGACAGGATGTAGAAACAATTCCAAGAACACACTGGACAAAAATTATCTGTACCTAGCTCAAAAATACGGGGCAGAAATAGTAGCCGAAAATGAGGTCTATGATGTTACTCCGCTAACAACAAAAGATGGAGCAAATGGCTACGAGGTTACGATGAAATCAAGCACAAAACTCTTTACGAAAAGAAAGAAAATCACAAGTAAAGGAGTCATCTTCTCTGGCGGTGTGCTAGGTACAATCAAACTTCTTCTCAATTTGAAAACAAGTTCATTGCCTAACATCTCGAATAGATTAGGACAAGATATTAGGAGCAATAATGAAACCTTAGTGAGCGTCTCTAGCCTTGAAAAAGACAAGAATTTTTCAAAAGGCGTGGCTATTGGAAGCATTCTAGACACTGACGAGCACAGTCATCTTGAAGTATGTAGGTATTCTGAGGGGTCCAACGCGTGGAAGCTGATTCATCTGCCATACGTCCAAGGCAAGACTGTTTTCATTCGATTGGCTAAGGTGATCTTGGCGTTCATAAAATCACCTATCACCTATTTCAAAACTTATTTCGTTAACAGTTGGGCGAAAAAAACAGTGGTTCTTCTTTTCATGCAAACCCTAGATAGCAAGCTGAGGTTCAAGAAGACTTTTTTTGGATTCATGAGCACTACGTTAAGCACAGGTAAAAAACCAACTCCTTTTATTCCAGAATCTGTCAAATTAATCAACGAGTATAGCAAAGCAGTCAATGGCGTTAGTACCTCTTTTGCTTTGGAAACCATTGCGGGAATCCCTTCAACAGCGCATATACTAGGAGGTGCGGTAATGGGAGAAAACCCAACTAAAGGCGTTATTGACAAAAACAATAAGGTTTTCGGCTATGAGAATCTTTACATTATAGATGGTTCAATGATCTCTTCAAATCCGGGTGTAAATCCTTCATTAACAATTACTGCCATTGCAGAGCGCGCAATGGATCAAATACCTCAAAAACATAGATCCTCATTTGAATCAGATAAGTGACTGAAGCATTTCACCAAAAGTTTCATGATGATTTACCAAATGACACTGCCAATCTCTCTGCCATAAGGTTGAGCTTGTTTATGGTTGGCATAAAACATAACATTGCGAGGTTAAACCATTGATTCAATAACCGATTAATCTGTCGAACAGAAAATAACACTTAACTTTAAAGAAAGGAGAAATCGAGATACATTCTGATATGTTCTCCAATATAAAAAGCCGAAACAATCTGAAAAAATTCCTTCCAAAACATGCACCAGGCCGTTTTTCAAAACCCACACTGAATGAAATTAAAAATCAGGATTCTCTTTGCGCTCACCATTGCAGCATCAACCCCTCTTTCTTCACAGGTATTAACTGATAGTAATCTTCCAATTATAGTTATCAGCACGGGCAATGAAGAGATTCCTGATGAGCCAAAAATTAACGGAACAATGGGCATCATTTATAACGGAGAGGGCAATACGAACAATGCAGATGATCCTTTCAATTATTACGATGGTTCCATTGCAATTGAAACCCGAGGGAACTCAACACAAGGGTTTGATAAAAAGACCTATTCCTTAGAGCTCCGCGATGCGTCAAATGAGGATCTATCAGTAAATCTCTTCGGAATGGGGGCAGATGAAGATTGGATCTTACATGCGATGGTGATTGATAAATCTCAGGTTAGAATTCCCATGAGCTTCTATTTCGCGCAGCAAATGGGGCATTATTCATCCGAATGGAAATACGTAGAACTCATTATTAATAAGGAGTACCAAGGATTGTATATCCTGGTTGAAAAGATCAAACGTGATGATGATAGGGTAGCGATTGCTAAACTGGATGCGGACGATTTAGCAGGTGATTCTTTGACAGGAGGCTATATCTTAAGAATTGATTGGCTATATGATCTTAATGATGGTGACAGCTTTGAATCATCCTATGACTCCCAGGCTGGGATACCGATGAATTTTCAGTGGTATTATCCGAAAGCGAATCAAATCCAACCGCAGCAATCTCAGTACATTGAAAATTGGATGGGAGATTTTGAGGATGCATTGTTCTCCTCTGATTACACGAATGATCAAGGGATTCGGTATACTGATTACATCAACGTTGATGCGTTTACAGACTTCCTGTTGATCAATGAACTGAGTAAAAACTCAGACGGATACAAGCTGAGTTCATATGTCCATAAAGACAAAGAAAGCAATGGAGGGAAGCTCAACGCCGGACCTATTTGGGATTTTGACCAGACTTATGGAGTTTCGGAAGTTTGTTCAAACTTCGATTATAGCGGTTGGACCTATTTACAAAACCAAGGCGGTTGTGAAGATTTGGAAAGCATGCCCATGTGGTGGCAAAAAATGATGGAAGACACGCTTTTTCAAAACAGATTGCACTGCAGGTGGACCGAGTTTAGAACTACATTTCTTCATGGAGATAGCATCAATGAATGGATAGACAATGATGTAGATTTTATTTCAGAAGCTATTGAACGCAACTTCACCAAATGGGATTATTTTATTGGGGAAAATATATGGATTGAACCTGAGCCCATTCCCCAATCTTATTCGGAAGAGATTGATGTATTAAAATCTTGGATTACCAACAGGCTTCTTTGGATGGACAGCAATATGCCCGGAGATTGCGCTGATGATGTTTTGGGTATTGATGATGTAAAGCTCAAGAATCAAATTACTGTGTATCCGAATCCAAGTAATTCTTTGATTACCATCACTTCAAATTTGTCATTCCCTGTTGAATTTGAAATCTACTCTTTGCTTGGCCTCACTGCAATGAAAGGCAATTTGATTTCTAGCCAACAGCAAGTAGATCTATCTCAACTTGCTTGCAATGTCTACTTCCTTCGAATCAACAACCACGTTCAAAAAATTGTAAAAACGAATTAATTCAAATGGTTTGTGATCAATAGATGATTCGCTGGTCTTTTAATCCTTTTCGGCCTGCGGGAAGCCAAAAGCAGCCTTCTGTTTAGACCATCCTGAAGTTATGTAAATTGCATCTCTAGCCCGGCTGTTCGCAATCAAAAAAATACAAATGAAACTTATTGAACCAATTCAGAGACCAGCAATTAAAGCAATTCCAAAGCTTGCTCAAACCTATGCCCAATTTAGTGGTCTTTTAAATAAATTGAACGAAAACAACCTACCTGATACCGTTGCAAATGAGATTAATAAGGACATTGAGGAGTTGAACTCAGTTTCTGATTCGGAAAAGATTTTGAGAAAACAAATTCGAAAGAAGCAGGGGAAGATCATCACCTTCATCGAAAAAGAGCTCAAATTTGTAGTTAAGAATCACTATCGAAATACATGGCTGGCGATTGGAATGTCAGTCTTTGGTATACCTCTTGGGATCATCTTTGGAAGCATCTTTGAGAACATGGCCTTTATAGGAATTGGCTTACCTATTGGTATGGTTTTCGGAATTGCGTTAGGCACTCAAATGGATAAAAAAGCTTTTGCAGAAGGAAGGCAGATAGACATCGAATTAAAACTCTAAGCAGAACTTTGATATTCAAAGGATAGGCTTCTAGTGGCGGGCTTTGCTTACAAAGCTTATCCCTTTCAGCAAGCGAAAACTAAAACACCTAAATGAAATTTAGACAGGCAACACAAAAAGATGTTTCAGTCATAGTAGGAATGCTTGCTGATGATGAACTTGGTAAGGAAAGGGAGAACTTTCAAATCCCCTTGCCACCTGAATACCTGACAGCATTTGATAGAATAAGCGCTGACAAAAACCAAGAATTAATGGTTGTTGAAGATGACAATATGGAAGTAATTGGAACGCTCCAACTGTCATTTATTCAGTACTTAACCTACCGAGGTGGCATTAGAGCGCAAATTGAAGCGGTAAGAATCCGAAAGGATAAAAGAGGACTGGGCATTGGAAAAACAATGTTTCAATGGGCCATTTCTAGGGCGAAAGAAAAAAATGCGCATGTGCTTCAATTGACTACAGACAAAAAGAGACCAGAGGCCATTCAGTTTTACGAAGACTTAGGTTTCACAATGTCACACGAGGGAATGAAAATGCATTTCAACTCAAAATAGAGCAAATTAACGACCTCAATAGTTGGCTGTTTTTGTTCAGATATTGCTTGCGCAACTTAACTGCAAGTTGATCACCACTTGCTTCACTCTTTCAAATGTATGGACTGAATATCTGCACCGGTAGGATTCTCAAAGATCTGAAGGCCAAATGTACTTGTAGAGGCAAGCGCATGATCGAAAATATCAGCCATCACTTTTTCATATGCTTTCCACTCCTTAACCTTACTGAAGGCATAAACTTCTATCGGTAATCCATTAGGTGAAGCCGCCAACTGCCTCACCATAACCGTCATTTCTGAATTAATCATAGCGGAAGCTTTCAGGTAATTCTCTAGGTAAACTTGGTACACCCCAACATTGGTGAGCATTCGTCCGTTCATGACAACGGATGTATCTACTTCATTCAATTTATTGTAAGCTTTGATCTCTTTTTGTCGCTCATCAATGTAATCCTTGACCAGACTAATTTTCTGAAATTTCATAAGCATTTCAGGGGTACAGAAGCAAATGCTGCTGATCTGGATATGAATAGCACGTTTGATACGTCTCCCCTGAGACTGTTCCATTCCTCTCCAATTCGTAAAGGAATCTGCAACAAAAGCATAGGTAGGAATAGTGGTGATGGTCTTGTCAAAATTCTGGACTTTAATGGTCGTCAAATTGATTTCCAGAACATCGCCATCGGCATTGTATTTAGGAACAGTAACCCAATCTCCAACGTGCACCATGTTGTTGGCTGAAAGCTGAATGCTGGCTACAAATCCGAGGATACTGTCTTTGAACACCAAAAGGACCACGGCTGCTATGGCCCCAATACCGCTGAGAAGATAGATCGGGCTTTTATCGAAAATAATGGAAATAGAGAGAATGATGGCCACCGAATAAGTAACGATCTTTCCCAATTGGTTAAAACTGCCAATTGGCTTATCTCTAAAATCTGGTTTTGAGCTAAGTATGTCTTTGACCGAATTCAGAAGTGTAACCACGATATAGGCTATTGTGAATACGATAAAAACGGCTGTCATGCCAATGATAAAGGGCACAACACTCTTGTTGTGGTCAAAAATCATTGGCACAAATCGATCTATGAGAAGCACAGGGAGCAACAATGCCAAAGCATTGAGAACCCTATTGCTTAAAAGGGAATCATCCCATACTGTTTTTGTACTGCTCGTGATTTTTGGAACCACTAGATGCAAAAGCCAATAAGTGATTCGCCATATTACATAAGCGATGAACATGGCAGTGAGCACCATGATCAGCATTTTCGTGTAATAAGCGAACGAAGGATCCATCTTCAGTGATTGGATCAGCCAAGAATCAATGGCTTTAGAAAGAGATTCGAACAAGGATTGGGGGTTTTTTAAGGGTGATATACATTATTCAACCATACGTATTTATGCAAACTCTTGTAAAATAACATAGACAGACATCCATTAAAGGTACTCTGGATAGCAGCTATTTTCGAAAGCGAAGGTTCGAGCGTAATCGACTTCATTGCCGATTGCATTTGAGCATAGACTGCCAAAGGATTTTTAAAGTACTCATTTAAAAAGCAAAGTTCGACTATTCATCTATTGAAACAGGCGCATTCTTCAATACACCACTTGAATTTGGTCAATGTAGTGGCTTATAGCCTGTGTGACCGTGTTTGGTTTTGAAAGAGAAGAGTTATCAGTCTTCAGAGATCTTGACTAACAGATAATGGACTTTATCCTGTCGCAATTTATTTAGGCCATTGAGAAAAATGAGTCACAAAAGAATAAGCTTGATTTAGAACAATTCAGTGAAAAAATTGCTTCTATAGATTACTGAGCAACAAAAAATTCAATGATAAAAAATTGAAGAATCAATCAGTTACACAAGGCCAGAATGCATTGTTAGAAGCGTCTCAAGCAAATAGCATCTTGAGTAGGAATAAAAAAGGTAAAAAAACAAGAGGTACCACTGGTCCTTTTGAAACCGCAGGGTACTGTTCTAAAGCCTATCTTGCGACATCTACTAAAACGGCTCAAAGTAAGTTGATAGTTCAACTCAAATCGTTTATACACACAACTATATACACCCTAAATAATAACAACTATGGAAGATCCAACTATACATGACGTTAAAGAAGTATTCAAAAATGGCCCTTGGAAGAAATTAATAATAATAGGAGGTATCATATTACTGTTTTTCATCTTGAAGCCATGGGTTCAGATTGGGGCCGGTGAAAGAGGAATTGTTCAGAATTTCGGAGCGGTTCAAGATGAAGTATTGAATGAGGGAATTCACTTTAGAATGCCTGTTGTTCAAACGGTCATTATAATGAACGTCCAAATACAAAAAGTATTGACGGATGCTGCTTCTTCGTCCTCTGACCTTCAAGATGTTGATATGTCAGTAGCGCTTAACTATCATATCAAACCAGAACAAGCCAATTTGGTCTATCAATCAATAGGTGTGCAATATAAAGATCGAATCATTGATCCTGCCATACAAGAAGTAATGAAAGCTGTATCTGCTAAGTATACAGCAGAAGAATTAATTACTAAAAGACCCGCAGTGAGCTCTGAGATGAAAGAAGCATTAACAATTCGACTAAGCACATCAAATATAGAGGTTGATGCCTTTTCGATTATCGATTTTAGCTTTTCACAAACGTTTACAGATGCAATTGAAGCAAAGCAGACCGCTGAACAGAATGCACTCAAAGCGAAGAGAGACTTGGACAGAATAAAAGTTGAGGCAGAGCAAACCGTAGCTGCAGCAACGGCTGAAGCCGAAGCATTAGGGTTGCAAAAGATGAATATTACTCCAGACCTTATTGAACTGAGAAAGATAGAAGCTAATCTTAAAGCGATAGAAAAATGGGATGGGGTTTTACCTCAGGTCACAGGTTCTGGAGCTATTCCTTTTATTGGAGTGGATGAGTTAGATGCTAAAAGAAAGTAAGGTGTAAATACTTTATTCTGATCAGTTGTATTTTAAACAACCAGCCCTACAATTTTGAATTTCTTACGGTTGGCAAGCTTTTAGCTTTAACCGTAAGGAATTCAATTTTCACCCTCGAGGCTGGACACTCCCGCTTTATCAGCTTAGTGATTCGCTTCTTTTCTAGGTAATTAAAAGGTAAAGAGATTTAATCTCAAGTATTTTAGATGAGCTGAAAAATGCAAAAAATTCGCTAGGTAATTTTGTGTTAATCGTTAAACCAAAAAAAACAAGAAGACACTATGAAGATCCAAATAAACACAGATAAGAATATTTCAGGCAATGAGCGACTTGTAGCGTATATCAATTCTACAATAGAGGATGATCTAGCAAGATTCAGTGACAACATCACGCGAATAGAAGTGCACCTATCTGATGAAAATGGAAGTAAAGGTGGCCAGAACGACAAGCGTTGTATGCTTGAAGCTAGACTGGAGAAAAAAAATCCCATTGCTGTGACCAGCCAGGCAGATACGATAGAGAAATCTGTAAGTGATGCCCTTGACAAAATGAAGAGTGCATTGGAGACAACATTTGGACAATTAAAGAATCGTTGAACGCTAGCTTTTTAGGGGGCTAAACTAGGATGTTTGACAACAATGAATGGACAACCACTATTTATGTAGACGATACTGCACAAACTTATCTTTCTGAAAAAAAGACAAAAAAAGCAGTGAAAACGCTTTAAGAAAAATTATTTTTTAGTCTACACTAAAGACTTGTCCTTTATTCAGTCAAATCTTTTCTCAGTTGATCGAAAATGGCCAATCAGGTGGTCCTTTCAATTGCCAACTTCGCTATATCTCTTAAAAAAAACCAGGCGCCACCTTTTAAGGAAGCACTATTTGCATGTTTATATTTTCGATTTCCCCCGTAAAATCGAAGACAATTTTACCGACCTTCTCCTTCCCCATCTTCGCCTTGGCTAGAGCCTTCGGCGAATACTTCTTTGCATGTTCGGTGGGTAGTTTTTTGAATAAAAGACAACGCATGAACAAAGAAGAAATAAAAGAACTTCAGCAATTTGAAGGCCTTATTGACGGACTGATCTCTGATGATTTTGGCTGTTGTGATAATTTCCTTTCTCCCAGTATTGTTACCGGATTAAATAACAACCTCAAACATTTGAATGATGCAGGTAAATTGAAGCCTTCTGGAATTGGGAATAAAGAGAATTTCCATCAAGACAAGAACGTGCGCAGTGATCAAATTCACTGGTTAGATGACAAAAGTATCAATCAATTTGAAATGCTTTTCACAGAAAAGGTTGGGAAGTTCATGGACCACCTAAACTTAACTTGCTACACCTCACTGAAAAGCTTTGAAAGTCATTACGCCGCTTACGAAAAGAAGAGTCATTACAAACGGCACATTGACCAATTCAAAAATGAACATGGACGAAAATTCTCAGTAGTACTTTACCTAAATCAAGATTGGAAAGAAGAAGACGGAGGCCTATTGTCATTGTATCCCACGGCGAAAGAACAGATGAACATTTCGCCTTTAGGCGGAAGAATGGTATTCTTTCGCAGTGATGAGATGGAACATGAAGTTCATCCTTCGTTTACAAGGGAAAGAACAAGTATTGCAGGTTGGATGAGAGATGCATAAACAATGAGCGCTGAGGTTTCCTGCTAGAGGAGGTTACACGATGGCCGCGAGATTAATCGTTAGATCAAGAAAACCTTCACGGTGTTAACTTTTCAGTAATTTGTGTTAACTCAACGTTCAAAATTGATGCACCTTTGATATCAAGTTAATCATCTGGAAATTTATGTCTGAAAAGATGCTGCACATCAAATCTATCAGCCAAATGCATGAAACCATTGGCTTTGAGAAATCTACGCACCCGTTGATCAGTATTATAGATGTGAGCCAGTGGGTGATTCCGATGGAATGGGTGGGTGTAAAAACAAAAACTGACCTCTACTCTATCGCCATGAAAGATGGGAACTGTGGTTTGGATTATGGACGAAACCACTATGACTTTGACGATGGTGTTCTTATTTTCACGGCGCCAAACCAAGTGACTTCAATCAGGAAGGAACAAAAACGTGGCGAAGTGCAGGGGTGGATGCTTTTCTTCCATCCAGACCTCATTCGAAATACGGAATTTGGAAAACGAATAGATGATTATGGCTTTTTCTCTTATGATGTGCACGAAGCGTTGCACTTGTCAGATGCAGAACAAAACATTCTAAATGATTGCATCAAACTCATTCAGTCTGAAATAGCAGAACGCATTGACAATCACAGTCAACGGGTTATTGCAAGCACATTGGAACTGCTTTTGAACTACAGCCTGCGTTACTATGAGCGACAGTTCAACACAAGATCTGCGCAAAACATAGATGCTGTAAGTAAATTTGAAACATTGCTCAAAACCTATTACAAGGAGGGGAAGTTTGCCGAACAAGGCTCGCCCTCCATGGAATACTTTGCTGAAGCCATTCACCTTTCGCCCAATTACATGAGCGATCTGCTGAAAAAAGAAATGGGGATATCTCCCAAAGACTACATCAATCAATTCATTGTAGATAAGGCGAAGACGCTTCTTCTGAGCGAACCGGACTCCATTAGTCAAATAGCCTATGACCTAGGCTTCAATTATCCGCATTATTTCAGCAGGCTTTTTAAGGCGAAGACCGGATTGACGCCAAATGAATACCGCCACAAATCGCTTATAAACTAATCAACTATGAAAGTTATAATTACGGGTTCAACAGGAATGGTGGGACACGCTGTCTTGATAGAATGTTTAGAAGATAATACTGTGAGCGAAGTATTGGTGCTAAACAGAAGCAAGCTTGACCTAGATCATCCCAAGCTAAAGGAGCTTCTGATTCCTGATTTCTCAGACCTTTCTCGTTTCGCAGCAAAATTGAATGGTTACCAAGCTTGTTTTCATTGTATGGGTATTTCTGCAATGGGCCTGAACGAGGAAGAATATTCGAAAATCACCTTCGGATATTCGAAAGAGTTGTTTGACTGCCTGTACAAAACTAATCCTGAAATGACCGTGACTTATGTCTCTGGCGCGGGCACTGATAGCACAGAAGAAGGCAGTCAGATGTGGGCAAGGGTAAAAGGAAAAACTGAAAATTACATGCTGAAGCGGGGCTTCAAAGATGCATATGCTTTCCGCCCGGGTGCCATTCTTCCTGAAAAAGGCGTGAAATCGAAAACGAAATTGTACAACCTCGCCTATGTTTTACTTCGTCCGTTTTATCCGTTAATGCGGAAGATGAAAGGTATTACGACCAGCAGCGCTGTTGGACAAGCTATGTTGGCAGTTTGTGCAAATCCTGAATCAGTTAAAATTATTGAACCGAAAGACATGAATAGAATAGCAAAAAGCCATTCAAACTCATAAGATAATCTGTGCTTTTCTTTCTGGAATAAGTGTTCACTAATTCCGGTAAAAGAATCGACCTTCGACCCCTAGAAATAAAGCAAAAATCATGACTCAAATAGATAAAACCAAACCCGTACTTGTCACCGGTGCCAATGGCTATGTTGCTAGCTGGTTGGTTAAACAATTGTTGGAAGATGGTCTCACCGTGCACGCCGCGGTTCGGAATCCGAACGATGATAAAAAAGTAGGACACTTAAAAGACCTTGCTGCTAAATATAAAGGAAGCCTTGTTTTCTTCAAAGCAGATTTGCTCACACCAGGAGCCTATACAGAAGGCATGAAAGGCTGTGAGCTGGTTTACCATACTGCATCTCCCTTCACAACAGAAGTAAAAGATCCACTAAAGGAATTGATTGAGCCCGCTGAGAAAGGGACAGAAAACGTTTTGAATTCTGCAAACGAGGTGGATTCTGTTAAACGTGTAATTGTAACAAGCAGTTGTGCCGCTATTTATACAGACGCCATAGACACGGTAAACGCCCCAGGCGGAGTGCTTACCGAAAACGTCTGGAACACAACAGCTTCATTGGAATACCAACCGTATTCCTACTCAAAAACCCTAGCTGAGAAAAAAGCCTGGGAAATGGAAAAGGCGCAACAACGCTGGGACCTTGTAACGATTAATATGAGTCTTGTATTAGGCCCTGCCTTGAATCCGGGAGCAACTACTTCTGAATCAATGAACATTCTTACGATGCTAGGGAATGGCGAAATGAAAATGGGTGCGCCAAAAATAGGTGTTGGTTTAGTAGATGTTCGTGATGTTGCCGAAGCACATTACAAAGCGGGCTTCTTGCCAGAAGCAAAAGGCAGATACATTACCTCTGCGCATAATACAGATTTTTTAGAAATGGGACAGGTTTTGTTGCCTAAGTATGGCGCTCAATTTCCACTGCCGAAAAAAGCACTGCCAAAATGGCTTTTAATGGCGATTGGGCCAATTGTAAATACCCTTTTTACCCGCAAATTCATTCGCAACAACGTCAACATCCCCTGGAAAGCAGACAATTCTAAGATTAAGAAAGAGTTCGGAATGACTTTCAGACCTCTGTTAGAGACCATGGAAGATTCATTTCAGATGTTGATTGACGAGGGAGTGTTGAAGGCGAAGTAGCACCAAGGGCTTGCATGAAATCAAAAAAGGCTAACCATTTCGAGAAGAATAGGTTGGCCTTTTTTCTGCAGCACTGGTTGATCCCTAAAAGAGTCTTCTCAATTACCTATTCACCGTTTCGACATAAAAAAACCGCCAACCCCACTTCCGAAGAAGATGTGATTGGCGGAAAAAGAAATAAATATACTGAATTATAGTCTCTCGATAACCATTGCAGAGGCTCCACCTCCACCGTTGCAAATTCCAGCAGCGCCATAACGTCCGCCATTTTGCTCTAGTACATTGATTAAAGTTACGATGATTCGTGATCCAGAAGATCCAAGTGGGTGACCGAGCGCAACTGCACCTCCGTTCACATCTACTTTGGCTGCATCAATACCAAGCTCTGCAATGTTGGCCAATCCAACCACTGCAAATGCTTCATTCAACTCCCAAAAATCAATTTGATTATTCGTCAATCCTGCTTTCGCCAAAGCTTTAGGTAGTGCCTTTGATGGTGCTGTAGTGAACCATTCTGGTTCGTGTGCCGCATCAGCATATCCAATAATTTTCGCTAGGGGTTTCACTCCTAGTTCTTCAGCTTTCTCTTTGCTCATCAAAACAAGTGCAGAAGCACCGTCATTCAAAGTAGATGCGTTTGCAGCCGTAACTGTTCCTTCTTTATCAAATGCTGGACGAAGAGTTGGAATCTTCTCCAACTTCACATTCTTGTATTCTTCGTCTTCAGAAACAATCAAGGCATCACCTCTGCGTTGAGGCACTTCAACAGGAACAACCTCATTCGCGAACTTCCCATCAGCCCATGCCTGAGCAGAACGCTTATAAGAATTAATGGCGAAAGCATCTTGTTCTTCTCTTGAGATGTTCCTTTCACGGGCACACAATTCAGCACAGTTTCCCATGTGTGTATTGTTGTAGACATCTGTAAGTCCGTCTTTTACCATCCCATCGGCCATTTTAATGTCGCCGAATTTAGATCCCGTTCTTCCATTCAAGTAGTGCGGAACAGAACTCATGTTCTCCATTCCACCTACCACAACAACATCATTGTCACCCGTCATAATTGACTGAGCGCCAAGGCTAATTGCTTTCATCCCAGAAGCACACACCTTATTGATGGTGGAGCAAGGAACTGTGTTTGGGATGCCGGCATAAATAGCGGCTTGTCTAGCAGGCGCTTGACCTAATCCAGCCTGAAGCACATTACCCATGATTACTTCTTGCACGTGATCAGCGCTTATTCCAGCTTTGTCTAGTGCTCCTTTAATAGCGGTTGCTCCTAATCTTGTTGCTGGTACTGAGCTCAGCGCGCCTAGAAAAGATCCCATTGGGGTACGCGCAGCTCCTACGATGTATACTTCTTTCATTGAGAATGTGTTTTCGAATTTGCTGCGCAAAGGTACAAATCAGAATGGTGTTATTGGTCACGATTGTGTCAATGAGCCGCTGCAACCTTCGCAAAAGAAAAGGACTTGATTTAAGACTATGAAGGCCACCGCGAAAGGTCATAGACTAGTTTCGATCTGGTATTAACGCCTTTTAACAGTATGGTTGCGTCTTTCCTATGCAACTATTTCTTTTTGGCACGTGTCTTGCAGTAGACCTATCAAACTACTTATCTAGTAAGTTTTGGTTTTGGTTAATTAGTTATTTTGGTTAAGGTAGAAAGGTCTAGAAACGTCTAGACCTTTCTTTTTTGTCTTTTTTCTGACAGCGAAATCCCCCATCAGTCCTCATCCTAACGCAATACATAACACTGGATTACACATCTTCCGCTTCGACCTCTAGCATTGAAACACCCGCTATTACTAGGAACGCATACGTTTTGGGCTTTTCATTTCAACTACCTTTGCGCCATGCGAAGGAACACCTTTGGGCAACCTATGTGGTTAAAACGTTTTATGATTCGGATGGTCGGGTCCATCACTTGGCCGCGGTACAACTGGTGGTACTATACTGACATTCAGGGAGCAGAACACATTCAGACTCTGCCAGAATCGAATGTTTTGTTCGTTTCCAACCATCAAACGTACTTCGCTGATGTGACCTATATGTTTCATGTAATTGAAGCAGCCATAGACGGCCGCCCAAACGAAGTCTATTTCCCTTCGTACCTCAAGGTGCCAAAAGCAAATATCTATTTCGTTGCTGCTGAAGAAACCATGAAATCTGGAATTCTACCTAAGATCATGGCGCTTGGCGGAGCATTGACCATAAAACGCACTTGGCGAAAAGATGGAGAAGACACAGCAAGACCAGTAGATAAAAAAGACACAGGCAAAGTAATACAGGCTTTGAAAGAAGGATGGGTGATTTCGTTTCCGCAAGGAACTACAACACCTTTTGTTCCCGGACGAAAAGGAACTGCTCACATTATTCAACAAACAGGCTGTACAGTTGTACCCCTCGTGATTGATGGTTTCAGAAGGGCCTTCGATAAGAAAGGATTAAAAAAGAAGAAAAAGGGCGTTACGCTTTACATGGATGTGAAAGCTCCAATTCGTTTTGATAACGGTGAAAGCATTGATGAAATTATGCTGAAAGTGATGAACGAGATTGAACAAAGTCCTAAATTTTTAAAGGTAACTGAAACCTCCCCAGACAAACACCGTAAATAGGAGAAGAAAAACAATAATCTAGATTACCTGAGCGCTTCAAACAGCATTTTGTATCACAAATAAATAGATCAAGGTTCTATGTTGGAGTATTATAAGACGGTATTGGGAAAAGTCAGCTTTGATCCGCTTCTCTTCCGAAAAGAATTAAGAAAAGCATGTAGACAGCTCGCAGGAGAAGAACAAATGGCTTTGAGGGATTGGCTAAAAGAAAGTAGCCACGTGTAAAGAAGTAAAAGGAGGTTTTGGCCTCCTTTTTTTTGTCCAAATACGGCTTCTCCTGTTGGTTCAAAACAATCGTATGAATTGATTACGGGCCATCTCAATGGTTTCTCTGATGCGGATTATCGTCTACTCATCACGCTTACTCAAGAACCCACAACACCCCTGTATCAAACTAAGAATTTCAACCGTTCTTTAATAAAAACAAGAACAATGAAAGCACTACTTATCCCCGTATTCGCGCTATTTCTCTTTTCATGCGTTAGTGAGCAAGAGCCAGGTGTTCTAGCACCACTTCAAACTGAAAATGATCAATTGAATGCTACACTCAATCAAGCAAGGCATTCCATTGCAGAAAAAGAAGCCTACCTGCTTGCTCTCAATGGACAAATGGATGAGCTACTGCCTCAGTTGGAGCAGGCGCAAAATCCAGAGGTGAAAATTGAACTTACCAAGAAGATGCAATTTATAGCAGAGCGTATTTCGAGTTTTGAAAATTCAATTGGTCGTTTGCAATCTGCACTTCGCACAGAAGAGCGCAAAGCAATTGAGATGACAGATGACCTTCTTGTAGCCATGGATGCCCTTGCTGATCAAGAAGCAGAAATAGAACTGCTGGTATTTGAGCTGCAATACGATGGTGAACAAATAGCTCAGCTGAATGACGATCTGAATGACTTAGAGATGCGTGAAAACATCCGTGCAAAGAAAAATGCAGAACGTTTACTTGCCATTGGCAGCCAAGAAGAGTTAGAGAATGCCGGAGTTATAGAACGAAAAGGTCTCCCACTCTTCAGAAGAACAGAACTCACCATTTCTGATGCGAAGGAGGCGAAATGGAGAACAATTGATCTTCGAGAAATCTGCAGCATCCCTATGTACAGCAAGGAAGCTTCTGTTCACTCTGACCACCCTACTGATAGCTACAGTTTCACCACTGACAAGGCAGGACTCCTTACGTTGGTTATAGAGAATGTAGATGACTTCTGGAATCTAAGTAAATGTTTGGTGATTGAGATTGGCTAACTCCTTCTGCTTATAATCTATTGCCTATAAGCAATTTAACTGTAATTACTGACCTTGAATCACCTCGTAGTTCAGATGAAAAAACAAAAAAAAACTCAACTATTGACATTACGTTTTTAAAAATTAGCAGCCTACTTTCTAAAACTATGAAATACATAATGTCAAATAATTGTGCGAGGTGGAATTTGCAAACCAAGGACCAGTCCTTACAGCTTTCGCAGAATGGGCATGGAAAGATTGAAAATGTTGTATTCCATTTGCAGAGAAAATGGCATAGGTGTTCGTCGGTTTGTGCCTCCAATGGCGCTTGCCTTTGTTGCAGCAAGAGCTGATGGTGTACTGATTGAAATGCATGCTACACCAGAAAAGGCAGCCATTGATGGTCATAAAACACTGAATTACAGCGAGTTTAGGACCTTGGTTTCAAAATTGAGATTAATTCACTCTGTCATTTAAGGTTCATTGGGCAACTTTCTTTGTTCATAACTGAATGCACCACATACCCTGATACCAATCGAAGAAGGGTAATTTTGTACCAGAACATTGAAATAATGAAAGAAGAAATTAAAGACATCAAAGTAGGCTTCGGACTGGGCCAAATAAAATTCGGAATGGAACGTGATGACGTGACTGCGTTGTTAGGTAAAGCTTCACGAGTTGATACCTATGCTTATTCAGCAGAGGGAGACGAAATGACCGAAGATTGGTTCTATGACGACTTAGGTCTTTCAGTATCCTTTGACCAAGAAGAAAACTGGAAGCTGACTACATTGTCAATTGAAAGCGAAAACTTCGTTCTTGAGGGCCACAAAATCATTGGCATGAAAGAAGCTGATTTACTTTCTGCGTTAAAGACTTTGGGCTTTGATGACTTAGAAGACGATTTGTTGGCTGACGAGTTTGGAGAGGAACAACAACTTATTAGTTCTGAAGAAAAGTGCGTGAATTTCTGGCTCAACGGAGGAACTGTAAATGAAGTTCAATGGTCTCCCCTATTTGAAGATGATGACACTATTAAGTGGCCTTAATTGCTTGTTGGGCGAAGTAAAAGCTGATCCCACCGAGTGAATACGCAATGCAATCTCTCCAGTCTGAAATAGCATATTCAGACCATTTAGGAGCGAAATACTCCATGAAGAAGGAGAGGTAAAGCACGGCAAAAATAATTTGAAAAAGGGAGAGCGTCTGTTCTCCTTTTTTTATGCCCGAAATTAAGTCAATTGTGACACTAAGCAGAACGGGTAAGGCTAAGAAATCAGCCAAATAACTCTGAATAAAGGGCGTTGTTGCTCCGCCAGAGAGTGTCCATGATTTATACAAAATGTAAAGGGCGAAGGCTACGTTAAAGCACCATGAGTTCACCATAGATCTTCGCGATGCGAAAGAAGCTATCCCGGGGTTGCGGCTATGAGCCATAATACAATAGATAAAATTACCCAGTAGATAAACCATACCGTTTTAACAGTCAGGTAGGCCACCTTGATGAACGGGTTTCTTGACTTTGAAATGCGATCAACAAATAAGTCAAATTGCGTTTGAGGTAACTGAATGCGTTTGCGGTCGCGCTCAGCATACTCTTCTTTCAGTTTTTGCTGGACGTCAAGCGTTGCGCCACATTCCTTGCACTTCAATTCACCCTCAATGTTCCATGTCTTGCATGAACTACATTTCCGCTGAATTGAATTTACACGCATTAATTGCCTTTATTCTGCTTTCTATAATACCGAATGAACAAGATCGTTCCAAGAAGCACAACAGACGCTACCACTGCTGTGAGTATATTAATCCAATCAGCAATACCTGCGCGTTCTGCGCTGCGTTGAAGTGAATCAAGTTGTAGAAGTGGCAAAAAACTCATGCGCGACTGGTCTTCACCAGGTTTAGAAATTCTCTTGGAACAGGCGTTTTTATGACTGTTTCATTTCCTTTGATGTCAGGAATGGTGATTGAAAAGAAGTGAAATGCCAACCTTCCCAGAGGATTTTCAGCCTTCCCTCTTCTTGCATAGCCAGGAATCTTGTTCCCAGCAGATTCCATTGTAGAAAACAACTCACTATAAGCTTCCTTTTCCATTCCGATTTTAAGCAAGCCATAGTTCTTCCCTTGCATGATTCTTCGGTACGGGAATACGGTCTTTTCAATGCGCTTGTCTTTGATAGGATTCCCAAAAGTTCCATCTTCGGGGTATTGTCCTTCAGCAATCACATAGTACTTTTTAGAGAATTTATTCCAACTTCCTTGAAGCCTTGTGCGCACTACTGAATTCTTTGCTATAAGCATTATTCCTGATGCCTCCCGGGGAAGCATATTCACAAAATGAACCTCTTTTAATCCAGGATTTCTTCCAAGCATCCAAGCTTTTGCAATCCCAAAAGCTGTTTTCTTTTTACGATCTGGGGAGGCAGAGGTTAACCCTGATGGCTTTTCAAATGCAAGAATATCATCGTCTTCATAGATAATGACAAATGGCAGATTCTTCACCTTTTGGGTAGGAAGCGTTTGAGGCTTATCAAGAAAAACAACCTTATCTCCCTTCACCAATTTGGTAGACGGAATAATCACCAGTTTGTCATTGACTTTGACAAAACCAGCCTTGATTGCTTTTCGTCCTTTATTGGTAGATGAATAGTTCATCTCCTTCACGATGAGTTCGAGAAGAACGGTATTCTTTGGTGAGTTAAATTCTTGCATGCAGTGCAAAAATAGGTTGACTAACTTTAATAGCATACGAAAGGGAGAAATAAAGAACAGTTTAGCTCTGTATTTCTCCCTTTCACAGATATTTACACCCCAACGAAGAAGGTTGAAGGCCAATGTGAGTGGTTATCTTTTCCCTTGATTTTGTTGAAACTCCTCAGCCATCTTGAACGCATTGAAGGCATTTACTACCCCTCCACTGCGCGATAGCTTTTTGAATTTCACTTCTTTCTGCTTGTCTGAATTGCTTGAAGGAAGAATCACTTTTCGCTTTCCATACCAGCTATAACTGTTTACAATAATTGTACGCACATCTTTAGCACTCAACTTAGGATAATATGACATCAACAATGCTGCTACCCCTGCAACTACAGGAGCCGCCATACTGGTGCCGCTGTTCTTCTTGTATTCATTATTGGGAATGGTAGAATAGATGTCTACACCAGGAGCAAAGATATCTACAGACTTTTTTCCATAATTACTGAACGGCGCTACCAGAGCAGTTGTCAGTGGTTCATTGGCCCCCACTTCAATCCATGTGGCACACAATTCACGCGTTTCCTCATTGACGGGGTTAGGAAAGTTATTGGCTTTATCATTGTTCTTACTAGAGTTACCAGCGGCATGGACGAAGAGAATGTTTTTTGCTTCGGCGTACGCCACAGCTTTATCTACTTGAGCCTTGTCTGGAGAATAGCTTTTACCGAAACTCATGTTGATAATCTGCGCCCCATTATCAGCCGCGTAACGAATGGCATTTGCAATATCTTTGTCGCGCTCATCTCCATTCGGCACTGCGCGAAGAACCATTATTTTAGCTGTGGCACAAACACCGTCCATTCCTATTCCGTTTCCACGCTGGGCAGCAATGATTCCTGCAACATGAGTTCCGTGCTCAGCATGGGGGCCTTCTACTCTGTTGCTTCCGTAATAACGTTCTGAAACATCGTCTGGATTGTCTCCTACCACAGCTCTTGAATTATACGTCAGGTTGTAGCTGAAGTCCAAGGTGTTTCGGTAGTGCTCATACCCTTCTTCCACTTGACTTTCAAAATCCTCTTCGAGGGAATAAATCATGAAGTCACGAATGGCCTCTCCCATTTCATCTTTAGGCTCAAATGCCTTTACATCTTCCAATGTAAAACTTTCGCCAAGGGCACTGGTCAGTTGCACTTTTGCGAAGAAGTAGAAATTTACAATTTGCTCGAATTCTGCCAGCTCCTTTTTAGATTTCTCCAGACGGTCATTGAATTGTTTTTCCATGACCAAAAAGCGCTTGTATTCCTTTTTCTGTTCTTTGGCGATTTCCTTTGGGGTTTTCTGATCAAATCTGCTTTTCAAACCTTTGTAAACCCTTGTGAACTCAAGGTTATCATACGTGACATCCTCATCTGGCCCACTGATAAAACTCCACCCATTGATGTCATCTATATACCCATTGTTATCATCGTCAATTCCGTTTCCAGGGATTTCATCATCGTTCACCCAGATTGACCCTTGAAGATCTTCGTGCTCAATGTCTACACCACTGTCAATGACTGCAACAATAATTTGATTCGGTGTTTTCCCTTTTATTAGGTTCTCGTATGTTTTATCAATACTGGCACCAACTACCTGCTCTTCTGCACCATCATCATTGAACCAATCTTTCCGAGTTTCTTTTTGTGCTGACGCGAAGAGCGGCAAAAAACACATTAGAGTTAATATTTCCTTCTTCACTTTTTAAAGTTTATTGCAAATCCTACGCCAAAAATAATCTGTAAAACGAAAGTCCCCGCCGAAGCAGGGACATTTCTTAACTAACAACTAAACTTAACTACTAAAATGCAGTCTCTGAACTACACCTTAACGGTATTAACCCGAGATTGCTCTCGATGTTCAAAGATAAGGTTCAATTGTCAGTTTTATAACAATGGCTGAATAACTGCTCAGACCTTAATCGATAGAGTATGAATGTGCATTCATTAAGAATAAGTGCTCAATAATTGGTTAATTCCGTGATCCCTAATATTGAATAAAAGACATTTATTTGCAGAATTTAATCATGCTATTGTGATAGTTCTGTTAACTTCCATCACGACTTTTACAGAAAGAAGAAAATCATGCACAAAGTAATCATCATTGAAGACGAGCAAGACATTTCTGAGCTCATCCAGTTACATCTTGAAGACATGGATTGCGAGACTGCTGCATTCAGAGACGGAAAAGCGGGGTATGATTATGCCATTCAAAACAAATTCGATCTGATGATTTTGGATGTAAACCTACCAAGTAAGAATGGAATCGATATCTGCAGGGACTTGAGAGCGAACAAGGTATTCTTCCCTATTCTTATGTTAACGGCACGCAGCGAAGAGATTGATAAAGTTCTTGGCCTTGAAACAGGCGCAGATGATTACCTCACCAAACCTTTTAGTATCCGTGAACTTGTTGCAAGGGTAAGAGCCATCTTGCGTAGATCTCAGCTTGACGCAGCAGAAGAAGAAGAAGCAAGTGAAGTTATTGAATACAAAAACCTGAGAATAGATCGAACGAAGCGTAAAGTAGAAATTAAGGGAGAACGCATTGAGTTGACACCTAAAGAGTTTGACCTCTTGTATCTTTTAGCTTCCAATCCAGGTGTAACTTATGACAGGAAAGACCTACTCAACCTGGTGTGGAGCTATGATTTTGAAGGGTACGAGCACACCGTGAATAGTCACATCAATCGGTTGCGTGCGAAAGTTGAAATAGACCCTGCTGAGCCAGAATATGTGCTTACAACATGGGGGGTTGGTTATAGATTCGACGACGCGTGAAAAAAAATGTAAAATCCAGATCGAGTACCACACGTATTCTCTTAATCACAGTGATTGCTATGGTAGGGATCACGTCGTTTTTAATGTATACCAATTACACCCAACAGCTCAAGCTGAGTGAAGAAAAAGAATTAGGTAGACTGGAAGGCATTGTCTCAACATTGGCCCTTCAAATTGACGGTGATGTACATCAGTTTCTAGTTAATAAATACGCTCCAAAAGATGCTATTTTAACGAACGATCAGGATCCTGATTATTTAAAGCTGCACACACTGCTTCGTCAAGCGCAAATTGAAAACGAATTGACGACAACCATTTACACGATGGTATTTGACCCACTTCGGGATAAGTTTTGTTTTGGAATTAGCAGTTCTGAAGAGCCCTTTTGGAAGCACAGCTACATAGATTACCCGCAAACTTTATATGATCAGTATGCTGAAGGTGGAGTATTGCCTATGTATTCTGACACAAATGGGATGTGGTTATCTGCATTTGAGCCAATAAAAAATAAACAAGGTCAAACGGTAGCGATCTTACAAGTAGATGAGCAGTTTGATAGATTTATCATGGAAGCCAGAGAAAGAGCACAAAAAAGTATTTGGATTTCCTTGGCTGTTTCAGTTGGCATCACCTTTGTTTTGTTCATGCTTGCGCGCACATTCTTGCTTACCCAAGAACAATTTCGACAAGAAAAAGAAGATTTAGAATTGCTCCGGAAAGAATTACTGGCAAATGTGAGTCATGATTTACGAACACCCCTGTCTTCCATACAGGGGTATTTGGAAACCGTCTTGATGAAGAAAGACAGTCTTCCTCCCGAGAAAATTGAACGTTACCTCGCCATTTCACTCAAGAATACCGAGAAGCTCAAGAGCTTGGTTGATGAGTTATTTGAACTCTCGAAGCTAGAATCGAAAGACCGAAAACCAACTATAGAATCCTTCTCCCTCGCTGAATTGGCATTGGATATCTGCTCTAGCTTTAAGATTAAATCAGCTGAAAAAGGGATTCAACTCTCTGAAGAAATACCCAAATCTTTACCTCACACAAAGGCAGATATCGCTCTGATTGATAGAGTCTTACAAAACATACTCAGCAACTCTATTAAGTTCACAAACATCGGTGGCCAAATCAGGCTGAAAATAATTGAACAGTCATCAACATTGAAAGTCATCGTTCAAGATACTGGCGTAGGAATTCCTGATGGTGACTTGCAAAAAGTGTTTGATCGTTTTCACACACGTCCGTCAGGAAATAGTGTTGGAACAGGATTAGGTTTAGCAATTGTAAAAACCATATTAGAAGCGCATGAAAGCACCTATTCGATCGAATCAAAAGAAGGGGAAGGGACTACGTTTTGGTTTGAATTAGAGAAGTGTCAGAATTGACTTGTCTTTTCACTAAAACCCCCTAATTTGGAGGTCGTTAACCACACTACTTATGACTGTAAAATCAGACCTCGATATTGCTCAGGCAAATCAGATGGAACACATCCGTACGATAGCTGAGCGCCTTTCAATTGAAGAAGACGAACTAGAAATGTACGGAAAGTACAAAGCGAAACTTCCTCTTAATTTAATTGATGAAAACAAAGTTCAAAAATCGAATTTAATTCTTGTATCAGCCATCACTCCTACCCCGGCTGGAGAAGGAAAAACGACTACTTCAATTGGGCTTAATGAAGGACTAAATCGCATCGGAAAAAAATCTGTTGTGGTTTTACGCGAACCCTCACTGGGTCCGGTTTTCGGCATCAAAGGTGGCGCTGCTGGCGGTGGCTACTCGCAAGTAGTGCCAATGGAAGATATCAACCTTCATTTTACGGGCGACTTTTCGGCCATTGAAAAGGCAAACAACTTACTGTCAGCTTTAATTGACAATAACCTTCAAAGTAAGACTCAAAACTTGGGTCTTGATCCGCGACGTATTTATTGGAAACGGGTGATGGACATGAATGACCGTTCATTGCGAGACATCACTATTGGTTTAGGAGGCATTGGCAATGGGATACCTCGCCAAGATGGATTCAACATCACTCCTGCATCAGAGGTAATGGCCATTCTCTGTATGGCTCAGGACCGTGCTAATTTGAAAGAGCGCCTTGGGAACATATTCGTAGGGTTTACCTATGATCGTCAACCCATCTACGCACGTGATTTGAAGGCACAAGGTGCTATGGCGCTTTTGTTGAAAGATGCTATCAAGCCAAACTTGGTGCAAACACTAGAGCACAATCCTGCCATTATTCACGGCGGTCCATTTGCAAACATCGCCCAAGGAACCAATACCATTATTGCAACAAAAATGGGCATGTCTTTAGCAGACTATGTGGTAACCGAGGCCGGATTTGGAGCTGACCTTGGAGCTGAAAAATTCCTTAACATCAAATGTGGTTATGGAAACTTAAAGCCAAAAGCCGTTGTATTGGTTGCTACACTGCGCGCACTTCGCCATCATGGAGGAGCTGCGAAAGAAGATTACAACACACCAAATCTCGACCGTGTAAAAGCCGGATTTTCCAACTTGGAGAAGCACCTTGAGAACGTACAGAAATTTGGTCTTAAGCCCGTTGTAGCTATTAACCAATTTACGACTGATACAGAAGAAGAAATGGCTTTCGTACAATCTGAATGTGCAAAGCATGGCGTTACCGCTGTGGTAAGTGCCGGTTGGGCAAAAGGCGGAGAAGGCATGGAAGACCTAGCGAAAGCTGTGGTTGCCGTTGTTGACTCTGGCGAATCTAACTTCAAGCAGTTGTATGACTGGAATGCTCCAGTAAAAGATAAGATTAACACCATTGCTACAGAAATCTATGGTGCTGATGGTGTAGACTATGACAAAAAGGCGCTTGCTGATTTGCGCAACATTGATAAGCTCGGATTGAATGCACTGCCAATTTGCATGGCGAAAACACAAAAGTCATTTTCTGACAACGAATCTTTGATTGGCAGGCCAACAGGGTTTCGTGTAAATGTGCGCGAATTTGAAATGGCTGTTGGTGCTGGGTTCATTATTCCAATACTTGGGAAGATGATGCGTATGCCTGGACTTCCAGCTGTACCAGCTTCTGAGGGGATGGACATCGATGATGATGGTCGGATCAGCGGATTGTCTTGACCCCTAAAAGAACCTATGAAGGAGTGCGCACAAAAGCATCTAAACAACAGGCCGTCTCTGATGCGCTTGTTGTTGAGGTTCCCCTTCAAATTATGATCAATGGGGAGCCATGGAGCATGACTATGCAAACACCTGGTGACGAGTTAGATCTTGTAAGAGGTCTGCTCTATTCAGAGGATATTTATCGGTCAAAAGTGATTGACCCCGAAATGTCACTTCAGTGTGATGAAGATAAGAATGAAGCCATTGTACATGTTCATGCAGAAGAGGCAGACTTGAAAGACGGTTATGCGAATAGCAGGCAGCTACTTTCTGTTGCTTCATGTGGAATTTGTGGGCGCGTTGAAATGAAAACGCTGCAAGGACAAATTTTCGAACGTGAAGAATATCCTTTTGCATTGGTTGCTTCGTTACTCCCAAAGATGCGGACACATCAAACTCTTTTTGATGCTACTGGAGGGTGCCATGGAATTGCCGCATTTTCGAAGGAAGGAAAACTATTGGTGGTGAAAGAAGACATAGGACGGCACAATGCGGTTGACAAAGTCATTGGGTACCTCCTTCGAAACAAACAATTAAATGAAGCCCACTTTCTCACTATAAGTGGAAGAATCAGTTATGAGATTGTGGCGAAAGCCTTCATGGCTGGAATCCCTTCACTTATTTCTGTTTCCGCTCCATCATCCCTTGCGGTTGATTTAGCAAAAGAATTTGGAATGCGTCTGATCGCTTTTTGCAGAGAAGACCGGCTTACCGTATACTCCTAAAACAATTTTCAAGCATGAATACTCGAGCTGTCAATATACTTCCACCTGAGAAATTAACAGGGTTAAAAACGCATACTCCATCTAAAAAAGCTGCGGGATTGAAGGGAGTCACCATCGCCTTAAGGCACCTCAGTGATGAGCTTGGACTTTTAGAAGGATTGAAGTTGATGACCAAGATCAATCAGCCTGATGGCGCTGATTGTCCGGGGTGTGCTTGGCCTGACCCGAAAGACCGTTCATCATTTTTTGAGTACTGCGAGAATGGAGCAAAAGCCGTTGCAGAGGAAGCAACGAATAAACGAGTAGACCGCTCCTTTTTCGCGGAACACAGCGTGGAGGATTTATCCCGATTGTCTGATTATGAAATTGGTAAATCGGGAAGAATTACTGAACCCTTTTTTCTGGCGAAAGGAAGTTCACACTATGCACCAATTTCTTGGAAAGAGGCGAACGAGAAAATAGCAAAGAAGCTAAAGGCGATCACTCCAGATGAAGCTGTTTTTTATACTTCTGGGCGAACAGGCAACGAGACTGCTTTTTTGTATCAGCTGATGGTACGTCAATACGGCACGAACAACATGCCTGATTGTTCAAATATGTGCCATGAATCTAGCGGTTCTGGCTTGACTAAAACCGTAGGAATCGGGAAAGGGTCAGTAACTCTGGAAGATCTTTATGAGGCCGAAGTTATTATAGTCATCGGACAGAATCCGGGAACGAACCACCCTCGCATGCTGAGTGCACTTCAGAAATGCAAAAGCAATGGAGGGAAAATAGTGCATGTAAATCCACTTCCTGAAGTAGGCACAGATAAGTTTATCAATCCACAAAGTCCAGTCCAAATCTTGATGGGTGGGACTAAAATTTCAGATCATTTTCTTCAAGTTCGAATCAATGGTGACGTTGCACTCTTAAAGCTTTTGATGCGCGGATTACTAGAGGCGGAAGATGCTAATCCGGGGAATGTGCTAGACCATGAATTCATTGAGACCTTCGCCCTAGGTTTTGAAGACTTCAAACAGGATTTATTGGCCACTGATTTCGCACAAGCAGAGAAAGACAGCGGATTGAGCTACAGCGAATTGCTACCCGTGATAGACTTGTTAGCGCAGAACAAAAAGATTATCATCTGCTGGGCCATGGGCATTACACAGCACAAGAACGGCGTTGCTAATGTGCAAGAGATTGTGAATTTATTGCTCATGAAGGGAGCTATCGGAAAGCCAGGTGCAGGAACTTGTCCGGTTCGAGGGCATAGCAATGTACAAGGCGACAGAACCATGGGCATCTATGAAAAGCCCTCATCTGTATTTTTAGACGCGCTGGAAAAACACTTCAAAATAGCACCGCCACGCGCGCATGGATATGACACTGTTGAAGCGATAGAAGCAATGGCAGAAAAGAAGGTGAAGTTTTTCATGGCGATGGGTGGCAATTTCGTTAGTGCAACACCTGATTCAGAATTCACTGGCAAAGCCATGATGACCTGTGATTTGACGGTTCAAATAAGCACAAAATTAAACCGCGGACATCTTATAACCGGAGAAGAAGCGCTCATTCTTCCGTGTATTTCACGGACAGAGAAGGATGTACAAAATGGTGTTCAACAATTTCAAACCGTAGAAAATTCTATGGGAGTTGTTCATTCCAGCACAGGAAATAGGACGCCAGCGTCTCCTGAACTTCGAAGTGAGGTTGAGATTGTAACTCAAATAGCATCAAGCCTTTTTGCTTCGAGTCCAATTGATTGGTCAGAGCTCCATTTAAACAATGATGTTGTTCGAGACCACATTGAAGCCTGCATTCCGGGCTTTAATAATTTCAATGAGCGCGTGCGCATTCCGCAAGGGTTCTCATTGCCCAATGGTGCACGCACAAGGAAATTCAATACCGAATCTGGCAAAGCTGAGTTCACTGTGAATAAGCTCCCAGAAATAGACCCTAAAGAGGCTGAGTTTATCATGATGACCATTCGCACCCATGACCAATACAACACCACCATTTATGGCTTGGATGATCGGTACAGGGGAATTGAAAATGAACGGAGAGTTGTGTTAATGAATCCTGAAGACATGGCGTCAAAAGGGTTCCAAAAGGGACAATTGGTTGATTTAGAAAGTGTTTTCAATGGCGTAAAACGCCGTACAAACAAATTTCATGTTCTTCCCTACTCTATTCCTCGCAAGTGCATTGCCACCTATTTTCCTGAAACCAATGCTTTAGTGCCAAGAGAAAGTAAGGCTGAGATCAGCAATACACCTTCGAGTAAATTTATAGAAGTGAATCTTTTAACGTAGTCTTTTCGCTATTTGAAACGCGAGAATTACTCACATGTTTGTCCATAAATTTGAAGTAAGAGAATGAGGTCATTCACATTGATCAATCCGTCATAGTTCAAATCTCCAATGCACTCTGGAACTTCTGAGTAGGTGCAACTTCCATTGTCAATTATAGCTGTTGGATCAAAATTTGTTGCATCAGCATACGTACATCCCAGGCAGGAAGTGAAGTTACATGTTCCATTTTCTTCGGACGCGGATGGATCAAAATTGCATGCAAGACTGTAGGTGCAACCTTCCACCTCAAGCTCGTCACATACTCCATCGTTATCTGCATCATTTATGCACGCACCATTGCATTGTAAAAATTGAGCTGAAAAATTACATGAGCCATTATCCAAAGATGCGTTTTCATTGAAATTGCAAGCTGCTGCATCTGTGCAACCTAAACAAGCATAGTTGCAGGTTCCGTCCTCTTGGGTTGCATCAGTTGAATAGTTACAGGCCGTGGGATCTGTGCATCCTTGGCAATCAAAGATGCATGATTGATCATTAAAAAAGGCTACGGGACTGTAATTGCAAGCAGTGGGATCTGTGCATCCTAAGCAACCAAAAGAACAGCCCCCATCATCTATAGTTGCACCAGGATCGAAGTTACAAGCAGAACTGTTTGTGCAGCCCAAACATGTGAAGTCACAAGAACCATTATCACTTGTAGCAGTAGCACTAAAGTTGCAGGCCGTGTTATCAGTGCATCCGAAGCAGGAATAATCACATGAACCATCATTGACCGTTGCAGAAGGATTGAAATTGCACGCGGCATTGTCTGTACAACCTTGACAAGAAAAATCACACATTCCGTCATCGGACGTGGCTGATGGATCATAATTGCAAGCATTACTATCTGTGCACCCTTGGCAGTAGTATGAACAATTGCCGTCATCTTGACTTGCGGTTTGGTCAAAGTTACACGCGAATGGATCAATGCAGCCTAGGCAATCATAGTTGCAGCTGGCATTATCTAATGTTGCGCCAAAATCGAAATTACAGGCTGAAGGATCTGTACATCCCTGACAAGCATAATCACATGTTCCATCATCTACTAAAGCGGAAGGATCAAAATCACAAGCTGTATCATCTGTGCAGCCTGCATTAAAAGTCTGACAGCCACGAGAAGGAGGAATTGCTCCTGAGCACACATTAAAAGGATCAGCGCTTCCTGATCCATCACCACAATCATGACTCCATGCGGGACAGTCAAAGTTCACGAAATATCCATCTTGATCAATTACTCCATTGTTGTTCGTTCCGTTTCCAATGTATGAGGTAAAAGCCTCTGGCCATTTGTTACCATCGCAATCACAGATGTCTTCGGAGTCAGAACAAAGGTCGCCATTCTGGAAAGAAAAATAGGGTGACACAGCCCCTGAGGATGTTCTGATGTAACATTGGTAAGTGGCATTTGGGATGGCATTGTTCAAAAGGAATACGTCTCCATTTACAAATCCTCCATCGGGTAAAAAATCAATCACATTCCACGACCCCGAATTTACTTGGTAATGGAGTTCACTGATCGTGCACCCGTCACTTACGCCAAAATTAAAGAGAATGACAGACTCATATCCATTTGGTCCTACTTGACAAGGAGCGGTTTGTATTCCTAAGGTCAAGGGTGAACAGCCAGGTGAAGAGCAACCATTATTTGGAGGCAAGTTTCCTGAGCAAACCCCATATGGGTCAAAATTTATTCCTGCATCACCGCAATCGAAACCCCAAACATTGCATTGAAAATGCACATTACTTCCATTCCATGATTTCCCCTCCGTTTCTGATTCTAATTCATCATCACCGAGGTAGGTAAGTACCCCCATAGCGTGACTTGTTCCTGCACAATCGCATATATATGTATCGTAAATACACGCTGCCTCACCCGGATTTAAACCACCTGCGATGAAGTTAGCAGCATAGGGGTTATTGCAATCTATGGTTTCGTCATAGCAATTGACACTTATTTGTTCAATAGTAGAGGTTCCAGATGGCGTGGCTGTCCATACTTGATAAACTCCAGCACCTGGAAGTGAGAGGTGGTATACCGTCCCATCTGTTAGGTTTAATCCTGAAACATCAATGCAATCAAAGGCACCATCTCCAGCTCTAGAATAACACACTTCGGTTAGTGCACATGACAGATTGATGGAGACAGAAACGTCTACAGCTGTTTCCCAAACGGAATTCAGACTGTCCCAATCACATGCTTCTGACACTGTAATTCCATCTGGAACACAGGCCTGTCCTATGGCAGTAATACAGGTTAGAATAGCACCGGTCAAAATAGACATTATACGCAAAGAGTTCATCGTTTTTCGAATTATTAGCTGTGTTTAATAGTTCGTTATACGTGATCAGGAGCGCTGCAGTTTGTAGGACAATGGCTGATAATAAAAAAGGGGGGCTTCCAAAAATGGAAGCCCCCCTCTAAAAAATTAGTTGACTAATTATTCTTCGCAGATATTACCATAAAGAGACAGGAAGAACATCAAATCGTCTACACTTACATCTCCATCTAGATCAAAATCTCCAGGACAACTTGAACCTGTATTGAAAATACACAATCCATTGTCATATTGAGCAGATGCATTGTAATTAGCAGCATCAACATATGTACAACCTGAGCAAGACTCAAGCTCACAAGAACCGTTGTCATCAGTTGCGTCAGAGTTGTAGTTACAAGCGAACTCGTACATACACCCTTCTACTTCGTTTTCATCACATACACCATCACCGTCGCAATCATTGTTACAGTTTCCTTCACAATCTTGGTTAGGTAATGCGAATACACAGCTTCCGTTGTCTTGAGTTGCTTCTGAGTCGAAGTTACAAGCGGTAGGATCTATACATCCTGGGGTTTCGCATGAAGCGAAATCACAGGATTCATCGTCGCAAGAAGCTGTTGCATCATAGTTGCAAGCTCCAGCATCGGTACATCCGGCTGTTGCGTTTCCGCCACAGTTTCCGCATTCGTCTTCTGATAAACAAGAACCATCTTCTATCGTTGCAGTTTGATCATAGTTACAGGCTGCCGAATCTGTACAACCGGCGCATGAATCAAATTCACATGAGCTATCATCACAAGATGCTGTTGCATCATAGTTACAAGCTCCAGCGTCAGTACATCCGGCTGTTGCGCTTCCGCCACAGTTTCCGCATTCGTCTTCTGATAAACAAGAACCATCTTCTATCGTTGCAGTTTGATCATAGTTACAAGCTGCCGAATCTGTACAACCGGCGCATGAATCAAATTCACATGAGCTGTCGTCACAAGATGCTGTTGCATCATAGTTACAAGCTCCAGCGTCAGTACATCCGGCTGTTGCGTTTCCGCCACAGTTTCCGCATTCATCTTCTGATAAACAAGAACCATCTTCTATCGTTGCAGTTTGATCATAGTTACAAGCTGCCGAATCTGTACAACCGGCACATGAATCAAATTCACAAGATCCATCATCGATTGATGCATTTGGAAGGTAGTTGCATGCCCCTTCGTCTGTACACCCTGAACAAGAACCAAAGTCGCATGAGTCATTATCAATCGTTGCAGTTGGATCATAGTTACAAGCTCCAGCGTCAGTACAACCGGCGCATGAATCAAATTCACATGAGCTATCGTCACAAGATGCTGTTGCATCATAGTTACAAGCTCCAGCGTCAGTACATCCTGTTGTTGCGTTTCCGCCACAGTTTCCGCATTCATCTTCTG
>JBLIGQ010000021.1:0-41185 GCA_047636995.1 Flavobacteriales bacterium | reverse complement strand
ATCAAATCAGAGGGCGCAGAACACTTCATGAACCCAACTACTCCAGGTGAGCGTAATTTAGTGTTCACGTTCGGTTTGCTTGGATTGTTGTTCGTGCCGATCTTCAAAACGGTGACACATCTTCCTCCCTTTATGGGGATGATGATGTCTTTGGGTTTTTTATGGCTATTGACGGAGGTGTTGCACCGCAATAAAAACACTGAAGAGAAGCACCATTTATCTGTGATTTCAGTTCTTCAGAAAATTGACGTGTCTTCAGTGTTGTTTTTCTTGGGGATCTTGCTGGCCGTTGCTGCACTTCAAGAAGTAGGACACTTATTGGTAATGGCTGATTGGTTGCGCATTTCACTTGAGAATGTTTTCGCGATTAACCTTGCGATTGGTTTGCTGTCAGCCATTGTAGATAACGTGCCACTTGTGGCCGCTTCAATGGGGATGTATGACATCGTTCCTGCTGCCACAGATGCTTGGTCAGGCAACTTCGTTCAGGATGGAATCTTCTGGCAATTCCTAGCGTATTGCGCCGGAACAGGAGGTAGTGCGCTGATCATTGGCTCTGCAGCTGGTGTGGCCGTAATGGGGCTTGAAAAGATTGATTTTATCTGGTACATGAAGCGCATAAGCTTGCTAGCCATTGCAGGTTATTTTGCTGGAGCGGCTGTGTATTACGTGATGTACATGATCTAAATCCTTTGTTCTTAATACTTCAGTATTGATAACCTACTCCACCTAGTGGGGTGGGGATGTCAATATTTCGATAATTTCAGCGTTTAGAATATCAAAGAAACAATTTATGAACCTGCTTTTTGTTTTGCTTCAAGGTGTTAACATGGGGGCTGAAGCCGCCACAGATAGTCTTGATACTGCTGCTACTTCAACTGATATATCCATTTTCGACCTTCTTATGGAAGGAGGATGGTACATCATGCTTCCTTTGGCTTTGCTGTCAATTGCTGCTATTTACATTTTTATTGAGCGAACGCTTGCCGTTACCAAGGCCTTGAAGGAGGAAAAAGACTTCATGAATAAAATTAAAGATTACATCAACGGAGGGAAACTTGATAGCGCAAAGAACTTATGCGCTACAAGCAATACGCCAATGGCTAGAATGTTGGAAAAAGGAATTAGCCGAATTGGTAAGCCTTTGCAAGACATTCGTGTGGCAATTGAGAACGTTGGAAAGCTGGAAATCTACTTACTAGAAAAGAACTTGAGCACATTGGCATCCATCGCTGGAGTAGCCCCAATGATTGGGTTTCTCGGAACAGTTATTGGTATGGTACAGGTGTTCGTGAACATGGAAGTTGCCGGCTCAGTGAGGGTAGGTGACATCTCTTCAGGAACCAAACAAGCAATGATTACTACTATTGTTGGACTAATCGTCGGAATTATCGCTTATATGGCATACAATTACCTCGTAAGCAAGGTTTCTAAGGTGATCCACAAGATGGAAGCATCAAGCATTGAATTCGTAGATATTTTAGAAGAACCAGGAAAGTAAGCGCATATGGATCTCGGTCAAAGAAATAAAGTGAGCGTTACAGGAAACATGTCGTCCATGACGGACCTTGTCTTCCTCCTCCTCATCTTTTTTATCATTCTATCTACTTTAGCCAGCAATGGTGTGCAGGTTGATTTGCCGCAAAGCAAAGGAACGGGAAGCATCAATGCGAGGCTTACCGTTTCAATCAAGCCAGACATGACCTATTATGTGGATGGAGGACAGGTGGCAAAGGAAGACATTGAATCCATTATATCTATCCGAATGGAAGGTGGTGTGGATAAGGTTATGTACCTAGAAGTAGACAAAGATGTGCCCACAGGTGCAACTGTTGAACTCATTGGTATGGCAAAAGCGAACGAGTGGAAGGTGATGCTTGGCTCTACCCCTAAAAGAGATGAATAATGGATAGGCATGGTGAAGTTCTCAAAAAAGATAGAAAGAAATCAGCGCTAGCTGCTTTCCTCATTTTCCTATTTATTTTAGTTGCGACCATCGTATTCACTGCTTATTCAATCCCAAACCCGCCTCCAGGAGATACCTTCGTGGAAGTAGGAATGGCTGATTTTGGAGATACGTCAAGCGCTAGTGGCGATACTGAAAGCGAAAACCCATCTGAATCACCGCAAGAAGAGGTACAAGAAGAAACGTCTGAAAGTGCTTCTGCTGAGGCCGCAGATACACAAGAAATTGTTACCCAGGAATCATCTGAAGCCGTTGTGGAATCAGGGGCTGCTGCTACCTCAACAACTACGACCAATCCGAAGCCTACTCCAGACCCGAAACCAGACCCGAAACCGTCAAGTGAATTGTCAGGCGCACTTGGGTCATTGGGCCAAAGTGGCGGCGGTCCTTCTGATGGCGAAGGCGAAGGCACTGGGAACGAAGGTGCAAATAATGGAGCCATTGACGGTAAAGGCGTTATTGATGGCGGTGATATCGGCTGGGCGCTGAGCGGGCGAGGTTTGATAGGTAAGCCAACAGTTACAGACAATGTGACAGATGAAGGAGTTGTGGTGTTGGATATTTATGTTGACAGAGATGGCAAGGTCAAACGTACCAAAAGAAATTACGGCATGAGTTCTACAGGGAATAGTTACTTATTTGAAATATCAGAAAAAGCTGCTAAGAAGGCTACCTTCTCTGTGAAACCTAACGCCCCCGCAGAACAAAAAGGGCAAATGACCTTCCGCTACAAATTGAAATGATCTAAAAAGGGTGAGCTATGGATTATACTGAAACCCTTCATTTTCTTTTTTCCCAGCTCCCAATGTTCCAACGTGTGGGTGGAGCGGCTTATAAAATTGATTTAACCAATACTGTTGCGCTTTGCAACATGCTAGGCAATCCGCAAGAGAAGCTCAAATTTGTGCATGTGGCGGGCACCAATGGTAAAGGCTCTACTTCCCATATGATGGCTTCGGTATTGCAAGAAGCCGGTTATAAAACAGGGCTGTATACTTCGCCCCACCTCAAAGACTTTAGAGAACGCATTAAAATCAACGGACAGAAAATGTCCCAAGATGCAGTGGTTGATTTCGTTGAGCGATTCAAAGGAAAATGGGCGTCGCTTGAACCCTCTTTTTTCGAAATCACAGTGGCCATGGCGTTCTGGTATTTCTTGAGCGAAGAAGTAGATGTGGTCGTTCTTGAGACTGGCATGGGTGGGCGGTTAGACTCAACCAACGTGGTGCGTCCAGAGGTGTGTGTCATTACCACCATCGGGCTAGATCATATGCAGTTTTTAGGAAACGACATTCCTGCAATTGCCGGGGAGAAGGCGGGAATTATTAAGCCTACCATTCCCATTGTCACTGGAGCCTTGCAGAAAGAAGCTATGGACGTTATTCGCGCAAAAGCCGAGGAGAAGAAAGCCCCATTGATTGAGAGTGCGCTCTTGGACATCAGTGTTCCAGATACTGATCTGAAGGGGCCTTATCAAAAAGAGAATGCCCGAACTGCCTTAACGGCACTAAGAGAATTGCGCAAACGTGGGTATTCACTCACTTTGGATCACGTCATATCTGGTTTCTCCAAAGTAGCAGAGAACACAGGCCTGCTG
Organism: Flavobacteriales bacterium; assembly: GCA_047636995.1. Taxonomy (GTDB): domain Bacteria; phylum Bacteroidota; class Bacteroidia; order Flavobacteriales_D; family Sanyastnellaceae; genus JAQWQB01. The sequence goes on along the minus strand of JBLIGQ010000021.1, from coordinate 37,622 downwards.
GGAAGGTGGCAAATCCTTTCGGAAGCGCCTTTAACCATTGCTGATTGCGCACACAATGCACAAGGGTTGGAGGTAGTCGTAAGGGGCTTGGCACAGAAAGAGTTCCATAATCTGCACATCGTACTTGGTGTTTCGAATGATAAAGATTTATCAGAGGTACTTTCAATCTTTCCAAGAGGGGCGAATTACTATTTCTGTTCGGCCGCTATTCCGCGTGCCATGTCTGCTGAAGATTTAAAAGAAAAGGCACTTCAATTCGGACTTGAAGGAGAACACTACGCCTCAGTAGGGAAGGCCTATGAAGCTGCCCGACTCTATTCTACGAAGAAAGATTTGATTTTTATTGGGGGAAGTATATTCGTAGTTGCGGAGGTCGTTTAAACCCCTGATTGGAATCAGCATGTGACGCACAATACAAAAGGGCTTAAACGAAAAAAGCACCGTTAAAACGGTGCTTTTATTCTGTGGGCGATGAGAGACTCGAACTCCCGACCCCCTGGGTGTAAACCAGGTGCTCTGAACCAACTGAGCTAATCGCCCATTAAACGTTTTTCACATCATTCGATGTTCGGAACAAATGTGCCGTTCGCTAACGGGATTGCAAATATAGATGAATTTTTAATCGACACAACACCTTGAATACTATTTTCAAAAGTTTCTTTCATTCCCTTTCTTTGCACTGTGTTTAGAGCATTGCAATACATCCGTTATTTACTGATTGCCAAGGGGATTCACCGTGCGCACTCCGCTTTTATTTTTGATTTATTTGAGAATGTATTGAATAAAGAAAAATCATTTTACTGTTTTGAAACGATCGAAGATGAACGCAAGAAGCTCATAAGGTCTTCCGAAGTAGTTGAGGTTGAGGATTTTGGAGCAGGGTCAAAATATACATCGAACAAAAGGCGCGCAATAAGCTCAATTGCGACTACAGCCTTAAAGCGTCCGAAATATGCACGACTGATTTTTCGTCTCATCACGCATTTGAACTACAAGGAGGTGTTAGAACTGGGGACGTCATTAGGTGTTACAACGTCTTATCTTTCCATGGCCGTGGGAGGAGGGCGTGTTGAAACAATCGAGGGGAGCAAAATAATACATCAATTCGCAAAGGACTTAGGGAGTGAACTGGGGTTTAGCAATGTGGGTTATTACCATTCAACTTTCACAGCTCAACTTCCAAAATTACTGGAAGGGAGGATGTATGATCTGATTTTTATAGATGGTCATCACCAAGGAGACGCCTTGCTCCACTATGTTGAAATGACAAAAAACCATTTGAATGAAGGGGGTTGCTTCGTCATAGACGATATCAACTGGTCTTCAGACATGCAAGCGACATGGCGAAAACTGATGAGTGATGATCAGTTTTCGCTGTCATTGGACTTTTTTGAGATGGGACTTTTGTTCAAACGATCGGGCATGGTGAAACAAGACCATGTGATACGCTATTAGAAAAATACATTATTTCTTCAAGTCGTTGATCTCACATAGGAATTGGGGCGAAAAGGAATGAAACTTCACTCTAGAATCAGTTTTTATGCCCAAAACATTTTCTGGTGAAAGGTGAAAAATAGGTGCTGTACCGAACAGTGATGCAATGGATTGAACCTTTTTTCTTGAGGTTCTTACAGGATTGAAATAGTCATCTATTATGACTGCTTCGGGATTGGTTTTGCTGAGATCAAGTTGTTTGAACTCCGCTTGAGAAACTTGTTTTATTTCATCTTGTTTTAGATGATTTCTCCAAAAGGAAGCAGGCAGTTGGTTACCGCTAATGATGCAAATCATTCCCATAGTTATTTGAATTAGACTTCTAAGTACGTTGGATTTAAAGCTCGGTTTGTGGGTGTCTGTATTACGTTTATGTTGGACATTATTAGGTAGCTCAAGTTATTTTAACTTTTCATTAAATCCAAAGCTATCTGGAAACACGTATCTTTAAGGCTGCTATAAAAAAAGACTATGAAAAGAGTATTGATACTAATGTTATTGGCATTGCCAATGACGACTTTGGCTCAAAAGCCCAATTCAGTAACTAGACAAGTGAGCAGCAGAGATGTTGTAGAGAAGGATGTTCCTAAAGTGTTCGGTGAGATCATGATGACTGAGCAACAAGGAAGACCGGTTGTCAGGGTGATATTTGATTCAAAGTCAGGTAAGCTTATTCAAGGTAAGCAAATGCGCATCGATATGGATGCGTTGCGCAGCTACCGTTTCGAGTCAGTTCTTGAGGCAGTAAATTCAATGAGCGCAATGGGTTGGGAAGTTGGTAGTAGCTATGTTTGGGAGACCCGAACTGGAAACGAATTGCACATTGCTGTTTCTAAAGATGCGCCTAAGATGTTGCCCCCAGATTTGACGAGCAAAGAAACCAAAGAAGGAGCGGGTAAAGAGGCTCCTAAGAGCGGAAGAAAATAAATTGAATTGATTGAAATTGAAAAGCCTTCCTTTTGGGAGGCTTTTTTTGTGGGGTGAAATGAGGCCATGATTGCTTTTTTCTAGAGCCATTTGCAGCCATTGGTGAGGCTGTTTCTAGAGCCAAGGATTTAATGAGTTTCAGCACTAGTTGCTGCGGGGAAGGAGTCTCCCCCTCCCGGAGCCAAAGTTCTGGAGTCTGAAAACCTCATTAAAGAAGAAGCTTACTTGATTCGTTTGCTATTTCACAGACGTGGGCATTCTCTTCATCTTCGTGGCGCGATACCAGCATCACTTGGTAAATCAATACCCAAAACCTGGTCACTTCTACCAGTGCATTTGAAAATACTTCATTTCAATTCGCTTACATCATTTCGGTTTCAATGCAAGCGGATGAGAATTCAAAACCTAAAGCTAAATAGGAGGGTAGGCGCTTTATAGGGTCTGGTGATTGAACATCACAAGGGGCGTCGCAGTGTGCACGTGGACGTGAATACAATTCATAGGGCGGGACATGGAGTTCGAACAGATGGCGCGCGGGTTCAGAAGGGTGTAGTGTGAATTTAGAGAACCGAAAATCGAAATGGTGAATCGAGATCGAAAGAAGAGTTTATGAGCGGAAGCGTTCCGGCAGGAGGGGCGTATGCGCATCTGCAAAGTTCTTCCATACGTCTACAAAGTTGTTGTTGAGCGCATGGATATTGTTCCGAACTTTGCATAGGGAAGGGGCTTGAAATAATCCTTAAGCATCCGATGCATTGCCACTCAGAACTCTAAGCTCAGTCCTTAAGACGAATTGCTCTTTTGCATATTTTTTCAAAATCCTATGATGAACACCAAAAATAGAAGCACACGAATCGTATTCCAGCTTCTCGGGTTTTACGTACTGTTTCAGTTTTTTTGGTGGGCCATTCACATTATCCAGCTGCATGGTGAGATCTACGATCTGCAGAGCCAACTAAATGACAATGACTTATCCAGTTCTGACGCCTATGAACTCTACACCAAAAAGGTGTGGATGGTCGCGGGTGAAGGTGCCGTGTTCATGCTTCTTCTGGTCATCGGGATGTGGCAAATTGCACGAGCGATGAGGCGTGAGTCTATATTGGCAAGGCAGGAGCGCAATTTCACTCTGTCAATCACGCATGAGTTGAAGACGCCTGTTGCAACATTGCGTTTGTTTCTAGAGACCATGCAGACCCGAGAGCTAAGTCCAGATCAAAAAACGAAAATCTTAGCTGAGGCCGTAAACGAAACACATAGGTTAGATCACCTCGTAGAAAACATCCTGCTTTCGAAACGCCTTGAGCAAAAGGCTGATGCGCAAAAAGGGGTCGTCAATCTATCTAATATTGTCAACGAACGCACTTTGATTTTGCAAGCAGTGCTCTGTACTGACCACCCTTTGATTGTGGAAGTTGAGCCAAACTGCGTTATTACAGGAGATCAATTGGAACTGGAATCACTGTTGACAAATTTGGTTGACAATGCCCGAAAGTACACTCCTGAAGGTAGTCCGATAGAAGTGAAATTGTTCCGACGTCAACAGAAAATCATATTGAGTGTCCTTGACCAAGGTCCGGGAATTCCAGAAAAGGAACGCCTGAATGTTTTTAAGAAATTCTACCGCATTGGAAATGAGGAGACACGAAATTCAAAAGGAACAGGACTCGGGTTATACATTGTAAGTCGAATTGCTTTTCAACATCGCGGAACTGTAGGGATCCTGGAGCGCGAAGGTGGAGGCGCTATATTCGAAATATCACTGCCTTCAATAGAACAACAACATGACTAAGAAAAAAGTTTGTCTCATCGTTTTAGACGGTTGGGGACATGGATCAAAAGATAATAGTGATGCTGTTTTTATGGCGAAAACCCCTTTCATGGATGCACTTGAGCGCGATTTCCCGTCGGCTGAATTGCGAACAGACGGAGAGCATGTTGGGCTTCCTGACGGACAAATGGGAAACAGCGAAGTTGGGCACATGAACATTGGAGCTGGACGTGTTGTCTTCCAGGATCTTGTTAAAATTAATAATGCTGTGAAAGACGGTTCTTTCGCGAAGCATCCCGTTCTTCTGAATGCCATGCAAAACGCAAAGGAAGGGAAGGCGCTGCATTTCATGGGGTTGCTGTCTGATGGTGGCGTGCACTCTACACAAGCGCATTTGCATGCCCTTTGTGATCTTGCCGTTGAGCAGGGGGTAGAACGTGTATACATTCATGCTTTTACAGATGGCAGAGATACAGACCCGAAAGGAGGTAAGCAGTACCTATCAGAGCTACTTGATCACATTTCAGGAACCCCAGTTCAGTTGGCGAGTGTCATTGGTCGCTATTACGCAATGGACCGTGATAAGCGCTGGGAACGTGTGAAGAAAGCATATGATTTACTCATCAATGGAATAGGAAGAGCGTCGAGTGACATTTTAGAATCTATGGACCAATGTTACGCAGAAGGCTTGACAGATGAGTTTATTGAGCCCATTGCAATGACGAATAAAAGCGAACAGCCATTGGGCGTTATTCAAGAGGGCGATGTAGTGGTGTGCTTCAACTTCAGAACAGACCGTTGCAGAGAAATCACCGAAGTTTTGACACAAAACGACGCACCTGATTTCGAAATGAAAAAATTGAACTTGGAATACTTCACCATGACAAAGTATGACGAAGCCTTCAAAGGCGTGCATGTTGTTTATGAAAAGGATGACCTATCAAACACGCTGGGCGAGGCGGTGAGTAACGCAGGAAGAACTCAAATTCGAATTGCTGAAACCGAGAAGTACCCCCATGTGACCTTTTTCTTTTCAGGAGGTAGAGAAGTTCCTTTCGAGGGCGAAACGCGCATGATGGTTAGTTCGCCAAAGGTTCCAACATACGATTTGCAGCCAGAAATGAGTGCTCCAGAGATTGCAGAGAACATTTCAAAAGCGATGCGAGGAGAAAATCAAGCAGACTTCATTTGTTTGAACTTCGCCAATCCAGACATGGTAGGACACACGGGTGTTTTTACCGCCATTGTGAAAGCAGTTGAAGCTACAGATGGATGTTTGAAACAAGTGGTTGAGGCAGGAATGCCAAATGGCTATTCATTCATCATCATTGCCGATCATGGAAATGCAGATATGGCTGTTAACAAAGACGGTAGTCCTAATACAGCGCACACAACCAACCCTGTCCCTGTTGTGTTGATCTCTGAAGGCGTAGCATCAATTCACAATGGCATTTTAGCTGATGTGGCACCAACTGTTTTGGATCTATTGCAAATAGAAAAGCCCATCGAAATGACAGGCTCTTCTTTGGTTAACTAAAAAGTAGGGGTATTTATTTTCTTAGGATGGTTACCTCCCCATTGAAGGTTTTGCCATCTGATCTATTGAGAACGTAATAATAGGTTCCGTCACTCACGTCAGCTGCATTCCATGTGTTCCTGTAGTTTGGACTTTCATAGACAATGCCGCCCCATCTGTTGAATATTTTGAGTTCACTATTTGGGAATCCTTGGAGGCCAGAGATTACAAAAAGATCATTCCTGTTGTCATTGTTTGGTGAGAATACATTTGGGATGACCGTGCTGCAGAACCAGCCCTCAATGATTAATGAGCCAACTTCACCACAAGCATCTATGATTATAACTTCATATATGCCTTCGAAGTCTACAATAAAGCCGTTTCCACTCAATGTGAGTGAATCAGTGTTGTAGATAAACTCATAAGGGGTAGATCCTCCAAAAACAACTGAACCCGTATTCTCGCCTAAGCAAAGCTCTTGGTCAAGTTCTACCGTAAATGGGTCAGGGACTCTTACAAAAAAGGAATCAGCTACACTGTTTTCGCAGTAATCAACAACTTCTACAGATATAAACTCAGGTCCACCGCTTGTTACTATAATTGAAGTCCCGAAGTCTCCTGTTGACCAATCGTAAACAAATGGAGGGAATCCTTCGTCAGGAATTCCAGAGACGGTTTGATTTTCACCATTGCACAGGAAGATCTCTTCAGGGAGATCCAGTAATGGGAGGTTGTAATTCATTATGTTGAGTTGGGCCAAGACCGTGTCTGGCTCTCCACAAGCATTTAAATAATTGTAAGTCAAAGTGATGAATTCGAGGTCTTCATCAATTCCATCAAAAATGGTCGTTACCGGGATTTCGAGTGTCACCTCATTCTCAGGAAATACGACAAACTCTGGGAACTCCAGAAAGTCATCTATTTCTGTTGCGTTTCCACCAATTTCAAGATAAAGGGTGTCGGGTGAGTTTACACTAGGGCGAAAAACAAGAAAAATACCATCAACACATCCTTCGAGCATGGTGAGTTCAGGTAAAGAAGGAGGTGCGTTCGGGACGCTTGCAGAGATTGTTGATGGTGATTGGAAAGAACCAGCTTCAATGACAACGATGGATTCCAAGGCCGTATCTGAACCATCAGCAATGGCAAGCTTAATGTGGTAGGTTGCGCCGCACTCTACTTGAGCTGAGGCGGTAAATTGGGCAGTATAACCGTTAATCGCAATCTCTGCATTGCCCGGGTTGTCAATGTAGTATTGCTGATTTAGAACATTGTTTACAGAGGAAATGGTGATTGGAAGCAAGGGGTCAGACTCAGGAACACTTGCAATGTTGATTGCTCCATCTGGGAAACCAGCAGGGGCAGCATAAGGACCCGTGATTCCGGGGCCAGATAAAAAGAAGGCGAAAATATCATTGAACGATGAGTTGACCCAAGTGAGGTACTCGTCAGATCCAAAAGAATAATTGAATGAAAGTGAATCTCCACTTGGTACGAAGTCAAACTCCAAGGTGGCTATGTCATTCACAGCACTCACAGAAAAGGTCTGATTAATCAGTGGAGGAACTGAATTCGCGATGTCAAGTAAGTCTTGGTCTCCAGAGACACCTTCTCCGAAAGGTACATCTGCGAAGCCGCCAGGAAGTTCAATGTTAACAATGTCTGCGCATGAAAGCACAATTCCGGAGTCTGGTTCAAATGTGATGCCCTCTGCACCGTACATGAGTCCTAACTGAACAGATGAGCCAGTAAAAATGATATTAGAGGCTGTTACGCCAGGTCCAAGAAGTTGAGCAACAGCTTCTTCAGCAGTTTGGTATTCTACTTGAACTTGCCCGAAAGCAAAGGTTCCGAAGAAAGAGAGGAGTGTAAGTAGTGAGATTCGTTTCATTGTGATTCTTTTGGACTTTAAGCCACGTATACGTTGATAAGATGCAATTTAATGGAATTGAGTTGCCTGACGACAAAAATTAAATCGAAATCGGTTTTGGAGTGCTGGAACCGTTGACGAATGTTTTCATGCCGTTGACCAAAATCATCTGCATTTGACGGAAACACCGTGTATATTTGGGACATGAAAAGTCTTATTCAAGTTAGCGGGATTACCAAGTTTTATGAAGTGGGTGACCAGCTCGTGAAAGCACTCAATGGCGTTGACTTGAACATTGATAAAGGTGAGTATGTAGCACTTATGGGTCCTTCAGGAAGCGGGAAGTCAACCTTGATGAATGTTTTAGGTTGTTTAGATACACCTACAGATGGAAGCTATGTGCTCAATGAAAAAGAGGTGGCTTTGATGCAAGATGATGAATTGGCAGGAATCCGGAACAAAGAAATTGGTTTCGTATTTCAAACGTTCAACTTGTTGCCAAGGTATTCTTCGCTTGAAAATGTTGCTCTACCAATGATTTATGGGGGCTTCAATAAATCAGAAAGAGACGCCAGAGCAAAAGAAGTGCTCAATCAGGTAGGTTTAGGTGACAGAATGGATCACAATCCGAATGAGCTTTCAGGCGGACAAAGACAGCGTGTTGCCGTGGCAAGAGCGCTCGTGAACAATCCGTCACTCATTCTTGCAGATGAGCCCACAGGGAACCTAGATTCAAAGACCTCAAATGAGATTATGCGTTTGTTTGATGAGATTCACAGAAAAGGAAACACGATCATTCTTGTAACACACGAGGAAGAGATTGCTGCACATGCGCACAGAATCGTGAGGCTACGTGACGGTATTGTTGAGTCTGATGAACAGAATACACCCACCAGAGGCTTTGAAGAACTTTCGGAGAGTTGAAAGGTGAATGACAGCGTGAAAAACTGCATCTTTGCACCGTTAATTTTCAATCTTCGAACTTGTGAAGTACGACGCTATTAAATCTCTCCTCTCAGCAGAGCGAATTGGAGACAAAGTCACTGTTTGTGGATGGGTAAGAACCTTCCGAAACGATACCTTTATTGCTGTAAATGATGGGTCAACCATTGCAAATCTTCAACTTGTCATCAACAGAGATGAGGTAACTGAAGAGATGCGGAAGAAGCTAAACACCGGAGCCTCCATTTGCGCTACAGGTGAACTTATAGCTTCCAAAGGTCAAGGCCAGGCAACGGAAGTAGCTGTGAAAACCCTTGAGGTTCTGGGCGAAGCTAATCCAGATGAATTCCCAATTCAAATGAAGCGCCACTCGCTGGATTTCCTGCGCGAGAAAGCACACCTCCGTTTCAGAACAAGCACATTTAGCGCCGTTTTTCGGATCCGTCACGGATTGACTTTTGCCATCCATAATTACTTCAATGATCGTGGATTTTACAACATCCACACGCCCATCATAACGGGGTCAGATGCAGAAGGAGCAGGTGAAATGTTCAGGGTAACAACGTTAGATTTAGACAATCTGCCTCGCACTGAAGATGGGAAGATTGACGAAAAAGAGGATTTCTTCGGAAAGATTTCAAACCTGACCGTGAGTGGGCAGCTCGAGGCTGAATTAGCCGCCATGGCAATGGGGAAAGTATATACTTTCGGCCCAACCTTTAGAGCTGAAAACAGCAACACCTCAAGGCACCTAGCTGAATTCTGGATGATTGAACCTGAAGTGGCGTTCAATGATTTGACTGACAACATGGATTTGGCTGAGGACTTCCTTCGCTACCTAGTGCGCTATGCTTTGGATAACTATGCTGAAGACATTGCCTTCTTGAATGAAAGAGAAGAAAACGAAACGAAGACGAAACCTGCCAATGAACGTCCGGAATTGGGATTGTTAGATAAGCTGGAGTTTGTTGCAAACAATGATTTTGAGCGCATTACTTATACAGAGGCCATCTCGATTCTATTGAATTCGAAGCCCTACAAGAAAAAGAAATTCAAGTTCCCAATTGAATGGGGAATTGATTTGCAATCTGAACACGAGCGTTTTCTTGTAGAAAAGCATTTCAAAAAACCTGTGATCATCTCTGATTATCCTGCGGGAATCAAAGCATTTTACATGCGCGCAAATGAAGATGGTAAGACAGTTGCTGCCATGGATATTCTCGTTCCTGGAATTGGAGAGATCATTGGCGGAAGTCAACGTGAGGAGCGTCTTGAAGAACTTGTTGAAAAGTGTAAAGCCTTCAATATTCCAGAAGACCATATTTGGTGGTACCTTGAATTACGCAAGTTCGGAACTGCAAAACATGCTGGATTTGGACTTGGATTTGAACGTTTAGTGATGTTTGTTACTGGAATGGCGAACATTCGAGATGTAATTCCGTTTCCTAGAACACCACAGAACGCAGAATTTTAATATCTATGCTTAAGCAATCATTTCAGCATAAACTTCTTCAGAAGCTATCTCCTCAGCAAATTCAATTGATGAAATTGCTGCAAGTTCCTACCATAGAGTTGGAGCAACGCATCAAGGAAGAGCTTGAGTCCAATCCCGCCTTGGAGGAAGGGAGAGAGTCTGATAGTGATGAAGATCAAACTGATTCTGACGCTGATTCTGATGATTATGAAGAAGCCACAGAAGCCCAAGAGGATTTTGATATTTCAGACTACCTAGACGATGATACCCCAGACTATAAAACGAGGTCTTCTAACGGGGGAAGTGAGGAAGATGATAAGCAAGTTCCAATTGGAAGCGGAAGGTCTTTCATAGATAACATGAACACGCAATTGAGCATGCGCATCCTTGATGAGCACCAAAAACTAATTGCTGAAAATCTTATTGGGAATCTAGATGATTCAGGTTATTTGCGCAGAGATCTTCGCGCGATTGTGAATGACATGGCCTTTACCCAGAATGTGAAGGTAGAAGAGCATGAGCTTGAAACCGTTTTGATGGTCATTCAAGAGTTTGACCCTCCAGGTGTTGGAGCAAGAGACTTAAGAGAGTGTCTGCTCATTCAGCTTTTGCGTAAAAAAGGAAAGAACGCTTCAGTTGACCTTGGAATCATTATTGTTAAAGACCAATTCGACGAGTTTTCGAAAAAGCATTATGACAAGATTACACGCAAACTCGACATCGACGAGGAACAACTGAAAACAGCGATCCAAGAAATTATTCGCCTCAATCCAAAACCAGGGAATTCGCTCAAGGAATCATCAAAGTCAATTCAACACATCGTTCCAGACTTTCTGGTTTCGATAGAGGAAGAAGAGTTGAAGCTGCAACTCAATCAAAGGAATGCACCTGAACTTCGCGTAAGCGGGCAGTACAGAGAAATGCTTCAAACCTATGCTGATACCAACAAAAAGGAAAAACAGCAGAAAGAAGCTGTGATGTTCGTGAAGCAGAAGATTGACTCAGCGAAGTGGTTCATTGATGCAATCAGACAGCGACAACAAACGTTGACGATCACAATGCAGGCTATACTCGGGTTTCAAGAGCCCTATTTCTTGACCGGAGATGAGACTAAACTCAAGCCAATGATCCTAAAAGACATTGCTGAAATGGTGAATATGGACATCTCTACGGTTTCAAGAGTTGCCAACAGTAAGTATGTTCAATGTCCATACGGGACCTTTCTTCTCAAATCCTTCTTTTCAGAATCCATCGCCAAAGATGATGGGGAAGAAGTGAGCACAAGAGAAGTGAAAAAGATACTTCAAGACGCCATTGAAGCTGAAGAAAAGCGCAAGCCTCTTACTGATGAGAAGCTAGCACAGTTGTTGAAAGATAAGGGATATAACATTGCTAGAAGAACCGTTGCGAAGTACAGAGAACAGTTGAATATTCCGGTTGCACGACTCCGTAAACAGCTGTAGATGAACTCTTTTGCAAAGGTTGTTTCTTTCGTGCTCCATCCTTTGTGGATGCCTCTTTTTACGCTCCTAATCCTCTATTCAATAGATCCTTTCTTGGGCCTATCTCAAGGGCAATTTAAATTACTAGGAGTGATGCTTTTAATTTGCATCGGAGCTCCGGGTATTTCCATTTTGGTGATGGTCAAAAGGAAGATTGTCTCAGACATTGAGGTCTCTAATAAGCGTGAGCGCTATGTGCCTTTTTTCCTTGTTCTTTTCTATTACATCTTGACCTATGGATTCCTCAGGTGGAACCATTTACATCTTCCAAAAGCGATTTATGCGATGCTTTTTAGCCTCATAGTGTCTTTAATCATTGCAATGTTGGTGAACCTTCAGACAAAGGTGAGCATACACCTCATGGCCATGGGGGGAGTTGCAGGAGCGCTGTTGGCGTTCAATCAAATGCATCTTCTTGGGATAGGACTCTTTATGGCGTTTTGGCTCTTATTATCAGGCCTCTTAGCCTGGTCGAGGATTTACCAAGGACTTCACACTACCAGACAGGTTTACCTTGGATTTTCACTGGGTTTTTTGATCCACTTCGGAGTCATTAGTTGCGAGTGCTTTCTTTGATCAAAGCAATTGGATGGTAAGTCCGATGGCAACGGGAGTCAATTCAGTACCTCTGTTATGTTTTAAAAAAGGGCTCAAGCTATAGAAGCCATATGCACTGAATCTGCCAACGCCAATACGCGCGGTTAGGCCGTAACGAAAGCGGTTGAGCTCAGGCACTTGGTAGAACTTTCGCTTGCCTTCATCATCAACGGTTTTGGTGTGAATGTTTACAGCATAACCAAACTTTCCACCAAGAGATATTTTGAAGATTGATTGTGTCCTTGTTCGAAGTCTAAATTCAATGGGGATTTCGAGGAAATTCACAGAGATTTTATTCTTTTTCCAGCTGTAATCATCAGAGAAAGGCTGGAAATTCACGAATCCTGTTTGCAAGGTGTCTTCAATAAAACGACCATTGATGTGAATGTTGAATGAGCTAAATCCGTATCCCCAAGCAAAACTAATTGGAGATTTCCCAAGCTGATAGTCATACATGATGTATGCATTCAGACCAGGGGACCAAGGACGAATTTCCATTCCAGCCACGGGCGCTAAAAACATTCCGGTTTGCAATTCAAAAATGAAACGGTCCTGCGAAACAGGAGGTTCAATGAGTGCGCGCATGCCGCGACTTTCTTCTACTTTGGATTGCGTTTGAGCAACTGCAGTTGTGCTCAAGTAGATTAGCATGAGCAGAGCTAAAGCGTATTTCATTTTGTCAGCTTTTTCTCCCAGTTCCAAGCGTCAATTAACGCCTGTTTAAGGCTGAGAGAAGTTTTCCATCCCAATTCTTTCTCTGCTTTTAGCGGGCTCGCCCAGATCTTCACTACATCTCCTTCTCGTCTTTTGCCAATCCGATGGGCAACGTGAACTCCAGTGGCTTCAGTAAAGGTGTCTATGACTTCTTTAACGGTGTTACCATTTCCGGTTCCGAGGTTAAATGCTTCACAGGTTGAGGTGTGGTTTTGGACCCATTCAAGAGCAGCAACGTGCGCCTTTGCTAGGTCAACTACATGAATGTAGTCACGAACACACGTTCCATCTAGTGTTTCATAATCGTTACCAAAAACGATCAGTTCAGCGCGTTTTCCAGCTGCTGTTTGTGTTATGTAAGGAATGAGGTTCTCAGGCACACCTATTGGTAATTCGCCTATTTCACCGCTTGGATGTGCGCCAATCGGGTTGAAATACCTTAAAAGTACGGCTGAAAAATCAGATTGCTTAGACGCTACAACATCTGTAATCATTTGTTCGCAAACCTGTTTGGTGTAACCGTAAGGTGAACTTGCAGGTTGGAATTTCGTTTGTTCAGTAACAGGAAGATTTTCAGGCTGACCATAGACTGTGCAACTAGATGAGAACACCAATCTGTGACAATTGTGAGCAGCCATTTTATGGAGCAGAACTTCGGTTGAAAGTAGATTGTTTCGGTAGTAGGCTAAAGGCCGTCTTACAGAATCACCTACCGCTTTAAAAGCGGCGAAGTGAATGATTCCGAAGAATGGACCTTCTTGCTCAAACACAGCCTCAACGGCAGCTTCGTTTGTGCAGTCAATTGCGTAGTGCTTTACCTCATGTTCAAGTATGGCGGCAAGACCTTTCAGTACATCTGGATGAGAATTGCTAAAATTATCTACAATGATTGGAGTGTATCCAGCTTCGCATAGCTCTACAACAGTATGAGAGCCAATAAAACCCGCTCCCCCTGTCACAAGTACTTTTTTCATCCTGTTTTGTTGGTGGCTTAAAGGTATACAAATGCTTTTGTCTTACCACATTTTCTATATCCTTCAGACATTTCTTACAAAGAGGAAAGGCTATAGACTGACGAACTAAACTGGTTTTGCGGGGTAAAACTCCTCATGGAAAGATTCAATGGTCCGAAGGTCTTGTTACTGGAAGACTTTAAAACAGAGTCCCCGAAAGTGGATGCTGTAATAAATATATTAGAAGATTTGAACATCGTATGTTCTAAACGAAAAGAACGGAATGCGTTGAACTTTTTTTCTGACCAGATGGAGCTTCCTATTGCTATTATCATGTACATGAATGGGCAAGAAGCACTAGGGATTTATTTCTCAGACAATGCTTACATGCTGAGTTCGGAGCTCTATGGAGTAAAACGATTGAAGAAAAAAATGGCATGTAAACTGAAGTTAGTTGGAGACGGTCAAATCTATCTCACAGATTTCTTATGCAGTCTTAAGCCTGCAGACCATGTAAAGCTTTTTTTGGCGAACTGAGGCCTCAATCTCTTTTCTTTTAACAGCTCCTTTAGGACAAATAGACTGATTTTCAGGAGCGTAAAAACATGTAACTATTTATTCGTTTCTGCAGTATAACGCTGTACTAACCTACTTTAAAATGAATAACAACGACCCAAACCAGCTCTTTGATCTGTCCTACCTGAACCAGGTGTTCCAGGGCAATCAGGAGATGATAAACAACATAATACAGTTGTTTCTTCAGCAAGTTCCGCAATACATTTCCGAAATGGAAAAATGTGTTGATGGCAATGACCTCATTGGTCTGCATCCACTTGCGCACAAGGCAAAGTCTAGTATCATCATGCTCGGATTGCATTCAATGGAAACTAATATTATTGAAATCGAAAAAAAATCAAGAGAGCATAGGGAGTTGGAAACACTCCCCAATCTAGTAGGCAGCCTTCGGTTAGAATGTGACCTTGTTATGATTCAACTCCAAAGTTTGATACAAGGAAGTTCTGCTACATAACTTAATTTTTTTTCTTCTATGATTGAATTCTACTAAGGGGCTTGGATTTATCAGTCATTCCGCTTTCCTTCGGTGTCAGTTTACCTTAAATTGGCTTAGCGAAAGGAATCAGCACGTGGGTATTTATTGGAACGAAGAAGATTTAGAACAATTTGCAGAACAATGTCAAGCACAGGAGCTCGTTGAGTTGCAACTCGCGCGCTTCAGTAATGGAGTTGAGCCCGTTCATTTAATTGATGCTTGTATACCAAGTAATGGTATTCTAAAGCTTTCTAAGCAGGAAGTGGAGGAGCATGCATTGAGGTATGCGAATGAAACTCGTTTCTCGCGTATCAAATTTGTTCCTGCCTCCGGTGCGGCATCGAGAATGTTTAAGCACCTGTTTGATCATGATTCAAAAAATGAGCTCTACCAAGAATTCATTCACAGATTTTCTGAATTTCCTTTTTTCATGCAGTTAAAGAATCACCTTGAGCAAAAAGATGAGGACATTGACCTAATGCGTGAAAAAGGGGAATGGAAGTTTTTGGTAGAGACCTTGTTAGGACCTACTGGGCTGCATTTTGAAAGTCTGCCGAAGGGAGCAATTCCATTTCATTTTACGAATAGCACAACTATTACCCCATTTGAAGAGCATGTTTTGGAGGCGCTTGCCTATTCCTGCTCTTCTGAAGATGTCCGGGTACACTATACCGTAGGAGATGCGTTCAGCCGGCAGCTTGAGGATTCTTTGCGCTCTTTTGCAAAGCAAGAAGGTGCGCTCAATGAACGAAAAGTGAAGCTGGTTTTTTCAAAACAATATCCAGAGACAGATACCATTGCCGTTGACGCAGAAAACAACCCTTTTCGAAATGATGAGGGCAGACTAGTTTTTCGTCCCGGCGGACATGGAGCGTTGCTTGCCAACCTGCAGGCAATTGAGGAAGATGTTGTATTCATTAAGAACATTGATAATGTTCTGCCTTCTGACAAGCGGGTAGAACACGATCTCTACAAGAAAGCGCTTGCAGGTTACCTTATCTGGCTTGTAGATCAGCGAAATGCCTTAATAAAAGAGCTGGACCAAAGAAAAGAGGGAGCTGCAGAAGCAGCAGTACTTTTTCTTAATAAGTTCTCCTTCAGTTCACTCAAGAACCTTTCTTTTAATGAATTACGTGCAGCCTTAGATGCCCCCATCCGCATAGCCGGAATGGTAAGGAATCAAGGTGAACCAGGGGGAGGCCCCTTCTGGGTGAAATCTGCAGACGGGAGCGTAAAAAAACAAATTATTGAGAAAGCACAGATTGATTTGAAGAACACGCGTCAGGCTGAAATATTGAATAAGAGTACGCATTTCAATCCAGTAGATTTGGTCTGTCATTTCAAAAATGAAAAAGGGGAACGATATGATTTACAGCGTTATTCAGATCTAAGTCAGGCTTTCATTTCAACGAAGTTCATGAACGGAAGACCGCTTAAGGCATTAGAGCATCCAGGTTTGTGGAATGGCGCTATGGCGAAATGGCTAACAGTTTTTATAGAGGTTCCGCTTGCAACTTTTGCGCCTGTTAAGACAGTCAATGATTTGCTTCGCGAAGCACATAGGTAGAAAAAAAAAAGAGCCGAAAACGTGAATTATTCGGCTCTTTTGGGGTTGTGAAACCTATTTGTGGGAAAATCATTGTTTCATTATAGTCTCTAATAGCACCTGGTCTTTGTAGTCTACTCGTAAGGTGTAATAACCTCTCTGAAGTGGGATTTCTGGAACCACTTTAAGTGTTATTGGCTTTAAAGAGCCTTCTATTTTATCTTCGAAGACAGGTTTACCTTGGAAATCATACACACTCACATTTGCAACGCCTGATGTAACTCCACTGATTTCAATGTTAAAATCTGAAATGAACGGATTTGGGTATGCGGTCAGTTGAAGGGCGTTGAGATCATCTGTAGCTCCTTTGAATTCGACTATATAGGGTTTCATGGCGTTAACCATAACCAAGTTTGATTCAAGTGGATGTCCATTGTGAATGCATTTGAAATGTGTGTGTTTCTTATTCAGACTGCTATGGAGCTCCAGTTCACTTCCTTCAGGAATGGTTAGAATAAGTTTGTATTGGAAGTAATACACCACGGGTGCTGACTTTAGATCTGTGAACAGGGTCTGTTCGTAATCTTCAAGGTTTGAGATTGTGCCCGTTCGAATTGTATTATCTCGCTCATCTTTAAGCTCAAATGTAATTTGGCCAGCGCTGTTGTTTTGTTTTCCCATGAAATACACGGCCTCCAATTCCCCATCATCACATATCTGAAGATTGAGTTCAATGGTGCCAGAAGTAAAGGTGGTTTTCTGTTGGGCATAGGGTTGACTAATAGTGCATTCATGGTCAGGGTAGGCTTCAAAGAGCTGGTGTTGGTTTAGCTCGTTGAACTCTGTGGACTCTCCTAGGTGCAGTTCGAACGTTAGATCCTTTGCCAATTGTGTCCCTAGCGTTTCTAAACTTCCATTTGTATAATTATCTTGTTCAGTCCTAAATAGGCTAAAAGATTCTGGTAGAAAATCTCCACTAGCGGTAGCGAGTTTTATCAAGTATTCAGTAGCACCTTGAAGGATGAAATCACTTGGGAAATCAATGTGAAGTGGGGTCATTGCGGTGGTTTGAGAAATACTGAATGGGACACTTAATAGATGTGCCCCACTGTCATCTTGTGCCTTAATGATATAAACCATCGCATTGCATGCTTCGTCACTCACATATTGAAGCGTAAGCCCTTGGATAAAAAGGTTTTCGCAAAGCAGAAATGATTGATGAACGATGGTATTTGCGGCAATTGTGCCATCAGCTAAACCCTGAGTAGGAGTGCAAATGTCTTTCGCGTTAGTAGAAACGAGGTTTTTCTTCTGCTTTTGTGAAAGTCTGATTCCGGCTTCAAATGCTAAATCTCCAGTTGTTAGAAGATCATTGATGCGCATGTTGCCCTCATGATAGAGGTCTGTCTCTGAATAATAAGCGAAGAAAGACTTGCCTTCTGGAGCCTCTATCTCTAGCGTATACTCCTTTCCTTCTGAGACCAACGGCGGTTCTACGAGCCAGACTTTAGTTTTATTGGATCCTTGGCTAGGAATGACCATTTGTTGGCGACTTACAAGCGTGTTTTGATCCCAAACTCTTAGCTCAGCAGTGAATGTTTCAGAAGAAGTACTTTCAACAAAGAAGGTCATGTAATCTAAAGTTCCAGCTGTACAAGGAACCATTGTTTGTCCAATGGCTCCGCTTTCAATTTTTAGTTTTTGTGCATCATTGGTTTGAAGAATGAGGCATCCTGCACTGTGGTCTTCTGCGTTCGTATTGTAAGCTACAAGTAACATGAAGGCCAATGAAAACATCATTTTGATGTAAGCAGGGCATTTTTCAAGTTGTGTGTAAAATGGTTTCATTACGTCTAGATTTAAAGTCTAGTGCATAATTACTCCAATGAATGCTTTTAGTTTGTCGGTGAATAGCCCTTGCTCTTTGTGGGAATTCGCTGAACTAAGATTTGTAGTCAGCGATATTGATGGTGTTGTCAGCTCGGAGGTATTCCTCCTTGACATCATTTGTACTTATGATTAGGGTTCTTTGACCGGCAAATTCAGAAAGCAGATTACGGTACCATTGAACCGCATTCGAATCTAAATTACTTGTAGGCTCATCTAAACAAAGGAGATCACTATTGGTCATGATAGCCAAACCTAGCTTAACCCGTTGACGCATTCCAGATGAAAAATGGCGAATGGTTTTATCAGCATGCTGACTCAGTTCCATTTTGTCAATCACTTCTTGCTGAGATAATTGATGAATCCAAGGGCGAAACCGATCTTGAAAAGCGACCATTTCTCTTAAACTCAGGTCTTCAAAAACATCAAGGTAAGGAGCAGCAATCGAAACATGCAGGTAGAGTTGTTCGCGCTCAATCGATCCTTTGTTTGAAGACCAAATAATTGCTCCTTCACTGGGAGAAAGAAAGCCGGAAAGAAGCTGAAGTAGCGTTGATTTGCCGGAGCCATTGTTCCCAACAATGATAGAATGAGAACCTGCGGCTAACTCAAGGTTGATTTTGCGAAAAATCCAATCACGTCCAAAACGACGTCCAAGTTGTTGGAGTTCAATTTTCATGGCTAGACGGGCCCCCTGATAATGCCTTTCGTAGATTCTCGAATAAAAGTAAGAATAACGTCTTTTTCTTCAGACTTCGGAAGCTCTACATCTGCAACACGAACCGCCGTGGTCATGTTGCTGTTGTGAACGTACAAGGTTCTATACACATCCTCAATGTATGCGATGGCTTGGTCTTCAAAACCTCTTCTTCTGAGACCAATTGAATTTACTCCGGCGTAAGTGAGCGGTTCACGGGCAGCCTTGACAAAAGGAGGTACGTTTTTTCGCACCAATGACCCTCCTGCAATGAAGCTATGCTGACCAATTCGCACAAACTGCTGAACAGCAACCACACCTTCAATAATTACGTTGTTTTCAATGTGCACGTGCCCCGCAATGTTTGCCGTGTTTGCCAGAATGCAATAATCACCAACAAAAACATCATGGGCCAAATGAACATAGGCCATTAGGAGACAATGACTACCAACTTTGGTTGACCACTTGTCTGTTGTTCCACGATTAATGGTTACACATTCACGAATGGTTGTGTGATCACCAATCTCTACCGTTGTTTCTTCGCCGTTAAACTTTAAGTCCTGAGGGATAGCCGAAATAACAGCTCCAGGAAAAATTCTACAGTGTTTTCCAATGCGCGCGCCATCCATGATGGTGACGTTCGGACCAATCCATGTACCTTCACCAATCTCTACATCCCCATAGATTGTAGTGAAAGGGCCTATTTCGACACTGCTAGCAATTTTTGCCTTGGGGTCAACAGATGCGTTTGGTGAAATCATTCTTTTTCTATCAGTTTCCTTTGTCCTTCACGATTTGTGCCATCATCTCTGCTTCTGACACCAATTTACCATTCACATAAGCCTTTCCGCTCATGTGCACCAATCCTCTGCGCAACGGTGATTCGAGCTTTAGGGCGAAAACTACGACATCTCCGGGAATCACCTTTTGCTTGAAGCGAACTTTGTCAATCTTCAGGAAATAGGTTGAGTAATTTTCAGGGTCAGGCACGGTTGAAAGTGCGAAGATCCCACCTACTTGAGCCATTGCTTCAACTTGAAGTACACCAGGGAAGACAGGATTGTCTGGGAAGTGTCCTTGGAAGAAAGGTTCGTTCAGGGTAACATTTTTTACACCAACGATTCCAGCGTCATTCATCTCGATTATCTTATCTACGAGCAGAAAAGGGTACCGATGAGGAAGAATCTTAGTAATGTCATTGATGTCATAAATAGGCTTCTTAGTGAGGTCAAAGTGCACCTCTCCTTTTTGTTTTTTAGCCCATGTTTTGATGACTTTGGCGAACTCTACGTTCCCTGCATGTCCCGGACGCGCTGCTAGAATGTGTCCTTTGATGAACTTCCCAGTCAGGGCCAAATCACCTACGATGTCCAACAGCTTGTGTCTTGCTGGTTCGTTTTCGTAATGCATTTTCACGGTGTTGAGCACGCCCATTCTCTCCACCTTAACGTCTAGTCTTTCTTTGCCTACAAGTTGTGCAATTTCATCGAGTTCCTCTTCAGAGTATTGTCTTTCAACAAGAACAATAGCGTTGTCAAGGTCTCCCCCTTTGATGAGGCCAGCTTTGGCAAGCGCAGCTACTTCTTTTAAAAAGACAAAGGTTCTACATCTAGAAATCTCAGGAACAAATTCACCCAAGTTATACATGCTGGCGTGCTGTGTTCCAAGAACAGGGGAGTTGTAGTCAACCATTACGGTCAGCCTGAATTCGCCTCCGCTGGTAGGAACGGCAAGCATCTCTACATTCTTTTTAGGGTCTTCGAAAACCAGGTTTTCAGTGAGCTCAATGTACTCTCTGTCAACCGCCAATTCTTCGATTCCCACTTCTTGAATCTTCTGAATAAAGATCCAAGAACTGCCATCCATGATTGGGATTTCGGGACCATCAGATTGAATCAAGGCATTGTCAATCTCGCTGCCGTAAAGTGCTGCAAGAATGTGTTCGGTGGTATAGATTCGCGCTCCATTTTGCTCAATGGTAGTTCCGCGTTGTGTTCCTACAACAAGATCGCAGTTTGCGTCAATGGTAGGTTGGCCTTCAAGGTCTACACGTTGAAATTTATAACCGTGGTTTGCAGGAGCAGGAAGTACAGTGAGATTTACTTTCTCACCAGTATGCAGTCCAATTCCGTGGAATTCCATTGGACCTTTTAGCGTTCGTTGCTTATCACTCATGGGCAGAGTTGTCAGTATGATTCTGGCTTGCCTTTTCTAACACCCTCAGTCGATCATCCATTTGAGGGAGCCTTCTGAAGTTGATATAAGACATTTTGAATTTTTTGATATTAAAGGATGGTGAGCCTTGAACGATTTCACCTACTTTGATGATGGATGCACTAACTCCTGATTGTGCAGCAATTTTCACTTCATCAGCAATGCTAATGTGACCAACGATTCCAACCTGACCGCCAATCATGCAGTTTTTACCTATTTTGGTTGAGCCAGCAATGCCTGTTTGAGCAGCAATGACCGTGTTCTCGCCAATTTCAACATTGTGTGCAACTTGGATGAGGTTGTCAAGTTTTACCCCTTTGCGAATAATAGTTGAACCAAGTGTGGCTCTGTCTACAGTAGTGTTGGCTCCAATCTCAACGTGGTCTTCTATGATCACATTTCCTATTTGAGCTACTTTCTTGTAGTTATTCGCTGCGTCAGGGGCGAAGCCAAAACCATCGCTTCCGATCGTAGCACCAGCATGAAAAGTACAGTTGTTACCAATCTCACATCCATCTAGGATACGTGAGCCAGCATACATAATACAGTTATTGCCCAAAACAGCTCGGTCTCCAATGAAGGCACCAGGATAAATTTTACAGTTCGCTCCGATTTTTGCACTTGCAGCTACCACTGCGCCAGGGCCAATGTAGCAGTTCTCTCCAATTTGCGCACCCTCTTCAATAAAGGCTTGCTTGTCAATGCCCGTTTTCTGATGACGGTAACTGTTGTAGAAGTCAAGGAGCTTGGCAAAACAAGCATAGGCGTCATCTACACGAATAAGCGTCAAGGAAGGAGGTAGTTCGCTTTCTGGCTGAAAGTCTTTGTTGACGATAGCTACAGAGGCTTTTGTCTCATAGATAAACGGTGCGTACTTAGGGTTCGCTAAGAATGTAAGGCTGCCAGGAGCACCCTCTTCAATCTTTGCAAGTCTATTAACTTTAGAGTTTGAGTTGCCCTCAATTACTCCTTCCAGTATGTCAGCTATCTGCTGGGCAGAAAATTCCATCGTCGCAAAAGTAAAAATAATCAACCCTTTTGAGGTGATTGTCGGTGAATTTCACATTAAAATCTCCATCAAAGTGCTAAATGAGCCCGTTTGACTTGAGTTCTAGGTACTTATTTACGGTGTTAATTGAAAGATCTTCAGGTCTAGAGAGAATAGTTTGAATTCCGTACTTTTTCAATTTCATCACCATATGTTTCTTTTCAAGGATCAGTTTGTCTGAAATGGTTTGCGTATAAATATCGGTCAAAAACTCAACCTGTTGCCTACTGTGGTTCATGAGTTCTGTATTCTCAAAGATCATAACCACTAGAACGTGATGGCGGTTGATTTTTTGCAAAACGGGTAACGCACGTTCCATGGCGTAGATTGATTCGAAGTTAGTATACAGGAAAACTAAACTTCTGCTTTGAATCACATTTTTTGCTGATCTGTAAAGCAGGTCGTAATTGGCTTCTTTTACATGCGCTTTTTCATTGTACAATGCATTGAGGATTTTTTTGATTTGAACAGGGCTCCTTTCGGCCTTAATGGTTGATCCTATGGTGTCAGAGAAGGTTATTAGGCCCGCCTTGTCGTGCTTTTTTAAAGCAATATTTGAGATCACCAAAGAGGTATTCACTGCGTAATCCAATAGGCTTAGCCCGTTGAAGGGCATGTGCATGGCGCGTGATTTGTCAATGATGCTATACATCTGTTGCGAACGTTCATCCTCATATTGGTTCACCATCAAATTGTTCCTTCTACCGGTCGCCTTCCAGTTGATGCTTCTGATGTCATCTCCTTGCACATAATTTTTAATCTGTTCGAATTCATAGCTATGTCCAAGCCTTCGAACTTTTTTGATTCCATCGAAATTGCTGGTTTTCGCGAAAGCAAGCAATTCATATTTCTTCATTTGGATGATTGAAGGGAATGAAGGAACCATTTCTGCATTGTGAACTTTAAACAATCTGGCTACTAAGCCAATTTGAGTGGTTGCTAATAGATTGGTGTTGCCCCAATGGTATTCACCGCGGGAAAAAGGGGTTACGGTGTATGTGAGCGTGCGCTTTTCGTTCTTTACTAGTTGAAGATCAATGGCGAAATCTCTTCGTTGCAAACTGATTGGGAGTTCATCATAAATGGAGAGCTTGAGGGCCAACGGCATTTCATTTGTCACATGCAGGGAAAGGCTGTTACGGTCTCCAAGGGAAAGCATTTTGCCCGTTTTCCGCTGTGCTACCAATTTCCCTTTCGAACCAAACAGCAAAACAAGGTCAGTTACGGTTAGCGCCATCAAAGCAACCAAAAGTGTTTGAGCCAATGGGAAGATCAAAGGCAGCCGAAAGCTGATGGCAAAGAAGACCACACAAACACCCAAGGCAATGAAAAACTTTGATTGCAGGTGAAATGCCCTGATGAACGCTGCTATGGTATTGGGTTTTTCCATTAACGGGGAACGTCAATCGTTTGAAGAATGTCTTTGATGACGTCTGTAACGGTTGTTCCTTCCATTTCTCGTTCATGGCTAAGAATAACCCTGTGGTTTAATACCGGATAACTTACATAGCGAATGTCATCAGGCGTTACAAAGCCTCTTCCGCGCATGGCTGCAACGGCCTTTGAAGTGCGCATAATGGCAAGAGATGCTCGTGGTGAAGCTCCTAAGAAGAGGTCCCCATTATTTCTTGTGTTGTGCACAATGGCGGCGATGTATTCTAGAAGTTCTTTCTTGATGTAGACTTTCTCTATGATTTCTCTAATCTCTTTGAGCTTCGCTTTTGAAACAATGGATTGTACATCTGACTCTTTTCTTTTAGAAAAGTCTGACTGAAACAAAGTCAAGATCTCACTCTCTTCTTCAATTGAAGGATAAGGAACTCTAATTTTAAAGATGAAGCGGTCTAACTGTGCTTCAGGCAGGGAGTAGGTTCCTTCTTGTTCAATTGGATTTTGTGTAGCAATCACGAAAAAGGGAAAGTCAAGTTCATAGGTTTCTCCGTCATAGGTGATTTGCTTTTCCTCCATTACTTCCATCAGTGAGGCCTGCGTTTTAGCCGGTGCACGGTTGATTTCGTCAATCAGAATAACGTTGGAGAAGATAGGACCTTTGCGGAATGCGAATTCACTTTCTTTCAAATTGAAAACCGAAGTACCGGTAATGTCTGTTGGCATCAGGTCTGGTGTGAATTGAATCCTGCTGTAATCTGCTGAGAGGGTGCGTGCGAGCATTCTCGCAGTGAGCGTCTTTGCAATGCCTGGGTAGCCTTCAAGTAAAACATGTCCGCCAACCAGCACACCGGCGAGCAGCTGATCAATCATGTTTGCTTGGCCAATGACCATTTTACCAATTTCTTTTTTGATTTCTTCAACCGTCTGCATCACGAGTGCGGTATCTACATGATGCACTTGTGGCGTTGCGAAAGGTATTCCATTAGAAAGGGGTGGCGTTGCTGTAGCGCCAGGTGTCACTGAGGTTTCAGGAGGGTGATTGCCTTCACTTTGAGGGTTTTCGGTGTCTTTTTTGCGGTCTTCGAGTGGGGTGTTTTGATCTTCCATGCTATCTAGCGTTTTGATAGAATTGTTCAAGTTGTTGGTGGAAGCGAATCAGTTCAATTGCTTCCAAATCTGTTTTTTCTTCAAGTTGATGATAAACAGAAAATAGTTCCTTTACCTGCTGAGGTTCCAGGTATGATTTCTCAGTAAGGTCTTTAATCAATTCAGGTTCTTCATGTTGTTCGATGGCTGTTCTTAAACCATAGCGTTCGCGCACAAATGCTTTAAAGAGACGCATTTTCAGCTTCACTAATTTGGCGTGGTCATTCTCCATCCTGAACATGGTTCCTATGGTCTCTGCGAAATCCAAAGAGCTGTTTTTCAATGGGTGAATAGCAGGAATGCTTCGCTGTTTTCTTTTCGCCCCAAAAAACAGGTACAGAAAGAGGGCTGCCAAAAGAACAAACCAAGACCACTTCAAACTTCGCTCAGATAAAATGAATGAAAGCGGCCCTTCTTCATGCTCATAAAGTGAGCCTGATTCATCTGAAGAATAGTTGCTGTCTTGAACGTATTGGTAGTTCCTGTTGTACTCATCCCATAGCACTGTTCCGTCTCCCGTGAAGGCTGTTGCACAGGCAACATATTGGAATCCAGAGTCTTTGAGCAAGGCGTAGTTTGTGAAGGCTAGGGGTGTGCTGTGCAAATAAAAAGAGCCATCTCCGTGGGGAATTCTGATGTAGTTGGTGTTCCCGTCATCGTAGTAGCCTAAAACATCAATTTCGGCATTGTTCTTGGCGAAAATAGCTTCGTGGAAATAGCTCCATACTTTATTTCGCGGTTCATTGTTCCGCACATATTTGCACTCCACGGGGTACTTGAAGCGGTCATCTTTTCCCCAAAGGTTCATGAAGATACTGGTGTCTTGCGAACGTTGAATAGGAGTAACCGTTGCAATGCCTTCTTCCAGGTCATAGTAGAAATAATCTTCAGACTCTACATCAATTAAAGTATCTATCAGGGTGTAGCTAAAGACACTTGAAAGCAAAAAAGCATTGTTCCCTTTTTCAACGAAATCGAGGAGGAAATCAGTTTCATTGGAGTCTAAGTAGAGCTCCCGTCCGATCAAGAAATAATTTGAATTTTTGGGAAGCGTATCGGTATTCACACGCAAATGAACTGAATCAGTTACTTCGAAAAACGGTTGGTTTGGATGTGCATTTTCGATCAGATTTTTGAAAATCGAGGTGCCATATGGGAGGTTGTTATCTGGGTCATACGATTCAACCCAATCATATCTCTTCGTAGAGAAAAAGAGCAAGTAGAAAATGCCTAATACCACTAGAATCCCTGTTCCGATTAGCCATGAGTTGGCCGCGCCTGATTTAGTGCTCATTTTCAATCTGCTTTAGAACTTGACTAAATGAGGGTTCAATAGATTGGAAGACTGATTTTGACACAAGCGCGTCTCCATACCAAACGATTTCATAGGTAAGGGTAAGGTTCGAAAATGATTGAAATAGTGATTTCCCACGCACTTCCAAAAGGTATTCGTAGTTCGTTTTTTCGCGCTGCCACTTGATGTGCTTTTTTTGACTCAAACTTTGAATAACGGCCAGATAGTAAATTCGAATGGCGGCCTTGTAATCTTCGGCTTCAAGGGCAAGTCTTAAATGCCGCTGAAGATCTGATTCCGGCAGGTTTTCTTCGATGTTCTTGAGGTTGTAGCTCATGCTTTCATCGTTTGACTGAACGCGCACATCTGCCTGTCTTACTTGTCTTATTATTAAGAAAACAATTAGGATGATAATGACCACAATGATGCCTCCTAAAATGAAAGAGGCAACGGTCTTGTCTAACCCAAAATTCCAATCGAAATTTGAGTCATCGTACTGAACATCATTTTCTTCTACTGTTTCCTCAAGCTCTTCTTCTTTTTCAGGTTGGCTTGCCTTCCCGAAGTCCACGCCGTCAATGGCTCTTTCCCAGTCTTGGTGGTTCATCTTTGGAGCAGGGGTTTCATTTTGGCCAAATTCAGAAACAATTTCAGCTGTTTCTTCTTCTTGGGCAGTCAAATTTCCTGCTACAAATAGTGCTAGGGCGAAGCACAGATGGCTAATTCTCTTTCTCCAGACCATAGGCGCGTTTTTTGAAAGAGATGGATGTGATGCGTTGTTTTAGATTTTCAGCGGTAATGATTTCAGTATTTGAATGGTATAAAACACCAGCAGAGTGAATGAAGACAGGAATTAACATACTCATGCTAAATAACATGAGCCACGTATGAAGGATGTAAATTAAGCGGTCAGCCCATGGGAGACTCGCGGCAAAGTTTGCTCCTATGATTTGGAAAATGAAGTAGAACAAAGGGGCGCTTACAATAGACATAACGCACCAAAGCACGAGTACTTGAACTAAAAACAGTCCTAGTGTTCTTCCAAAAGTGCCTACTAATAAAGCAAATGCTTTGCTGATTCCTTTAAAGATAGATGTTCCTTCTATTTCAGCACAAGACAATCCAAGAAAGACGATTGGCCACACGAAAGGGATGAATATAATGGAGAAGTAAGAAGTCCAAAACCAAACGATCAAAAGAAAAGAACTGACCAAGCAATTGAGAAAAGACAGGCTAGGAGAAGCTTTCGGCTCACTGTTGGCCATCGTTTTCATAAAAGAGAAGTGCGCCTTCATGCCAATCCATAGTACAGGAGCTAATAACAAGGCAATTACTGGGAAGAGGATAGGGAACTCAATGAAGTTGAAGAAGTTATTTGCTTCGTCCCAAAACCAAAATCCATCTGCGAAATCTTGAACAATGCTGTAGGATCCATTAAATAGTCCGGCGTCAAAAAGCATTCTGTAGTCTTCGCCCCAATAATAGAAAATGAAGCTACAAAATAAGGTAGCTACGCTCACACCAAAGATGAGCTGTGTTCCGAGGTCCGCTGTGAATGACCTCCATGACTCATTGATGAGCTGTCCCGTCTTTTTTACGGTGTTGAATACAAGGTTTTCTTTGGTCTCATCAATCGTTTCTGATTCTATATATTTCTCAATAAGACCTGATTTTGCACGTCGGTAAGGATAGATGATGAAGTAGCCAACGACTAGCGCTAGAGAAAGAAAGATGATGGTGCCTCTGATGAAGTTTGGCGCATCGGTATAGCGTGTCGCAAATCCTTCAATGAAGCCTGCAATAACCAAAAAGGCGCTCACACCAATCATGATACGTATTCCGTGTCTTGCTGATAACAAGAAAGATTGTTTCCTGGTATAGCTTCCGGGGAACAACAATCCTGTTCCTAGCGTCAGTCCCGCAGCGCCGGCCAATACAATCATGCTCAACTCAAGGGTGCCGTGGAGCATAATGGCGTAGAAAGACTCCCAAAAGAGATTGCGTTGAATAAAGAAATAGAGAAATGCACCCACCATAATGGCGTTGGTGAAAACAATGAATCCCGAACCAATGCTAAACAGCAACCCTAGAAGAAAACAAAAAACACCAACTTTGATGTTGTTCCATGTAATCTTCAAGAAAGACTCCATCTGGCCTCCGGAAGCATATACCGCCATTGGGTCTCCGCTCTTGATGTTGTTTTCCGTCATTTCGACGTACTGTTCGCCCAAAATGATTTCTACGAATTCAGGATTTTGATAACTAGATAACAGGCCAATGAACAAGCCTAGGATGAAAATACAAAACGAAAGCAAAAGTTGCTTCCGAGCAAACCACATCGCATCAGGAAGCTCCTCTGTCCAATACCTTTTAAATGCCCCTCGATCCTTCTTTCGATTGCGGTACAAGGTCTGATAGACTTGCTGAGCAATTCCGTTCAAATAAACTCTTACTGACCGGTTCGGGTAATAGGTTCGGGAGAACGAGAGGTCATCAGTGGTTTCTATAAATAGCCTACTAAGCTTTTCAGCATCTTTCTTGTCACTCTTTAGAATTTCCTCAAATTCTACCCATTTTTCCTGATTTTGTCCGATAAAATCGGTTTCACGCATGCTTTCTTCGCCAATTTTTATTGAGATTAGCTAATATATAAAAACAGTGCGCTTATGCGGAGTATTGAATTGCAGACAACCCAAAATGTTACCATCAATTATGATTTAGCCCTTTTACGGGACCGAATTCTCGCCTTCATATTGGATTCTGTGATTGTTGGGGTTACAGTGCTTTTGATTGCAAATGTGTTGTTTGGTTTGGTTTTAGACTTGGGTCTATCTGTTGAATTCCAATACCTCATTCTTGCTCCAGTATTCACTTTTTACACCTTGGTTATGGAGTCCTTGAATCAAGGCCAAACCATTGGTAAAATGGCGCTGCGTATTAAAGTGGTTCGGATTGACGGTGAGCAAATGATGTTCACTGATTACCTGCTTCGGTGGGTGTTTCGGATGATTGATATCTGGATGTCATTTGGAGCCATAGCCATTGTTGTGATTAGCAGTTCTTCAAAAGGACAGCGCTTGGGAGACCTGGTTTCGAATGCAACGGTTGTGAAAGCCAATCCATCTCTTTTCGTCAGTTTGCGCGACATTCAACAAATCAAAACGACAAGCAATTACACACCGCAATATCCAGATGTGCGCCATTTTCGTGAACAAGATATGCTAACCATCAAACAGACACTAGATCGATATATGAAGTTTCGGAATAAAGCCCATTCAGAAGCCTTGGTCCAGCTGACTGAAAGTGTCTGTGAGAAACTTCAAATTACGGTTGTCCCAGACAAAAAGGTTGAGTTTTTAAGAGGGCTGATCAAAGATTACATTGTTCTTACGCGCTGATGTTTTGCTCACTTTTATTCGGAGTTCAGTTGCGGTAAGTAAATCATGCAATGCGCGTTGATCTCTTCGGATAAAGATGGCGATGAATTCAAATGGGATTAATCTGCACACCGTTCTTAGAAATGCGTCATTGGTGGTGAATGGCTTTCCATCAGTTCTTCTAGCCTCAAAACGGGTAATCATCTTTCCAATGCTTTGCCCCTTACTTAAGGTTTCTGTTAGAAAGACGAGAAGCAAATAGAAAAGGGGAAGGGCGAAGTTGGAGGAGAAAATGAGTAACCCCTTTCCAATGTCTAAATCAGTTAGTTTCATGAAGAGCATGAGGCACAGTTCCACAAATTGGAAAAGGATAAAAGCTGCAGTAAAATCTACGGCCAAGTGAATTGCTCTGTGCATTGGGAGCGGCGAAAGGCCCCTTTTGTTTTCTACAGGATCAGATTTGACGGGCTCATCCCAAAGGTTTTCTCCGAAGTCATCTCGTTTGTTTGTGCGCATTCAATGGGTGTTTTACAACTCAAAATTCAGGTTGAAAGATCATTATATCAGAGCCCAAGGAGTGCTGCTTGGAATTCCTCTATTGTTACGGTTTGGCTGATCACGGGGGTTCCAATGGCTTTTAAGAGTACAAATTTCACTTCACCGTTTTCATTCTTCTTGTCGGCCAGCATGATTTCCCAGAGATCGTTAGCTTCATAACGGCACTGGTGATTTGCATAGGTGGTCTTTAAAAACCCGTCTATTCGCTGGAGCTCCTCCTGAGGGAATCCGCATTTTGAGGCCGAAAGTTTTAAGGCCACTCTCATTCCCCAAGCAATGGCGTCTCCGTGCAGCACAGGTGCTTTGTTCACGTGGCTCAAAGATTCGAAGGCGTGTCCGGCAGTGTGTCCGAAGTTTAGTGCTTTTCTAATGCCTTTCTCTTTGGGGTCTTGTTGAACAATGTCAGATTTGATCTTCATCGATTCTTCGATCAGATTGGCGATGCTTTCTGAGTTGAGTTCAGCTTCAAGGCAAAGGTGTAAGTAGCTTTGTGACGAGATGAGTGCGTGTTTGAACATTTCCGAGAATCCAGATCTCAGCTCACTCACAGGGAGGGTAACAAGCCATCTTGGATCAGCGATGATTAGTTTTGGCAAAGCGAAGGTTCCTACTTGGTTTTTGAGGTGTGCTAGATTGATTCCTGTTTTCCCACCAATACTGGCGTCTACCATGGCGAGAGCCGATGTTGGGATGTGTATGAAATCTATTCCACGTTTAAAAGTTGATGCTACAAATCCGCCAAGATCAGTGATCATTCCCCCGCCGAGGCATACCAGGCAGCTGTTGCGGTCTGCTTTCAGGTCTATGAGGGCTTGCCAAAGCTGAAAACAGATTTCAATGTTTTTACTGTCTTCGCCAGCAGGCACCTCCAGGACTTCAAATTCAATGCAGTCATTCAGCGCCAAATGAAAGGCAGAAAGACAATGAGAGTGCGTGTTTTCGTCAACAAGTACAAATACAGAGGTGTATGTGTTCGAATTGAAAAAGGGGGCAAGAGCGCTGAGCGAGAGGGACGTTACAGATTCCATAGCGATGTAAAATAAAAAAAAGCCGGATTAAAATCCAGCTTTTTTTTGTGTGGTGCCACCAGGATTTGAACCAGGGACACACGGATTTTCAGTCCGTTGCTCTACCAACTGAGCTATGGCACCATATTGGGAGCGCAAAGATATAAATTTCTTTATTCGAAAACACAGTCGCTTGAAAAGTTCATCGATAATCTACGGTCACATCCCCAAAACTAGAGTCTATTAACAGTTCACCCTCAGGGTTTTGCCCTATTGTAGCCTCTATTGAAAAGGATGCAAAATCTTTTTCAATTTTTTCATTATTGGTGTTTTTAGGCAGTTCGATATCGCCAAAACTGGCTTTCCCTTCTACCCGATACGACATGTTTTCAGGGATTTCTATATCGATTTCACCAAATTCATTGTCGATGTCTAAATCATGGCAGTTTGTGCCCTCAATATTGACTTCTACGCTGCCGTAGCTGGATTTTATTTCGGAGTTGTAGTGGAGGTGATTAATTTTCATAGCGCCAAATTCAACCTGAAATAAACCACCGCCTACGTTGTGAATGATGGCTTCGCCAAAACTCATTTCGATTTCCAGTTCTTTATTTGAAAGGTCTTCGATTTCAAGTTCGCCGTAGCTTGCGTCTATTTCGGCTTTGTTTCTGAATGTTCC
The DNA here is from genome assembly GCA_047636995.1 of Flavobacteriales bacterium. Lineage (GTDB taxonomy): Bacteria > Bacteroidota > Bacteroidia > Flavobacteriales_D > Sanyastnellaceae > JAQWQB01. Next base: position 5,966 of record JBLIGQ010000021.1, on the reverse strand, counting down.
TATTTTCAAGTTTCCGAAAGCATGAGCGAGGAAAAGGACGGCATTTTCAGGGGCCTTGATGCGGATGTTAATCTCAAATTGATTGTTGTTGTTATTTCCAGACATTTCAGTTTTAATGGAGACGCGTTCTTTTGACCCGTACATTTTCAATTCGATGCGTTCGAATACTTTTTGAGCTTCGCTCTCGCTTTTCGCCTCTACAGAAACTTCTACGTCGATTGATATTTCGTTGTTGTCCCAAGATTCAATAATGACTTCGCCAAAAGAGGTTTCAGTACTTAATTGAACATTTGGATTAACGTTGTACTGCTGAGCGTAGTTTTTAACGTAGTTGTTTTCAGTTGCGGCATGGGAGTTGAAAGGAATCCAACAGATGAATGCCACCAACGCGAGATAAAATAGGGATGTTTTCATGGGGTGCTATTTAAGATTGTGCTGAGGGCACTTTAGGTTCTGATTTTTCTTTTAGGTTCTGAAGTTTAATGTGTGTTAACATTGTTTCCAGTACTTGGAGTCTGCGCTTGTAGTTCTCCATCATTGCCTTAACAATTCGAGGGTCTCCAAAATTTACATTTAGCGCTTCTTCAAGGCGCAAGTATTCCTTTTCAAGGTTTTTGAATTTGGATACATGCGATTTTAAGACAGGGTCAGACATGTCAATTTCAGCTGTTTTTTGCGAAATCTGATTTGTCAATTGAGATTCTACGCGCTCTATTTGTTGCGAGACGTCACCTAAGGTTCTTTTCCTTACCGCTTGGTTTTCTTCGCCAATCTGGAAAACAACCGCAACAACAATTAAGATTGAAGCTGCTACGGCCACTGCAGACCATTTCCAAATAGGCGGAATGCGTTTTTGTGGCTTTGCGTTTTTTGCAAGCACTTTTGTAAAGAAGCGTTCCTCGTGTCCCTCCAGCATGTTCTCTGTCTGTGGAGGAGATTTGCTTATTATATGTTTGAGTGGGTCATTCATAATTTAAGGTGAGGTTTTCGATTAATTTTTTTCTACCCCTAGCGTACTGTGATCTGGAGGTGCTTGGAGCAATTTTGAGAGCCAATGCTATTTCTTCATGGGAGAGGCTTTCTAAAAGATAAAGAGAGAGCACTAGGCGGTATCCTTCAGGCAGTTGTTTAATCGCATTGATGACATCAGATGCTTTCCAGTTTTGCCATTTGGCTTCTGTAGCTTCTTCTTGAGCTAACTCATTTAAATCTTCGTGGAGAAGGTCGAATCGTTTGTTCTTTCTAAGCTCCATCAGTGCCTCATTTCTCGCTACAGTTCTCATCCAGCTCAATGCTTGGTCTGGAGTTTTTAGTTGATGTGCTTTTTCAAACAACTTCAAAAAACAATTGTGGCAAATGTCTTCTGCCAGAACTTTGTTGTTCAGCACGGAGTAGGCTGCCGCAAAAATGGTAGATGCGTGATCTCGGTACAGATCCATTAAGGCGTCAGTATTCCCTTTCCTTAGTTCTTGTATGATTTCAGTTGTGGTCACAGTTGGTCTGTTTCATAAGTAAGATGATTAACAACTGAAAACGTTGCATCAATTGATGAAATTAATCTTAAATCCAATGAAAAGGAGGAAGATAGATTATCATCGGTTCAAACCCGTCATCTTTTAGGGTGACGAGAGCCCAACTTTAGGGTGAGATCCGACTATGATATCGGGTTAAACTATGTTAACTATCGATGAACAATAGAAAGTCTTCGATTATATTTTTGTTTTTCCAGATAAGTGTAACTCAGATTTATTACTTTTACTCTTGCTTAATAACCTAAAATGCGAAATGTTGTCTCAAGACGACTAAACTGCTTAATTATGAGAAAACTTTTATACTCTTTAACGGCGCTGGTTTTGCTTAGTTTGCAAACCTTTGCTCAGGATCAATGTTTAGATCTTGGTATTGAGGTTGAAGTAGTGGCTGAACACAACTATTCTGCGGGTAATCCGTTGGAAGCGTTGAACGGTCAGACTACTTACCGATTATACGTAACCACTGGCTCAGCTACAGACTTTGTGTCTGCTGTTGCTGGCGATGAAACGAATCCCATTAACATTACTACGTCGACTTCCTTTTTTCAGGAGCCGACAATCAGTGTTTTAACTGGGGATAATAATAACGAAGCCTTTTATGCTGCTTTTCCTCTGCAGCAATATGATTCATGGGTAACCATTGGTCGCGCTTCTTCAGATGATGCTGGTGGCGATGTGAATGCTGTTTCAGGGCTGGTTGATTGGGCTGGAAGTTTCGAAGACGGGAACAGCCTTTCTATCTCTGATGCCATTGGTGGAAGCTGGTTTGCTTTAAATGGAGATGTCAACGGTATTGTTGGAGACGATCTTAAAGTATTGTTAGGCCAATTTACAACTGACGGAGATTTTTCTGGTAACGTTTACGTTCAGATTTTCCCGAACAGTGTAGGTTCTGATGAGTACCGTTGTAACCTTGAGTTTGCATACGTGGCAGAAGAAGTTGAAGGTTGTACCAACGACGCAGCGTGTAACTTTGATCCGGCGGCAACGCTTGATGACGGTTCATGTGATCTTCCGAACGGTTGTACAGACGATATGGCATGTAACTTTGATTTCAACGCTACTTGCGATGATGGAAGTTGTGTTGTTGTATCAGCAGGCGAGCTTTCTGGAGACAACGGAGACGTTGCTTGTTCTGGAGACGGAATGAGTGATTTAGTTTCTTTCATGTATGAGTCTTCTGATTCTGAGGGATCAAACACGGCGTGGGTTGTAACAGATCTTGCTGCAAATATTCTCACGATCATCCCTTCAACGCCAATGGCGTTTGATATGATTGACATCGATTTTGAAGGTTATGATGCTGGTGAAGTACTTGTATGGTACATAACTTACACTGAACTTTTTAATGCAGGTATTGGAGAGAATGCAGCTGATTTAGAAGGTTGCTTTGATCTTTCAAACCCAGTTAGTGTAATAATCGATGCTGCTGGTTGTGCTGATCCATCTGCGATCAATTACAATCCAGAAGCTTGTGGGAACGATGGTTCTTGCGAGTATGACGGAGAAGTTTGTGTGGTTGCATGTCCAGAAGACATGATGCTCGAGTGTACAGATGATACAACTCCTGCTGCTACTGGTATGCCAACATTAACTGGTAACTGTGCACAAGCTGAAGTAACGATGTTTGATGATGAAATGGCTGGTGATGATTGTCTCTATACAATCACACGCACATGGGAAGTTATTCTTCCAAACGGAAACGTTGAGACTTGCTCTCAGGTGCTTACAGTAATGGATTCAACTGGACCTGCATTTATTGATTTCCCTGAAAATGTAGTAGTGGAGTGTGAAGAAGATATTCCTGCCGTTTTCGTTGTAGATGCAGAAGATGCATGCAGCGGACTTGATAGCGTTGCCGTATTCACAAGTGTAACAGGTTACCCTGTTGAAGAATGTGTTACTTCAACTGCATATGGTCTTGGAGATGACTGGGCAGTTTGGTTGCCAGTTCTAGAAACAGCTGGAGTTTCTCTTACAGATGATTTTGTTCCTTCTGGTGAACTTAGCTACACGAAATTTAATGACGGTACTGCTCACGTTAGCGGTATGGTGGTGAACAACATGAACTCTAGTCAAGGGTTTATTGTTGATTTCTGGTTTGAAAACACAGTTGATTGGGAAACTTGGTCAACAGGTCTAGGACGTTCTTACAAGGATGATGCTGGATTTGCTGCTGCAGGTGGTGACCTTTGGACTACGTGGGACTACATGGAGATGGTAAACGGGTTCTCTACCTTAACTGGTTTTGGAGATTTCGAAGGGTCTGTTTTAAGTCTGAACCACATGCCAAGTAACTACTACTTCGGTTTTCAGTGTGGTGAGGCTGCAAATAACAAGAATTCAAACTTCGGTATGAGTGGATGGTTTACATACACTGGTATCTTGAATGGTCAAGTTGTTTCAGGACATGGTGACATTAACGTAGACAAGGAGTGCACTCCTGTGCCTCCACCATCTGTTCTTTGCTCAGAAGAGGTTCAAGAAACAATCTTTTACAGAGCTGTTGATAATTGTGGCAACGCTACAATGGATTCATACACTGTTACAGTGAATGATACAACTGATCCTGTTTTTACAGTAGTTCCTGAAGATTTACTTCTTGAGTGCAACGAAGTGCCTGTTCCTGTTTTCGAAGGAATTGAAGCAACTGATAACTGTGATTGCGATTTGATTTTCCTTCCAATGGAGGAAAGCGAAATTGAAGGTACTACTTGTAATTATAGCTTTACACGTACTTGGTCTGTTCTTGATTGCTGTGGAAACAGAGCTGATCACACACAGATAATCACTGTTGTTGACTCTGTAGCACCCGTATTCACTTTTGTGCCTGCTGATGTAACTTATGAGTGTGATGTAGATTTCGAATTAGAAGAGGCTACAAGTGAAGACAATTGTCAAGTTGTTGTTTACGATGTTACTTCTGAAACAATTGCTGGCGACTGTCCGCAAGAGTATACGATTGTTCGCACATTCACAATAAGTGATGAGTGCAATGAGCCTGTTGTTGCAACACAGACAATTATTGTTGTTGACACTACTGCTCCATCTGTAAGCGATTACGATTTTGATACTTCTGCTAACTGTGAGGATCTTGAGTCAGTGCCAGGTCCAGAATTCGAAGATAACTGTGGTGAAGTAACTGTAACACTAGAAACACAAAATCAATCAGGTGGTTGTATGGGCGTACTTGTACGTTTCTACACTGCAACTGATGAATGTGGAAACACTGTATCTGTTGAACAGTACATTACTATTCTTGACACTACTCCTCCGGTAATTATTACTCCGGAAGATGAGACGGTTGAGTGTGATGCTGTTCCAGAAGCACCAGGTGTTGAAGGAGCTGAAGTTTCTGATAACTGTGCTTTGGAAGTAGATGTTACTTTTAGCGAAGAAATTATCCCAGGACTTTGTGATGATTCTTACACAATCGTTTGGACATGGACTGCAGTTGATTACTGTGAGAATATGAGCGAAGCTTCTACTACAATTACTGTAGTTGATACAATGAACCCTGTGTTTGTTGAAGTTCCAGAAGATTTGCTTCTTGAGTGTGACGAGGAAATTCCATCTTGTGATGATCAAATAGTGATTGCCGAAGACAACTGTGACGAAGAGTTAGTGATTGAATGTACTGACAACATCATTCCTGGTGATTGTCCTCAGGAATACACAATCCAACGTGTATATCGTGCATTCGATAACTGCGGTAACCAAGGTCTTTACATGCAGACAATCACAATTGTTGATACAACTGCTCCTGAATTTACATTCGTGCCAGAAGCAATCACTTTAGAGTGCGATGCTGAAGTACCAGTTGTAAACGCTGAAGCTGAAGATGTTTGTGGTGACGTAACTGTAACATGGGCTGACGGACCTGCTGATCAAGGTCAGTGTCCTCAAGAAATGTTCTACACACGTACTTTCACTGCTGTAGATGAATGTGGAAACAGTGCTACTGCTACACAAAGCATTTCAATCGTTGACACAACTGCTCCAGAATTTACTGCTGTTGCTGATGATGTAACGATTCAGTGTGACGAAGCAATGCCAGAGCCATTCGCAACAGCTGATGATAACTGTGGAGAAGTTTCTATCTCTGTAGAACAAGTATCAACTCCTGGTGACTGTCCACAAGAATCAGTAATGGTTCGTACTTATACAGCAATGGATGAGTGTGGTAACATGAGCACAGCAACGCAAACAATCACAATTGTTGACACAACTGCTCCAGTATTCGAGGCTTATGAAATCGAAGTTGAAGCTCCTTGTGACAACATCGTTGTTGCTGAGTTGATTGCTACTGATAACTGTGGTATGGTTTCAATCTCTTTCCTTGACAGTCCTGTTTCTGGAGGATGCGCTGGAGTTATCATCCGTGATTATGTTGCTGTTGATGAATGTGGAAACACTGCAACTGCACAGCAGATC
>JBLIGQ010000020.1:0-42553 GCA_047636995.1 Flavobacteriales bacterium | reverse complement strand
TCAATCAATCAATCAATCAATGCAAACAAGTACAAGAGGCTACTTAAGCTTTGTACTACCAAGAGAAATAAAAAAGGGGCTTTCCAATTGGAAAGCCCCTTTCAAAAAGGATTTGTTTAACTGTTTAGTCAACTAACAACTTGTACGTTGCTCGTTGTCCGTCAACCACAAGGCTTAATTGATACAGGCCTGTTGAAAGGTTACTAACATCAAATACATGACGGTTCTCACCTGACACAGCTGTAAGTCGCTCAGACATGATTACACGTCCGGTCAAATCAACGAGTTCCATTGAAACATTGCTTTGTCCAATTAGAGCATAGTCAATTTGAACTAATGCGCTAGCAGGGTTAGGATATACAGAGAACGAAGTCAACGCTTCAATTTCTTCAACGCCTACTAGCGTTACTGTTACCAAGACTCTTTCAGAAACACATTGTGTCATTGGAGTTGAAACAACCCAGTCATAGAAGAAGTAGTAATATGCAGTTGCATTGTCACCTGTTACAGAGCTAGAAGTAATTGTTGCCAAATCACCAATCTCATAAGGGTAATTCATTTCAGCTGGAGGTCCATTTCTATATAGTCCTGGATTAGCAGAAGTACAACGCAATGAGTGATTTTCACCGGCAGGGACAAAGAAATCAAGCTCAACAACAGACTCACCTGAAGGAACATTGAAGGTTCCCGATGCCAATGTTTCACCGTTGCTATTCAAGACAGCAAATACTCTGTCTCCTTCTTCATCAGCGTAAGTACGAATGCTTAGAAGCATCATGTCCTCATTCGCATCAAAAATCTGGTAACGTCCTTCATTGTTGAAGAACTCACCATCTCCAGAATTGTCTAGACGTCCACCTTCTGCTTGTTCACCTCCGTTTGTTAGAACGTCTTCAACCCAAAACTCAGAGGTTATTTCTAAACTTGGAGTTGTAAACGTATCGCCTACATACAAAGGATCAGTAGCATCTTCCGCGTCATACCAGTGTAAAGCAGTTCCTGATCCCGTTAAGTCAGCCGTTCCTGGCTCGTTGATCGTTACATTCTCTACCACAGGAGCAGAGGGTGCAGGATAAACCGTAATTGTTACCTCTTCTGAACTCAATGCTGATGCGCAAACATCAATTGTAGATACCGTCACAACTGTTGATTCTGTTACAGTAATAGCTTGGACATCATCTCCTGTTGACCAATCATACTCAGCAGCATCAGAAGCAATCAGTTCAACTGAACCACCAGAGCAGAATTCTAAATCGCCATTAACAGAGATTGTAGGAATATTTGGTTCAACAACTGTTACTACAACATTGTTAGATCCACCAGCGCAGTTTCCTTCGTCAAAAACAGTAACACTGTAGTTTCCTTGCTGCGTTACAACAATTGATTGCGTCTCTTCACCATTATTCCAGCTGTATGTATAGCCTTCTGGCGCTTCAATAGTTACAGTTTCACCTGGACAAATTGTAGTTCCTCCATTCGCAGCAATTGTAACTGGGTCAATTTGACATTCAGCTTCAATCACATAGTTGTATACGTTCAAAGTTGGATCGTCAATGACTGTCTCAAATCCACTTGGCCAATTGATGACTACAGAATCAATTTCTTCAAGAGAACCAACTCCAAAGTGAAGTGCGAATGTATTTACAATCCCGTAACTCTCACCTGCACGTACTTCACGCACCTGAACACCGAAATCTCCGTAGATCTTCACTTTCGCTCCAATTGCATTTTGGTTTGAAATAATCCCTTCAAGTTCGAATCCAATCCAGTTATTCTCATTTCCATCATTCATCCAAAGGCGATCAGGATTGCCGTTGTCTGAGTCTACATAGATGTTACCGTAACTTGCATACACATCAATGCTTCCATCCTTGTCGAAATCACCAAGTGCAAAACTGTGCATGGTATCGCCATTCGGAAGAAGATTCACTTCTTCAGAGAATGTTCCGTCTCCATTGTTCATGTAAACCTTATGCTCTCCACCTGAATAGATTAAATCTACCCAACCATCGTTGTTAAGGTCTTCCATTTTTGCTTGAAGGAAAAAAGCTTCTTCCATCAATCCTACAGCAGCAGTTACGTCTGTAAAGTTTCCTGTTCCATCATTCTCAAGAAGCATGAGGTTGGTACTGTGATTTGTAATCAAAGCATCCATGTAACCATCATTGTTGTAATCAGCCATGTCAGCAGTCCATGATTGCTCATAGAAAACCAATCCACGATCGAGTGCATCTTCAGTGTAGTTGTTATTCCCATCATTGATCCAAAGTTGATTGACGCGACGAGGATCTTGGGGGTCAGAGATAAATTGACGGCATTTTGCAATCAACAAATCAATGTCACCATCATCATCAACATCAGACCATACGGTTCCGTAATTACCACTGTGATCATTTCCAGGATAGTCCGTTAGTGCGTAATCTTCCAAGTTGATTAGCGCAGCATCTGTAACCATTCCACCAGCACCATCATTTCGCCACATTCTAGAAGTAGCGTCATCATGACAACCAAAGAAGTCAAGCCAACCGTCATTGTTAATGTCAGCTATGTTACAAGCCTGCATGAACATGCTTCCGTTTGGCAAACCACTTGATTCGAACACTCCAGGAGATGTAATTTCTACATAATGAACGCCATCATAGGCTCCACCAGAAATCACATCATTGTGTCCGTCATTGCTCATGTCACCAATGGAGAAACCCCATTGGCTATTTCCAGAAACAGTTCCATAATCAACTTCGTCAAATCCCTCACCAGATCCATAAAGAATTCGGAGATGATTGGCGTCGTCTAACAAAACGATGTCGTCGATGCCATCTTGATTCATGTCGTTTACCCCAACACAGCCTCCGCTGTTGTAGGTTCCAGGCAGCATTTCATCACTATTGGAGAATGACTGGGAATTCATTAATGCTGGAGTAAAAAGAAGTACTGCAGCAATCGCATAGATTTTCTTCATAAGAAGGATTAATATTGGTTCAAATTCACCCCTAAGGCAGGTTTAACTCTCAAGGATTACAATAATACGAAATCCTAGCCTCAAGAAAAAGACGATTATCCCTCATCAGAGGTTACATTCAGCGAAAGTTGGATTCCTTCTTTACCTATTAAAATCGGATTCTCATTGATGCGGTCTTCTTCTGGTCCGTTTTCGAGGTTCAAAACACCCCTTGGACAAACCGCTGAACAGATTCCACAACCTACGCAGGAAGAGCGAACGATGTTCTGTCCGCGCTGAGCGTACCAACGCACGTCGATTCCCATTTCGCAATAGGTTGAACAGTTTCCACATGAGATGCATTGCCCCCCGTTGGTTGTAATTCTAAACCTCGATTTAAACCGTTGGACGAAACCAAGATAAGCCGCTAATGGACAACCAAATCTGCACCACACTCTGCTTCCCATAGCCGGGTAAAAACCTGTTCCGATCACTCCTGCAAACACAGACCCAATCATGAATTTATAAGTGTCTTGGATGTCATTCGTGCTGATGCTAGCTATTTCTGTTATTCCTGAGAAATAAGTAAAAAGTGTCATCCCTGTCATAAAAACAGCAAAAACGAGCACACCATGAATAAGGTAACGCTCTATTTTCCATGCTTTTGTGCTTTTGTCTGAAAGCTGGCGGTAAGGATCCCCCAAGGTCTCTGCTAATCCACCGCAACCACAAACCCAACTGCAATACCACCGTTTACCAAAAAAGTAAACCATCACAGGCACTCCTACAACAATGAGCAGAAGGCCCCAAACCAGAAGAAAAATACCGAGTGTTCCATATTCCAATTTCGACCTTAAATTCCAGTCGAAGAAAAAATCATAATCCAGTGGCCAAATTTCTTTTAAATCAACTCCTGGCGCGCCGAATCTGGTCATGATTTCAGGAATCAAGAAGGCAAAACAAATTTGAAAAAACAAGACTGAGCTTGTTCTGAAAATTTGATATCGGTTGCCGCGGTACTTGACAAACATGCGAATAGCCATTACCGTCATTACAGTGCAATAGAGCATTCCATATAAAAACCATCTTCCTCCAGGTGCATTTTTCAAGAGCATGCTAACAGGGTCAGTGATCATAGACCACCCAATGACGTAATCTGGAAAGAAATACAAGATGATATAGAACGACACCAACCAAGCGAAAACCACCCAACCTATCCAACCTCTATTGGTTGCAGGATGATGAAAGATATGGTCATTTTTTATACCCGGCTTTCCTTGCAGAATGACGTCCGGAAGAATGAACATCACTCCACCAATAATGGCTAAACCAAAGGTTAAAAACAGAAAGAGGCCTGTGCTTTCGTTAATGGGGCCTTTCGCCGCATGAACAGCTAAAAGTGAAACAAACTCATGGGGCTTATCCCAAATAACCTCATCCCATTTCTCTTCACTTTTAAGCACTTCGTTTCTTGCTGCCAGCGCATCTCTCACATCTGCACTGAATGCAAAAACAGAAGAGTAAGTCTTCCCTTCTGTTTGGGAAAGAATCGCTTCAGAAAAAGCCATGTACCGCGTTCGATTCCCTTCTTTGAATCCTTCAAAAGTTTCTACATACCCTTCTTCTGTCAACTCGAATGACGGAATAAAAAGGGAGCAAGAAAACACACCAATTCCTACTATCAGTATAGCTAAACCTATAAACTTGATCTGTTTCATTCGTGATTTTTTTTACTAAAGATGCGCTTCCAACTTTTCTTCTTCGGTACTAAATTTGTGTTAAACTGTGCGTTAAATTCAGCAAGTATTTCAGACTCCCTGGATTTAGAAAATTCCGGGTCGAAGTTAGCATCAGGCAAATGGGTCAGCACATGATCAACCGTACATTTTTTGTTGAGCCAAAAATCAAAGCGTTCGTGGCGCATCCGAATTCCGAATGCATTGATCCCAATAAACTTCCTTGTCTCTTTCTCGAAGACGATTTTAATGCACTTTGTTCCAGTGCTGTCTTCCCAATAAAAATCTTGCATTCCCTCTTCTAACTTTGCTGATACCATTCCGTAAGTCTGGTATTCAATGTCGAAGAACTTGGCACTGTTAAACCAGTGTCCGGGTCGGTATTCAGTTCGCTTGTCTGTAAGCGTTGAAGCAACGGTCTCCCCCATCATTCGTCCGGTATACCAAACTTGCTCAATGGGTTTTCTACCTTCGGGAGCCACATGAAACTCTGCGCAATCGCCTATGGCATAAACATCTGGGATATTCGTTTCTAAAAATGCATTCACAAGAATTCCACGGGCTGTATCAAGCTTTGTGTCTTTTAGGAATTTTATGTTTGGACTAACCCCCGCGGTGAGTCCAACAATTTCGCATTCAATTCGCTCTCCCTTTTTTGTAATCACAGCACATGCTTTTCCGCTGCTATCTGCTTCAATGCTTTCCATCTCAGAATTCAACCTGAGATCAATGTGGTGATCAACCATGTGCCTTGCAACAAGTTCGCCTTCTTCTTTTGGCAAAACACTTCCCCAAAACCGATCCTCACGCACCAAAAAAATGATCTTAATGTTCCGCGTAAGCAGCATTTCTGCTAGTTCAACACCAATCAATCCGCCACCAACAATCACAGCAGTCTTCACCGTTCGTTCTGAGGCTTTCACCAATGGTCCATGTGTGTTTGCTTCCAACGTTTGAAGATCTTGGAAGCTATACAAGCCTTGGACTCCAGGTAAATCTTGACCTGGCCACCCAAATTTATTGGGCGAAGAACCTGTTGCCAGAATGAGTGCATCGTAGACCACGTCTTCTGTGCTTTTCATGTGCAAGGTTTTCGAATCGAAATCGACCCCATTCACACGGTCATTAATTAATTCAAGGTTGTTTTTTCGCCAAAAATCATCTTCGTATGGCTTCGTATGCTCAAACTTCATGTGCCCCATGTAAACATACATGAGGGCTGTTCTTGAGAAAAAATGGGGTGTTTCTTCAGAAATTATGAGAATACGATCAGCCGACTTCTTTCGAATGTTTCGAGCAGCAGTTACACCAGATATTCCATTTCCTACAATTGCAATCGTACGCATGAGTCCGTTTTAACATAACGAAAGTACATGATGCACCCTCAGATTAAATCACGAAGAGTTCACCTTTTCAAAAAAAATGCCTTTTTCAAACTAAACTGATCTCCGCTTAATTCGCTGCTGATGAAAACAGAAAAAAGACCCATTCGCCAATTTCAGCCAACCTTCTCGCTATCCAAGTCGGAAAACACTAATTTTGTGGTTGAATGATTCCGAACAAAAAAGTTGCTTTATACACGCTAGGCTGCAAATTAAATTTTGCAGAAACCTCAACCATCGCGCGCTCCTTTGCTGAAGCGGGCTTTGCACGTGTTGAGATTGAGCATGAGCCTGATGTGCTTGTGATCAACACCTGTTCTGTAACTGATCATGCAGACAAGAAATGCAGGAACATTGTTCGGCGCACAATGAACGCTAACCCTGATGCATTCATCGCTGTTATTGGCTGCTACGCTCAATTGAAGCCAGAAGAGATTGCTGCTATTCCGGGTGTTGATCTTGTTCTGGGTGCGAATGAGAAATTCAAGTTACTTGATCATTTGCATGATTTATCAAAAAAAGATTCTGGTAAAATAGTGGCTGCTGCCATCAAAGAAACCAAGGAATTCGTTCCCTCCTTTTCTTCTGGCGACCGCACACGTACCTTCTTGAAAGTTCAAGACGGTTGTAATTATTTCTGCGCATTCTGTACCATCCCGCTCGCAAGAGGAAGAAGTAGAAGTGCCTCTATTGAAGAGACGCTTCGCGAAGCAAGAAAAGCAGCTGAAGCAGGAGCGAAGGAAATTGTTCTCACTGGAGTAAACATTGGTGACTTCGGAACGCAGCATGATGAAAATCTTCTTGGCTTAATTCAACAATTAGATGAGATTCAAGGCATTGAACGCTTTCGCATTTCTTCTATTGAGCCAAATCTATTGTCCAATGAAATCATTGAATTCGTTGCGAAAAGTCAAAAGTTTGTTCCCCATTTTCACATTCCCTTGCAATCTGGAAGCGATGAAGTGCTCAAAACAATGCGGAGGAGGTATTTAACAGACTTATATGCTGACCGCATTTCGCTCATCAAAACCCTCATGCCGGATGCCTGTATTGGCGTAGACGTTATTGTTGGCTTCCCTGGTGAGACCGAAGATCATTTTCAAGAGACTTATGACTTCTTGGTGAATATAGACATCAGTTATTTACATGTCTTCACTTATTCGGAGCGCGCAAATACAACCGCAGTAAGAATTGAAGAAGTAGTCCCAATGCAAGTTCGTCAAGCACGAAACAAACAACTCCGCATCCTCAGTTTGAAGAAGAAACGTGCCTTTTATGAATCCCAATTAGGAACCATCCATTCAGTTCTGTTCGAAGCAAATGAGCAAGAAGGAAAAATGCACGGATTCACAGAAAATTATGTAAAAGTTGAAGCTGATTGGGATCAGAAACGTGTGAATCACATTGCTCCTGTTCGTCTCAATTCTATTTTGCCCGAAGGAAATGTTGATATTGCCATTTTAAACTCAACCGTAGCTTAAGCTCATGTATCCAAATCTGTATTATGCCCTTTATGATCTTTTTGGCTGGGACATCCCCATTCTAAAGCTGATCAACACATTTGGCTTTATGGTAGCCTTGGCCTTTATTATTGCCAGCTACACCTTGTCAAAAGAACTTAAGCGAAAAGGTGACGAAGGCCTCCTTCCAGCCGGAACACAGATCATTGAAGCGGGAAAACCAGCAACACCGTTTCAAATTGCTACTAACGCCTTCATTGGTTTCTTGTTTGGCTATAAGTTTATCTATCTCCTAATAAATGCAGGCGAATTGTTTGCTGACGAAGGCTTACCTCAGGAACACATCTTCTCTTCGAAAGGTTCGCTGTTGTGGGGAATCTTGCTTGCGGCAGCCTTTGGTGCTTGGAGGTGGTACGAAGGGAAGAAAAATGCTGAAGCCAAAACTGAAACCAAATCTGTTGCCTTCCATGCCTTTGAACATACTGGCGCTATTACCATGGTGGCTGCAATTACAGGAATCATTGGGGCGAAGCTATTTCACCTGTTTGAAGACCCTGAGAGTTTCATGGCCTTCTTCAAATCTCCATCCCTTGAAAGCTTTCTAGGTGGTTTGACCATTTATGGCGGACTCATTCTAGGGACTATAGGCGTTTGGATTTATGCCCGAAAGAATAAGCTTAAGTTCATTCATGTTTGTGACGCCGCCGCTCCTGGGTTGATGCTTTCATACGGTATTGGGCGTGTTGGTTGTCAAATTTCCGGAGACGGAGATTGGGGAATAGCCAATGCAAACCCGAAACCTGAATGGCTTAGTTGGGCTCCTGATTGGATGTGGTCATATACCTATCCTAACAACGTAAACTCTGTTTTTGGCGGACCATATCAAGGCGGATACCAAGGAAAACTCATTACAGAAGCTGATCCGTATCCGTTATTTGAAGGATTCAGAGGAACCTATCTAGATCCAGGTGTTTTCCCAACACCATTTTACGAAACAGTATTAGCAATTGTCCTATTTCTAATTCTTTGGGGCCTAAGAAAACGAATTAAAATACCTGGCGTTATTTTTGGTATCTACCTCATTTTTAATGGATTTGAACGTTTTTGGATTGAGAAAATTCGGGTGAATAGCTTCTATGACATCTTTGGAATGAAAATTACACAGGCCGAAATCATTTCTACCTTGCTTTTTATCTCGGGAATTACACTGGTGTTCTACTTAATAAAAAAAGCGCGAAATGGAGCCCAATCAACTCGTTAGTCAGGTAGAAGAACTGTGCGTAGAAGTTGGAAAGTGGATGCTTGAACAACGTGTTTCGCCAGAGGCAATTGAAACGAAAAGCTTAAACAACTTTGTATCTTTTGTAGACAAAACTGCTGAAGAAAAACTCGTGAATATTTTGCATGACCTCGCCCCCAAAGCAGGATTCATTGCTGAAGAAGGAACTGGCACGTCAAATAAAAACGGATACAATTGGATTATTGATCCGCTTGACGGCACAACGAACTTCCTCCATGGCATTCCTGTCTTCTGCATTAGCATCGCGCTAGAAATAAACCATGAACTCGTTCTGGGTGTGATCCACGACCCAAATCGAAATGAAACGTATTCTGCCACAAAAAACAATGGCTCAAAATGCAATGGCCATCCAATTTCCGTAAGTAAAACGTTGCAACTAGAAGACGCATTGCTTGCTACTGGGTTTCCATATGACGACTTCGGAAAGCAGGAGGAATACCTAAAACTATTGGGAGAGATTACAAAACGAACTAGAGGTGTAAGAAGGCTTGGAAGTGCAGCTCTTGATTTGGCTTACGTGGCATGTGGTCGCTGCGATCTGTTTTATGAATACGCATTGAATCCATGGGATGTTGCTGCGGGAATCCTCCTCGTTAGAGAAGCAGGAGGATGTGTTTCTAACTTCGCCGGAGAAGACGATGCTTTGTTCGGTGAACACATTTTGGCAAGCAATACCTATACCCACCCTGAAATGTTAGAAGCTATTCAACGTTACTTTTAAACACTAGAATTGCTATTATTCAATTGTTTTTTTTTCGACGAGCCAACCTTTCGGGTAACTTAGGTGTTCTTTGTACTATAGTTGTTTTGTAACACCTGCATGATTCAAAAGTTATTCAAATATTCACTATTTCTTCTAGTGTTGATTTCATTTTACGAAATGAGATCGCAAACCATTGTTGATGAATGCTTTTTCACCCCTGCTGTTGGACCCGGATTTGAAACAACCGTAGACATTGCCAATGAGCCAATCGCTGGGGCAGACATGGTAGCCTTTGTTTCAGGGGCATGGCAAGGTGGAAGTGGCGGGTCAAACCTATCTATAGCACCCCCAATCGGATGTACGATTGTAAAAGCAGCTTTTTTGCGCGTAGCCGCAAATGCTGGAGAAGGAATTGGATTTAGAATAGGAGCAGGTCTTGCTCCCGGAACAGGATACACCGTGACATTTACCTATGTGAGCCATGGTGCTGGAAGCGATGGAACATTCCAGCCCAAACTATACTCTTCGCCAGGCCCTGCCCTTTTTGAAGAAGATGTGCTTCAAGGATCATTAATTGGGAGTATTCCTGCGGTGAATGGAGAATGGGAGACGAATACGTATACATTCACAGCCAACGGAACCAACAACGGACACACTTATCTATGGCTCTTCGCCGATGCCTCTAGCGGAATGGTCATGAACCTCTGTCAAATGGATGCAGGGGAACTGATTATTGACCTCCCCTCCTTTCTTGAAGCCTGTGATGGCGAAAACTTAGTTTTAGGAGATCCCTCTCTAGAAGGGGCGAACATCATTTGGAACAACGGCGCAAACACCCCTACAATAAACGTCACTGAATCTGGCTTCTATTCTGTGAACGCCAATAACATTTGCAATTCAATTGCAGATGGTGTCACGGTTACATTCTATGAAGACCCAGAATTAGTTCCCGCAATGGATACTGTGTTGTGCCTCGGAACAAGTTTCGACCTGTATACAGAAGGTTTGAATTCAGAAAATGTATGGTTTGATGGATCCACTGATTCCACCTATACAGTAACTGAGGCTGGTTTCTATAGCGTTACAATTACAGATGATTGTGGCGCTGCTTTCTATGAAATAGAAGTTGTGTTAGACTCTATTCCTGCCATCTTCTTAGGAGCAGACACGGCCTTGTGTTTCAATGAGCCACATCAGTTGAACGCCCTTCTAAATGATCCTGACGCAACCTATCTGTGGAACACAGGAACTGAAAATCCAACACTAGATGTTTTTCTGAATGAATCTGCTGCCTATTCAGTTGAAGTAACAAATATTTGCGGAACAGGTTCTGACGCCATCTATGTTGAATACAGTTTGATCCCTGAAAATATTTTCGCTGACGATTATGAGCTGTGTTTTGGTGTTCCCTTTGAGTTAGATGCAAGTTTTATTGAGGGAGATTACACATGGAAAGACGGATCATCAGCTCCCACAACTCAAGTTCCATCTCCCGGTTTCTACTGGGTAACAATTGAAGATGATGATGATTGTTGGGAAATCTCTGACACGACGTATGTGAACGTTATTCCATGTGAATGTCCGGTTTGGCTGCCCAACTCATTTACGCCAAATAACGACGGAATCAATGATGTTTACGCTCCCGTGTTTGAATGCGCTCCCTATGATTACAATCTTGATATCTATGATAGATGGGGCGCCATCATTTACACCATGAAAGACCCATCCGAATCTTGGAACGGACGCATTGCTGGTGAAGGTTTACGGGATGGTATTTATGCTTTCCAGCTCTTCTACAGGGAAACGTATGATGGAATCCCTATCATCAAGATTGGACATATACTTCTGCTCAATTATTAAACGTAGAACAAAATTCACTTTCAGATTAAACCTCTGTACCTTTTCAACGTCCTATTAAAAACAGACGATTGACATCACCTCCAAACGATACTGAACTTTTAAGCATGCTCAAGCAAGAAGCTGAGATGAAGAAGGCATTTGAGTGGATTGTGCGATTGAACAAAGAGCTCGTTTACTTTCATGTAAGAAGAATGGTGGTTTGCCATGATGACGCAAATGATGTTACCCAAAACACCTTTATTAAAGCTTGGAAAGGGCTCGTGAATTTTAGAGCTGAAAGTAAAATAAGCACTTGGTTGTATCGAATTGCTACAAATGAAGCAATCACTTTTCTAGAAAATAGAAAACGCCTCCACGGTGTTTCTTTTGATGAAGTGGAGCATAAACTCGCCTCTGCTCTTCAAAGTGACCCCTATTTTGATGGAGATTACATTCAACAAGCATTGCAAACGGCCATCGCTACACTGCCAGAAAAACAAAAAGCAGTTTTTCTTTTGAGGTATTACGATGAATTGCCTTACCAAGAAATTAGTGAGATAACTGGAACGAGTGTTGGCGGATTGAAAGCATCTTACCACCACGCCGTAAAAAAGATTGAAGCATTTATTTCGAAAATCGATTAAACCACCATCCCAAATACGGGTCTACTAAAGATGAAAAGAACAGAAATCAATAACGAACTCGAACAATTGGACGCAACACAGCTGTTGCACATTCCCGTGGTGAACAGTTTCTTGATTGATGCTCAGTTCTTGAATTCCCTAGAAAAATCAATCCTTCAGCAGACTTTTAGCATTGAAGAAGGTTTCGAAGTTCCAACAGATTATTTCACCGCTCTAGAAAAAGACATTTTAAGGCAAACTTCTGGGGCGAAAAATAAACAAACCAGTTTTTCCATTCCTTCTGACTACTTCGAAGAATTGGAAAAGGCGATTCTCACAGAAACGAAGGAACTTGAAACGCCTGTTATTGCCTCCAATCGGTTCAGCTCTAGGCTAATAATTTGGTCAAGTGTTGCCGCGCTCTTTATACTTGGATTTTTCCTGTTCAATCCGGTTGAAAAACAACCCTGCGTCACTTTCGCTTGTTTACTTGGGCAAAGTGATCTGTCTGATGAAGACTTTTTAGAGATCTACGATGCAGATGTTGCAGATGAATTGCTTGAAACAGCTGATTTTGATCGTCAATCAGAATTTGAAGATAATGACCTCATTGAATACCTAATTGAAGAAAACATTGATCTAGATGTGCTTACAAACACCATTGAATCATGAAAAAATTACTCTTCCTTCTTTTGTTTTTAGCGCCATTTATTGCCCAGGTTTCAGCTCAAGGTGACCGAAGACCACCACGTGAAAAAATAGAGCAGCTGCGCGTTGCATTCTTAACGGAACGCCTTAATTTAACTGTTGAGGAAGCTCAATCATTTTGGCCACTTTACAATGAATACGAAGCCGCCATATCTCTGCTTGAAAAAGCGAGGCGCCAGCAGATGAAAGTCCTATTTAGTCTAGAAAACCCAACAGAGTCTGACGTATCCCAAATGATCACGTTAGCAGAATCCAATCATGCAAAACACAGTGAGCTTAGATCTAAATACCTTTTCGATTCTATGAAAATATTGGGGCCGAAACGAACAGTGATGCTTGAGAAATCTGATGATGATTTCAAACGGGAAGTCATGAAAAAACTGCGGGATCAGTAAACTGTTGAGCACTTGTTTTTGAATCTATTTCCATAGGTTTATAAGAAAAGCATCAATCATAAGACTCCCCACCCTTGCGCTTGTATCTGTCATTTTTTTTTAAGGTTTCAAGAAAATCAAAAATGCTGGATTTACCGTTCAAGGAATCGAAGTCTTAAAATTACCAAGTGCACCCGAAGGCGCGCTCATGCAATTTAAAATGATTGGCCAGGCATGAACCAAGTTACTGAATGGAGAAGCGCTAGTAACTTGGCATTCTTCCCTTCTGAATTCAAAGGTGATAAGGCCAAAAAGGATTACGACTTCACCTTACTTCGAAAAATCACCAACTCCGAAACAGAAGTTTCCGAAATCACTGTGGACTTTGGAGACTACTTAGAAGAAGAATCATTCTTTATCGAAAATGACGACATGCGCATCACACTCTATGCAGAGTGGAATGGCCGCTGGTAATTACTTTTTCCCTCTACTATCATTTCGTTGGCCTCCCTTATTGCTTGATGGTTTTTTCTTGCTAAAAGATCTATTCCCTCCGCCTCTATTGCCACCTCTTCCACCACCACTTCCTGGCGAAGGATTGTATGGAGGCGTTGGCCCTAACTTTTCAGGTACAGGCCTTTTCTCAACTGTTTGACCAATTAACTGTTCAATTCTGTAGAACTGCGTTTGTTCTTGCGGACTTACCAACGTTATTCCAACTCCTGTTCGCTGGGCACGTGCTGTTCGTCCAATTCTGTGAACATAGTCTTCAGCATCTCTTGGCACATCATAATTGACAACCATTTCAATATCGTCAACATCTATCCCTCTGGCTACAACGTTAGTTGCAACCAAGATTGGAATTTTTCTATTTCTAAATCCGAGGAGTACTTCTTCGCGTTCCTTTTGCTCTAAATCAGAAGAAATGGCTCTACTATTGATTCCATTTCTTCGAAGATGTCTGTCTACTTCACCCACAGACTTTTTGGTTGAAGCAAAAACAATGACACTCTTCCAATCATCTTCTTTGAGAATATGGACAATCAAATCATCCTTTTGCTTGTCGAAAACACTGTAAGCCCCCTGCACAACACCGTCTGCAGGCTTCGAAAGCGCAATGTTTACGGTAAACGGATCGTTAAGTATCTTTTTGGTCAACATCAAAATCTTGTCAGGCATTGTTGCAGAGAAGAAAAGCGTTTGACGTTTCGGATTGCTTGAATTAATGATGCGCGTGATGTCATTGAAAAAGCCCATGTCCAACATTCTATCAGCCTCATCAAGAATGAGAACAGGCAGATCTGACAAAGGCACATATCCAAGGTTTAAATGCGAAAGCATTCGTCCTGGCGTAGCAATAATGATGTCTGTTCCTTCTACAAGCGCTTTTTTCTCTTGCTTAAATTCGGCACCATCTCCTCCACCATAAATGGCCATACTAGAAAGCCCTGTGTAATAAGACAATCCTTCAAAAGCTTGATCAATTTGAACTGCAAGCTCTCTTGTTGGAACAATTATAAGTGCTCCAATCCCTTTTCGATCAGGCATCTCAAGCAACCTGTGCATGACAGGAATTAAAAATGCCGCCGTTTTACCAGTTCCCGTTTGGGCGATTCCGATTACATCTCTCCCCTCAAGAATTGGAGGTATAGATGCCGTCTGAATGGGTGTAGCTGTTGTGAATCCCATGGCTTCAACGCTATCAAGCACGTCGTAGTTCAATGGGAAATCTGAGAAAGGCCTAGTTTCTTCGCCTTCTTTCTTCTTGTCTGTCATATGATTTTCGCATCAATCAACACGCCAGTAACTTACTATTCGTGTTCACTTCGATGCATTGCCCGAAGATAAGACATTGCATAAGTCAAAGACAAAATCAACGTCCTAAACTATTCACATTCTCATTTTCAAAGAATTCGATAAAATTTCGCATCATGGAACTTCAACCATTGCTACTTTGTTGCGTCACTTAGATACTATAGTATTGGGTAAACCGACTCACAATTGGTACTTTGGCAGGAGTTGCAAGTTAAATGAAGGCGAGATTAATTTTTCTATGTACTCTGCTCATTGGAATGATCGTTCCGATGACTTCTTTGGCCACACACATTGTGGGCGGCGAACTTTATTATGAGCAAATTGGACCAGAAGAATACGTCATTACCCTCATTGTTTATCGAGACTGCGGACCAACAAACACAAATGAAACTGGTTTTGATAACATTGCAAGTGTTGGAATCTTCAGAGACGGAGGCCTTTTCACAAACCTTGAGATGGATTTTTTCAATGCGCAGGTCAATTTCGTTCCTGTGGTCTTAGATAACCCTTGTTTCACACTTCCGCCTGATGTCTGCGTTGAAGAAGCGGTCTATACGGAAACTGTCTTTCTCCCAGACTGGGGAAGTGGTTACGACCTCGTTTATCAAAGATGTTGTCGAAATCCGTCTATCATTAACATCAACTTCCCTGAAGATACAGGCGCCACTTTTTGGGCTCAAATCCCAGGCACCAATATCACCAATCAAAACAGCAATCCTCAGTTCAACAACCTCCCTCCGGTTGCACTTTGTGCGAATGCTTCATTTACATTTGACCACTCTGCATCAGATCTTGACGGTGATTCATTGGCCTACTCTTTCTGCTCACCAATGTTAGGTGGAACACCTGATTTCCCTGCACCAGCCCCTCCTGAAGGACCTCCCTTTGTTGACGTGTCTTGGGCAGCAGGATTCTCAGCAAATTACCCCATTGCAAGTGACCCCGCTTTTAACATTAATCCGGAAACAGGTTTCATCACGGGTACCGCAAATTTGGTTGGCCAATTTGTCATTGGTATCTGTGTTGAAGAATGGAGAAATGGCGTTTTACTCAGCACTACTAATCGCGATTTTCAATTTAACGTTACAAGCTGTGATCCCAACATAATTGCCACCATTCCTTCTCAAGATCAATTTTGTGACGGACTTACATTTCAATTCTCGCAAGAATCAACCAACGCCACTTTTTTCGAGTGGGATTTTGGAGATGAAACCACTGACTTAGATGTTTCAATTGAGCCTGACCCCATTTGGACATACGCAGATACGGGATTGTATACAGTAACCCTTGTTGCAAACCCCGGATGGCCTTGTGCTGACACGGCTGCGATTGAATATGCTGTTTATCCTGTAATTACCCCCGTGATTTTTCAAGGCGACTTTGAATGCCTTGATGGCCTCGGTTATTTCGACTTTCAAGCTGGTGGAGATTTTGATTCAGACGCCTCCTTTTTCTGGGAGTTTGGCATTGAAGGCACACCCTCAACTTCTGCGCAAGAGAATCCGCAAGGAATCAATTTTGGAACGGCTGCAGAAATAGAGATCACCTTGACTGTTTTTGACAATGGATGCGAGGCAACAGAAACGCAAATATTCGAAGTGCCGGCACCACCAATAGCTTCAATTGAAGACCAAGTGGGTTTCTGTGAGGGATTGGATTTTCAATTCGAAAACAACTCGAGCAATGCAGATCAATGGCTTTGGAATTTTGGCGTCCCTTTAACAAATGATGATGTATCTGGGGTGGCTTCGCCTGAATACCTTTATCCTGACACTGGAATCTACAATGTGTTTTTGGTGGCATCAGCTGCAGGCACTTGTCCTGACACTGCCTATGCCACAGTTGAAATCTATTGGCTTCTTGACCCCTACTTTCTTGCTCCTGACCCAGAATGCTTTGAAGGAAATGCTTTTGATTTTCTTGCTGAAGGATTTGAAGATAACAATTCTATTTTCGATTGGGAATTTGATGGCCCCGCATCCATTGGTTCCTCAAACATTCAAAACCCTAGTCAGATCACTTACAGTGATTCAGGTACGTATGATGTCACATTAACAATCTCTGCCAATGGATGTGAAGATTCATACACAGCGCCAGTTCAGATCATTCCCAATGCCACCATTGACTTCACTGGAGACGCTGAAGGCTGTCCGCCTACAAACGCTTATTTCGATAATCTATCAGTCACTTATACTACTGCCTCCTACGTTTGGAGTTTTGGGGATGAAACCACCTCATTCGCTGCCAATCCACTTCACACGTACTCTATCCCAGGCACATACGATGTGTCTTTGACCATGACCACAACCGGGGGGTGTGCAGAAGTTCTATCTATGACAAGAGAGAACGTTGTGACCATCTGGCCAGAGCCCTCTGCCGGACTAGATATTCAACCAAATGTGGTGAGTTTTTTAGACCCCGAAATCGAAATCGTAGACCTCTCTATTGGAGGTGTTTCATGTTTTTATAATTTCGGTGATGGGGGCACAACAGAAGACTGTAACCCGATCTATACTTATTCAGATGCGGGGTACTTTGAGGTGGTCCAAACCATCGTCAATGAATACGGCTGCACAGACATTGCCTTCGGCCAAGTAGCGGTTGAGGGCTTTGAATTCTTCGCCCCAAATGCCATTACACCGAATAATGATGGAATCAATGACGTCTTCTTGCCCGTCATGGTTGGCGTAACACAATATCAAATTGAGATCTACAATCGCTGGGGAGAAATCATCTTCTCTTCAACAGACCCCAAACAACCTTGGACCGCTAACGTAACAGGTGGTGAACATTACGGGATGACAGAAGTCTACGTTTACAGAGCGATAGCACATGATTTACTAGGGTTTCCGCATGAATTCGAAGGCCACATCGTTCTAATCAGATAGGTCACGCTTCCCCTTATTTATTCTCTGACGAAATCACTTCATCTCCACTTCTCAAACCAAAGACCAACAGCGTAGGGCTAGTCATTAATTTATTTTTTTCCTACATTTGAGAAGAACCAACTAAAGCAACTCAGCTATGTTTGATGGAGCCAATCACAGGGATGACCTGTTTTCGAAGGCTGTTCGTGCTGGAAAACGCACTTACTTCTTCGATGTGAAGAGTACGAAAGGAAATGATTTATACCTCACAATTACGGAAAGTAAACGGCGTTTCTCTGACGATGGTGTTTCCCAATATGAAAAACACAAGCTGTTTCTCTACAAAGAAGATTTTGATAAATTTGCTGATGGCCTGCAAGAAACCGTTGATCGCATAAGAGCTATTCTGGAGTCTGACGGCTATGACGACGATGCCACCAATCGCATTGCTGAAACAACTGAAGCAGAAGCCCCTACTGAACAAGATGAGAAGGTAAAGGAATTTACAGATGTTAGTTTTGACGAACTGGATGACTAATTAGAAATCGCTCATCAATGTTGCATGCTCTGCCAAAGCATTTTTAGCAAACTCATCTTTCAAGACTCCATTCACCAGTATTCGATCAATTCCAGAAAGTTTAGGCTTTAAATACAACACGGTTACTTTTAAGTAGTTCAGCACGTTTGTAAATTGATCCATCGGACGCAAAGCACCTGCAGCCCCTGAAGACAGACCAATCAACCCCGCTTTTTTCCCTTGAAAATGTACCGGCGGAACACAATCAATAAAAGACTTTAATATTCCCGGAAACCCTCCGTTGTATTCGGGTATGATAAAGACAAACTTCGTAGCTGGAACGATGTACGTTTCAATAATCGTTTCAAAAGTGGCCGTTCGGCTTCCAAACATTTCCGTAAAAAGAAAGTCCGCAGGCAAGTCCTTTAAAAACAATACACTGAAATCCACTTCAAGCTTTTTCAATTCGTTCAGGTAATGCTGAGCTACCATTTCACTGTTGCTGTTTGGCCTGTGAGTTCCAATGATTACAGTGAGTTTTTGATCCTTCATGACGTCCTTTTTATTAACCTCCTATCCACCTTTTCGTGTGCATAACTTTATAACGTTTCCGCACCTATTCGACCTATCTTTACTGAACGAAAGCGCGGATTCAAAGGAACAACATTTAGCTAGGAAAAACGTTCATCTGAAGTCTAAAATCAATCGAAATGAAACTTACTTTTTACGGACATTCGTGTTTTATGCTTGAGGCGGGAGGGTCGAAATTGCTATTCGACCCATTTATTCGTCACAATAGACTTGCAGCGCACATTCCGATAAGTGAAATCAAACCTGATTATATTTTGATTTCACACGGACATGAAGACCACGTGGCAGACGCTGAAGACATTGCTCGCCAGAGTGGCGCAATGTTCATCAGTAACTTTGAGGTGGTATCATGGTTTGGAAAAAAGGGATTCGAGAAGCTATGGGGAATGAACCATGGGGGAAAACATACTTTTGATTTTGGCACCGTCCGCTACGTGAATGCAGTTCACTCTAGCACCATGCCAGATGGAGAACCAGGTGGTAATCCAGGTGGGTTCATTATCGAAGCAGACGGAAAGCGATTGTATTACGCAGGAGATACTGCTGTGCATATGGACATGGAGCTCATTGGTAGACATTGGAGACCTGATATAGCCATTCTTCCAATTGGAGATAACTTCACGATGGGAGTAGAAGATGCTGTAATTTGTTCTGACATGATTAGATGTGATAAAATCATCGGGATGCATTACGATACCTTCCCTTTCATTGAAATTGATCACAAAGAAGCAGTCCGCACTTTCAGTTTAAAAGGAATTAAATTAAGCTTGATGGAAATCGGCGAAAGCAAAGAAGTTTAATATGGGAAAGATCATCAGCATAGCAAATCAAAAAGGTGGCGTAGGTAAAACGACCTCTGCGATCAATCTTGCGGCCTGTTTTGGGGTCCTTGAATACAAAACACTGCTTGTGGACGCTGATCCTCAGGCAAACTCAACGTCCGGTGTTGGGGTAGATCCGAAAACAGTGAAAACAAGCATTTACGAATGCATTGTTGATGACATTGACCCTAGAGACATTATCATTTCAACTGAGAATCCAAATTTAGATTTGATTCCTTCTCACATTGACTTGGTGGGTGCTGAAATCGAATTGATTAACATGCCCAATCGTGAATACATGATGCGTAAGGCTTTGGCGCAAGTTAAAGATGACTACGACTTCATTATCATTGATTGTTCTCCTTCTCTCGGATTGATTACTGTGAATGCCCTCTCCTGTTCAGATAGCGTGATCATTCCTGTACAATGCGAGTACTTCGCCCTAGAAGGATTAGGAAAACTCCTCAACACAGTCAAAATTGTTCAGAGTAAATTGAATCCTGAATTGGGAATTGAAGGCATCCTGTTAACCATGTATGATACCCGCCTTCGTTTGGCCAATCAAGTGGTAGAAGAAGTTCGAATGCACTTTCTGGAAATGGTTTTCGATACCGTTATTCACAGAAACACACGTTTGGGTGAAGCGCCTAGTTTCGGAGAAACAATCATCATGCATGATGCCACCTGCAAAGGGTCAATCAATTACCTAAACCTTGCAAGAGAAATTTTGCAGAAGAATGAAATGACTCGAATCAAAGACAACGAAAAATACATCGACTTAAGCAATGGCTAAGCGACAAGCATTAGGAAGAGGTTTGAGCGCATTGCTTGACAGCGCTTCGACCACTCCAGAACCCAGACCAGTAGAAAAAGGAAGCATTGGAAACGTTGCGGGGTCAATTGCTATGCTGAAAATTGCGCAAATTGAAGCAAATCCATTTCAGCCTAGGAGCAAGTTTGACGAAACAGCATTGAATGAATTGGCTCACTCCATCAGTGAGCTAGGAATCATTCAACCTCTGACTGTTCGTAAAATTGCAGCCAATAAATACCAACTAATTAGCGGTGAACGTCGGTTTAGAGCCTCCCAAATAGCTGAATTGGATGAAATACCAGCATACATCCGCACGGCCAATGACCAGGAAATGCTGGAAATGGCTCTGGTTGAAAACATTCAACGTGAAAACCTTGATGCCATTGAAATTGCCATCAGTTATCAGCGCCTTATTGAAGAATGTAACCTCACTCAAGAAAAACTCTCAGATCGCGTTGGGAAAAACAGAGCAACAGTAAGCAATTACCTGAGACTTCTGCGTTTACCCGCTGACATCCAGATTGCTATCATTGAGAAGCAATTGACAATGGGCCATGCTAGAGCGCTCATTACTGTTGAAGATCCTGCTGTTCAAATGCGCATCTTTAAACTCGTTCTGAGAGAAGAGCTGAGTGTTCGAAAAACAGAAGCGCTTGTGCGCGCTGAAAAACCTGCAGCTCAGAAGCAACCAACTGCGAAAACAGCCCTTTCTTTTGAACATCAAAAACTTCGTGCAGATCTTAGACTTATGCTTGGAAGAAATGTGGAACTGAAGAAAAAAGAGGACGGATCTGGGAAAATTGAGATCGACTTCATGAACGAAGATGACCTCAAAACAATCATTGACCGCCTCAACAATTGAGAATCCTTTTTCAAATACTCCTTCTCTTGTTAGTGCTTTCATCTCAAAGCATCGCCTCTGCTAAAGATAGCACCGCTGTTCTAATTGAACAAGCATACCTTGACACAGTGCCGCTCCTTAAAGAACATTCCGTGCGCAAAGCAACTGTATTTAGTGCTTTGCTTCCGGGTGCTGGCCAAGCTTACAACAAAAAGTATTGGAAAATGCCCATCGTTTACGGTGGAATAGGCGCGTGCATCTACTTCATTGGCTGGAACACCAGAGAATACAAATTTTTCCGCAGCGGTCTCATAGCTGAATTAGATGGAGACCCATCCACAATCAATAACACAGGTTTCAGTTCAGGCGCGCTTTCTGAAGGCATGGAACAGCACCGAACTTGGTTAGACATTTCGTGGATGAGCCTCGCAGGTGTATACTTACTGCAGATTCTAGATGCCAATGTAGATGCTCATCTTTTTAACTTTGATGTTGGTGAAGATTTAACAATCAATTTCCACCCATCACTCATTCCTTCCAATCGTGTAAACCTAGGGCTAACCATGACTATGAAATTCTAACTTTCGATGATGAAGATTGCACTGATCGGGTACGGAAACATGGGTAAAACCATTGAAAAGCTTGCTGTAGGGCGCGGACATGAAATTATCATGCGTGCTACATCGAAGGCTCCAGCTCGTGCAGAAGACCTTCGCGGTGCAGATATCGCCATTGAGTTTACATCCCCCGCCTCTGCCGTTCAAAACATCCAAACAGCTTTTGAAGCAGGAATCCCAATTGTAACAGGATCTACCGGATGGTTCAGTCAGCTGGACAGGGTGAAAGCAGAATGTGAAAATCACAATGGAGCACTTTTCTATGCTTCCAACTTTTCACTCGGAGTGAATGTGTTTCAAGTTATTCTGCAGCAAGCGGCTGAAGTGCTCTCTAAACTTGAGGACTACCGTCCGCAAATGAATGAAATTCACCACACGGGCAAAAAAGATGCTCCAAGTGGCACGGCACTAACGCTATCTGACATTGTACTGGATTATTATGATCTGAACGGGTGGACGGAAGACCCCGAAGACAAAACAAAATTATTGATCTCTTCAGAACGCCTTGGCGATGTGAAAGGGACACATGAGGTGAGCTTTATCTCCTCAAATGACGAAATTAAACTAGAACACAAGGCTTTCTCCCGCGACGGATTTGCGAATGGCGCAATTGATGCTGCAGAGTGGATTCAATCTAAAAAAGGTTGTTTTACTATGAAAGACCTCTTGAAAAACATCATCGGATGAACTTATTTGAAATTCTAATACTCATTTTATTTCTTCAATACTTTGTGACCTTGCCGCAAATATTTGCGAAAGCGGGGCTTACATCGTGGCATGGATTCATCCCTGTTTTGCAATGGATCACTTGGCTGAAAATGGTGAAAAGACCTTGGTATTGGGTTTTCATCCTCTTTGTTCCAGGTGTGAATTTGCTGATGTTAACCATCCTCAACGTTGAAACAGGCATTGCATTCAACAAGCGCTCAATGAAAGAGCAATGGATCTTTGGCGCTTTACCTTGGTATGGGTTCTTTGATCTCGCATTTCGTCAGAAAGAGGCCAAGCTCATCGGGCCTCGAGATTGGACGAATAAGAAGAAAACCATTCAGCGTGAGTGGGGAGAAGCCATTCTCTTTGCTGTGATTGCGGCCTCTGTAATCAGAAGCTTCTTCTTTGAAGCATTCACCATTCCAACAGGTTCCATGGAAGGGTCTATGCTCGTAGGAGATTACCTCTTTGTGAGCAAGATGAGCTACGGACCAAAGATTCAGCAAACGCCCCTCTCCTTGCCATTCATTCACAATGCGCTTCCGGGAAGCATGACCAACTCTTATGTTGAATGGGTGAAACTTCCAAATTTCAGACTCCCTGGGTTCGGTAAAGTAGAACGTTACGATCCCGTGGTATTCAACTTTCCTCATGGAGATACCGTTATTGCGCACCCAAGCTATGCCGGACATGATTACTATGCCTTACTCCGGAAGGTGGGCGAAAGCTTAGCGGGTTCTACCGAAGCATACGTAGATCAAAAAGACTTTTACAACGAAAAAGCAAAAGCTGAATACCAAAAAGCATTGAAGGTCGACATCAAATCAAGGCCGATTGATAAGGAAGAGAACTACATCAAACGATGCATTGTTCTGCCAGGAGAAACAATAGAAATAAAAGACAGACAGGTTTACATTAATGATGTTGCACTCGTGAATCCCGAAGGATTACAGTATGACTACATTATGAAGCTTAAAAATCCGGCAATGCTCAAAAAAGTCCTTGATAAACTTGAGCTGACTAACATTGATTTTGAAGTTAATGAACGCCAAATGGTTAATCATGGAGTGGTTTCTTTAACTGCTTCTGAAGTTGAACAACTGCGAAACATGAATGTGGTTGACACCTTGTACCTAGAGTCACAGGCGTTCCACAAAGGTATTCTTTCAATCTTCCCGAATAGCCTTCAAGCACCCTATAACACTTGGGATCCTGATAATTTCGGTCCGCTCACACTTCCTAAAGAAGGCGTAGCAATGGAGCTTAACCCAACCAATTGGCCTTTATACCAAAGGGCCATTGGCGTTTATGAAGGAAACGATGTGAAATTAGAAGACGGACAAATCTTCATCAACGGTGAGGTTTCAACATCATACACCTTTAAACAAGACTACTACTGGATGATGGGAGACAACCGCCACAATTCTGCAGATTCTCGCATGTGGGGATATGTTCCCGAGTCTCACGTTGTTGGAAAAGCAGTATTCACATGGTTCTCTAAGCAGAACGAAGCACAACACGGTGAGTCGAAAATTCGCTGGAACCGCATGTTCAGAGTACCGAAGTAATGACCATACTACCTCTTTGTACTTTTCCGAATCTTGGCTACATCAAGATGCTTCTAAACGAAGATGTTTGCCTAGATCTTGGGGAGAATTATGTGAAACAAAGCTTTAGAAATAAATTTGAATTGGTTGGCCCAAATGGCCGCCTCACTTGTACAATGCACGTGGTTGGCCAATCTAGCCAAAATACCCCTATCTCATCAATTACGCTTGCTGATGATGATTGGCGAAGGCATGCCATTCGCAGCATTGAGTCAAGCTATGGAAATTCAGCCTTCTTTGAACACTACTTCGATGAAATCAAGGAGCTGATTTATGCACCCGAACAAAATCTAGTGCAGTTCAATCGCACGGCGCTAAATTGGGTCCAAGAAACACTTGGGGTTGATTTTAAGTGCACCTATTCGAATCATTTCATTCAGGCGACCGAAAACGACCTCGATCTTCGCGCTAAAATGAAAAAAAAGGATGTAGTAGTGACTACAAAACCTTATCCGCAGGTTTTTGAAGATAAATTGGGGTTTGAGGGAAATCTCTCTATTCTAGATTTATTGCTCAACATGGGGCCTGAGGCGCCACTTTATTTGCAGTAGTCTTTTTTTCCATGCGCGGTCGTATTCCCCACGCGTATGGCGCTTTTCCCCACGAGCTGAGCTCGTGGCTACTACATAAACGAGGTAGGTTTAATTCCCGTGGAGGAAGAACCTTAGTCCTTGTCTAAAAAAATGTCAAGCACTATAACTTGCTTTTCGTGCACTTTATAATAAATGCGGTAATTCCAAGCCAATACAGATCTGAATTCACCTTCAAGCGTGATGAAATTTGCTTTGCGTGAATCGGCTACGGGATTAGCAGAAAGCTTCCTTATTCTATTCATTATCACAACTCTGGCCTCTTCAGCTCCTACCAAAGAAGTAGACTTGATGTTGTCCAAAACCCTTCGAAGTGAATTCACAGCTCGGTCTGAAATAATGATTTTAGGTTGACTCATGTTACAAAGTTAGGAAGAGTTAGTCTGATGATTGCATTTGGTCAGCTATATTTGAACTCCCGTCTTGAATAGACAAGTGAAACTTACAGCTTTATGAAACGCATCTTACTTCTTTCTACCTTAATCTTATTTACAATTTCGCTCATTGCCCAGAAAATCAGCATTGAAGATGCGGTTATGCTGCAACGGTCTGAATTAGGGCCTGAGCAAATGAAACAGGTTCAATGGGTCGAAGACGCCGACTTGTGGTCTCACATTGAAGACAACACCCTTAAAATCTTGTCGCCCCAAAACAAAGTCCTGCGCTCTATCTCTCTAGATGAATTAAATGCACTCATTGAAGGTGAGCTTAAGTCTTTCCCATACATCACTTGGCTTAGCAGAGATGTTTGCTACTTTTCCAATGGGAATCAGTACTACAAATTGAATGTCACGAACCAAACAGCCACAAAGTGGGTTCTAAAACCTTCTGGCAACAACATTGAATTTCATGAAGCTTCTGGCAATTTCGCTTTCACCAAAGAAAACAATGTTGTTGTTTCAACAAGTGACAGAGTCCTGAAAATAACCGACCTAGAAGATGGGATTGTTGCTGGACAAGCAATTGCACGGAGTGAGTTTGGAATTGTAAAGGGGCTTTTCTGGTCTCCTGATGGAAACAGTTTGGCCTTCTACCAAAAAGATGAACGAACAGTTTCTGAATATCCACTTGTAGATTATTCCACCACACCTGCTTCAGTAGACATGATTCGTTATCCAATGGCAGGCGGACCAGGTGAATTCGCTTCTGCTGGCGTATATAATGTCAAAACAGGCAAAACAATTTATTTATCGATTCCATTCGAAGGTCCTCAAGATGGATTTTACATCACGAACATAGGCTGGTCTCCAGACAATCAATTCATCTATGCCGCAATCGTCATGCGTGATCAGAAGAGCATGCAGCTCATCCGTTTCAATGCCATTGATGGTACACAAGAAAAGGTGCTTTTCTCTGAAACAAGCACCAAATATGTAGAACCGGAGCAGCCCGTTATTTTCGCCCCTGGAAAAAGCAAAGAGTTTCTCTGGTTTAGCGAAAGAGACGGATTCAATAACATCTACAAATATTCTACTTCAGGAAAGCTTTTAGGAAAAACAACCGTTGAATTCCCCATCAATGAAATCATTGGCTTTGAGCAAAAAGGGAAATTTGCTGTGGTTTCTGCACAAGGAACCAATCCAACAGAACAGCACACGTATAAGGTAGACCTCTCTTCAATGAAGGTAACTCAAATTACCAAAACAGCTGGTTCCCATTCGTCAAAACTCTCTTCATCAAGCAACTACCTCATTGACACGTGGAGCAGCCTGACCGTTCCGCGTAAAGTGGAAATCTTAACTGTAACGGGAAAAGAAGGTGCTACAATCCAGAACGCGGAGAACCCTTTGGAAGGAAGAATCATTGGAGAAACCACCGTTTTCTCTATTCTCAGCGAAGACCAAACAGACCTTTGGTGCAGAATGATCACTCCTCCAGGTATAGATGAGTCGAAGAAATACCCTGTGCTGGTCTACGTTTACAATGGGCCACACGTGCAGTTGGTGCGAAACTCTTGGCTAGCAGGAGCTCCACTTTGGATGCACAGCATGGCTGCAGAGGGTTACATTATCTTTACGGTTGATGGAAGAGGTTCATCTAACAGAGGACGAGATTTCGAGCAAGCCATTCACAGACAATGCGGCACAATGGAAATGCAAGACCAAGAAAGTGGTGTAAATTACTTGAAAACACTCCCATACGTTGACGCAGATCGCTTGGCCGTGCATGGTTGGAGCTATGGTGGTTTCATGACCACTTCACTCATGTTGAGAAAACCAGGCTTGTTTAAAGTAGGCGTTGCAGGCGGACCAGTAATTGACTGGAAATACTACGAAGTGATGTACACAGAACGTTACATGGACACCCCTCAAGACAATCTGGACGGATATGAAACCTCAAATTTGAAAAACCATGTTGGCAACCTAGAAGGTGATTTATTGATGATTCACGGAACGGTAGACAACGTTGTAGTCATGCAACACAACATGACCTTTCAGCAAACATGTGTTGAAGAAGGAGTACAGGTAGATTTCCACCCCTATCCCGGACATCCGCACAACGTTAGAGGAAAAGACCGTGTGCATTTGATGACCAAAGTATTGAATTACATTAAGGAGCATTTATAAACGAATGTCCAAACGCAAAGTCCTATTCCTAGTCCCCTATCCTCAAAAAGAAGCTCCTAGTCAGCGTTTTAGACTAGAGCTTTACGAGGCTGAAATGCGCGGCGCAGACATTGATTTTGTCTATGAGCCCTTCATTTCAGAAGCGGTATATGCAGATTATTTTCAAGAAGGAAAGACTGGAAAGAAGGCATTCGGAATTCTTAAAGGCTTTGTCAGACGCTATCTTCTCCTATTAAAAATGCGTTCGTTCGATGTGGTTTGGATTCACCGTGAAACAGCCCCACTTGGGTTTACACTCTACAACTACTTGGTGTGTAAGTTCTTCGCCAAAAAGACTATTTTCGAACTTGACGATGCCGTTTGGATGCCAAATGTCTCCTCTGCTAACGCGAAATTCGCATGGCTGAAGCCCTATAGAAATAGCCTTCGACTGATGAAGTGGGCGCACACCAATGTCTGCGGAAATGAATTCTTGCTCGAAAAAGCATTGACCTACAATCCAAATTCTGTTCTGATTCCTACCGTAGTTGATACAGAGCGCGTGCATAACACCCTTCAAAATCAAGCAACAGAACTCCCGAAAATAGGTTGGACAGGCTCCCACTCTACGCTGCCCTATTTGATAGATTTGATTCCGGCGCTTTCTGAGCTCTGTAAAACAAACCCCTTTGAATTGGTGGTCATTAGTGATGTTCGTCCTGAAATTGAATTCCCTCCAATGCGCTTTATTCCTTGGGCGAAAGAAACAGAAATTCAAGATTTACTTCATTTTCACATCGGATTGATGCCCTTGACAGATCAGGAATGGGCTGAGGGGAAATGCGGGTTGAAAGTAATCCAATACCAAGCACTTGGGATTGTTCCCGCTGCAAGCCCCGTTGGAGTAAACACGAAGCTTATTGGAAATCATGACCGAGGTGTACTTTGCAGCTCACTTTCAGAATGGAAGAACGTCATTTCCTTTTTGCTCAGAAATCATACCGTTAGACAGGCTTATGCTGAAAAATGCAGGCCTTTTATTGAGGAACACTATTCCCTTCGTTCCCAACGTCACAAATTCCTACATTTGCTCGAAGAAGATTGAAATATGGATAGCACTACTACAGATTTGAAAAGAACACCACTTCATGATGTTCATGTTGCATTGGGAGCAAAGATGGTTCCATTTGCAGGGTTTGAAATGCCTGTTCAATATACAGGAGTTACAGATGAGCACATTTGTGTTCGTGAAAAAGTAGGCATTTTTGATGTCTCACATATGGGCGAATTCCACGTGAAAGGGCCTGAAGCACTTGATTTGTTGCAATTTGTAACAAGCAATGATGTCTCCAAACTAGTGAATGGCAAAGTGCAGTATTCATGTCTCCCAAATGCAAATGGTGGCATTGTAGATGACTTGCTTGTATACAGAATCCAGGAAGATGAATATCTGCTTGTTGTGAATGCTTCTAACCTTGAAAAAGACTGGAACTGGATCAACAGCCACAACACTTTCGATGCGAAATTGACCAACTTAAGCGATGATTATGCGCTTTTAGCTGTTCAGGGTCCCAAAGCAGTGGAGACCTTGAATGCACTCACAGACCTTGATTTGGAAGGAATGGAGTATTACACTTTTGCGATGGGAAGATTTGCAAACGTGCCAGATGTCATCGTTTCAGCAACGGGTTACACCGGCGCAGGAGGCTTTGAGCTTTACGTTCCCAATAAAGGCGCTGCCGAAGTTTGGAAAGCTGTAATGGAAGCAGGTCAAGAATTTGGAATTCAACCTGCGGGACTGGCATCAAGAGACACGCTTCGATTGGAAATGGGTTTCTGCTTGTATGGAAACGACATCAATGATACCACTTCACCGCTTGAGGCTGGACTTGGATGGATCACCAAGTTCACCAAGAACTTCATCAATTCAGAGGCTTTAAAAAAGCAGAAGGAAGAAGGTGTAACAAAAAAGCTTGTTGGATTCGAACTACTCGAAAGAGGAATTCCGAGACATGGCTATGTGATTGTAGACTCAGAAGGAAATGAAATTGGCGAAGTCACCAGCGGAACAATGAGTCCCAGCACTGGCAAAGCAATCGGCATGGGGTACGTAACAAAAGCAAATGCCGCCAAAGAAACCGAAATTGGAATTCAAATACGGAACAAGGTCATCAAGGCGATTGTTGTTCGTCCACCATTCTACAAGGCATGAAAGGAGACGATAGAAAATGGGTTGAAGTTTGCTTTTCGCCAAAACAATTTGAACTCTATAAAGGCAATTATGAGATCTGCGTAGTGATAGATGTGCTTCGTGCAACGTCTGCTATCTGTGCTGGAATTGAAAACGGTGTGAGCGAAGTCATTCCTGTTGCAACAATAGAAGAAGCGCAAGAATATAAAGACAAGGGATACATAGTGGCTGCTGAAAGAGGCGGTAAAATTGTAGAAGGATTCGATTTTGGAAACTCTCCTTATTCGTTTCTAAAGCCAGAGCTCAAAGGGAAATCGGTCGTGCTTACAACCACCAATGGAACAAAAGCAATCCAAATAGCGAGTTCAATTCCTACCCTAATCATTGGCTCATTGAACAACCTAGATGCCGTTTGTAAATGGCTTCTTGATCAAAATAAAAATGTCTTACTTCTTGGATCGGGATGGAAAGATAAATTCAACTTAGAAGACACCATCTGCGCCGGAGCTATTGCCGATCAGCTCATTGAATCCCGACAATTCAAAGCGGAGGAAGACTCAACCATTGCAGCAAAGTTCATTTACCGGTCAGCCAAGGAAAATATGTTCAGCTTTCTGCGTGCCTCATCACACAGACGACGATTGAGAAAATTAAACTTGAATGAAGACGTCAAGTACTGCCTCACGCCTAACACGCTAACGTGCATTCCAATTATGAAGGACGGAAAATTAGTGAAATTAGAATTTGACTATGAAACAGCTGTCTAAACTTGCTGTTTTAATCTTCTGCCTTTCGGCTTTCCCGCTTAAAGCTGAAGCGCCCTGGGGTTTTTTCGCGCACAGGCGCATCAATGAATTAGCGGTTTTCACTTTGCCTCAAGAACTTTTTGGCTTTTACAAAGAACACATCAACTTCATTTCAGAGCACGCGGTAGATCCAGACAAAAGAAGGTATGGCGTTAAAGGAGAAGCGCCGCGCCATTTCATTGACATCGATCATTACTGCAAAGATAAACCTCACTGCAATCCATTCTTGCTCATGCCAAGGCACTGGAATGATGCCGTGGAAAAGTTCTCAGAGGATACTTTAATGGAATACGGAATTGTGCCTTGGCACATTTCAACCATGACCTACCGTCTAACAAAAGCCTTCGAAGAGAAGAACCTCAAGCGCATTTTAAGAAATTCAGCAGAGATCGGACATTATGTTGCAGATGCCCACGTTCCATTGCATACTACTGAAAACTATAATGGTCAGTTCTCAGGTCAATATGGCATTCATGGCTTTTGGGAAAGCAGGTTACCAGAACTGTATGAACCTAATTATGACTTCTTTGTTGGCCAAGCGTCCTATATAGAATCTCCTTTAGCTAAAGCGTGGGAGGTCGTTGAGGCAAGTCACAACGCGCTTGATAGTGTACTTCGATTTGAAAAAGAACTCACCGAAGAGTACCCAGAAGACCGAAAGTTCAGTTATGAAGAACGAGGACGCATGCTGGTGAAAGTCTATTCAGAAGAATTTAGCAATGATTACCACCAGAGATTGAACGGACAAGTAGAGCGCAGAATGCGCGAAGCAGTTATTACGGTAGGAAGCCTCTGGTTTACTGCTTGGGTCAATGCCGGACAGCCCGTATTGGATGATATTCTCCCTGAATCATTGGAGCAATTGAAAGAAGAGATTGCAAAAGAGAATGAAACAAAGGTGCTTCCAGAGCTTCGAAAAAGGGAACACGACAATTAACATCTATCATGCTCAGTCAATTAAACAGTCCAAAGTGTAACCTTGTAGGAAAAAGGGAAGTATAAGGGTAGGTATAGAACCACAACCCCACCTTTATGAAAACTACCTTACTTATGTTTACTTGTGTTCTAATGAGTTTTGGAGCATTGGCTGATTTACCAAAAGTGTTACTTTATGGGAACGTCATAGACAGCCAAATACAGGAAGTCATTTCTCCTCAAGAAAACAAGCCAACCACATTTGTAGATCATGTAATGGTCACGGTCATTTGCGCTAAAGACACCATCAGCATGAAGCCTAATCGAAATACAGGATTCTACTCTGTTGTGCTTGAAAGCGGAAAAAAATACAGCGTTACTTTCAGTAAAGAAGGATACATCTCTAAAAGCTTCACCATTGACGCTTCTAATGTAGACGCCATCGAAAACAAGAAGTCGTTCAAGATGTTTACTGATGTCTCCCTATTTCAACTGCCTAAAGAGAGCGATTTTTCCTCGTGTGAAAAACGACCTATGGCCAAATGTGTTTATGTTCCTGCAAAGGAGCGAATGGAATGGGATATGGATTATGCCAAATTGGCCTTTGATCATTTCCTTTCATCAGTAAAACAGAATTCCACTGCCTCTCTTTCAAGAAATTAATTCAGAATACCCCGAATCATCGTTATTCTCTAAACGGCAAGTCTTAAATGGCTTGCCGTTTTTTAGTGCTTTAAAATGCCGGTGATTTAAAAAGACAGTGCCTTACGTGAAGAAAGGCTGAAGCGCCACTAGCAAGTCATCCGGACACCTTGTAGGCCGTATTGTAGATTTATTAACAAAGACCAGTGTTGTTTCTGCAGTTGTTAATACTTTATCACCGTGAAGGCACTCATAGGTGAAGTGAATCTTGCTAGTAGGCATAGTTTTGATGGTTGTTTTCACCAAAATAAGGTCGTCATAAGTAGCAGGTGCATGGTACTTTATGCTAAAATCTACCACAGGAAGCATCACCCCTTGGACCTCCATTTCTTTATAACTTAATCCTAGGCTCCGAAGTGCCTCAACTCGGGCAACCTCAAAATAGGTGGCATAATTCCCGTAATAGACAAATCCCATCTGATCAGTCTCGGCATAACGTACTCTAATTTCAACTGTTGAAGTGTGCATCTGTTGCGTAAAAAAGAAAGGTGTTTTTTTTTAATTAAGACTTTATCTCAAAGTTAAGATACTGGCATTAAGTACTTCTAAAAAAAGGGTGTAAATTGGAAATGTGTAGAGAGAACACCAAGGGTACTGCAAAATGGCTTTCAAGCTAGGCAATCAAATCTGCAATCGCAACATTATTTTTTATGCTTTGCAGTATTATCAGACTTTTCCGACGAAGAGCACTCAGAATGAAAATATCAAAAAGTCAATAGGGTAACCATTTTTTTTTTCAGTTTTTTCTCCAAATATTTGTGTTCCCAAACGAATAATACATTCTGAGGGAAAAAGCACCCTAAGCAGTAACTTTTTGTTAACACCCTTTATTTTAAAACAACCATGACAAAGGACTATAATCAGGTTTGGCAACATTGCATTGATATTATCAAAGACAATGTAAGTATGCAAGCATTCAAGACTTGGTTTGAGCCCATAAAACCGGTCAAGTTGGAAAAGAACGTGTTAACTATTCAGGTTCCAAGCCAGTTCTTTTACGAATGGCTGGAAGAGCACTATGTGCCCTTATTGAAACGAATTATCCGCAAGGAGCTTGGCCAAGATGGCAGATTGGAATACAGCATTATCATGGAGAACAACTATGACAATGCCAACCCCTACACGGTTAAGGTTCCTACTACCAACAAGAAGGCCATTAAGAATCCTTCGGTATCAATGCCACTCGATATGAGTGACAGCCCAATCAAAAACCCATTCATCATTCCGGGTCTTCGTAAGCTGAACATTGATTCTAACCTGAATCCTAACTATTCTTTTGACAACTTTATTGAGGGCGATTGCAACCGTTTAGCTAGATCAGCTGGATTCGCGGTAGCAAACAAACCTGGAGGAACTTCTTTTAACCCTCTGCTCATTTATGGAGGCGTAGGTCTAGGAAAGACCCACCTTGGACACGCAATCGGAATTGAAATTAAAAACAAGTCTCCTGAAAAGACTGTTCTATATGTTTCTTCTGAGAAATTCACGCACCAGTTCATTGATGCGGTAAAGAACAACAGCGTGAACGATTTCAGTCACTTCTATCAAATGATGGATGTACTGATTGTTGATGATGTGCAGTTCTTCAGCGGCAAGGAAAAAACACAAGATGTGTTCTTCCATATTTTCAACCACCTTCACCAAACAGGAAAGCAGATTGTGCTTACAAGTGATAAGCCTCCTGTGGAAATGCAAGGAATGGAACAACGTTTGCTTTCTCGTTTCAAATGGGGATTGAGTGCTGACCTTCAGACTCCTTCTTTGGAAACGCGCATCGCAATCCTTGAAAAGAAGATGTATGCAGACGGAATCGAGCTTCCAAAAGAAGTGGTAGAATACCTTGCATACAGCATCACTACAAACATACGTGAACTAGAAGGCGCTTTGATTTCACTCATCGCTCAAGCTTCTATGAACCGCAAGTCGATCACCCTTGACCTTGCGAAGCAGATGATTGATAAGTTTGTGAAGAACACAGCCCGTGAGGTATCAATAGATTACATCCAGAAAGTGGTTTGTGATTACTTCGACCTACCAATTGAGTTGTTGAAATCGAAAACAAGAAAACGAGAAATCGTTCAAGCACGACAAATCGCCATGTATTTCGCGAAGAAAATGACGAAGTCATCGCTTGCTAACATTGGCCTTCACTGTGGAGGAAAAGACCACGCTACTGTGCTTCACGCATGTAGAACAGTTAACAACCTGCAGGAAACCGATAAGCATTTCAGAAAATACCTTGATGACTTAGAGAAAAAGCTAAGCATCCAATAACCTTCAAAAAACCCTGACAGCAACAAAGCTCGTTAGGGTTTTTTTTATCCTATTTCTTCCTATACTCCCTCTTGCTCTTATTCTTGTGTTTGTTCAAAACAGACCACTTGCTGTAATACCTCTGAATGGGCGGATGACCTTTTTTCATCTTCCATTTCTTTTTGTGAAAGTCATTCTTTTGAACTTGACACCCAGTCCCACCGAGTATAAAAAGCATAAAAGGAAGAATGAACAGCACTTTTAAGCACTTAAATTTACGCATGTCAACTGTTGTTTTGTATACTTACGTTCGAAGACAAACGATTTCTGTAGGTGATAGACCTACATTGATGTAAGATTCCCTCCCCATGACTAAAGTGCTAATGGTATGCCTAGGTAATATTTGCAGATCGCCAATGGCGGAAGGTATTTTGCGTGAAACCGCTCGCTCAAGAAGACTGCAGATTGAAACAGACTCTTGTGGAACCAGCTCATGGCACTTGGGTCATACAGCAGACCCTAGAGCTATTGTGAACATGAAAATGCACGGAATAGATATTTCTGACCTTCGCTCCCGCCCATTTGATGTAACTGATTTCACAAACTTCGATCATATCTTTGTGATGGACAGGCAAAACTTAGCTGATGTGCTCGCACTTGCTCAAACACAAGAAGCACGTTCTAAAGTGAAATTATTCTTAGATGAATCTGAAGCCACAAAGCTTAAAGAAGTGCCCGATCCGTATTACGGAGGCGATGAAGGATTTGAAAATGTATTCAACTTACTCAATCATGCTACTGAGTCTTTTCTAAACAGACTCCCTACCAACTAGCACACGGAACAACTTTTCCGCTTGGTTTCCCAGCGCGTGGAGTGCGTTCCTTTACTTTTCGACATCCCCAGGTCTTGAACAGCGTGTATTTCACATGAAAATAGAAGTCTGCTCCATACTTATCACCATCCCCAATGAGCCCTCCGAGGTTATCAGTCCCTATGATGATGCTGTTCAAACGAAGCATAGCTCCTAACATGGGCGTCCGCATTTCAAATAGCGAAATGGGTAAGGCTGCTTCAAATCTTTTAATTTCCCATCTGGGCGTAAATGAAAGCAATGACGGACGCTGAAGTCCGAAACTGTTTTTCCAAGGAATCCCTTGTACCCAAGAACCATTCAAGTAAAAGTTGTAGCCCAGATTGTAATCATACTGAACACTCAAAGCCGCGGGAAGAATTACCCTGAACTGGGCCTTGTCTCCCTCATCTACCAAACTGAAATTATCCCCGATTAAGTTCGCAATGCCGTTTACATCATCCGGATTTTCGCCTTCAAAGTTTTCCCAGCTCGTCTCCTCCCCTTCATCGAAAGTATTCGTGTAAAACTCTGGTTCGAATTTAATTCGCCCTAGATCCAACAGCGCAACAGAAAACTTGAATTTGTAATCGCATGTTCTGCACCCACCTTCTTTGCTGTGCGGAACATAATTCCCCACACCTTCTAGTGTTTGCTTGTAGGTAAACCCAATATCTACTCCCCATCCACTCCCAGAATTGAAAGCAGGTTCATTGAATCCGTATTGGCCTGAAATGTTGTGTGTGGTGAGCTGTGTAGAATCTTCAACCGTGAAATGCCAATCATTCAATCGGAAACCGGCACCAGCAATTCCAATAAGGCGTTTCACATGAATTCCTCCCGTGATCAATTGCCTTCCAGACTGCTTCAAAATGGTAGCGTAGGTAAACCCAACTTCCGCCCAACTCAAAGCCGTAGCGCGCAAATTCCGAATGCGCGTCTCTTCGCCAATGAAAGGACCGTATTGAAAACCTTCTAGAACGTAGGTTGCCATTCGGCTTCCAACACCGCGCACATCAGCTACTGTTCGAACTCCGGTATAAAGGGCGAAAGCATGCTTTCCAATTTGTGTTGTAATGGTTGGTCCTTGCGCAAGTACATCAACATAGGCTCTGTAAGACGATTTAGAAAGATCGTAACTAGGCACTGTTCCGTTGAACCCTCCCAGATTTAGTGCATTTCCCGTTCCTGCGGGGAAAAAAGCGAGGTTGTTTCTTGCGAAGACACTGAACCCCGCAAGATGAATGTCCATAAATGCTTTGGAATCGCTAATGGACGAAGGATTCAGCAACAGACTATTCGCTGGCGAATAATTACTGATACCAATTCCGATGCTTTCTTGCGCTTGAACGCTTAAAATGGAGCATGTAAAGAGAACGAATAGTAAGGTGGCACTTCTCATATCTTGCTAATACTACGCGCGATACAGTGAAAATGTTGTCAGTAATGCACCTAAAATGTATTTAATTCTCGGTTACGGATTAAAATCCTGGTTTGAAAAACTTGGAATCGTTGGGATTATAATGCGAATAAACTCGTGCTCCATCGTTGCATGGCAGCTGTTACATGAAGTAACCAAGCCCGAATATGCATCCATAAAACCTGCTGCATCTTGCAAATCAATGACTTCGTCCAATGCTGCCAATGAAGGCAAAGCCATGCGCTCAACTAAATCACTCACATTCTTGTCGTCCTCAATGATCTGATGATCAATGATTTCTTCCATCACCTCTTCAAGCTCATGCGCATAAAAGTCACTGAGCTTCCAGTTCTTCGCTTTCCCAGCAAAATAAAGCTTGTCAGCAAAACGCTGAAGGTGTCCCATGGCCATTGCAAGCTCATATTCTTCTTCCTCATGCGCTACAGGCGCCTCTTTTGAGCGCTCAGAAACCAATTCCTTCTTCAGTTCACTGATTTTATCTTCCTTTTTGCCAGAATTGTACGTTCCAAATCCAACGGAAATAAAAGTGACAAGGATTAGAGAAATAATGACGATGTTCTTCACGAAGTGTATTTTGTTGCAATTTCGTTCATCGAATCAAGCAAACATATACCACTTTTAGGGGATTTCTTGGGCAGCTTCGCGAAGCGCATTTGCTGAATCAGCCGTGAGCACATCAACAATTTGAAGCGTATACTTTACAGGTGTGCTTGGTGGCACGATGTTGTGCCCAGAGCCTTTCACCCCGAAAGCAAGGTGCGAAGGAATCCACACTTCTTTCTCATCTCCTACACCCATTCCTGACAAAGCAATCTCCAATCCGCGAATGACTTGATCTGATTTTCCGTAAGGGAAATACATGAAGGTTGCAGAATCAACGGCCGAATCAAAAAGTTCATTGTTGAGGAAATACCCTTCGAAACCAAGCGTCAATTCATCGCCGTAACTTAACCGCTTCCCATCTCCTTGCTTCAAAACACGTTCGTAAATTCCGTTCTTCCACTTCAGGCTGTCTCTCAATCCAAGCACGTAAATCTCTTGTTCTATAAACTGAATCTCTTCCAATTGCCGCATCTTTTCAGCGCGCTCTGGGCTTTTCAGATAATTGGCTTCCGTGTAAACTACACGCGTAGAAACTACCAAACGCATTGAGGCTGTGTCACTTATGTCAACTTCGTCTATTACGTATTCGTCACAAAAAAGGCCTTTGATTTCCCGGTACGGAACAATCCACTCAATGCTATCTCCTGAACGCATGCCGCCCAACTCACTTATCATGAGCCTGTTTGTATCCCAATCATATTCGGCCGGATCAAACTCCATGTCTGAATCGTAATGAAAGTAATCTAATCCTGCGGGGGTCAACTTTATCCCAATGACGGCATAAACGGCTTCACTCATTTGATCTGACCCATCACCGAAACCGAGTAATTTTCGTTTTACCCCACTGTCTAAATGCACATAGCCATCAGTTGGGGCATTGCAAGACATGAGGACAATTATTCCGAAGAGCAGGATTCTATTCATTTATTTCTTCACTTCTAAATCGACCAACAAAACAGCATTCAAAGGGATTTTATGCAGATCTCCAGTCATGCCATAACCG
Organism: Flavobacteriales bacterium; assembly: GCA_047636995.1. Classification (GTDB taxonomy): domain Bacteria; phylum Bacteroidota; class Bacteroidia; order Flavobacteriales_D; family Sanyastnellaceae; genus JAQWQB01. The sequence continues at coordinate 4,388 of JBLIGQ010000020.1, read as the reverse complement.
AGTCTTGAAGGCCAAATACACCGTGCACTATCACCGCGTCTCATCTTCTGTACAACCTCATGAAATCCGGGGGGTGCTTCTGATCCTTCTACCAACATTTGCAATGGGCCACTCACTTTACTTGAATAACATAAAGTACTGTCATCCAACCTAATATCATACCCCACTTCAATTGGTTCTCCAACTCTAATAGAATCACCTTCGCCCGTATGGGCAATGAGAAAACGCATGCCCGTATCAGACTTTTGCATGTCCAATTGATGGCTTTCTACGTACGATGTGATGTAGTCATCCTCGCTGTTCATCTTCCCCTTATTGTAGTCAATAAGTTGGTCGCGAATTTCAGCCTCGGTATATTGTTTTTGATGCTTATTCCCATCACCACAGGAAGCGCCCATGATTAGAAGAAGAAGAAACGGAATTGAGAAACACTTCATATCAGTAGTTCAAATCTGCAGCGTAAGTAGGAAGAAGGCTTTCAAATCTGCTCACCGCCTCAGCAAGCAATTCACTTGTAGCTGCTCCTGCCGCGTTATTATGTCCGCCTCCGTCAAAATGAGCGCGGGCGAAGAGGTTTACATTGAAGGCGCCTTGTGAACGAAACGAAATCTTCACGATGTCATTTGCTTGTCTTAGAAAAGCAGCGAAATTCACTCCATTGATCGAAAGCGCCTGATTTACCAATCCTTCAGTATCTCCTGATTCGTAGTTGAACCGAAGCAATTCTTCTGTAGACAATGAGATGTAGGCCGTTTTCAGTTCGCGATTGACCACTAACTTTTCGCTCAGCGCATACCCCACAAGACGCATGCGGTCCTCTTTGTTCGTATCATAAATGGCCCTGTGAATTGCGGCATGGTCAACACCTTTCCTCAGCAATGAAGCCACAATTTCATGTGTTTCTGGCTTTACATTAGGAAACCTAAAACTCCCGCTATCAGTCACAATTCCACAGTAAATGCAACTTCCTATGGTCGCATCAACCAGATCTTCAGCATCTAAGCTAACCGCAAATTCATAGATAAGCTCTGCTGTTGAGCAAGAAGAAGTGTCAGAAATAAGTACATCAGGAAACGTGTCTGGCTGCTGGTGGTGGTCAATAAGAATAAATTTCTTTTTCCCTACTTGCGCTTCCAAGAGCGGTGCCAGCTTTCCTGTTCTGTGGAGTACATTGTAGTCTAAGCAAAAAATCAAATCAGCTTCTGAAATAAGTTCCGCGCAGCGTTCTTCTTCTTTTGAGTGAAAAACGATTTCATCTGCCCCGGGCATCCATTTCAAAAATACTGCGAAGGGATCTGGAAGAATGACTGTTGCGTCTTTCCCCATTTTCTTCAACAAATGATACAATGCCAATGAAGAACCCACCGCATCACCGTCTGGCGATTTATGCGCTGTGATTACAATCTTTTTGGCCGCTTCTACAATCGCTTTCCGATTGTCTTTCAATAGTGTTCCCATACCTGAATGCAAAGATAACGCTTCACAACACACCCCCTCTTTCAGATGTGTTGTACTTTTACATCAGTTATGAAGCACTTATTCACTTCCGCAGCACTTCGCTTTTTTGGTGTTTTGGGCATCGCTCTTCTTTCTTTTGGGGCGAAACCTGCTGAATATCACAAGTTTTACCACAGCTTTACCATTGTTCGGGAAAATGTGATGTCGAACACCATTGAAGTAGAGATGAAGTTTTTCACAGACGACCTCGAACGCATCCTAGAACAAAAGTTCAAACCTGATTTCAATTTAGGCGGTGAAAACGAACTAGAAGATGCAGATCGTTTCATCCAAGACTACCTTCGAACCAACTTTAACTTGGCCATAAATGACCGTCCATTGCGCTTTACGTTCATTGGAAAGGAAGTTGAAAACGACATCACCTGGTGCTACCTTGAGTACATCCGTCCGCCTAGCATAAACACAATCACCGTCACAAACTCATTGCTATTGGATTTGTTTGAAGGCCAAAAGAACGAAGTCGATTTTCGTTTCAACGGGTGGACGAAGCGTGTTGCTTTAACTGAAGGACATGTTTCAGAAACAGTTTTCAACTAATGACGAAGAAGGAAAAAGCCGAAATTGTAATGAACACTTTGGAAGGGCTTTATCAAGAAGTGCCTATTCCATTGGATCACACAGACTCTTACACCCTTCTCATTGCCGTGCTTTTGTCTGCGCAATGCACAGATGTGCGTGTCAACCTCATTACCCCATTGCTGTTTGAACGGGCTGATTCCCCTCAGGAAATGGTGAAGTTGACGGTAGAAGAAATTAGAGAGATCATCAAACCTTGTGGATTGTCTCCGGCCAAATCAAAGGCCATTCATCGGCTTTCTGAAATGATTCTGGAAACGCACAATGGCGAAGTTCCGCAGACATTTGAAGATCTTGAATTGCTCCCTGGTGTTGGACATAAAACAGCTTCAGTAGTGATGTCGCAAGCTTTTGGTGTTCCCGCCTTCCCTGTTGACACCCACATTCACCGTTTGATGTACAGATGGGGATTGACGAATGGAAAAAACGTAACGCAAACTGAAAAGGACGCGAAAAAACTGTTTCCGGAAGAGAAATGGAACAAATTACACCTTCAAATCATTTTTTACGGAAGAGAGTTCTCTCCAGCGCGCGGATTAAAGCTTGAAAAAGACATTCTGCTTCAATCTATTGGGCGAAAGAGTGAAATCAATAAGTGGACAAAATAAAGAGCGATGTCGGAAAAACGAGGATGGCGAAACCACTACAGAGCGAACATGCCGGCATCAGAGCGTGTGATAAAAGACCTGCGTTCATTTGCGGGCGACGTAGGCAGAGGGATTCGAAATGCGGGAAAGCTGAGAACCATTGTCACCTATCCTGACTACCCGAGCAAGCGCACGACCATTTACAAAATAGCTAGAAAACTGGGGTACCGTTTGACCAACAAGCCCTTAAAGAATGCAGACATTGTGATGTTATTTGAAGACACCACACTCAAAAGTACAAGCACAGACGCCTACCTTCAAAATGCAAATCACGTTTTAAATTTGAAATGCACAGACATCAGCAAGGTCAATGTTGAAGCTGTGCACCAGAAAATATTTGGCTACGGAACATTCATTGATCCGCTCACCTTCAAGGGAAAAGCCGTTGAGAAGAGTGATGAAAACGCCAAACACGATGGCCATTACATCACTTGTCCAATAGATGCTGTGGTCCCTAACTGCATTTATCAGATTATCCTTGAAAATCAAGATGACGATGGCTTGGCAGTTGACCACAGAGTTCCTGTTATGAACGGAATCATTCCACTTGTCTGGCTAAAAATCAAAAAGTGGGACGTCCGATTCACAAATGACATCTACCGCTCTGAACTTTACACTCCACATGATTTATTCTCTGAAGAAGAGCTGGCGCTCATCCGCAAGTTCTCTGCAGAAATCCACGCCGACTTTTGCGAGTTGGACATCATTCGCCATAAGACAGATGGCAAGATTTACATTATAGACGTGAACACCACTCCTTTTGGTCCACCAGCGGGATTACCTGACGCGCAGCACATTGAATCTGTTGAGAAATTGAGTGGAGCGTTTGAGGCAGGGTTTATTGCTTGAGGGGCATCACGAGTCAGGTTGTTAGCTGTCACAAACCTATCTTCAATTTTATGAATCATAACCTTGACGTTTAGTGCAGACAACACTCATTGATGCATGGTATTGGAAGAAACCTGCATTAAAACGGCCATAAAGAATGCTTCTGAGCAGTGCACCTGAAAAGTGAATAACACACAATCCGATTTAGTTGAATTTTCTGGAAGAATGATGCACTGTGAGAATTGCAATTTCATTCTCACTTATGCCTTTGTATATTATTCTGTAATTCCCTTCAATTAGTTCACGGATACTACTCGAATTCAACTCAGGGACTAGTCGGCCTGCATCGGGATCGTTTGTCAGTAATTTCGTTCGAGATTTGATTCGAATCACTTGAATTTGAGCGTATCTTTTTGAGTCAAGTGATATGTATTCAAAGATGTCTTTCAAATCAGAAGCAGCTTGTCGACTCCAATTTATTTGAACCATTTTTTCATCTCGTATTCAAGTTCTGACTCTGAAATCAAGTTGCCTTTTGCTACATCTTGTTCAGCTTTACTCACTTTCGTGATTAGTACCAATCGCTCAATAAGCTCGTCGAGTGTAAATTCTTCTGGAAAATCTGAAATGGCCTTTGCTAAGGTTGTTTTCGAAATCATCGTTTATCTCAATTAGTTAAATTTAAATTTTGCCTCAAGTCTTAGGTTTCCATTTCTACGTTTCCTTAAATCTACAACGGAAGAGCGGAAGATTTTTAGTTTCGAGTTCAGAAAAGTTTGATGCCATTTTTTTTTCGCGCCGCTTTAATGGATTGCATCC
>JBLIGQ010000019.1:0-47392 GCA_047636995.1 Flavobacteriales bacterium | reverse complement strand
GTTTGGCCTCTTTCTGGATAGAAGGAGCAAATGACCAATCGGAAGTGTTCTGGACCTTAGATGATGAATACCTAGGACTAGGTGATTCATTCTATGAGGTAATGGTCTACGAAGAAGGGTGGCACACGATCTGTGCTGAATACATTGACGAAAATTGCAATGGCTTTTTCTGCACAGAATTCTATTCGAACGGATGTGATGGTGCATGTGATTTTGACATCTATGCAGAAATCAATTCGAATTGTTTGGCCTCTTTCTGGATAGAAGGAGCAAATGACCAATCGGAAGTGTTCTGGACCTTAGATGATGAATACCTAGGACTAGGTGATTCATTCTATGAGGTAATGGTCTACGAAGAAGGGTGGCACACCATCTGTGCTGAATACATTGACGAAAATTGCAATGGCTTTTTCTGCACAGAATTCTATTCGAACGGATGTGATGGTGGATGTAATTTTGACATCTATGCTGAGACTTCAGGTTGCTACGGATACTTTTTTGTAGCAGGTCTACCAGACTTTGCTGATGTGCTTTGGACCATAGGAGACGTTGAGTTTGAGACAACAATCAATACAGGGTTATCTTGGGACTTCCTAGAAGACGGTTGGTACCAAGTTTGTGCAGAGTTCAGCCTCCAAGAATGCGGATCGCACTACATTTGCCAAGAAATATATGTAGAAAATTGCAATGGTGGTAATTGTGAAGCGGAACTTGCGATTCTAGGAAACGATGGGTGCGAAAGCGAAATCAGAGTAGACGGTATTTCAACAGACATTCCAATTGCTTGGAGTTTCAATGATGTATACTTCTCCAATAATAACAACTACTGGTTTGGGTATGACTACCCTGAAGATGGGTGGTACACAATTTGCGCGGAATTTTACACTGAAGAGTGCGGCGGTGTGGTGCTTTGTGAAGAGGTTTACATCCAAGGATGTAACAATGACTGCTATCTTGATGGATTTGTTGAAACATTCGGTTGCGGAGAATTCATACTCAAACTCTACGGTAACAATGAATTTCAACTGTTTCCAGATGTTTTCTTAGATGGTGAATACTACGATTCTGGGTGGGCTACTGAGTTTATTCTTGAGCCAGGCGAGCACGTGATTTGCGGATTGCTTCCAGGGACAGAGTTTTGTGAAACATTGGAAATCTGTTTTGACGTAATTGCAGAAGATTGTGATTGTCCAACTGAAATTAGTGCAGATGTAAATGGATGCATCACCATCTTTGATGTGAATCAGATTGGTGGAGAAGTAACCTATACCGTATTTGGTGATGGCTATCAAGAGTCCTTCTCTGGTCAGAATAACATCTTTACGTGGTTGGCACCTCAAAATGGGTTATACGAAGTTTGTGCCTACTACGAATCTGAAATCTGCGAAGGGATTTCACTCTGTACAGTGTTTGAAATTACGGGTTGCAGCGATGAAGTGCCATGTGAAATGGAATTTCAGTACACCTCAGGTGAAGATGGATATTACTTCTTTGAAGCAACGAACAACCAAGATGCGCCAAATGCATGGTATGTGAATGGAGAATACATTGAAACGGGTAATGCCTTTGATTGGACATTTGACGAGCCAGGATCATACGAAGTGTGCGCTGCAATTGAAACAGAGGTGTGTCCAGAAGGAATAACCACTTGCATCAACATCTTTGTTCCAGAAGACGATAATTGCACAGAGGTTACCATCATCATTGATGTGGAAGGGGACTTGCTTGAAGATTTCGATATCGCTTTTGAATTAGACGGACTAGATTTCCCATTTGGAGGTGATTTCACGATCTATGAAAACTGCGGAAGCACCATCATTTCTTTCTGTGTTCCAGATGGCTGTTATGAAATGACCATGTCATTGGAAGAATTCTTAGAAGTTGCGCTTCTGTTTGAATTGTTCGTTGATGGCGTGATTGAATACGAATATGTGATTGATCCTTTGACTCAGACTGTAACAATTGAGTTTGGAATCAACACAGATTGTTCAACAGGAATACTTGAAAACGAAACACAAACGCTAGCCGTTTATCCAATTCCTTCAAACGCTCAAATCAATGTGCAGCATGCAATGTCAAATGCTTCATGGAGGATTTTTGATGCACAAGGAAGAATGGTGGAAAATGGAACAACTAAACGGAACCAGTTGCTTACAATAGACATTCAAAGCTACGCTTCTGGAACGTATGTAATTCAACTTATAGGAGAAGATTCAACACTGCAAGAACGCTTTCAAAAGGTGAATTAATTGTGCTAACTAATAGCTAAGTTTAAGAGGCTTGCCCGTTTGGGTGAGCCTCTTTTTGTGCTTGTTTTAGAGTTGAAAATGGTAAAAAAAACTAAATGCACAATTAGCGTTTGAAAGACTGTGTTTTATCAGTCCGTCACCCTGCATTAAATTTGCTAAATTCGCCACCAATATTAAGGCCTACACTGAATTGGCGCACATGACATACCAACGTACAAATATTTACACCGGATGGGGTGTTTGGTTAATAGCAACCATCGTTTTCCTTCTCACGATTGAACCAACAACGAGCTTCTGGGATTGCGGTGAGTTCATTGCCTCAGCTTATAAGCTTGAAGTGGGCCACCCTCCTGGTGCCCCTTTCTTCATGATGATAGCCAGATTCTTCAGCATTTTTGTTCCAGCTGAATATGCGGCAACATCCATTAATGTGTTAAGTGCACTCTGCTCTTCTTTCACCATTTTATTCCTCTTTTGGAGTATCACGCATATGGCAAGACGAATGGCAGAGAAAACGGGAGAGATGACTTCTGGCAAAATGATCGCAATCATGGGCTCTGGAGTTGTAGGTGCTTTGGCCTATACATTTAGTGATTCTTTCTGGTTTAGTGCAGTTGAAGGCGAAGTATATGCCATGTCTTCTCTTTTTACTGCCGTGGTGTTTTGGGCCATCTTAAAGTGGGAGTCAGTTGCAGATAGAGGAGGAGAAATGCGATGGATCATTCTCATTGCATACCTCATGGGACTATCCATTGGAGTTCACCTTTTGAACTTACTGGCAATCCCGGCTATTGCATTCGTCTACTATTTCAAACGAAACGAAAAAGCCACTTTTAAAGGCATTGTAATTACCGGGGCGATCTCTCTGTTCGTGCTTGGTTTCGTCCAAACAGGAATCATCCAAGGCTTCTTTAAGCTGGCATCGAAATTCGAATTGCTGTTTGTGAATAGCTGGGGCATGGGTTTTAACTCAGGAACAGTAGTTTATTTCATTTTAGTAACTGCAGTTATTGCATTCAGTATTTGGTTCTCGCACAAACGAAACTGGCGTGTGCTCAACATCTCATCAATCGGAGTGATGATGGTCTTAATAGGGTATTCGACCTTCGCCATGATTGTAATTCGTTCTTCGGCCAACCCACCAATGGATGAGAACAATCCTGAAAACCTCTTTACATTGCTCTCTTACTTGAACCGTGAGCAATACGGAGACCGTCCACTTACTACTGGGCAGTATTGGAATACACCAATTGACCCAGACTCAGAAAGGCAGTACGATGATGGAAATCCGACGTGGGTAAAAAGCTTTAGTGTCAAAGAAAGCAAAGGAATTGAAGACCGGTTGGTCAAATCATTTAGGACAGAATTTCAAGCCATTGAATTTGTGGCTGATAATGGAACAAAGAAATATTTCGTTTCTGAGGAGTATGTAGATAGTGGTGAAAAGAAGAGGAGCATACCGAACTATGACCCTGAGTACACAACGATTTTTCCCCGCATGTACTCATCTCAAGCCAATCATAAGAACGAATATAAAAGATGGAGTGACTATAAAGATTATAGCCTCAGCCTGCTGTATACCAGTCCGCTCATTGAAGGAGCCATGAGCAGAGAGACCTTCGCCTTCCATGTTGAAAACGATGTGCTTAAGGGTCAGACAGATAAACGAAAATTGGAACGCACGCTGAACAAGCTTTTCGGGGAATATAAAATAAGAACGAAAGACGTCTTGCAAGTGCGCGAAGCAGATGAATTATTGATCCGAAATGAGGAAAATGGCGAATACGATCGCCTTGCCGTTCTTTCTGATGACCGCACCCGAGAGGCGGTAGCACAATACCTCGTTGATGTGCTTTCTCAAGGAATAAGAACGGGTAGAGAATATGTGAGCAGATTGGAAACCATGCAAGGGCAACTTGAGTCTGACTTAAGGGTTGCTGTGATGCGAGCCAATCGGTCGCAAGATGAAAGTGATTATTCAAAAGCACGACAGATTCAAGGCGAAATCAATCGGATTCAAAGCGAATTGCAACCTGAATTTAAAGACAATTGGAGGTACTTTGTGGAGTACCAGATTGGATGGATGTACGGACGGTATTTCATGTGGAACTACGCAGGGAAACAAAACGATGAGCAAGGTCACGGAAATACCTTTGAAGGAAATTGGCTCACGGGATTAGATTTCATTGATTCTGAAAGACTAGGGAATAGAGCTGAACTCCCAAGTTCAGCATTGACCAATAAAGGGTTCAATAAATTCTTTTACTTCCCACTGATTTTAGGATTGATAGGGCTGATTTTCCAGTTGGTGCGTGCGCCAAAAGACTTCTTTGTTGTGGCGCTTCTATTCCTACTTACGGGCTTGGCTATTGTGGTTTATTTGAATCAAACCCCTTATCAGCCAAGAGAAAGAGATTATGCTTATGTAGGCTCATTCTACGCCTTCGCTATTTGGATAGGGTTGAGTGTCTATGGATTGTTCTGGGCAGCCAAACAGCTTACGTGGAAAGATTTAGGCACAATTGCGGTAATGACCTTCGGTGCGGGAATACTTTTCTTCGCCATAGAGAAGTTTAGTGGAGCAGATTCATTTGCATTCTCTTATACTGTTTTATTTATGGGAGCTGTGGGAGTGGCTCTTTTTGCAGTGTCAATGCTGCTGCAAACCATTCCGACTTCAGACAAAGTCAGAGCCATAGTGCCTATTGCCTTGTGCCTGATTGCGCCACTTATTATGGCATCTCAAGGTTGGGATGACCACTCTAGGGCAAAGCGAAGAACAGGTGTAGATTTTGCGAAAAATTACTTGAGTTCACTTGATGAAAATGCCATCCTCTTTACCAATGGAGACAATGATACATTTCCGCTCTGGTACGTGCAAGAAGTTGAGGGCTTCCGAACAGATGTGCGCATTGTAAACTTGAGCCTACTGAATACAGATTGGTACATAGACCAGATGAAAAGACAGGCTTATGAATCTGAACCTGTTCCGTTCAAGATGTCAGAAGACAAGTATAGACAAGGAACTAGAGACATTGTGCTTCTTGGTGATCCAAGAGGTTTAGAGAACCCCTATGTTGAAGTAGGTGCAGCTGTGGAGCACGCATTAGATGATGACAAAAAAGTAGATTACGGAGACGGAAGAGGCTACTTTGAACTCCCTTCTTTCAGCTTTGCAATGCCTGTAAATAAAGCACAGTTATTAAGCAACAATGTGGTGACTCCTGAAGAAATGGAGCTTGTAGTTGACACAATTCAGTGGAGTATTGTAGATGACCGTGGAAGACCAAAGCAGTACATCTTGAAAAATCACTTTATGGTTTTAGAGCTGCTGAAAAACAATGACTGGTCTAGGCCAATTTATTTCGCAGTAACAACAGGTCCTGATTCCTACATTGGATTGCAAGACTACTTTAGGTTAGAAGGATTGGCTTACCGCCTTGTTCCTATTAAATACCCGAAGAGTCCAAATCCAAATGTGCAAGGGGGGTTCGCTCTTGATAAAATGTACACCAACGTGATGGAGAAATTTGCTTGGGGTAACATGGATGATACAACCGGTGCAGGTATTTACATGGATGAGAACAACAGGCGTATGACAACCAACTTACGCCTTCAGTTTACCAATCTCGCTGAAGAGATGATGAGGCAGGGTGAAGGTGACAGAGCGCTGGATGTGCTAGAAAAGTTACTCACTGTTACACCTGAGAAGAATGTACCGTATGACCGTGTGATGTTGCCGGTTGCCGAAGCACTCTTGGCGTTGAGCAGTCAGGATTCTACTAGAGCAGGTTCTATGAATACGACATCTGCTAACAGAGAAGAGGCTTTGCGTCTGGGGCAGGAACTGAGTGATAGATTATTCACCATTTTTGAAGACGAAATTGAATATTACTTGAGCCTTGAAGGGAAGTACTTTGATGCAGCCACTGAGGATCTTTCTATACTTTATCAAGTGAATTCACGTATACTATCGGTCTTCGCGCAGAATAGACCTGAAGACCCAATGGTGAAAGAACTAGAAGAAAGATTGGAAGCAATCGATAAAGCAATAGAGGCCAAAGAAAGGTCACTGATAGATCTAGGTAATTTCGAATTCTAGTAGCTGAGCACTGAATCTGAGGAAACAAAGATGAACCCGCGGAATGAATTTTTATCATCTTTACACCACAAAAAATGCCGGGAGCTTCCCGGCATTTTTTATCTTTCAACATCGCAATAGTTCAACTGAACCGAGCGAATAAATAATAATTATAGCGATGTTGCTCTAGCCTTTTGTTTAGAAGAGTTTTAGTCTTTTAGAATAGACACTTCACGGTAACCACGTGGAAAACGCACTTTGTTGCGCGTTTCTTCATGGTATTTTTCCCAAAGGGGACCGCTAAAGTCATATAGGTCTTGACTATTCGTTGTCTTTTTTAGATCCTTACCGTTCATAATCATGATAATTTAGTGTAGTTACATCATCAAGACTCACTCCAGAATACAAAGGTTGCACAACGAAAGATTTTTGTAGGGATAGGATGACAATCATTCAGGAATGGTACCTTACTTGCAGAGACAAATCGAAACGTACATTTGAGCTACACTGAATATGAAGGGAAGCAATGGCTCAACCGTTTAAAATATTTATCGTCGAAGATGACGAGTGGTACGGAGAAGTACTCGAATACTTGCTGAAACTCAATCCTGAATTCCAGGTTGAGCGTTTCGCTACTGGTAAAGAGTGCTTGAATAATCTGCACCAAAAACCCTCTGTTATTACACTGGATTATTCGCTAAAGGATATGAATGGGAGTGAAGTGCTCGCGAAGATTCGTTCGCATGATTCCTCAATTCCGGTCATTATGATCTCTGGTCAGGATGATGTTTCTACAGCCCTTAATTTGCTGCGCGAAGGAGCTTACGACTACATTGTGAAAGACGATGAAGCAAAAGATAGGCTTTGGAATGCAGTGAAAAATGTACGTGAAAATACAGAACTGAAAACGGAGTTAGAAGACCTTCGTCAGGAAATTGTTACGCGCTATGATTTTGCGAATTTGATTGGAACAAGCTCGCCCATTAAAAGAGTTAAGCAGCTAATGGAGAAAGCCGTGCAAACAAATATTACAGTCAGTATCACGGGTGAAACAGGCTCAGGAAAAGAAGTTGTAGCCAAAGGTCTTCATTACAATTCAAACAGAAGGAAAAAATCTTTCATCGCGGTTAATGTTGCAGCCATACCCAGTGAGTTGATTGAGTCTGAACTTTTTGGATACGAAAAAGGATCCTTTACGGGAGCAGATAGCGCCCGACTTGGGAAATTCGAAGAGGCAGATGGAGGAACGCTGTTTCTTGATGAAATTGGCGAGATGCCTGCAAATATGCAATCAAAGTTGTTGCGAGTGCTCCAAGAAAAAGAAATCACCCGCATTGGAAGCAGCAAAACGAGAAAAGTAGATGTAAGATTGGTTGTTGCCACCCATAAAAATCTTTCCCAAGAAGTAGAGGCCGGTAATTTTAGAGAAGACCTATATTACAGACTTCTTGGCTTGCCTATCGAACTCCCGCCTCTGCGCAGCAGAGGGAATGATATTCTTATGCTTGCCCGGCATTTCGTAGATGCTTTTGGGCAAGAGAATGGATTGGATAATATTGAGATTACTGAGTCAGCTAGAGAAAAACTCTTGAAATATTCGTTTCCAGGAAATGTGCGTGAACTCAAAGCACTTATGGAGTTAGGAAGCGTCATGTGCAACGAGAATAAAATTCAAGACACGGACATCACCTTTACCTCAACAAGAGGGATCTCTGGTCTGTTAATTGAAGAAAAATCACTCAAAGAATACACTATTGGAATCATCAATCACTACCTTGAAAGATATAATAACAACGTTTTACTCGTTGCGCAAAAGTTGGACATCGGAAAGTCTACCATTTACCGGATGCTCAAAGAAGAATAAACAGTAAACCACTTATGAAAATTGATCAACTTAATTGGGGTCCTTCCGAGCTTTGGATTGGTGATGAGAATACACAAGCTGAGGCTGTTCAGCTGGTTTTAGGTTTTGGAAATATTGATCTTCTGGCCAAAGCTGAAATTCATTCCTCACTGCAAAGAAAATATCGAAATGCACTTGTAGTTCTTGCAAGCACTGCCGGGGAAATTCAATTCGACCAAGTAAATGACAATACAGTAGTCGCAAATGCCCTTCAGTTCGAAAAGACGAGGCTTGAGCATGTTCAAATCGACATCAAAGACTACGAGACAAGCAGAGAAGCCGGAAAAACGTTGTCCAACCAATTGCCGAAAGAAGGTCTGAAACATGTTCTTGTGATTTCAGATGGGATTTCTGTGAATGGTGATGAACTTGTTCAAGGACTCAATGAAAACTTAGGACCGAAAGTTCTCATTACAGGAGGGATGGCCGCTGACAGTGGGAGGTTCAAACAAACCCTTGTAGGAGCAGTTTCTCAGCCATTAGCCGGTGCAATTGTGGCAATCGGGTTTTATGGTGAGTCGCTCATCGTAGGACACGGATCAATGGGCGGATGGGATGCTTTTGGTCCAATTCGAACCATTACAAAATCAAAGGGCAACAAGCTGTTCGAGTTAGATAACAAAAATGCGCTACAACTGTATAAAAACTACCTCGGTGAGAAAGCATCAGAGTTGCCTGCGGCTGCGCTCCTCTTTCCGTTGAGTATTTCTACGAACAATGGAGAAACAGAGCTTGTACGAACTATTTTATCAATTGATGAGAAAGAAGGGTCAATGACATTTGCCGGAGATATTCCACAGTCTCAAAAGGGAAGGTTTATGATGGCCAATTTTGATCGAATTGTTGATGGAGCAGGACATGCTGCACTCAAAGCGAAAGAAGTAGGAGATGCAGAACCGGAGTTTGTACTGATGATTAGTTGCGTTGGAAGAAAATTAGTGCTGGGCCAGCGGATTGAAGATGAGGTTGAAGCTGTGATTGAGGTATTAGGCAAGGATGCCGTCTATTCAGGCTTCTACAGCAATGGTGAATTATCTCCATTCAAAGACAATGCTGCTTGCTCTTTGCACAATCAGACCATGACAATCACGACTTATAAAGAAGGATAACTTGAATACAGAAGTATCATATAGTAGGCTTCTCAAAAGGCAAATACGAAGGCATTTTGGCGCGGAAGACCAGGTGTCAGACAAATTGAGGCCATTCCTTAATGCGGTAAATGATAGCTATGCACACTATGAGCAGAATCATAAGTTGTTGCAGCATACCGTTGAAGTGAGCTCCATTGAATTGAGTGAAACAAATGAGAAATTACTGGAAGAAGCCAGTAGACAAAACTTAGTGCTAAAAGCCCTTAGGAACTCACTTCGGGAGCTAAAAAATCAGACTGAGTATACAGAAAAAGATGATGAGGACGTATTGGCTATTATAGACATGCTCCAAACTGAAATTCAAAACAGGAAACACGCAGAATCTAGAATCCAGTTGTCTGAAGTAAAATACAGAGGAATCATTGAAAATCTTTCGTTAGGAATGATTGAGACTGATATTGACGGGAAAGTAACTAAAGTCTATCCGCAGTTTCTTGAAATGACTGGATATACTTCTCAGGAACTAATAGGCAATTATCCGCAAGAATTTTTCGGCATAGTAGAAAGAGTACCTCAGGTATTGAGTGAATTAAAAAAACGAAAACAAGGAATTGCTTCGGCCTATGAATCTGTTATAAGACACAAAAATGGAGAGTTGATATGGGTGCTCATTTCAGGCGCTCCAATCACAAATGTTGATGGGGAAATAGTGGGTACAATTGACTTGCATTTTAACATTTCAGGTCGAAAGGCCATGGAGTTAGAATTGATCGAAGCGAGAGTAAGCGCTGAATTAGCATTGAAGGCTCGTGAGCGATTCTTAGCGAATATTTCTCATGAAATTAGAACGCCAATGATTGCCGTCATTGGAATGTCTAGTTTGCTTGGTGGCACCGACCTGAATTCAAAGCAAAGATTGTATCAAACATCCATAAGTACAGCATCTAATAATTTACTAGTCATTATAAATGATCTGCTCGATTTGTCTAAAATGAGCGCAGGGGAATTTAAAGTAGAAAAACTTCCTTTTGAACTTGATGAGGTAATTGAGCATGTTCAAAGAACCAACAAATTTAAATCAGAAGAAAAGGCCCTCTTCTTTGAGTTGTCAAAAGACCCTCAATTATCAACTTGGTTGCTAGGTGATCCTGTAAGGTTGAATCAAGTGTTGGTCAATTTAATTGGGAATGCTATTAAATTCACTGATGTAGGCGGTGTAAATGTGGGAGTTAAGCTGATAAGTGAGACTCAAAAGATGCAAAAGGTGAGGTTCTCTGTTGAAGATACAGGAATAGGAATCGGAGCTGATAAGCTCAAATATATCTTTGAGAGTTTTACGCAAGAAGATGATACCACCTCCAGAGATTATGGAGGCACTGGACTAGGATTGAGCATCTCAAATCAATTAGTTCAACTTTTTGGCGGTGAGATAGAAGTAGAAAGTGAAAAAGGGAAAGGATCTCGCTTTTTCTTTGATCTTGATATGGAGATTACCAATCCTCCTCAAAAAGCAATAAACAAAGCTCAGTTTTCAGATACTTCACCTGTAAAGGGCATGCGCATTCTTTTGGTTGAAGACAATGAAATGAATAGGCTGATGGCTAGATCTGTTCTGGAACTGTGGGATGCCAAAATTACTGAATGCGAAAACGGACAGTTAGCCGTTGATGCATTGAAGGAAAACGACTTTGACCTCGTTTTGATGGATATGCAAATGCCGGTGTTAGATGGTATTTCAGCCACAAAAACGATGAGGGAAGCCGGGGTAACCATTCCTATTATCGCGCTTACAGCTAACGTCCTGCAATCAGAATCTGTTAAATGCAGAGATGCAGGCATGAACGCCTACGTTTGCAAGCCCTATCATCCGCATGAATTGTTGAAAGTGATTAACCTAGCTAGCATGTGCAGCAAAACCTCTTTGGATGGGGCGAATAAGTCTATGGCTGAGTTCTTAGAAACATCTGCAGATGATCTTAATACAAAAAAGAGACTGCTAGAAATTGTTTCTGTTTTTGAGTCAGAGGCATTGGTCTTTACTGAGGCAGTTGCCGAAAATGACCTAACCAAAGCCTCAGTGGCAAGCATGAAAATAAGACCAAATATTGAACTTGTTGGAATGCATAACTTAGCACAATGCCTAGAATGGTTTGAAGTCAGTGCTGTAAATCGTTCAGATTTATTCGCTCCAATGAATGGAGTCTTTATCGCATCGGTAATGAAGAAAGCCCTTAAAATGCTAAGGGTGATGTTACCCTCTTCCTGAGGATTTTACCAAACGTAAAGTCTGTACCTCGTTTCGCCCAATCAAGTAAACAAAGTAAATACCCTCTTCTAAATGCGTCATGTTGACGTCGTGAAATACTTCTTGATCAGAATGAAGAACCACATTGCCTTTTAAGTCTAAGACCTTTATTTCAGCAGGGACTGAAGTGCGAATTTCACAGTAATTTCTCACTGGATTAGGAGAAATCATGGCATTCAACGGTCTCGTTTCTTGTGCCGCGATATTGATCATGGCGAACACTGCTAATCCTGATATCACTAATTTCTTCATACCATCGTATACGTTCTCTTTACCCAAAGGTTTTATTCGCCTTGAGAATGTGCTACTTTCGCTTCGTGAAACGTGTACTGGTAATAATAGGGACTCGCCCCAATTTCATTAAGGTAACCCAAATGAAAAGGGCCGCAGCGGAGCATCAGATTGATTTGCATATTGTGCATACCGGTCAGCATTATGATGCCAATATGGCTGAGGTGTTTTTCGAAGAGTTTAAACTTGTTCCAGATACATTTTTGCCGCCGCAGCAAACGAATGTAGCTGACCAAATTGGAGTGATTATTAGCGAACTAAGCAAAGTGATGATTACCCAAAACCCCCAACTCGTTGTTGTAGTTGGTGATGTGAACTCTACCCTTGCTGGCGCTATTGCGGCGAATAAATTGGGAATTCGAATTGCCCACCTAGAAAGTGGACTGCGCAGCAGAGACCGGAGCATGCCGGAGGAGATCAATCGTGTTTTAACAGATGAAATTACAAACCTCTTTTTTGTGACCGAAGAATCTGGAATGCGCCACTTAAAAGAGGAGGGTAAAGCAGAAGAAACCATTCATTTTGTGGGGAACACCATGATAGATACAATGGTGGCTTTTGAACACGAGATAGATCAGGCACAATCATACCGCAAAATGGGCCTTGACGAAAAAGGATACATGCTCATGACCTTTCACCGTCCTGCATTGGTTGACAATGTTGAAGGACTTAACAAATTGATTGATTTGCTCGAAAGAGCAGCCAAACTAAAACAAGTGGTTTTACCCTTGCATCCGCGAACGAAGCTGCGTTTAGAAGCTGCTGATCTTTGGGATCGATTTTCTTCAATTGAGAACCTTACACTCCTTGGCCCAGTTGGCTATTTTGAATTTCAGAACCTGATCAAATACGCATTCTGTATCGTGACTGACAGCGGAGGGATTCAAGAAGAAACAACTTTCAGAAAGATTCCTTGCCTCACAGTGCGTCCAAATACAGAAAGGCCGAGCACAATCGATGTGGGAACAAATACCCTCGTAGACATTGATCCTGGAAGAATCATTATGCTCATTGAAAGCATGATTGACGGAACTTACAAGAGCGGAAGGATTCCTGATTTATGGGACGGTAAGGCAACTGATCGGATTATGCAAGTTATTGCCAGTCAGATTAATAACTGATTTCAGCTGAATTCCGTTAAATTGTTCAATTCCCTCGTTTAACCTTCCTACTTTTGCCTCAGAATGAACAAGACAACACACATAGCAATTTTTGCATCTGGAAGCGGCACCAACGCTGAGCAAATCATGACTCATTTTGCAGATTACAAGCATGTAAAGGTAAAGATGGTCTTGAGCAACAAGGAAGATGCAGGCGTGTTAGAAAGGGCTGAAAAATGGAACGTTCCATCAAAGACGTTTACTAAAGCCCAATTCATTGAAGGTGAAGTTCAAAAATGGCTCGAAGAAGCTGAAATCAACGTGGTGGTGCTTGCAGGCTTTGTTTGGAAGATTCCATCTGGAATGGTTGCCGCTTTTGAAGGTAGAATGGTGAACATTCATCCATCGCTCCTCCCCGCATATGGAGGGAAAGGAATGTTTGGAAACCAGGTCCATGAGGCAGTCAAAGCAGCAGGCGAAAAGCAAACAGGAATTACAATCCACTTGGTCAATGAAAACTATGACGAAGGGGCGGTACTCTTTCAGGCTCGGACTGCAATAGATGCAGACGACACACCAGCCGACATAGCACAGAAAGTTCATCTCTTAGAACACCAATATTTCCCGCGCATTATTGACGCGCTCTGCAAACAGATTTAATATGAAGTTCAACTGGAATAATTTTTTCTCTGCAACAATGGTTTTGTTCGCGGTAATCGACATTGTGGGATCAATTCCCATCATCATTGATGTGAAAAGAAAAGCGGGTGATATCCATGAATTACGTGCGTCTTTAGTGTCTTTAGGGATCATGATTTCTTTCCTGTTTTTAGGAGAAAGATTAATTAACTTGTTGGGCATTGATGTCAATTCATTTGCCGTTGCTGGTTCGTTTGTGCTCTTCTTCTTGGCGCTCGAAATGGTATTGGGTGTTGAGTTTTTTAAGCAGGATGATACCACCATCAAAACGGCTACCATTGTTCCAATTGCTTTTCCTATGATCGCAGGAGCCGGAAGCATGACAACCATCATTTCGCTGCGTTCTGAATTTACGCAACTTGAAATTTCAATGGCTATTTTAGTGAATATCCTATTTGTTTTCCTCGTCCTTAAATCCACTAACCGCATCAGTAAAATACTTGGCGAAGGAGGCATCGCTGTGCTTCGTAAAGTATTTGGAATTATCTTACTTGCCATTGCAGTGAAGTTGTTTAGCACCAACGTAAAAGAGCTGTTCTAAGCATGGTAGAAATTTATACAGATGGTGGCGCTAGTGGAAACCCAGGTCCTGGAGGCTACGGGGCGTTGCTCATTTTCGGGCAGCACCGAAAGGAATTTAGCAAAGGATTTAGGCTAACAACGAATAATAGAATGGAACTTATGGCGGTCATCGTAGCGCTGGAGGCCTTGACTAGACCCGTAAATGTATTGGTCTATTCAGATTCGAAATATGTAGTTGATTCTGTTTCCAAACGCTGGGTTTTTAAATGGGAAGGCAACAATTTTAAAAAGAAAAAAAATGCCGATTTGTGGCGTAGATACTTGCTGATTGCGAAGAAGCATAACGTAAAATTCCAATGGGTGAAAGGGCATGCCGGAAACCCGTTGAATGAACACGTTGATCAATTAGCTGTTAATGCATACAAAACAATGGAACTACTTGTTGACGAAGCCTATGAATCAGGTGAAAGTGATGGGTAAATTCTGTTCTATACTTTGATCTTCAATCTTCAGGCATCTTACCCAAACTGAACGCCCACGATTGCTTATCTTTATACTCGAAAAATAACCTGCAATGAGAACTGATTTGTACCAAGGTCACGATTATTACCTTTTAGATGATTTGTTGACCGAAGAACATAAACTTATTCGTGACACAGCACGTGCATGGGTAAAGAAAGAAGTTAGTCCAATTATTGAGCAAGCTGCTGAAGATGGGAAATTCCCGAGACACCTGATCCCTGGTCTAGGTGAAATTGGTGGATTTGGCCCATACATCCCTGTGGAATACGGAGGTGCTGGTCTAGACCAGATTTCGTACGGTTTGATCATGCAAGAACTGGAAAGATGTGATAGCGGATTGCGCTCAACATCTTCTGTTCAAAGCTCATTGGTGATGTATCCTATATGGAAATTCGGAAACGAAGAACAACGCCAAAAGTATTTGCCAAAACTAGCTACAGGTGAATTCATTGGATGCTTTGGATTGACAGAGCCAGATCACGGTTCAAATCCTGGAGGGATGACCACCAACTTCAAAGACATGGGCGACCACTATTTGTTGAATGGAGCCAAAATGTGGATCTCTAATGCGCCGTTTGCTGACCTAGCCGTTGTTTGGGCAAAAGACGAGGCAGGTCGCATCCACGGTTTAGTAGTTGAACGTGGTATGGAAGGTTTTACAACTCCTACCATGACAGGAAAATGGAGCTTGAGAGCTTCTGACACTGGAGAGTTGATTTTTGATAACGTAAAAGTGCCTAAGGAGAATCTCCTTACTGGAAAAAGCGGATTGGGTGCTCCTTTGAGTTGTCTTGATTCTGCACGTTACGGAATTGCTTGGGGTGCTATTGGCGCCGCCCTTGACTGCTACGATGTAGCCCTGCGCTATGCGAAAGAGCGCGTTCAGTTCGGGAGGCCAATTGCTGGATTCCAGCTGCAACAGAAGAAACTCGCAGAGATGATCACTGAGATTACAAAAGCCCAATTGCTTACCCACAGATTGGGACAACTTCGAAATGAAGGAAGAGCTACTTCGGCACAAATATCAATGGCGAAGCGTAACAACGTAGACATGGCCATTTGTATCGCACGTGAAGCTCGTCAGATTCTTGGTGGTATGGGAATTGTCAATGAGTACCCAATCATGAGGCATATGATGAATCTTGAGTCTGTGATTACCTACGAAGGAACACATGATATCCACCTATTAATCACGGGAATGGATATCACAGGTGAGAACGCCTTTTCATAAGCGAAGCCACTATAAAATTGAAAGGGAAGCAGAAATGTTTCCCTTTTTTTATGCCTTTTTCTGATCTTCCAAAACGGGGAATTTTGCCCTGAAATCCAAAAGCTCTTGCATGCTTAATGAAGCAGTGATTTGTTGAGCTTTTCCTGGGAGAGCTTCTGCTAGAAGTTCTCCTCTTGAATTGAGAATAATGCTGTCTCCAGCGTAATCAATGTCTTTCCCGTCTTGCCCAACGCGATTGCACCCAACGAGGTAGCATTGGTTTTCAATGGCCCGGGCTACCAAAAGTGAAGACCAAGGGTGACTTCTAACTCCTGGCCAATTCGCCACATA
Source organism: Flavobacteriales bacterium (assembly GCA_047636995.1). Classification (GTDB taxonomy): domain Bacteria; phylum Bacteroidota; class Bacteroidia; order Flavobacteriales_D; family Sanyastnellaceae; genus JAQWQB01. Next base: position 31,068 of record JBLIGQ010000019.1, on the reverse strand, counting down.
AATACAGAGGTCATAGTTGGCATTGCCATTGAGAGAGCCATTTCGCGCTAGCTCAGGAAAGCGCAAGTCATAACAAATCAAAGGAAGTACTTTCCACCCTCGCCATTCAACAATGAGCCTTTCAGTGCCAGCGGTATAACACGCATCTTCCCCGGCAAAAGAGAATAAATGATTTTTATCATACCAGATCACTGTGCCATCTGGTTCAACCCAATATAGCCGATTGTAATATTTGCCCTCTTCTTGCACTGAAATGCTTCCCGTTATTGCTGAATCTAGCAGCGCAGCATGGCGCTTCATCCATTCCAATGTCTCCATTGAAAGGCCGTGTGTTTCAGCAACGAGGGCGGGCTCCATAGAAAATCCTGTTGTAAACATCTCAGGAAGAACAATAATGTCAGCCTCCCGCTGATTAGACATCAACCCAGCAAGGCGCTCATAATTCAACTGTGGGTTTTCCCAAGCAAGATCAGCCTGGAGCACACAAACGTTTAAATCAGTCATTGACTCAATGGTTTCAGCAGAAAAGGTAAGGAATGAAAAGCAAAGTAGGACAGACAAGTCTTCCTAGAGTGCGCTTAGTTTTTTAGCAGCTGCAATTAAGGTAGCATCGTGCTTCGCGAAGCAAAAACGCAAGACATGATCATGAACAGGCTGATGGTAAAATACACTCACTGGAATAGAGGCAACACCAGGAGATGAAGTCCAGTCAACTGCTACTTCCGTATCAATCTTGGTAGAGATATTCTTGTAATTAAGCAATTGAAAGTACGTGCCTTCTGATGGGGTGAAAGTGAAGTTACTATCACCCAAAGCATCTAAAAATAAATCGCGTTTAGCTTGGTAGAATTTAGCCAACTCTTCAGGGTGTTCGGGGTGCTGTTCAATGTAATCTGCTAGCGCAAACTGAGCTGGGCCATTTACGCAAAACACGTTGTATTGGTGTACTTTTCGGAATTCAGCCATCAATTCTGATGGACCGGCAATGTAGCCTACTTTCCATCCCGTTACATGGTAGGTTTTCCCAAACGAACCCACAATTAAACTGTGTTCAGAAAGGGTTTTTCGTGCAGCACAGCTCGCATGTTTACGTTGGTCAAAAACCATGTGTTCGTACACTTCGTCACTGAGCACGATGATGTCTGTTCCATCAACAATCTTCTCAAGTTCCTCAAGGTCTTTCGCGTCTAAACAACTACCAGTGGGGTTGTGCGGGGTGTTAATGAGAATCATTCGGGTGCGTCTATTCACCACTTTTCGCACTTCATCCCAATCAATTTTATAGTCTGGAGTTTTCAGCTGGACGTGAACAGGGCTTCCGCCCGAAAGCTCAATAGCAGGAGTGTAACAGTCATAGGCAGGCGTGAAAAGAATGACCTCTTCTTGGTCTTTCACCAAAGCCATGATGGCTGTGAAAATGGCTTGCGTTGCGCCAGCAGTAATCGTTATCTCAGAGTCAACATCGTAGTGCACTTGGTGCCTGGTTGCTAAGCTTTCACATACCCTTTTGCGAAGTGATTCCACGCCGACCATAGGAAGGTATTGGTGGTAACCAAATTTCGCATGCTTCGCGAGCAGCTTTGTTAATTTTTCAGGCGCGTCAAATTCAGGGAACCCTTGAGAGAGGTTGATGGCTTCATGTTGCTTTGCTAGGTTAGACATCACCGTAAAAATAGTGGTGCCAACGCGGGGCAGTTTTGACGAAAAAGAAATGTTTGAAGTGGGCATAGGGTGTTCAATTCAAAGGCCGCGCAAGATACAACTCCGCAGAGGGCTTTCCAAAGAGAATTAATATCTGTTAAGGATTTAGTTAGAGATAGATCTCTATTTGATCTAGCAACAATAACTGGAATTTCGTATCTTTAAACGCACAATAGATAACCTTAACGCAATGAAAAAGTATTTCTTATTCTTCATGGGCTGCCTGTTTTTATCAGCGCTTTCGGCCCAACAAACTGAATATATTCCCGGAGAACTAATTGTGATGATGGAAAAAGGTGAGCATCCTTCTAAACTCACTCGTGAACTTTCAACAGAACTCGGTTATCGAAACGCCTTGAGCGTTTCGAGGTGCCTTTCTGAATTAAGTAATATTTACCTTCTAGCGTTTGATGCTGCTATTGACGCAGAATTTGTGCTTCGCGAAGTGCAAAAGATGAAGGGGGTTAAAGCAGCACAGTTGAACCACATTGTGGAGGATAGAACACTTCCGAATGACCCTTCAATTGGAAATCAGTGGCACCACGTTGACGCCTCTGATAACGACATTGATTCTGACCTTGCATGGGACATAACAACAGGGGGTACAACCATAAACGGAGATGAAATTGTTGTCTGTGTGCTTGAAGGTGGAGGTGCAAACTACAACCACGTTGATTTGATTGCGAACCACTGGACCAATACAGCAGAAATACCTGGAAATGGAGTGGATGATGACGGAAACGGATTCATCGATGATGTAAACGGATGGAATTCAGGAAACAATTCAAATGTGATTGCCTCAGGCGGTCACGGTACGGCTGTTTCAGGAATGATCGGTGCCAAAGGAAATAATGGCAATGGAGGTGCTGGTGTGAACTGGGATGTGAAAATCATGCAAGTTGATATGGGTGGTTTGTCTGAGGCAACTGTCATCGCCGCCTACAACTATCCTTACACCATGCGTAATATGTACAACACAACGAATGGAGCAACAGGTGCTTTTGTTGTTGCTACAAACGCTTCATGGGGAATTGATAATGCCAATCCGGCTTCTTACCCCGTTTGGTGCGCTTATTATGACGACCTAGGATCCGTAGGTATTCTGAACTGCGGTGCAACAGCCAATAACAACGTAAACATTGATGTTGTAGGTGACATGCCAACAGGCTGTTCAAGTGATTACATGGTGGCTGTAACGGCATCGAATAGTAGTGATGTGCGCACATTCTCAGGGTACGGACAAACAACCATTGACTTAGCAGCTCCGGGTGAGAGTGTTTTCTTGCCAAGCGGATCTACAGGCTATTCAAGCACAAGCGGAACTTCTTTCGCCAGCCCTTGCGTTGCAGGTGCAATTGCATTGGTGTATTCTTCGCCTTGTCCAGAACTAGCAGCGCTTGCACTAAGCAATCCACAATTAGCAGCAGATATGGTTAGAGGATACATCCTTGACGGTGTTGACCTTGTTCCGAATTTGACAACTGAAACCGTCACAGGAGGAAGACTCAATGTGCGCAATGCAATTGATCTTGCATTAGCTGGCTGCGGGCCTCTAGAACCTTGCGTTCCTGTTGGATTAACAGCCTCTTCTGATTGTTCTTATGACGCATTGACTGGAACGATTCAGGCTTCAATATTAGTGGATGTGACCATGTCTCAAGCCTATTGCAACGCTGAAACGGTTTGTTATCAGGCTGCAGGCGGTTCTGTAATCTGTGATGACCTAGTTTCATTGGGTGTTACCCTGAACAATGAAACTACATACACCCTTTTAGGACTGAGCTCAAACACAACCTATGACCTCTATTTTACAACTTCTGACGGAACTTCAAGTTCTTTTTCTGTAACAACAGGTGATTGTACATCGGAAATACCAGGCTGTACAAATCCGCTTGCTTCAAATTATAATGCAACGGCAACGTTTGATGATGGTTCGTGCACCTTTCCTTGTGACAACCTTACACTCACAATCGATACAGATTGTTGGGGAAATGAAGTGTCATGGGAAATCTTAGACGCTTCAAACAATGTGGTTGCGAGCGTTGCCGGTGGAACCTATGGCAATCAATCTAATTTCACTTGGTCTGAATGCCTAGAATACGGGTGCTATACGTTTAACATCTTTGACTCATTTGGTGATGGGTTAGATGGAACAGCTTCTGGATGTGCAGTTGATGGGAACTATCAAATGACGAATGGTGCAGGTGATATCATATTCCAAATGGGTACAGCCAACTACGGGTCTGGAGCAACTCATGCATTCTGCTTCCCAACGGATGTTCCCGGGTGTATAGATAATACCGCTTGTAACTACAGCCCTAGCGCTACTTCAGATGACGGCTCTTGTGAGTTTGTTTCTTGCGCCGGATGTACAGATGCTGCAGCTTGTAACTTTGATCCAACAGCAACAATTGACAATGGAACATGTGACTTCAGCTGCCTCGGATGCATTGATAGCGGGGCCTGTAACTTTGATCCCGTGGCTACCATTGACAATGGCACTTGTGATTTCACTTGTTTTGGGTGCATTGACGCTGCTGCTTGTAACTTCAATGCGGGAGCAACTATAGATGACGGTTCTTGTGATTTTAGCTGCTTCGGTTGCGTTGATTCAGGAGCATGTAATTTCAATGCAGGAGCATCTATAGATGATGGGTCATGTGATTATACTTGTGTTGGTTGTACTAATCCTGCCGCCTGCAACTATGACCCAACATCAACTATTGATGATGGGTCATGTGAGTCAACTAGCTGCAACTGTGCTGGAGATTTCAATGGTGACGGATTTAGAAATGTAGCTGACATATTAATTCTCCTTGGAGACTTTGGATGCATCGGCAGTTGTGCGGCTGACATGAGTGGTGATGGTTTTGTGAATTCATCAGATGTGCTTGACTTCCTCAGTGTCTTCGGAATTGATTGTCCGTAAGCTTCGTATAGAAAGAAATAAACATCATAAAAAAAGGCAGTTGAATATTCAGCTGCCTTTTTTTATGTCTTCTAATTTGGAGCCAGCTATTTTACAATAGCCACCTTAGCTACTTTTGCAGTGCTACCTTCTTGGTTGGTGCAAAAGATGAGGTAAACACCAGTTGTGACACGGCTACCATCCATTCCGTTTCCATCCCAGGTGGCTCTTCCTCCGTTGGATTCTGTAACATAAACAAGGTTCCCGCTAACATCAGTGATCTTCACATTGGTTTCATAAGCGAGGCCATCTATGGTTATAAGACCTTCATAGTTCTCGCGCACAGGATTCGGGAACACGGTCACGTCTTCAATCTCATCAACAAAATTGGTGGCTGTTGAGTTGAAAGAAACAACTCCTCTTTCAGTGGCAAAGAAAACTTCACCCGCAGAGTGATCTATAGAAATATCGAAGATGTTGTTCGAGAGCAATGGGCTGTTTGCCTCCGTGAAGTGATAAATTTGAGTCAGGCCATCAGCACTGAGTAAATAGACTCCGCTGCTTGCTGTGCCAACCCATTTTCGATTGGCCCCATCAATTTCAATGCAATTTATTTGCTCTGTTTCCAGTAAAATTTGAATGTTTCCATCCTGCTCAATCAAGATTTGTTGTGCATCGAAATTATCAGAGGTAAAAATCCCATCCGGAGCGAAGAACACAGCAATTCCTTGCAGGGTTCCAACCCATATTTCGCCATCAAGATCCTCTTCAATTGAATAGATATCCATACTCGGGAGCCCACCTTCGCCTTCTTCGTTTGTAAGTAAACGGTAGCTATCATCATTCAGATTATCAATTGTTCCTTTGTGATCTAACACCAGTAAGCCATTACCTCTTGGGAGAATACTCCAGATGAATCCTTGTCGCGAAGCAACCACATCACCTAAAAACACATCAGTGGCAATGTCAGGTTGAAAATTGAACGCTACGAATTCACCATTGTTCTTTCGCACTTGCAGCGGATCACTGGTATAAGCATTGGTGAACCAAAGGTTTCCGTCTTGATCGAAATCAACTCCTCCAACCCCAATGCGAGTTGAACCGCTGAAGTTGGCTTGCATTAAGGTGCTGTTCGTTTCATTGTAGATTTCAACAATTTCGCCGTTGATCATTTGAATCAACCCCTCTTCCCAAGAGCCAAGGAATACGGTTTTATTATCAAGCGGGTTGATGGAAACGGCCAAGAGATCATTAATGGAAGCGATGTCGTTTTCTCCAGGTCCAGGAGCCACATTCACCCACTCATCATTAACAAGCCCATACATTCCTTTTTTGTCATAGTTGTTCGTCCAGGTTCCGTCAACACCACCTGAGGCAATCCAAGTGTTTTTGTTGAAAGAGTCAATTCTTCTTGCGTTGAAGAAATTGGGGCCTTCAGGTTGGTATCTCATTTCAAAGCCTTCTGCCGGACGAAGGAAAAGTCCTTTTTGGAAGTTGGCAAACCACACGTTATTTGACGCATCAAAGAGTACTGCTTTTGGGTCAACATTTACAGAAGCAATACTTCCATGGGTAGATACAACGCTCAAATCATCATTGAAGATGGAAAGAAGGTCTTGTGAACACACAGCGAATTGACCGTTGCCATAATTGATGTCGTGCACAAGTGTAGTCTCATACCCCGGGAGAATGGCCCAGTTGAAATCAGTTCGGTTGGCATACCAAACCTCGCTGCCGTCAGTTGTCTCTCTCACCAAGAAAATCTGATCATTTAAGACCATGAGGTCAGTGTAAGTGACATTTTCCACTGGAACATCAGTGGTCAGTTCCCAGGATTCGAAATTTGCTAAAATGGGATTGCTTCGCTCTGCTGTAAAGAGTCCAATTTCAGTAGCGGCATACCAGTAAGTTTCGTCGTAATCAAGGGCGTTCACTTTAACAATGTCATCTTGTCCGTTCAGAAACCAAGAATCTGAAATTTCGCGTCTTGCAATGTTAACTACCACAATGCCAAAGCCACAGCTCAAGTATGCTTTTCCGTCTTTAACGAGAATGTCATTTACACGCTTGCTTCCAAAAACATTGCTTTGTGAAATGTCTGAAAGCTGAAAAGAGACGCCCTTTGTGATCAAATCCATGTTCCCAGACTCATAGGCAACGATCAGTGTTGAGCTCGCTTCGTCATATTGAATGGCTGAAACGTTAGACCCTGAAAGTAAATTCACTTTGCTAATCCGTTCAATGCTGTTATCAGAAGTGTTAAATGAAAAAACCGAAAAAGGGGTGGCGCAATAAACAATGCCATCTCCATAGGTTACATCAATGGTTTCGCTGTATGGAAGGTGCTCGCGCCAAGCGCCCACTTCCATTTGTCCCCATGAATGAAGCTGAAGCCCCATGAATAAGCTGAGCAGAATGAGTCGCATAAAAATTGTTTTGGTGCTATATGTGAACGGCTGGAATGTCAAAATCGTATTTTTAAGTATTGTTACTTCTTGCATTTTGTTGGAATCCTTGCTGGTCACGGCGCTCTATTTCATGTTCCCCGTTGTCTTGTAGTATAAAATGGCAACCAGTATCATCAAATGTGATGTTAAGAACCTCCCATACTACAAGCTTAGCAAGTAAATCCTCTGTTTGGAGGCGATTCATTCGTAAAATCCGACTGATTTTTTTGAAACCGAGTGATTCATGGTTCCGAAGCGCACTGAAGAGCTTGTGCACTTGTTTCGTATACTCGAAGTCATCATTTCGGTCTTGAGCTTGGTGCTCCCAAACTTTAAGTAGCACACCATTTGCCTTTATATTTCGGTCACTTTGCCGCTGAAAGGACTCCCATTCCAGCGCGTCATTTTGGGCGAAATGGGGTTTTTTCAACGAAGGCTCAATAATGACCTCAAGCACTGTTTTGAAATTTGATTTCCAGACTTGTGTTTGAAATTCGATGATTGGCTTGCAATACATTTCGGCAGCCGCTTGAATCATATGGAACTCTTCATCTTCATTTACGCCACTAATTCTGCCGTTGTCTTTTACGCCAATGAGCAGCCTGCCGCCATCTGTATTGGCAAAGGCAACGAGCGTTTTGGCAATTTTCCTTGCATTCTCAATGCGCATTTTGAAATCTTGCTTCTGGTGCTCGCCCTCTGCAATCATTTCTACTACGTAAGACATGAGACTGAAAATTGTTAGAGGTCGCCCTCAGGTGATTAGACCATCAACCTTTGATGGTTTTAACAAGCTGTCCGTCTTTAAAAATTAAGTGTTGCTCAACTTCTCCAGTGCGAACACTATACTTAACAAACTTACCGTCTTTTCGGTTCATTTTATATTCAGTTTCTTGAAGTTTTCTTCCCCTTCGGTCGTATGTAGTTGACAATCCGTCCATTCTGCCTTTCGCATAATGGTGTTTACGCTGAATAGAGCCATTTGGGAAGTAATAAGACCATTCGGCGTGCGGCAAGCCGTCTTGGTAGTTGCCTTTTGATTCTAAGATGCCCGCTTGATTGTATGATTCCCATTTCCCATTGCGCACTCCTTCGTCATTGTACTCCGCCACCTCACGTGGTTTTCCATTTTCAAACCAGAAAGACCATTCACCCACACGGAAATCATTTTTCCATTCACCGAGGTAATTGTTTACGCCATTCGGATACCAACCTTGCCATTTCCCATACAACTTGCCTTTTGCATAGGAGCCAATGTCTTTATGCGTGCCGTTTTCATACCAGCTTTTCCATTCACCTTCCTCAAGGTCATTTGCAAACTGACCAATCATAAGGTCATTTCCGTTTTCGAACCAATAGTTCCACACGCCATTTTTCTGACCAGTATTGTACGTACCTGTTTTCCAATCTTCGCCTGTGAAATAAAAGTAGTTCCATACGCCTTCCATTTTTCCTTTCAAGTAATTCCCGGCGTAATGCGTCTTGCCATTTCCGTAATAGTACGTCCACTTTCCCTCTTGGAGGTCAGCCACAAAATCACCCGCCATATCAACCTTTCCATCTCTGAAATACCAAGTCCAAAGGCCTTCTTTTTTCCCTACAGCATATACGCCTTCCAGATCCACAGATCCATCTCTGAAAAACTGTTGAAACGCTCCGTCAAGTTCCCCGTTTTTGAATTCAGCTTTTCTTTCAAGATCACCATCTCTAAAGTATTCTTTCCAAGTTCCTGACCGCAGGTGTCCATCAAAAGCTCCTTCTTCTTTCAGTTTGCCGTCCTTGTACCATGCTTTGTGCGCTCCGGTTTTCAATCCATTAACGTAATGCGTCTCTACTTTCTGAACGCTGTCAGCGTACCATTCCATATAAACGCCTGTTCCATCAACCAGTAGTTCTTCCTTTTTCGTTTTGAAATAGCGTACCTCCTTGATTGAATCAGTGTATGCTTCGCGAAGCATTAACTCCCCACTTTCAAACCAATAATTCCAAGTGCCTGTTTTTTGTCCCTCCAAGTAAAGCCCTTCTTCCATAAGGACACTGTCTCTGCTGAATGAGCGCATGAGACTGTCTTGCACGCCTTTGATGAAATAACCCTCCTGCTTTAGGTTGCCATTGTCATAGTAAGTCAGGGTAGGGCCGTTTAAGAGTCCATAGAAATAGCTAGATACTTCTTTGATGTTTTCGTTTTCATACCACCAGGTCCATCGGCCATTTTCTAGCCCTCTTTCATAAAAACCCTCAGAGCGTTTTTTACTTCCTTCATAAAAATCGGCATAATGCTGCTTTTGACCAAGAGCATTGAATGAAATGAACAGTAAGAGAAAGACAATGAAACGCATCATAAGAGCTTATTTGAATTCAAAGGTAAGTCGCCTCTTTGTGAGGTCGAAATCAATGCAGGTGAGTTTATCCACATATGAATGCTATAAGAACGAAAGGATCCTCTATTTGGTCTTTTCTAAAACCATTGCCCTCATTCATTGAATGTGAGTTTGGATTCAGCAAGTGCCCAGAAATGGGGGATTTCACGAAATAACACGGGGACTTCTTACTTAATTACGAAAGATTTCTTAAAGGTGGCTGTTTCATCATGTCTTTTATTATATTTGCACCAGAAATGGAGATTCTTCAGGAGAGGGGCAATAAGTCCCTCTTTTTATTAATCATTATTCGATGATCACGAAATCTCAAGTTGAGCACTTAATAGAAGAGGAATTTGGCGGCACGCCTATCTTTGCAGTTAGTGTGGAAGTTTCATCACAGAACGACATCCGTGTACTTGTAGACAATGACAATGGCATTGCAATTACTGATTGCGTGAAAGTGAGTCGATTAATTGAAGGGTCTTTTGAACGCGAAGTAGAGGATTTCTCGCTTCAAGTTTCTTCTCCGGGTCTTGACCAAGCACTTAAAGTGGCGCGTCAGTACAAAAAGAATGTGGGAAGAGGGATGAAGATATCGCTACTTGAAGGGGGGTCCCTAGAAGGAGTGATGACAGAAGTGAATGAAAATGCAATTCAGATAACCATTCGCGAAAAGCGCAGAATAGAAGGGCGTAAGTCAAAAGAATGGGTAGAAGAAGTGCATGAAATTAAATATGAAGACATCAGAGAGGCCAAAGTGGTTATTTCATTTAAATAAGGAACAATGAATGTTGTCAACCTGAATGAGTCGTTCCAAGACTTTAAAGAATTAAAGAACATCGACAAAGAGACGATGCTCGCAATCTTGGAAGACATTTTTAGAGCTATGATCGTCAAACATTATGGTTCAGATGAGAATTTTGACATTATCATCAACCCAGACAAGGGTGACCTTGAGATCTGGAGAAACCGTGAAATTGTTTCGGATGATGATGTTGAAGAGGAAAACATGCAAATCGGGATTACCGACGCGCTCAAAATCGAAAGTGACTTCGAGATTGGTGAGGACGTTTCTGAGGAAATTAAAATTGATCAATTCGGTAGACGTAACGTGTTATCGATGCGTCAAAACTTGGTTTCGCGTGTTCTTGAGCTTGAAAAAGATCATATTTATCAGAAATACAAGGAGCGTGTAGGAGAAATTATCACGGGTGAGGTTTACCAAATCTGGAAGCGTGAAATTCTTGTAGTTGATGATGAAGACAACGAACTCGTATTGCCAAAGACCAACCAAATCCCTAGTGATTACTTTAAGAAAGGTGACACAGTAAGAGCGGTTGTATCTGAGGTTGACATGCGGAACAATACACCAAGAATTATTTTGTCTAGAACTGCTCCAGAATTCTTGGAGCGCTTGTTCGAACAAGAGGTTCCTGAGGTGTTTGACGGATTGATTACCATTAAGAAGATTGTACGTGAACCAGGTGAAAGAGCCAAGGTGGCTGTTGAGTCTTATGATGATCGCATTGATCCAGTTGGAGCTTGTGTCGGAATGAAAGGAGCGCGTATTCACAGTATTGTACGTGAATTGAAGAACGAAAACATCGATGTAATTAACTACACAACGAATGAGCAATTGCTTATTTCTCGTGCATTGAGCCCAGCGAAGATTTCTTCAATCACCCTTGATACCGAAAACATGAAGGCAGACGTCTTCTTGAAGCCTGATCAAGTGTCACTTGCCATTGGTAAGGGTGGACACAACATTAAGCTTGCAAGTCGTTTGACCGGATTTGAAATTGATGTATACCGAGAAACTGAGGCTGAACTTGATGACGTTGAGCTAGAAGAGTTTTCAGATGAAATAGATAGCTGGATCATTGATGCGTTGAAAACCATCGGATGTGATACAGCAAGAAGCGTTTTGGAACTAGATCCTGAGGAACTAGCAAAACGAACTGATTTAGAGGTTGAGACTGTACGAGAAGTAGTACGTATCTTGAGCTCGGAATTTGAGTAACATTGACTCAAATCCAAAATTTAGAGTGAACACAGGAAAGATTATATGTCCGAAGTAAAAAAACCGGTACGTTTAAGTAAAGTTGCCCGCGAGTTTAACGTAGGTATTACCACTATTGTCGAATATTTGGATGGTCGAGGTATTGAGGTTGAAAGCAGCCCCAACGCCAAGATTGAATCAGAAGTTTACGATATGATTCGTGGTGCTTTTGCTGATGAAAAGAAGCTGAAGGAGAAATCCAAATCAGCGTCAATAACACGTGTCGAACGCGAAACGATTACACTGGAATCGTCGAAAAAGGAAAAGGAAAAACCTGAAGAGGAAGAATTTGACCTGGACCTAAGTCAATTCCAAAAGTCGGAGCAGCCGCCTGAAGTTGCTAAGAAAGTAGAGGAAGCTCCTAAGCCCGAGCCGAAACCAGAACCTACCCCAGAACCTACTCCGGAACCGGAGGTTATTGCTGAACCTGTAAAGGTGAAAGTAGAAGAGCCTGCACCGAAAAAAGAGGAGAAAGTGGAAGAGCCAGTTGTAGTTGAACCTGCGAAGGTTGAACCTGCGAAGGTTGAGCCAGTTGAGAAGGTTGAGGCTAAAGCCGAAGTTCCGAAGGCTGAAAAAGTTGACGAAAAAACCCCTGAGGTTAGGCCTAATACACCTAAAGTCATTGGTAAAGTTGATCTGGATGCATTTGCACCCAAGAAAAAACAGCCAAAGAAGGTAGAGAAGAAAGAGGTCAAAAAAGAAATTAAGAAGGTGGTAGCTCCTGCTCCAGTAGCGAAAAAAGAAGTCCCGAAGATTGAGCAAAAGCCAGCAGAACCACTAAAGGAGGAGTCTGCGCAAGATCGTACGTTAAGGCGCGCCGAAGCTCAAAGACTTTCTGGCCCAACGGTTGTTGGTAAAATTGAACTCCCTGCTGAACGTCCGAAGAAAAAGCCAGTGGCATCGTCTTCTGATACTGACCTTCGAAAGAAACGCAAGAGAAAGCGGATCGCAACTGACCCGCCTCCGGGAACGGGAAGTGCTCCAAGCAGTGGCCCAGGAAATAACCGTGGTGGTGGACCCCAACGTGGCCCAGCGCAACGTGGCCCTAATCCCCGCGGTGCAAAAGGAAAAGCTGTAAAGAAGCCGGAAATAACCGAAGCTGACATTCAGAAAGAAATTAAGGAAACACTCGCTCGTCTGAGCGGTTCAGGTAAGTCTAAGTCTTCTAAGATTAGAAGAGCGAAACGTGATGAGCGTGCGCAAAGACAAGAAGAAGAAGCAGCAAGACTAGAAGAAGCAACTGCAGTACTTCAATTGACTGAGTTCGTTACTGTTTCAGAATTGGCAACAATGATGAATACAGGCGTGAATGAAGTTATTTCTGCTTGCATGTCACTGGGTATAATGGTTTCAATCAACCAGCGTCTAGATGCTGAGACGATCCAAATCATTGTAGAAGAGTTCGGATTTGAAGCTGAATTTGTGAGTGCAGAGGTTCAAGAAGCAATTCAGGTAGAAGAAGATAAGCCAGAAGATTTGGCTCACCGTCCGCCAATTGTAACTGTAATGGGACACGTTGACCACGGTAAAACTTCACTGCTTGACCACATAAGAGCTGCAAACGTAATTGCCGGTGAGGCAGGGGGCATTACCCAGCACATTGGAGCATATAATGTTGCTCTTGAAAACGGAAAAACGATTACGTTCCTAGATACTCCTGGTCACGAGGCCTTTACTGCCATGCGTGCCCGTGGAGCTCAAGTAACAGATCTTGCAATTATCGTTATTGCGGCTGATGACGCGGTAATGCCTCAAACAAAAGAGGCCATAAACCACGCCCAAGCAGCAGGAATCCCAATGATCTTTGCGTTGAATAAGATGGATAGAGAGGAAGCAAATCCAGATAAAATTCGCGAAGAGCTTTCTCAAATGAATATCTTGCTTGAAGATTGGGGTGGAAAATACCAATCGCAAGAAATCTCTGCGAAGAAAGGAACAAACGTAGAAGCGTTGCTTGAGAAAGTGTTGCTGGAAGCAGAACTCCTAGAATTAAAAGCCAACGCTGAAAAACGTGCACTGGGTGCAGTCATTGAATCATCCCTTGATAAAGGACGTGGTTATGTATGTACACTTCTTGTTGAAGGTGGAACACTTCGCGTAGGAGATGCCATCTTGGCTGGGCAGTACAGTGGACGTGTTAAGGCCATGTATAATGAACGTGGATTGCGTATTGAGGAAGCCGGGCCATCGATGCCGGTATCAATGCTCGGATTGAGCGGAGCACCAAGTGCAGGTGATAAATTCCACGTACTAGAAGACGAAAAAGAATCAAGAATCATTGCAGCGAAGAGGCAGCAGCTTCAGCGTGAGCAAGGAGTTCGTACTCAACGTCACATGACGCTGGAAGAAATTGGTCGTCGTATCGCTATTGGAGAGTTCAAGGAGTTGAACTTGATCATCAAAGGAGATGTGGATGGATCGATTGAAGCTTTGAGTGATGCACTGGAAAAACAATCAACTGAGAAAATTGCCGTGAACATCATTCACAAGGCAGTTGGACAGATTTCTGAAAGTGATGTCTTGCTGGCATCAGCTTCTGACGCAATTGTAATTGGTTTCCAAGTGAGACCATCTGCAGGAGCGCGTAAGCTGGCTGAAACAGAAGAGATTCAAATCAATCTGTACTCAGTAATTTACAAAGCCATCGAAGAGATGAAAGAGGCCATGGAAGGCATGCTTTCAGCCCGCATCGAAGACCGTGTTCTCGGTACTGCAGAAGTACGAGAAGCATTCAAGATTTCGAAAGTGGGTACGATTGCAGGTTGCTTCGTGCTTGATGGTAAGATTGCACGTAACAGTAAGATCCGTGTAATTAGAGCTGGAATTGTAATTCATACCGGAACACTCGGCTCATTGAAGCGTTTCAAAGACGATGTGAAGGATGTTACGAAGGGTTATGAGTGTGGTTTGAACGTAGACAAGTTCAATGACATCAATGAAGGGGATCAGATTGAAGCCTTCGAGGAAGTAGAAGTGAAACAAAGACTGTCTGATTAATCCAGTGCAGTTTATACGATAAAAAAAAAGGCTCAACTTCTGTTGGGCCTTTTTTTATGCTGTATCACCGAGCTGCAATGTGGAGTTTCGATCTTGAATCAATCTGAAGGCCGAAACCTAGGATTAGAAGTATTCACCCTCCTGAAATCAATAGATTACATCTTAGGAACCTCAATCTCTGTAGGAACGACCAAGGCTCTAGGGTGATGTGTTTTAATCTCCATAAGCGCTTTGTGTGCTTCTAGTTGTGTTCTGAAGTCACCTACCTGAACAGCAAAACTTGGAGGGTTCTGTTCTAAGTAACACGGATATGCTTTTGATGAATTGATGAAAGCAGTGCGTATGGTACGCGCCATCTCTAAATCTCCAAAGAAAATTTGAACCCTAAACCCTACTAATGCAGGTGGATTCATGCGGTATGCGCTATCTAATTTGCTCAGCTCATAAGGGGTGTCCAATGAAATGGCTCCCGGTCTGTTAAGTGAGGCAGGTGAGGACGGTATAGAATCAGCATCTTTCTCTTCGTGAGCAATTTCTGTTTCTGCAGGAATTTCAGTTTCTGGCGTCGTGTAATCTGGGTTTTCATTTTCGAGCTCATCGACGGTCTCTTTCTTGAAAAGCTTTCTCCACCAAGGAGAATCATCCTGTGACAGCGCTGATTGACTGCAGGCTACAAGGAGAACAAAGGTCAAAATGAATTGTATCTTTTTCATAATTAAATTCTACGCCACAAAACTATGATAAATTTTACGCATGAACCGTGCCACGCCCATTAAGAGCGCATTAATGGACGTTAAACGTTGAAAACCATAAATATTGAGGCGTATGGGGCTAATTTAGAACGATTTTAAATTAGTAAGGTGTGTCACAATTTTGTCAGGTTGGCCAGTTCTGAGTGTTAAAATCCCATAAATTTGCCGCGATTATATGTCCGTTCTGATCCAACAAGAAGAGAGATGAACCTACCATCTGAAGGAATGACGAAATTTCAAAGTGTGTTAAGAGCACTAACCCTTATGTTATCTTTTGCCTTAGTCTCATCAGCGTTTGCTGGTGTGTGGGATGAAGGAGACGCCGTAAACGGCGAAGGCTTATTCAAGGCCAACTGTGCGTCATGTCACAAAATCACTGCCGAAGTGTTGGCTGCTCCCGGTCTAGCTGGGATTGCTGAGCGTTGGGGTGCTAGTGATGAAATGTTGGTGCAGTGGATTCAGAATCCACAAGGTGCTGCTGAGACTGGAGATCCGTATGTGAAGTCTTTAGTAGAACGTTACGTGCCTACCTATGGTTGGATGACTGCGCAAGCTGTTTCTGCAGCTGATGTGGCTGATATTATGGCGTATGTCCAAGCAGCGCCACCTCCTCCTGAAACATCAGGTGGTGGGAATGTTTGTGAAACCATTCCAGACGAGCCAGTAGATACTGAAGAAAATTCATCAGCAATCTGGTTCTTAATCCTCTTTGTGCTATTCGTGATCATTGCAGTTTCGGCAGGAAGCGTTAAGAAAAGCCTAGAAAATGCAAAGCTTGAGTCTGAAGGCAAAGATCCGCTTCCAGAAATGTCTTATTCAGACAGTGTCAAAGCATGGGCATGGAGACACCTTGGATGGGTTTCAATTGCAGGATTGTTCCTGACAGCGGTTTTCATTACCATGGGTTACAAAGGAGCAATGGATGTAGGTGTCTATGAAGGGTACTACCCAGAGCAGCCAATTAAATTCTACCACAGCATTCACGTATGTGAGAACGAAGTAGATTGTCAATACTGCCACAGTTCAGCTTCTAAGTCGAAGCACGCCGGAATTCCTTCTACAAACGTATGTATGAATTGCCACAAAGGAATCAAGAACGGTTCACGTTGGGGTACAGAAGAGCTTGGGAAGATTTACGAAGCCATTGGCTTCAATCCTGAGAACGGACAATACATAGATGATTACGAAGAAAAGCCAATCGAATGGGTGAAGGTGCACAACTTGCCTGATCACGTTTATTTCAATCACTCACAGCACGTTGAAGTAGCTGGATTGCAATGTCAAAACTGCCACGGAGATGTGCAAACATTCAAAGGCGGACGTGTTGCACCAGTTGAAGAAATTAACGCACTTGTCAATGATTACCCAGGAATAATTCAGCTTTCTAAGCCAACTCTAACAATGGGATGGTGTATTGAATGCCACAACAAAGCAGAAGTGGGAGTTACTACTTCTGATAATGGGTATTATGAAGAGATTCATAACCGTCTAAAAGACAACATGCGTGGAAACGAGGAACTCCGTAAGTACCTCGAAGATGAAAAAGTGACAGTTAAGGATCTTGGAGGATGGGAATGCTCTAAGTGCCACTATTAATATATGAAGTCAGGACAAATGGGTAACACAAAGCGATACTGGAGCGGCCTCGATGAACTCGAAAAGTCAGAGGCCTATCATAAGGCCGTTAAAGAAGAATTCCCTGGGAAACCAAGCGTAGATGAATTCCTCGGTGATGACCGTCTTAAGGAAACGAACACCGGTCGTAGAGATTTCCTCAAGTTTATGGGGTTCACTATTACGGCGGCAACGCTTGCGGCTTGTGAGACACCTGTAATTAAGTCAGTACCATACGTGAACAAGCCCGAGGAAATCACTCCTGGGATTGCGAACTACTATTCAAGTACATACTACGATGGGAATGATTTCGGAAGTGTTCTTGTGAAAACAAGAGAAGCGCGTCCGATCTTCATTAAAGGAAATCGAAACCACGGAATCGCAAACGGTGCATTAAATGCCCGCATGAACTCTTCCGTCTTGGGTCTTTATGATTCAGCAAGATTGCAAGGACCCATGGTGAACGGAGCTTCGGCTTCTTGGAGTGCTGCTGACAAGGCAGCCATGGACGGATTGTCTGGGGCTAAGAATGTAGCCGTTCTTTCAAATACAATTGTTTCGCCTAGTACACAGCGTGCAATCAATGTGTTTACCTCGAAGTTTAATGCTTCCCACATTCAGTATGATTCTATATCATATAGCGGAATGCGTGAGGCGAATAGAATGAGCCTAGGAAAGGCAATCATTCCTTCGTACAAATTTGAAAATGCAAAAGTAATTGTGAGTATCGGTGCTGATTTCTTAGCAAACTGGCTTACATCAAATCTTTATACAGTGGATTACGCTTCACGTCGCAAACCAGAAGGTGAGTGGATGTCGCGTCATTTCCAGTTCGAAGGTCAAATGTCAATGACCGGAACAAATGCTGATACACGTGTTCAGATTTTACCGTCACAAGAAGGACAAATCGCTGCTGCGATCTATGCTGGATTGACTGGTGGAGACGCAAGTATAGAAGGTGTTTCTGAAATGGCTTTGAACAATGTGGTAAATGCATTGAAAGCAAATAAAGGCGCTTCATTGGTAGTTGCAGCAAGCAATGATCCAGCGATTCAACGCATTGTAAATGCCATCAATGAGAACTTAGGTAACTACGGTTCTACAATTGACACAACCAATCCAATCAACATGTTCCAAGGGGACGACAAGGCATTCGCTGAGCTCGTTGCTGACATGAAAGGAGGTAAAGTAGATGCGCTCATCGTTTATGGAGCAAATCCAGCTTATGCCTCTGCCATGGCGAAGGACTTCGTTGAAGGATTGAAGAAAGTAAAAACATCTATCTCTTTTTCAGGTCTTGCAAATGAGACTGCAAGCAAGTGTACTGTGATTTGTCCTGATAACCATTGGTTGGAATCATGGAATGATCTTAGCATCACTGCGGGAAGAGTTGATTTAGTTCAGCCTACAATTACGCCATTGTTCAAAACACGTCCAGCACAAGAGTCACTCTTGATGTGGGCTGGGATGAATATGGATTACTATACATTCCTTCGTCAGACGTACAACTCAAGCTACACGGCTGTGGGTATGTACACTGATCAGGAATGGAATAAAGCAGTTCACAATGGTGTTATGTCCATGGCTGCTGCAAGTGTTCCTGCTGTTAGCCAAGTAGACTCAGTAACTGAAGAAGATGCACCTGCTGCTGCTTCAATGAGTGTTGCTGATGCAGTTTCATCGGTAAAGGGTGAAAAAGGCGGTGTCTGGCAGGCATTTCTATACCAGAAGACGGGTATAGGTGATGGAAGCCACATTGCAAATCCATGGTGTCAAGAGTTGCCAGATCCAGTGACGAAAGTGACTTGGGACAACTACGTGACAATGTCTTTTGCAGACATGGAGGAAATGGGAATGGATCTAAAACTTGGACAAAAAGACTTAGCATCTGTAGTGCGTGTAACAGCCAATGGTTCTACCGTTGAATTGCCTGTTTACCCACAGCCAGGACAAAAGAAAGGAACAATCGGTATTGCACTTGGCTATGGCCGAGCCGCAGAAAACGAAAAAATTGGGCGTGCAGCTTTCCAGACTGGAGAGAATGGAGAGCACCTCGAGGACGAAAACGGAAACAAGAAGCCTATTGGCGCTGATGTATTCCCATTCGTTACTATGAAAAATGGGTATCCAGTATACAACAACACGAATGTGACCATCGAGCAAGTTGAGGGTGCTAGTTACCCATTAGCAACAACGCAGATGCACAATACCTACATGGGGCGTGATTCTGTTGTGAAGGAAACGACCATTGGAGCTTACCTCGCTGAGAAGAGCAAGGCAAAGGGCAAGGCGTCATGGAATAAAGAGCACGCACTCAACGTTCACCGCGATGTGAATGAAGATGGAAAAATTGATGCAAGTGATAAAGTGCCAATCGAAGATTTTGACCTTTGGCATGAGCATCCAGTAGAAAATGTTGGTCACCGTTGGGGTATGACCGTAGATTTGAGCTCTTGCTTGGGTTGCGGTGCATGTGTTACGGCTTGCCACATTGAAAATAATGTGCCTGTTGTAGGTAAAGATGAAGTACACCGTCACCGTGATATGCACTGGTTGCGTATTGATCGTTTCTACTCTTCTGATTACAGCCTTGAAAGAGGTGAAGAAGAAGGAGTGGGCGTGATTAGCAGCTACGGTAAAATGGAGCGTGCAGGTGACAATCCGCAAACAGTTCACATGCCTATGATGTGTCAGCATTGCAATCACGCTCCTTGTGAGACGGTTTGTCCTGTTGCTGCAACAACACATAGCAATGAGGGTCTCAACCAGATGACCTATAACCGTTGCATCGGAACACGTTATTGTGCAAATAACTGTCCCTATAAAGTACGTCGCTTCAACTGGTTCAACTACATGGGATATGACAAGTTCCAAAATGTGAACCCATCACAAGACATGCTTACGCGTATGGTGTTAAACCCAGACGTAACAGTGCGTTCACGTGGTGTGATGGAGAAGTGCAGTATGTGTGTACAGCGTATTCAAGCTGGTAAGCTTGACGCGAAAAAGAAAAGCACTCCTGTTGTTGATGGGGCTGTTGTAACTGCATGCGCTGAAGCATGTCCGGTTGGAGCAATCAAATTTGGCGACCTGAATGATAAGAAATCAGAAGTAAAAGAAATTTCTGAAAATAACCGTGCGTACCATGCATTAGAAGAAATAGGTGTTAAGCCTAATATCTACTATATGACGAAGGTTCGTAACATTGAAGAGGAAGCATAAAAGACCGCTATCCATGCAAAGAGAAGCAGCTATAAGGGAACCCCTCATTTTAGGTGATAAGTCTTACAAAGACATCACAGATGACGTAGTAGGCCCTATTGAAGGATCAGCCCCACGAACGTGGAAAATCCTTGTGACCTTGACCAGTTTGGTCGCTATTTACGGCGTAGGCTGTATCCTTTACCTGATTGGAACGGGTATTGGAACTTGGGGATTGAACAAAACCGTAGGTTGGGCGTGGGATATCACGAACTTCGTATGGTGGGTTGGTATTGGACACGCCGGTACGTTGATCTCCGCAGTACTACTCCTATTTCGCCAGAAATGGCGAATGGCGATTAACCGTTCAGCAGAGGCAATGACCATTTTCGCCGTAATTATGGCGGCCATTTTCCCAGGTATACACATGGGAAGATTGTGGGTGGGTTACTGGGTTTTCCCATTGCCAAACCAATTCGGGTCACTCTGGGTAAACTTTAACTCGCCACTCCTCTGGGATGTGTTTGCGATTTCTACTTACTTCTCGGTGTCACTTGTCTTTTGGTACATCGGATTGATTCCAGACTTCGCAACCATAAGAGACCGTATGGTGAAGCCTCTTCCAAAGAAAATCTATGGCATCCTAAGCTTTGGTTGGTCGGGTAGAGCAAAAAACTGGACACGTTTTGAAGAAGTATCGCTTGTACTTGCAGGTATTGCTACTCCACTCGTATTCTCTGTGCACTCTATTGTATCAATGGACTTTGCAACCTCTGTTATTCCAGGATGGCACACCACCATCTTCCCTCCGTATTTTGTTTCTGGAGCGGTATTCTCAGGATTTGCAATGGTGCAGACACTGCTCTTAATCATGCGGAAGTCAATGAAACTTGAGGCGTACATTCATACGAAGCACATCGAATACATGAACATCGTAATTATTGTTACGGGGTCTATCGTAGGTGTTGCATACTTGACTGAGCTTTTCATTAGCTGGTACTCAGGGGTTGAATACGAGTCATATGCATTTATCAACCGTTTCTCTGGTCCCTATTCTTGGGCCTACTGGATCATGATGACGTGTAACGTGATATCTCCTCAACTATACTGGTTTAAGAAATTACGTAGATCATTGGTATTCACATTCGTTCTCTCGATTGTGGTGAACATAGGTATGTGGTTTGAACGTTACGTGATTATCGTAACATCGTTGCACCGTGATTACAATCCGTCATCATGGGGTGAGTTCCACGCTACCTCTATCGATATAGGAATTTTCGTAGGTACACTCGGTATCTTCTTTACTTTGTTCTTACTCTTTGCAAGGTTCTTCCCTGTATTGGCATTGAATGAATTGAAGTCGATCTTGAAGTCATCAGGTGAGAATTACAAGAAGTTACATAATACAGACAAACACTAAGCAGTAGAAGATGAGCAAAAAAGTCTTTCATGCGATGTACGATGATGAAGAGATACTGATGCACGCAGCAGAGGGTCTTGTTCAAAACGGACTAAGAGTAAAGGAAGTTTACTCTCCATTTCCAATCCACGGATTGGATCCAATCATCGGAGTAACAAGAACGCGTTTGGCAATTACAGCATTCATGTATGCTACAGGAGGTACGTGCCTCGCCCTTTTGGGAATGTGGTATTTCATGATTCATGATTGGCCAATGAATATTGGAGGTAAGCCTAGCTTCTCATTGATTGAGAACCTTCCTGCTTTCGTTCCAGTAACATTTGAATTTTCTGTACTATGCGGTGCACACGGAATGGCCATCACTTATTTCCTAAGAAATGGAACCCTTCCTGGTATGCCAGCCTCTAACCCAGATCCGAGAACAACTGACAATATGTTTGTAATGGAAATCACTACAGACGAAAACATCAGTAATTCAGCGGAAGAAATCGAGGGCATGTTGAGAGACACTGACCTTGTTGAACTAAGCATTAAAGATTACGAGTAAGATCAGCGCTATGTTGCTTAAAAATACATTCTTATTTCTCTGTGTAGCAACCCTAATGGGTGCATGCGTCAGTGATCCAAATAGTCCCGGATTTGAATACATGCCTGACATGTACAGGTCTCCTGCTATTGAAGCATATGTGGATTATGGTATGGACCCTTACCATTTTGGTCAGAGTCAATTTGATTCATTGAATTCACGTGTGTCTGCACGAAAGCCAGTAGATGGTACTATTGCATATGCAGGTGACCAAATGATGTTCAATATGCCCTATCCTTATCCGAATACGGTTGAGGGGTATGAGGCGGCAGGAGCTGAGTTAATAAGCCCACTTGTTACGAGTCAACTGCACATCGAAGAAGGAAAAGAACTTTACGAAATCATGTGCATTCATTGCCATGGTGAGAAAGGAAAGGGAAATGGATCCATTTCGAAGAATGGACACATTGAAGGGATACCTTCATATACTGACAAATTGAAAGATCTACCAGAGGGAAACATATTCCACTCAATCCATTATGGAAAGGGATTGATGGGGTCACATGCTTCTCAGCTTTCTAAAAAGGAGCGGTGGCAGATCATTCAGTACGTTCAGATACTGCAGAATGGCGGTGAAATGCCAGCGTTTGATGAAAATGGAAATGTCATGAAAGCAGAAGGTCAGAATGAAAATTCAGATGCTGCTGCTGATCAAGACAATTCTCAAGTATAATACACGAAACACACTTTACGAAGAACGAGACCATGGATTTCAAGTTCGAAGGAAAAGCTAAAACAGTATCAATTGCCTTAATGGTAATTGGAATCGTCGGATTACTCGTCGGTCTGTTGACATCTGGAGGTGATCATCACCTCAATCAAAGGTTCTGGGCGAACCTGCTTGTGAATGGCTTCTTTTTTACAGCCATTGCACTCGGTGCGCTCTTCTTTTATGCCTTGCAATACGCTGCTGAAGTAGGATGGTCTGCATACGTGAAACGTATGTTCGAGGCTATGTTCGTTGGCTATTTGCCAATAGGTTTAGGCGTGATTGTGATTGTTCTTATTGTAGGACAGTTTCACGGCCATCATTTGTACCATTGGATGGATGACACCTTGTACCATGAATATGTTATAGGTGAAGGAGAGTCTGCAGAATACGTAGATGAAATAGTAGAAGGTGCTGTTGTAAACTCAAACTACGATGAGCTCTTGGCTAATAAATCTGCTTATTTCAGTCCTGTTTTTTACTGGGGGAGAACGATCGTATACATTGCTGTTTTCATGATTTTCACTTTCTTATTTAGGAAGTGGTCTCTTCAAGAAGACGAGGAGGCAAGTCTTGAGTTGCACTATAAAGTGCACAGACGAAGTGCGCTGTTTTTAGTTTGCTTTGCCGTGTTCTCATCTACATTATCTTGGGATTGGGTTATGTCAATTGACACACACTGGTTCTCGACTTTGTTCGGGTGGTACCTGTTCTCTGGTATGTGGGTAGGAGCGCTTATCTTTTCGTTGGTGTCAATCCTTTACCTCAGATCCAAAGGACACTTCCCTGATCTAACAGAGTCACATGTGCACGATCTTGCGAAGTGGATGTTCTCCATCTCCATGCTGTGGGCCTACCTCTGGTTCAGCCAGTTCATGTTGATCTGGTACTCTGATATTCCTGAAGAAGTGACCTACTACACTCAGCGTTTCTTTTCTGAATATAAGTGGCCATTCATATTGATGTTCTTCATCAATTTTGCAGTGCCATTCTATGTTATGATTTCGAGAGACGCAAAGCGAAACCCTTATTTCATCATTCCAACTGGACTGTTGATATTTGTTGGGCACTTCGTGGACACATATCTGCTAGTTATTCCAGGAACGATGTTCGATCACAACCATTTTGGCCTTTTAGAGGTTGGTATGTTCGTTATGTTCCTCGGACTATTTATATTTTCGGTATTTCGAGCGCTATCAAAAGCACCTCTTGTACCAAAGAATCATCCGTTCTTGCAAGAAAGTAAGGATTTCCACATTTAACAAGAAGAAAGGGATTGGTCATGAAGATTCTTATCATTTTAGTAATTGCAGTCGGTATTGCAGCATTGTTGCAACTAGGACGAGTGTACGATTTAACTGCAAAGCTTCGCAAAACAAGAGAGGAAGAAATCTCTTATGCGGACAACAAATTGAATGCAAAGCTTTGGCTTGTGTTCATGGTGCTTTTTTATGCAGGAGTCATTTATTTATTCGCTAAATATGGAGATTACCTCCCTGTAGCAGCTTCAGAACATGGAGCTACAATAGATACGTTGATGAGCTTTAATATGGTCGTCATAACTATTGTATTCTTTATAGTAAACACCTTGCTTTTTTGGTTTTCGTCTAAGTACTACTTTAGTGCTGATAGAAAGGCTAAGTTCTTTGCACATGACAATCGCCTTGAGCTTGTATGGACCATCGTTCCATCTCTGGTTCTTGCGATTTTGATCATATACGGACTCCAAACATGGAACGATATGACAGCCGAATCTGGGGATGATGCATTGAGAGTGCAAGTTTATTCAAAGCAGTTTGACTGGACAGCGAGGTATCCTGGAGCGGACGAAGAATTCGGATTGTCTTCTTACAATCTCATTACGCCTACAAATCCGCTTGGGATTGTTACAGTTGGCGGAATTGAAGAAGTCTCTGTAGGGTTGGAAGAGCAAGTTCAAAAGCTTCGAGGTGAGTTATCCTTTGAGAGAGGAATTCTAGCAAAAGAGAAATTAGAGCTAGAAAACCAGATTCATGAGCATGAAGAACATGGTGATGAAGAACATGACGGTCATGGTGCGAGTTGGGTTGAGTCTAACAAGGCCCGAATTGCTGTGATTGATGTGATGATGCTTTCGAGTAATGCAACTGTATTAACTGAAGCGGCAATTGAAGCGAAAAGAGAAAAACTATACAGACTCGAACTCCAGTTACAACGTATTTTGGCGTTGGACAATGAGGAAGTTGGGGCTGTGATGGCTTGGGAAGCAGGAAAAGATGACAAGGTAGTGCGTGAATTGCACCTTCCAGTGGGCAGAGAAGTGGAATTTGTTTTTAACTCCCGGGATGTAATCCACTCAGCGTATATGCCTCACTTCCGTGCTCAAATGAACTGTGTACCTGGAACGTCAACGCGGTTCAAAATGACGCCTACAATCACTACTGATAGCATGCGTACAATCGTAGATGATAAAGAGTTCGATTACCTGCTTCTTTGTAATAAGGTCTGTGGAGCAGCTCACTTCAACATGCAAATGAAGGTAGTTGTGGAAACAGAAGCGCAATACAAGACTTGGATTGAACAACAAGATGCTTTCTATGTTGATGAGTCAAATAAAAATACTAAATCACAAGAAGAAAGTCCTGTTGAAGATGCCGTAACTGAACCTGTAATGTCTGATGACCAAACAGCAGTTCTGAACTCAGTAACACCAAGAAAAAAGTAATAAAAGGGAAAAATGGCTGATCACGCACAAGCACATCACCAAGAGGAGAGTTTCATTTCGAAGTACGTCTTCTCAATGGATCACAAGATGATCTCAAAGCAATTCCTGATCACGGCAATCGTGATGGGTGTTGTTGCTGTTATGCTTTCTATTCTTTTCCGTCTTCAATTAGGATGGCCAGGAGAATCTTTTAGTATTCTCGAAACCTTACTAGGTAAGTGGGCTCCAGACGGAATACTCGATAGAAATGCTTACCTAGCTTTGGTAACCATACACGGTACTATTATGGTATTCTTCGTGCTAACCGGAGGGTTGTCAGGAACGTTCTCGAACCTACTCATTCCCCTCCAAATTGGAGCACGTGATATGGCATCAGGCTTTCTGAACATGTTATCTTATTGGTTCTTCCTTGTTTCAAGTATTATCATGCTTGCTTCGCTCTTTGTTGAGGGAGGCGCAGCTTCGGGTGGTTGGACGGTTTATCCACCGTTGTCAGCTTTACCGCAGGCAATGCCGGGTTCAGGAACGGGAATGACGCTTTGGTTGGTGTCAATGGTCTTGTTCGTGGCATCTTCACTTCTAGGAGGATTGAACTACGTAGTTACCATTATTAACCTCCGTGCAAAAGGAATGCGTATGACACGTCTTCCACTAACAATCTGGGCATTCTTGGTAACAGCAATTCTGGGTGTGCTTTCATTCCCAGTATTGGTATCAGCAGTTGTTCTTCTTTTGATGGACAGAACAGCTGGAACAGCATTTTACCTGAGCGAAATTCACATTGCTGGTGAAGCGCTTCCAGTAACAGGAGGTTCACCAATCTTGTACCAACACCTCTTTTGGTTCTTAGGTCACCCTGAAGTATATATTGTACTGCTTCCAGCCTTGGGAATCTCATCTGAGATTATTTCTACAAACAGTAGAAAGCCAATTTTTGGTTACCGTGCAATGATTGGGTCAATCTTGGCGATCGGTTTCCTTTCTTTCATTGTTTGGGGACACCACATGTTTGTAACAGGCATGGATCCATTCTTGGGTTCTGTGTTCGTATTCACAACATTGTTGATCGCTATTCCTTCTGCAGTAAAGGCATTTAACTACATCACAACTCTTTGGAAAGGGAACATTAAGTTCACTCCGGCAATGTTGTTCTCAGTAGGTCTGGTTTCTACATTCGTAACTGGAGGTCTTACTGGTATTATACTAGCAGATTCAGCGCTAGATATTAACGTTCACGATACCTACTTCGTAGTGGCTCACTTTCACATTGTAATGGGGATGTCTGCTGTTTTCGGTATGGTTGGTGGTATTTACCATTGGTTTCCAAAGATGTTTGGACGCATGATGAGTACGAAACTTGGTTTCGCCCACTTCTGGTTGACTATTGTATGCGGGTATGGTGTTTTCTTTCCTATGCACTTCGTAGGTATGGCAGGAGCACCACGTAGGTATTATGACTTCTCAAATTTCCCATTCCTTGATTGGGTAATGGATTTGAACCCAATCATATCAACCTTTGCGATTGTGGGTGGTGCAGCGCAGTTGTTGTTCCTATTCAACTTCTTCTACAGCATCTTTAGAGGGCAGGAAGCAGTTCAGAACCCTTGGAGATCTAATACGCTAGAGTGGACTACTCCAGTTGCGCGAATCCACGGTAACTGGGAAGGAGATCTTCCAGTAGTTCACCGCTGGCCGTATGATTACAGTAATCCAGATTATGAAGAAGATTTCGTTCCGCAAACAACTCCGTTAAAAGCAGGAGAAGTAGAGCACTAGAGAACGTAAAACATACTTAGGAGTCCGTACCTTTATAGCTGAAAGCTTATGGGACGGACTCTTTTTTTATGCCTCATTTTTGCTAGTGCAATCACCTGTTCGGGACAAAAACCGAACATAACAGATTCGCTAAGAGCTGCATTTAATCAAATGCCTTCGTTCACTGCCAATTTTAATACGCGAAACACAATAGTTACGGGTAGACCAATTCGCACTAGAAGCGTAAAGGCTGGAATGGCTTATGGGAAACGCGTGGGAATTGGCGTTGGTTTTCACTGGCTGGAACACAACAATGTAAAACGCTATGATTTAATTGATGGAGTAGAAGAGCAAAGAGAGTTACGCATGGCCTACGGTACTGTTTATTTTGAATATAGTTTCGTCAGGAAAAAGAATTGGGAAATAACCCTGCCCGTTCAGTTAGGGCTTGGTATTAGTCGCGAGTTGATGCTTTCAGATGATGCTTCGTTGGAAATCAATCGTGGAGGTTTTTTACTCTATGAGCCAAGCATGATCGCACAATATAACTTCTTTAGATACTTCGGGATAGGCGGAGGTGTTGGGCTTCGAATCATGCTGGTTAACAACGGTGAGATTGATGAGCAGTTCACAGCACCGCTATACCAATTGCATCTCAAGATTCGATTTGGTGATATCTGGAACGACATCATTACTGAACGCTAGTTCTTTTGCCTAAATTTGAATGAACAATGGAAGAATTCGATTACCACGAAGAGGCGAATAACGTTGGCGATGGAGAGCTAGAAAAAGTCCTCAGACCTAGAACCTTTGACGACTTTACAGGTCAGAGACAGGTGCTAGACAATTTGAACGTTTTTGTAGCTGCTGCTAGAAAACGAGGGGAAGCACTGGACCATGTTTTGCTCCATGGACCTCCGGGGCTGGGGAAAACAACCCTTGCCAATATTGTGGCGAGCGAAATGGGCGTGGAGATTCGAACTACCTCAGGGCCTGTTCTTGATAAGCCTGGTGATCTTGCTGGGCTCCTCACTAACCTAGAGGAGAACGATGTCTTATTCATTGATGAAATCCACAGATTGAGTCCGGTCATTGAGGAGTACCTCTACTCAGCAATGGAAGACTTTCGCATTGACCTCGTCATAGATACGGGTCCAAATGCTCGAACGGTGCAGATAGATTTGAATCCGTTCACAATGATTGGCGCTACAACAAGAAGTGGTTTGCTCACATCACCTCTTCGTGCACGTTTTGGAATTAATTTGCGTCTAACATATTACGATCACAAGACATTAACTGACATTGTAGAAAGAAGCGCAGGCATTTTGCGTATCCCAATAAAGCTAGAAGCAGCTGCAGAGATTGCGGGTAGAAGCAGGGGAACGCCTCGTATTGCAAACTCCTTACTTCGCAGGGTGCGTGATTTTGCTGAGGTCAAAGGGAATGGACAGATTGACCTGGAGATTACCCATTATGCGCTTAACGCCCTTAATGTAGATGCCAAGGGATTGGATGAGATGGACAACCGCATTTTAACAACGCTCATTGACAAATTCAAGGGAGGCCCGGTAGGATTGAATACCATTGCTACCGCAGTGGGTGAAGACGCCGGAACATTGGAAGAAGTGTACGAGCCATTCTTGATCCAAGAAGGCTTTTTGATGCGAACCCCTCGCGGACGTCAAGTAACCGAACTTTCTTATAAACACCTCGGGAAGATTCCTGGAGGGTCTGACCATACCTTGTTTTAATTTATGACGTCGCGAGACCTTGTAGCTAAAGAGCGAAGCGCCCTGATAAAGCGCTTGGCGAAGGATCATGGCTTTCTGAACTGTGGCATTTCCAAAGCCGGGTTTTTGGAAGAAGAAGCGCCACGGCTGGAAACTTGGCTCAACCAGAATATGCACGGTGAAATGGGTTATATGGAAGGTCATTTCGATAAACGTCTGGATCCCACTTTATTGGTTCCAGGGGCGAAATCTGTAGTATCATTAATCTATAACTATTTCACTGAGACCAAGCAAATTGATCCTGAAGCGCCAAAGCTTTCGACCTATGCCTTCGGCGAAGACTATCATTTCGTCATAAAGAGGAAGATGCGGGCTCTTTTAGATGATCTGCAGTCAGAAATAGGCGAAGTAGGTGGAAGGGTGTTCGTAGATTCAGCGCCTGTATTAGACAAGGCCTGGGCAGCTAAGAGTGGAGTGGGCTGGATTGGCAAGCACAGTAACTTGATTCGAAAGCAAGAGGGAAGTTTCTTTTTCATCTCGGAACTCATCCTAGATTTAGAATTAACAGCTGATGGCCCAGCAACTGATCATTGCGGTTCTTGCACAGCATGCATTGACGCTTGTCCCACAGGTGCAATTATCAAGCCCTATGTGGTAGATGGTAGCCAATGTATATCGTATTTCACCATCGAGTTAAAAGACGCCATTCCTATTGAGCAGAAGGACCAGTTTGAAAACTGGATGTTCGGATGTGATATCTGCCAAGAAGTTTGTCCGTGGAACCGCTTCGCGAAGCAGCACAGTGAACCTGCATTTGAGCCTAAACAGGCCTTGTTGGAAATGACGAAACAAGATTGGTTAGAGATCACAAAAGACGTTTTCAACGAGCTTTTCCGAGGTTCTCCAGTAAAGCGCACGGGCTATGAAGGCCTTACGCGTACGATTTCATTTATAAATGATTAGGCGAGCGCCATTGTAAAAGATTCATCTATTACGTCTCCGTATACATTCCCGAATCTTGTTAAGCACCATGTTTTGAGGTTCATCAGTTCCTCACGGTTCAAGCGTTTAATCGCTTTGGTGAGTTCTTTGGTAAACAGTTTACGGTCAAAA
Source organism: Flavobacteriales bacterium (assembly GCA_047636995.1). GTDB lineage: Bacteria > Bacteroidota > Bacteroidia > Flavobacteriales_D > Sanyastnellaceae > JAQWQB01. The sequence continues at coordinate 1,009 of JBLIGQ010000019.1, read as the reverse complement.
CTCACTTTTGTCAAAACTTTCTTGCAAAAATCTAACATTATTCCAGGGTTTAGAGTGCATTTCAAGATACGAAACAACTCCTATCGCTTTGGGTAAACATCCTTAATAGTTGTTAACAGCGAGCAGAAATATAGGCGTTGTTTGAGGTTTTAACGGAGGAACAAAATGAGGTATTGTTTGCGTTGAGGGAATAGTATGAACAAAGGGTGTTTTATGTAGTCTTTTCTATTCACAGTTATTTCTGAAGAAAAGGAATTAACAATGCAGATGAGCCTGTTTGCCATTGATTGATTATTTAGCTCGATGTTACTTCTGGTTATGAAGTGGGCACGTCAAAAAAAGTGCACAAAAAAAAAGCATATCCGTTAAGATATGCTTCTTCAATGCTAGATAGTAAATATTACTTATAATTAAGAAATCTTCACGTTGATTGCATTCAATCCTTTTTGACCTTCTTCAACATCAAAGGATACTTTATCACCTTCTCTGATCTCATCAGTCAAGCCATTTACATGGACAAATACATCCTTACTCCCATCGTCTGGTGTAATGAATCCGAATCCTTTAGAGTCGTTGAAAAATTTTACTGTTCCGTTAGTCATAACAATTTTTATAAATATATATGATGCAAATGTAATGAATTCCTTGGATTGTTCATAATTCCTTGCAAAAACATCTACCTATTGCTGGTTTATCGCCCTGTGGTGCGGGTTCTAGTGAGCTTTTGGAGTGGAAAAGAATCTAATCTTTTCCGTTAATAGCCAACATTTTGCACCTAAAAAGCCATTCTGAATGACTAATTTTCGCTGTGGGGCATGGCATAGCAGAGTGAAACCAAGAGAGGAAGAGCCGTTTTTGGAATCAGATCCATTGAATGGTTCACCATTGAATGCTGCTAGAGCGGTGTAGGAAAAGGCTTCTGAGTTTTTGCATGACTTAAATCACACATGTGATGCCGGGAAATAAAAGTAGAAGCCAAGTCCATTCGTTCCTTCTAGATTATTGATAT
>JBLIGQ010000018.1:0-52420 GCA_047636995.1 Flavobacteriales bacterium | reverse complement strand
CAACCTTTTTGGCTTCTTCAACTTTATTGATTGGAGGGTGCGGGAAGATGGCTTTGTGAAAGGTGAGGTTGGTCTTTTCATCCAAACAAACCAATTTACATCCACTGCGAAAACCCGGATCCAACGCCATAATGTTTTTCGCACCGAGGGGAGGAGCAAGCAATAGCTGACTTAGATTTTTGGCGAAAACAGCAATCGCCTCTGCGTCTGCCTTTTCTTTGGCATCTGACCTCACCTCCGTTTCTATGCTGGGAGAGATCAATCGTTTCAAGGCATCTTTAACCGCTAATTTGATCTGCTTCGCCGCTTCGCCAGGAGATTTAATGAAGATGGCATTCAACTTTTCTAATCCGGCGTCTTCATCAATTTGAATCTTGAGCTTTAAGAATCCTTCTTTCTCTGCGCGTGTCATCGCCAAATAGCGGTGACTTGGAATGCGTTTTAGAGGTTGACTGAAATCGAAGTAATCTTTGTACTTAATGGCTTCCGTTTTTTTCTTCGCAACCACTTTAGAAACAAGGATAGCGTCGCGCTCATACAAGCGTCTAATGCGATTTCGTGCAGAAACACTTTCGCTTACCCATTCGGCAATGATGTCTTTCGCCCCAGTAAGCGCTTCTTCAGAAGTCAGTCCATTCTTCGCAAATCGCTGGGCTTGTTGGGCGATGTCGTTTTGTCGCTGCGCCATGATGATTTTCGCCAACGGTTCCAAGCCCAATGCAATGGCTTTCGAGGCACGTGTCACCCGCTTGGGCTTGTAGGGGAGGTATAGATCCTCCAATTCTTTAGGGTCGAAGCACCTTGTAATTCGATCCTTCAACAACGCATCCGTATTTCCAATGGATTCGAGCTGTTCAAGAATGCTTTTCTTTCGTTTTGAGAGCTCTACTAACTTCTTGTTTTCATTGTCTATGTGCTCAATGTCCACTTCATTCAGACTTCCTGTAGCCTCCTTTCGGTAGCGCGCAATAAAGGGAATTGTGCCTCCAGCGTTCAGCAATTTTAGTACGGCGGCAACAGATGTTACATCAATGTTTAATCGATTCGCAAGAAGCTTCTCCAAGGTTTTTAGATTTTAGGCAGGGCGAAATAATGTTTGGCGGAGTAGGCGATGAACACCATTCGTTTCGCACAACCGTTCAAGGCTTAAAACTACTCTTTTTTGGATACCCATACCGTTTCATTGAACGACATGTAGCCACGAGCTTCGCTCGTGGGAATCGAAAGTCAGACCCATCTTAAATGAATCCCTTTAGGCTGAATTTCGCCCTGCATTGATATTCCCATACAATGACCTTACCACCAACTTCCGATACGCATTTGCAGCAGCGGAATCTCCGTCGCCAGAATGCTCCAACTCCTTGATCTTGATCAAAGCATACTGCTGAATGGTGAGTAAAGGAAGCACTATGCGTTCGCGCAGCTTGATGCTTAACCTGCCTGCTTCATTGGTCTCCAAGAGCATTTTCTGCCCAGAAACTAGCTTGAGGTATTTACGAGCGCGCTGTGACTCTTCGAAGATCCATGTCCAGAATTCACCAAATTCAGGGTCATCTTTCATGTAAGCGGTGAGTGGGAAGTAACTCTTGCTCAAAGATTGCATGGAGTTTTCTACCAATGTGCGGAAGAACAAGGAACCTTGATACAAGGCTTGCAATTCATCCATTCGTCCTTCTTTGTCAATGGTTTCGAAGGCAGTTCCCAAGCCAAAGAAGCCAGGTACGTTCTGCTTCAATTGACTCCAAGCACCCACGAAAGGGATGGCGCGTAGGTCTTCGAACTTGAGCTCATCGCTTTTGCCGCGTTTTGACGGACGACTTCCAATGTTTGTGAGGCCATAGTATTTCAAGGTGCTCATCTTCTCAAGGTAGGGGACGAAGCACTTGTGTGCCTTGAAATCACAATAAGTGCTGTAACTGATTTCAGACAGTTCTTCAATGAGGGCCCGTGATTTAGCATCGATGCGTTTGTCCAAATCATCCAAAACCGAATTCTCCAATCCAGCACTCATGAGTTGCTCCAAGTTGAATTTGGATGAATCTACTGTGCCGAAATTTGAGCTTATGGTTTGTCCTTGAATGGTCAATTGAATGCGATTGCTCTCGATGTCATTCCCCAAGGAAGCATAGAACTTGTGGGTATTGCCACCACCTCGTGCGGGCGGACCGCCTCGTCCGTCAAAGAAGGTGACTGAAACTTGGTTCTTACGTGAAACACCTGTAATGGCTTCCTTCGCTTTGTAGATCCCCCAGTTGGCAGAAAGGTAACCACCGTCTTTGGTTCCATCAGAGAAACCGAGCATCACCACTTGCTTCATGCCTTGCAGGGCGAGGTGTTCTGCGTAAATGGGATGGGAGTAGAGTTCAGTCATCGTTGCTCCACCTTCAGCCAAATCATCAATGGTTTCAAACAGCGGAATGATGTCTAAGCTGAGTTTCGACTTCCAGTTGCTCAAGCGCGCAATGGCGTGCACATTGGCCATGTCTTCCACACCTCTGCAATTGGAAATAATGTACCGGTAAGCGCCGTAGCCGCCATTCTTCGCCTTGATTTTGCGAATGGTGCGGTAGGATTCTGCGGTGTCACGTAGCACAGGATCTTCAATTCTAGAAGGGTCTATGTCTCCCTCTAAATTAAACAGCACATCGATGCGCTCTTTTTGACTTAATGCATCGTAGTTCGAAGGAAAGAGGTCAGGGTAGAGTCTACGAATTTCCACCATCGTTTGTTTGATGACTCTGCTGTCTTGGCGAATGTCCATGGTAGAGAAGTGGAATCCGAAAATCTTCACCTTGTGAATCAGTGAGCGCACATCTTCAGCGAAGAGGCCATTGTGTTGTTCAATCAGAACGCCCTCTAAGTCTGTGAGGTTTTGAAGCAGCACTTTTGGGGTGAAATCAGGCTGTTCTGTTGTGCCGAAGGCTTCGGTATAAAGCTTATCGTGAATTTCTTGCATCAAACGCTCGGTACCTCGAAAGGTGATGCGGCGCTTTAAGATGCGAATGTCTTTGAAGTAGCATTTGAAAAGGCTTGTACGCAGTCGGTCTGCTACTTTCAAGGTGATTTCTGTGTTCACGAACGGATTGCCATCGCGGTCTCCGCCAGGCCAGAAGCCCAGTTGCAGCAACGGATTCGAGCCAATGATTTCTTCAGCTTCATCGCCCAATGAATGCGCTACTTCCTCATAAATTTGAGGAATGGAGTGGTAGAAGATGTTTTCGAGGTACCACACCAAACTAATGGCTTCATCTAAAGGTGAAGGCTTTTCCTTTTTGAAAAAAGGCGTTTTCCCAAGCTGCTCCAAATACCGTTCAATGTTGCGCAGGTTATTACCTCTAATGGCCTCATCCAAATCTGAAATGATCCCCAATACTGCACCCGGGTAGAATTGGGTAGGGTGGGCTGTAAGCACTATGCGAACGCGAAAGGCTTTCAATGCTTCTTTGAGCTTGTGCAGCGCGTTCTGGTTTGAAGCACGCTGAAACAAAGAGCCGTAGCTGCCGGCGCCTTGCACATCATTGACTTCCGTGAAGGCAGAATCTTCCAAGGCATCTACCAAGACTACCTGACGCTCAATGTATTGAATGAACTGGAACATTTGATCAATGCGGTCCTTTTCATTTGTAGTGGGCTTATTGGTATTGAAAAACTGATCAATGATCTCTTTTGGATTCTTTTTCTCTTCGAAGCCTTTTTCACATAACTCATTCAAATGTGGCAGCCAGATTCCCGTTTGGTTCACACCGTCTAAGTTTAAAGTTAGAAAGAGTGAGTTGTAAATTTGATACCTGAGGGCTACTAATTCTTTGAATGCTTCAGTGGATGACTGCATGGTGTATTGGTGTTTTTTTTAAGAGAATGGATAGATATGTAAAAGATACACTATACAGGATCGAAATCGAAATGGCGAATCGATGGATACCCATACCTTTTGATTGCACGACATGTAGCCACGAGCTTCGCTCGTGGGAAAGACGAGCCTAGCTCGTGGGAATAGGGAATTAGCAGGGGCGCCTAACTAGGCGCCCATCGAATGCATGAATTGATAGATAACCATACCGTTTCAGCTCCTGCACCAGCCGCAGCTTTAGCGGTCCAATTCTACAATCACCTCATTCCGTCTGTTCACGGTTTCGTAAGGAGCGTTGTAGCCTAAGAAGTAAAAGCGATTGGTATAAGCGATGCCTTCAGCCTCCAATGCTGCAATGAGTTCTGCTTTGTATTTCTGAATCTTCGCATCATCTGCCCAACCACCAAAGCGAATGGCGGCCACCGTTTTTGCAGGCTCTTCGTGAAACACAATCTTAGGCTCATTTGGAGCGGGAAGAGCGTCCTTCTTGTACTTCTTCGGCACCATGAACATAACGGTCATTGAATCTTCTAACGACATGGCCACAGGGGAGGTCATGGCAATCTGTTCGTTCTGATCATTCCCACCAAAGATGTAATTGGCAAGGATCGAAAAGCCCTGGCTAGATGACTTTCCGTATTCACCTGTTGTTAACTTCACAGAGGAGAATAAGCTCGCTTCGTAATTTCTAATTTCGAAGGTGTCGTACTTCGTTTCAACCTCGTACGGGTAGGTTTCGGTGTCGCGTTGTGAACTCATGGCGTAAACTTGAACGATGATAAATCCGACCGCAATTACGCCGAGTAGGATGAGGAAGCTCTTCATATTATTATTTGTCAGGGATGTTATTTGTCAATAGAACAGTTGGAACAAATAGATGTTTCAATTGACGGAGGAAGCGGTGAATCGAAATCGAAATGGTGAATCGATGGATACCCATACCTTTTGATTGCACGACATGTAGCCACGAGCCTAGCTCGTGGGAAAGACGAGCTTCGCTCGTGGAAATAGGGAAGCGGTGATTAATTTTTCACGACCATCGTCACCTTTTCGCCCACTTTCACAAAATAACTTCCAGCGCCCAATTCAGAAAGGTCTATCTGGTATTGAACAGCATTCACGGGAACAGACTTGATCAAGGTTCCAACGGCGTTGTAGATCTCTACAGTCGCAATCAGGTCGCCTCCAGATTCAACCATGAGGCCATTCGAGAACGGATTAGGATACACTTTGATGTTCGCTTGCGCGGTGCTTTGAAGTTCATCTACATTCACACCGTCGCCATCCCAATTGATCATTCTACGCGGACTTTCAAGGTCAGCAGTGGTGATCCACTTCAGGCGAAGGAATTCAGAAACACCTTTCATCTGCTCATCGGTCAAGGCGTTTTCATAGCACAAGATTTCGCCTACTTGTCCTTCCCAATGCTCATCAGTGTAGTAAATGTTATCGTTTGCTTGTTGAGTGAAAACAGAGCCCAATACGCAGAATTCCATCGGATTAGCGGTGGTGAGCGGATCAACTGCTATTCCATTTAGGTAAGTGGTGCCATTCAAAGTTGAAGCGGGCGCATTGTTGTTGTAAAGCTGTGAAGCGTCAGTGTTTCTGGGCATGTGGTTCGAAAGTGCTTCCATTGGAGCTTTTTCGTCCCAACTCAGCGCGTTCTCTTTGTAAGCCATCAATACCGTTTGGAATCCACCTGATTCTGTTTCTGACATGCTTTGAAGCCACATGGTTGCGAAATCAGCAACTCCCAATCCGTTTTGAAGATTTCCTCTGAAAGCGAACCAGCTTCCTCCGCCCCATTGCTGCCCCGTAGGGAAATTCCAATCGTACAATGAACTGGAAACAGGACTCGGAGAATCGATCACGCCATCGCCGTTTAAATCTGCGGCATCCATGCGCAAGAGCAAACCAGGAAGGGCAGTAGGATCAATGGGTTCAGGATATTCAAGGTCAGTTAAGGCCGCTACATAGTAGGTCGCTTCATCTTCACCGGGTTCGAAGGTTTCGCCCAAATGAATGCTTGTAGCACCACATTCAGCTTCGGTATACCACACGTAGATTTCGTCTGACTGCGGATCAACAATATTGAGGATTCCGTCGGTAAGTTCTTCTACCTCTGGCATGGTCGGACGGGTTACAGCGAAGCCTTTGCGGTTGGTGCTGAGGTTCGACGTTCCAACAGGAGCAGCTGCTACGTAGAAATTCCCTTCGTAAGGAGGGGAGAAGGTGTTGCCCGTTTGGAAGAGTGTTGTTCCTTCTTCATCATCTAACCAGTAGTATTCATACTGTGCGTTGGGCTCAGCGATGGTTACACTGCAATCATCCAGTTGAATTACTTCCAATCCGTCAACGTCGAACGCCTCAAACAAGTTGATTGAAATGGTGTTTTCGGCGCAGCCACTAGATTCATCGGAGATTTCATAGGTATATTCCCCCGGAGCGAGGTTTGTGCGGGTAAACACATCATCAAACACCGGATTGTATTCGAAAGGAGCCTCAGCATTCACGGCAATGAACTCAAGTTCTTGCAATTGAATCTGATCTTCGCCAGCGCTTTGGTTCACGAACAGTCTATAATAGGCGTAGGCCGTGGGTGAAGCGACTAAGAACGCGCGCTTTTGATAACGCTCGGGAAAGTCTTCATTCGTTCGGGTGTCAAGGGTATTCCAGTTCGTTCCATCTGCAGAGCCTTGCAACATCCAATTGAGTGGATCTCTTTCAGGCACATCATCTGCAGATGTAATGGTATAATACGCAACGTTGGTTGGCGCATTGAATTCATAGCCAATCCATGCATCACTGTTCACAGCATGCAGCCATTTATTGCTCAAGTCGTTGTCAAAAGCCATTTCTGGTTCATGTCCCCAAGTGGTTCCACTTGCCGTGATTTGGTCAACGTTGTCATCGGTTTGATCAGCCATCAGTTTGTCATACCATTTCACGTGGTAGGTTGGCAATCCGCCCATGGCACTCAGGTAAATAGTTCCATTGTTATCAAGTGTATTGGATGGATAGAAATCTGCTGTTGCAACCAAGTCTGTTCCTGCATATTCAAGTGAGAAAGGCACAGATACGCTGCAGCCATCAACGGTTGCTGTAACATCATAGTTCCCATCTTCAACACCATTAATGCTCCATTCGGTTTCACCATTGGACCATTCAACGTCAATGTCTTGGAAGTTCGGATAGTCAGCGGTGGCAACAACTTCCCAGCCTGTACCTTCTTCGTACACCGAACAGATTTGTAGTTCAAGTAAATCATCAGCTTCAATGATTACTGTCTCAGTAACTGCGCAGTTGTTATCATCAACCACATCAACAGTGTAAGATCCTGAGAACAATCCGGTTACTGGATTTTGTACTTCTTCCTGATTCATCCAAAAGGTGTAACCTGGAAGTCCCATAGAAGGGGTGAGTAGAATTTCTCCGTTGGCTTCGCCTGTGCAATTAGCGTTGGTCAATGCAGTGCTAACACTCAGGTCATAGGTTGAAATATCAGTCTGGTCAATATTCCAAATGTGCTCTCTATAAGGTTTCGGGTAGAATTCATCAAATTTCTCATCGTAACGAACAAGGTCAGTCGTGTCTGTTACCGCCAGTTTGAGCTCGTAGTCAGGACAGTTGCCAAAAGTCACATCAACCGTGGTAGTGTTGGCTGCAATGAGTTTGCCATTCAAGAACCATTGGTATTTCTGCGTATTGGGCGTTGGAGCCAGCACATCTGCTGAGAACGTAACGGTTTCGGCGCCTATAACTTCCATGTTGGGGTCAGCGGGCATCGGATTTTCAATCACATTTACATATCTGTAAAGGAAACAAACGGTGCGTTGCGCGCAGGGCGAACAGAGGTCTTGCCCGTATCCTTCACCGAAGCCTCCAGCTCCCATGTAACAGCCTTTGGCCGTGGGTCTGTGGCATCCGAAGTAGTTGGTTAAGGCACCTTCAAAGGCGCCAATGGTGTTTTCGTATTCTCCTGTGTAAGGCGTAGGAAGTGGGGTGGAAGGGTCAATCCAATTTCGCCATGGAATCTCATCACGCACGGTATTCCCTGTGGTGTTTCCAGACTCCCAGCATTCACCTCCAGACCATTCACCACTTGAGGTGTACTCATCTGGAAGGCCCGGCATCGTATGTCCGAACTCATGGAGCAACGTTTCCCATTCGGCGCCATAAAGCAGTCCGTCTCCAACGCGCTCATCGCGATCAAGACCTGCGCCACCGCCGCCACCGTATTTCGTGATAGAAAACCATGTTGCCCAGCCTGTTTCATCATTGTTCCAAGGCAAAAAGACTTCATCACGCATGTCTTTGATGGCGCCAAAACTCCACCATTCATCTTGTGAAGGCGCTTCAGGCCAGTAAACGGCGTAGAGGTTAAAGAAATTCTTGTACTGAGAATAAGGTGTTTTCGCAAGGTCACTGTTAACGTCGAAAGCAGGAGTGAAGGTCTCATCTAAGGACCCAACTAAATCTTCCAGGTCATCAAACTCATCGTTTGGATTGCTCACGCCTCTATTTTGCATGACGAAGTTGATGCGATTGTCTTTCGGTCCGCCATAGCAGAGTGTGTCCCATTGTTGAATGGCGAGCATGCCATCTAAATCAAGGCAGGTGCCATCGTCTAGCGTTGCCAAAGGGTTGTAGTTAAAGGCTTCTTGGTCTGTACAGCCAGTGATTGCTGGAATGCAATCTTCTTCGTTGATGCCGAAGTAGTGCACTCCGCTACTTCCATCAGGGAGTTCAATCAGCAACGTTTCACCGTCCCAGTCAAGTTGAAACGTTCCTCCGTTCCATCCATCTCCGAAGCTGTCTGAAGTATTAATGACGAAGCAGCCATCTTCCAAGCAGAGGTCATTTGTATACGTTTGATTGTTTTCTGTTCCAAGAAAGCTGAAAACGATGTTCTCATCGCTATTTAGAATTTCGAAGCTCATTTCTTCTGAGTAGTCACCAGTGTTGGTGGTGACAACAACTTCCGTTGCTTCACATTGAGCGAAGAGCGAAGAGGCTGAAAAGAGCGCATAAATCACTAGCGCAACGGGTGGGAGGATTCGGTTTTTCACAGTGTTTTCATTAAGTGAAGAAAGCTAACGAAATTTAGTCAAAAACCGAAAGTTGAGGAGCCAGTTCATGTGCAGGGTCGGGCTATATTTAGATCCGGCTCACCAGCCGACCTTCACCCTATTCCCAAACAAACGGATTGCTGTAACGCACATCACTCATAAGCTCGTAATCATCAAGCGTATGCAGGAAAGCGATCAAAGCCGTTTTCTCTTCTTCTGTTAACCCCATTTGCAGGGGTGTTCCACCAATTTGAGACTCAACAGTAAGTTGGTCCGTTATGTTCGGGTGAGCTGCTAGTCCAGAGTTGTAATGTTCAACTACTTCTTCAAGTGTAGCAAACCTGCCATCATGCATATAAGGTGCTGTGAAACCCAGGTTTCTGAGCGTAACTACTTTGAACTCACCCGCATCTTGAGGATCCCCAGTTTGGTTAGCCACTCCATTGTCGGCATATTCTAAATCAAGGCCATTGTTCATGGCAGAAGGAGAGTAGAAGACATCTGTCATGTGGCACTGGTTGCAGTTGGTTTCGCCGTTAAAGAAAACAGCTTTACCCGTGAGTTCTTCTTCAGTGAAGTTGGTGAAATCAATTACAAGTCCTTCGTCGTATTTACTTCTGTATGAATAGATGCTTCGGATGTATTGCGACAACGCTCTTGCTACCCGCTCTGAAGTCACTTCAGCATCACCAAAAGCAGCAGCAAATAAAGGCGGATAATCACTTGAAGCTTCAACGCGGTTCACCATGTCATTTAGAGACAGGCCCATTTCCTCAGGGTGTTCAATGGGGATCAATACTTGGTTTTCCAATCCGCTTACTCTGCGATCCCAGAAGAACCTCCGCGCATAACTTAAGTTGGTAATGGTCATGCTGTTTCTAACGGTTTGAGCACCGTGAATTCCTGTGCTAAACTGATGGTTGTCACTAAAGCCTGACGCCTGTTGGTGGCAAGATTCACAGCTAATGGTTTGGTCTATTGAGAGGTTCACATCATGAAACAAGACCCTCCCTAGCGTAGCTCCTTCATCAGTTGTTTCATTGAAGGAAGGGACATTCTCAAAAAGATTCAAGGCCAGATTGTCCCAGTGTTCTGGGAGCACAATGTTGGAGTAGTTGAAAGGAGAATTGGGTAGAACGAGTTTTCGAGTAAGTGGAGCAAGAGGTTCTTCAATGGTTTCAGGTTTACAAGAAATGAATGCCAAAGTGATTATTGAGCAAACAACCGCTATTCCCTTAATTGAAGATACTTTGTTCATTTATCACCTTGTTAACTCCACTTCGCCTTTCGCTTCAACTGTGCCAGCGGTACCACACGTAATTTCGTAATTCACAATGAAATAATAGACTCCAGGAGAAAGTTCTTCTCCGTTTGTTTTTCCATCCCATTGTTTTCCTACCCCTGTACTTTCATAAATTAATCCGCCCCATCTGTTGTAGATCAGCAAATCATAAGAAGGCATGTATTTCAAGATGTTGAATTCTGTGTCATCAGCCAAAAAGGGTTTAAACACATCATTCTTTCCGTCTGCATTAGGGGTGAAAATATTAGGAAAACTCAAGCTGGAGACATCCAAACTTTGATCTTCTGATGCAAATACCTCCATTGAAGCAGAGGACGAGCATCCGTTGAAGTTGTAGGTAACTGTAATGGTATAAGTTCCCGTATCACTCACTGTTGGCTCAAGCATGTTTGTTCCTGAAACAAGTGTTCCGTCAGGAGTTGTCCATTGAATAGATGAGTTATTTTCGTCATCAATGAAGGTTCCTAGGATTTCAACTGTAAGGTTTTCACAACTCAGAGAATCAGCAATTCCAATAGCAATATTAGGTACGGAAGTGTTACTCGTCACATTTACGCTTGCTTCACTTTCGCATCCTGTTTCAGGATTGATGATGGTGAGCAAATAAGTGCCAGAAGAAGTTGCAACGGCATTGAGGTTATCTATGGTGCCAATTGAGCCTCCATTTTGTGTATCCCATTCAAAGAGAAAGTCAATGCCATCTGTAGAACCGATTAGAGGAACCTCTGTCTGTATGCAATTGATTTCTCCTTCGACCTCTATTCCCGCTTCGAAGGCTGTAAAGTCTGCTGTAACGTCAATGCTTGTTGTGGCATCACATTGCTCATCAAACGTAACCAGAAGGTCATAAGTGCCTGCATCTGAGATGACTACATTTGTGCCATTGCCTCCTGATAAAATTGTTCCATCAGCCGTGGTCCATTCATAAGTTGAAGGATTCCCAAAGTTATTTGATCCGTTCAAGGTCAATGTTGGATTGTAACAGTTTAGAAAGGTGTCACCTTCAATCTGAGCTTCAAGTAAATCTACCATGACGTTTACCATAGTTGAAACTGGATTACCACAAAGATCATCGTAACTCACTGTATACGTAATGTCTTCTTCTGGTGTACAAACGGGAGATTGACTATTTGGGTCATCAAGGTAAGTTGCAGGGGACCATGTGAATTCACCGTCTGTATTCCCGCCAGCATTCAAAATAGTAGAACCACCTTCGCACAGCTGCACGTCTGGACTGGCCGTAATAATGTTTTCCTGTAAGCAAACGCTTTGGTTGTTGTTAGCTCCTCCGGTTCCTGCAGTGAATCCCCACCATACAGTGGTTTGTCCGTCAAATATTTCTGCTACCAAATCAATTTCTGTGGTCACACGGAGATCGCAGTCAAAGAAAACAGAAAAACCCAGTGTCTCTGGCTCCCAAACTAGACGTACAATGTGGTCAATTCCATCTTCAATGTTTTGACTCAGAGCACTTGCTTGCACAGGTGTTGTGATGGCATTTTCAGAGATGTGGCTTACGTCGCCATTTGAAATCATGGCGATGTGATCAAAAGCAGGGTCGGCATATTCTCCATTCTGCCATGTATCGAATTCAACGGCAAAGGCTGGGGCGAAACCTAGAAATCCAATTCCACCTCCTGATTGACCAATGGCGTTTGTTCCAACCGTTTGAAGGACGAAACAGATTCCATCAGCCCCATTAACATCTTGGTTTCCCAAGTTCATGGATAGTTCAAGATCGAAGGGTTCAAGCAGATCAAGTTGTTGATCATACCAAACGGCTCCTGTTTGAGTATTTATGGCAGGTGTTAATAGGTAACAATCATCGCCTAAAAAAGAAGCATCACCTTGCAGGAAGTAAGACTGTCCTGAAGCAATCGAAGCGCCGCAAAGCAGCACGAAAAAGGATATAAGTTGTTTCATGGTTCAATTGAAGCTAAAAGATAGGAAGAACAATCGTTAAATAAACAATTCCCCCCTCAGACAAATTTGTTGATGTAGTAATGATGTGGATGAAAGTGGTTGTTACACCTCGCCATTACTTACATTCAGCTCAATTAGATCTATTACCTTGTTGTAGTATGAGCGTCTATCTGGAGCATCTACCACAACCAATTTGAGTCCTATGGCTATCATTAAATCAAGTTTTGCTTTATCCGTTTCTTGCCTGCTCTTTGGCGTGTAATAGTAGATTTTATTTGTCTCAGCTATTTTTCGCTGGTGGATAAGTCTTGAACGAAAAGTAAGCAACCACCAGAGGTCTGACTCCACAAAATCCAATCCCAATCCAAGGATGTGGACGTGGTTGGTGAAAAACAGGTCTGACCATGAAAAGAGTTTTTGATCTGGGTTCTGCCGGAAGCGAATAGAAAAGGCTGTTTTTGGAATCTTTTTGTTTTTATAGATGGGACCTGTTGCAATGTAATTTCTCAAAGTTTGCAATTGCCCGCCATATTGCTCAAATCCAAGTGTGATACTAGATGGCTTTTTGGTGTCGCCATGTACATGCCAGAAGCGCTGGTGTCCAGAAGTAAACTGTCTGAAGATGCTGTACTTTCTTTCGGTCATGACCGAGGTCAATTTCGGCGATGAAATCCCCTCAAGTGTAAAGTCGTAATTGGTGGTCATGATATCTTCAACGGCTAAGTTCCGAATGCGCTCATGGATGCTGTTCGATTTAATGCCGTCAATTGATTTGGCGATGAATTGCTTGAGGGCGAATTCGTTTTTCACCTTTGATCGCTTTGCTGACAGAAAGATCTCTTCGTAAAAGAGGGGGAAGGGCTTTTTGTAACCAGGGTTCTCAATCTGAACACCACAGAATATTTGAATGTTGGCCAACAGATTCTCCCAACTTTCTGAATTGTTGATGTTGTTAATGTCGTTCCCAACGAGCAATGCATGTTTCATGACCACTTGAGTTTAAGTTTTTCGAGCACGGCCGTTGACTCTCTGAACAGCCATTTTCGATCGCGGTCACTGCTCCAGAATGAAAAACGATAGGTCCCATAATCGGTTTCTAAGAAGTAATCAATGTGGAACAGTTCAATCTGTAAGGCTTGGTCCATGAGGTCGAAGGACTGGATGATGTAGTCATTCTTGCCAATTTCTTTTTCCGCTTTCTCGACCCGAATCCCTGCTTGTTCGAAATGATCTTTGGTCTTCTTTGTCACCTTCGTGGTATCAGAATAAAAGGACACTACAAGCGTGCAATGTGGTTGTAGAAAAGTGTGCGAAGCGAAGAGGAGTTCGGGTTTTTTATTCCCATCCTGCTTCATCGCTTTTAGAAAGGCTTCGTCCCAGTTCATGGTTACCTGCTGCTTGAGCGGGTGGATTAAGTAATCTCCAAATAACTGAACCGACATCCGTTCGTGGTTGACTTCAATCAAGCCTTGGTCATCTGTGGTCTTCTGGATTGAAATTTCCGCCTTTTTGAAAGGTGAGCAAGCAGTGAAGAATCCTATGAGGACAGAGAATCCAATTGATCGGAGAGGTAAAGTCATGCTACAATGATACGAAGTAATTCAATCAAGCCTTGACGCTGCGCATGGGCCTAGAGCATATAGCTGCCATCAATGATTCTAACAACAGGGACTTTTGAGTTGGGTTCAAAAGCTTGGTACACGCTTGTGAGTTCCTTCCAAAGTACTTCTTGTTGTTCGAACTCTTCACAAGCTAAGTGGTCATTGACATTTTCATTCGTCATGCGAAATGGGAAGATGTGCACGGGGATTTGTGTTTGTCCGTTCGATTTAGCTTGTTCACAAAGCCCATACACTTCTTCAATTTTTGGATCTGTGATTGAAATGCAGCCGATGCTAGCGCAACCACCGTGGATAAAGATGTTGCTCCCTGGCTGACTAGGATCTGCATGCACTAAATCTGCCGCATTCGGATAATTGATGCCTAGCGACAAGTGGAATTTACTTTTTGGGTTGAAGCGGTCAATGTGGTAGCATCCTTCGGGAATTTGTAGGTCACCTTCTTTGCGCTTCGGCCCCAATGTGCCAGAGTTAACGCAGAAAGCGTAAGATTGGATCAGCTTGAACGCTTCACCGTCATTTGCGGCCCACACTTCAAGCCCACCTTCTTCTTTAAAAGCCCTCAGATATATGCGCATTTGAGTGGGGCGAATAGCGTTAGATTTAAGACTTTTTGAGAGGTTGGCTTGTTGTGTGATTTGTTCTGGCATGTTGTTCTGGCATGTTGTTCGGTTGGCAGCAGGAAAGAAGGAATAGGAGCGAAAAGAAGAGGTAGCGCATCTATTCTTGTTCTTTGCGATTTCGAACTGCAACCACCATTTCAGGCAATAAATCATAAGACGCAACTCCTTCTTCGACCCCTTGCGAAAGCAAATAGAGGTTGTTTGATGCGAGCGCAATGGATTGGACTCCGCTGCGGTAGTTCATGGCGTCTTCAAATAGAATGGTTCGATCTCGTTGAATCGACAAATCAATTTCTAGCGTAAATGTGGTGTCTGCCACATGAGGAAGCAAATGTTCAGCGAGTTCAAGCCACGCCGCGTATTGAAATCTGTGGACGCCACTTTCTGTGAGCGACATAAAAGCGATGTAGTTGCATTCTCCTTCGTCTGTGATTCCATATCCATGCGCGTATTCATGTGCTAAGATGAACCATTCGCGCAGACCTAGGTACGAGGCATCAGCGTGTCCTTCGCCCGAAAAAGGCATGTAGATTCCGGCAACGCCTATTTTACGCATCCAGCCCGATTTCGAAATGCGGCGCATAGCTACATTCCCGGGCGTTTCAACATTTACGGTGTTAAGGTATTCGCGCACAGCAGAATGAATGCTCGTTACATCTCCTGATGGAATGTCTTTGGTGTGAAAATAAGTAGTGTCTGATTTTGCTCTGTGAAGTGACGCCATGGTCAGTGATTCCGTTCGCAATGCTTCGTAGGTTTCCTGGTCCAACGCTTTTACATCAGCGTTCAACTTATCCATGAGTCCTGGCGCGCTGTAATTCCATCCCCAAGAGATGTAGAACCATGTTAAAAGCATCCCGATGGTGTTGAGAAGTGTTCTCCACCACGGCCTTTTAATGAAAACTCTTTTTTTGATCCAGCCGCGCACCAAGAGGAATAAACCGAGCAGCAAAATAACGAGCATCAGAGGGATGGGCACCATGGAAAACAGTCCGTCTCTAACCCAACGGAAGATGGCGAAGAGGCCATTTCTGTAGACCTGCTCAGTGAACTCAGGAAAGTAGTTGAGGACTTGCGCTATAACCAAACAGCCTAATCCGAGAAGGAAAGGTGCGTAAGGGCTGAGGTATTTATTGATGGATTTCAAGGACGCTAAAGGTAAACTAAAACAAAGTGTTGAAAAAGGGGGGAGTACTATTTGTGGGGCTCATTTTCGGTCGGAATAGCGGTATGTAAATACTTTCAACCTTCCTTTTGTGGCGTTAATAGTAATGCGGTTTAAAAGGTTAGG
This sequence comes from Flavobacteriales bacterium, assembly GCA_047636995.1. Taxonomy (GTDB): domain Bacteria; phylum Bacteroidota; class Bacteroidia; order Flavobacteriales_D; family Sanyastnellaceae; genus JAQWQB01. Next base: position 36,742 of record JBLIGQ010000018.1, on the reverse strand, counting down.
CGGTGAATGGATTATTCTTTGAACGCTTAAGTATAGGTCCATGTTCGAAGTTCTCCGTCTGAGTCTGCAGCGTTAATTAGACTGATAAGTCTGAAAGGGTAATCATCTAGAATGACCTTAATATATTCAAACTCGATCTTTACGATGTCATTACCCATGGTGAAAACCTTTTCTATTACATCGCCGTGCTGATTGAAGTAACTGCATTGGGATGATCCATCACCTCCTAATGCAAAGCTTCTAACATAAGCCCCATCGAGCACGGATCGTATCGGGTCTCTTTTTTCAATTCTAATAAAACTTCCCTTTTCATCATACTGGTAGATGTCAAAGAATTTTCCATCATTCCAATGTTTTGTAGCAACTTTTCCAAATTGGTTAAAAGTATAGGTGCTGAGGTCGAAATCTATATTTTCTGAATGAACCTTTGAAGATGAAGTCAGGACAAACAAGGTGTCTATCTCGAGTTGTTCAATCGCAGTTTCATCCATGAAGTCCATTACTTCAATAGGAAATTCCAGAAAAAAAAGATCCAGTTGACCGTAGGTTTGACAACAGGAAAGTGCAAGCAGCGCGGCAAGAATGGTTTTCATTGAAATGATAAATGAATTAGTTTTGGGTATGAAATAAACGCAAGCAAACTACCTTTATTTCGAAGTTAATCCGAACCACTTTTTTCGCACACTATAACATCCCCAAACATACTTTCATGCGTAGAATCCGTTTCACGCTGGCTTCAACTTGTTTGGCGTATTCAGCATCTGCTTTGAGTTCTTCAAGAATCCAGTTCATGGTTTCGGCTTCATCAATGGGCATGAGAATGTGATCGCATCCCGCTTTCGATGCCAGGAGTGGAGCTTTGTCTAAGATGGTGACGGCCTTCATAATGTTCAAAGCATCTGAAATGATAATGCCTTCAAAGCTCATTTCTTCGCGAAGCAAGTCTGTAACAATTTTACGTGAGCACGTTGCTGGCAGTCCATCTGTATTGTACTTTTTATTGTTCAATACCGTAATGTGTGCAACCATGATTGAGATCACGTCAGCATCAATCAAAGGCGGATAAATTGACAGCTCTTGCAATTCCCCGTCGATATATACAGATTGTTTGTGCGTATCACCTTTGACCAAACCATGTCCGGGAAAGTGTTTTGCCGTTGCAACAATGTTTCCTTCTTGGGACGAAGTGATGAACTGCGCGCTCAATTCTATGACCTTCTCAGGATTTGTACCGAAACTTCTATTGGTGATGGCCTCATTGGAAGCGCTCAAGTCGCAAACGGGGGCATAATTTTGATGCACTCCAATGCTTCGTAGTTCTTGATTGATGATTTTCACCAGCGAATCGCAAGCAGCAGCATTGTTAATGTCGATGGTGTTCACCATGGATTGCGAATCTGAAATCCGTCCGTTCAGTAAGCTGGGCTCAGCATCCATACTGAAGAGCAGAGGCACGGCGTTTTGATTGTACGAAATAAGGTTGAGCTTATTGATGAGTATTTTGTGCGACATCCGATCTCCCTTTAAGAAGACCACTCCGCCAATTTTTTGCTCAAGAGCCAATCTAATGACCGTAGAGTCAGCCTTTCCAAGTTTTCCTGCTGAAGTAACAATCATTTGTGCTACTCTTTGTTCAGTAGATAATTGTGTGTAAAGCGCGTTCACCCGTGTGTCAAGTACTTCGTTATCAGAGTAGAAGTGGGCCAATGACCAATTTGATTGGGCGAAGGCTTGCGCTGTAAAAGCGGCTACAAAAAGAAGTGCAATAGCGGTGCGAAGGGTGGTGGTATTCAATTTCATACCGCCAAGATAAAGAAGTGTTTTTGCACAAGCATTGAATTAGGTTTAAAAACTTAACATTGGCTGGAAGCACTATTGATCAAGGGGTTGAGGTGTTTCGGGTTCGGATTGAAAATCCTTAACATAACATTAGCGTAACATTAAGGGAATGTTACCTTAACTTTGCTTTGTCCTTCGGTTGAAGGTTTAACAGGCTATTTAGAACGAAGTGCACAGGTATTTCGGTGATATACAAAAGATATGAGTGAATCAAAGAAAAAGTCAGCTAGCAAAAAAGCTGCAGAAGAAAAGAAGAAGTTAGCAGCTAAGAAAGCGTTAGCGAAGAAGAAAGCAGCATCAAAGAAAAAGGCTGATGTAAAGAAAGCAGCAGCCAAGAAGGAGGCCTCAGCAGCGAAGAAAAAAGCAGCAGATTCAAAGAAGAAGACAGCAGCGAAGAAAAAAGCACTAGCGAAGAAAAAAGCTGATGCAAAGAAAGCAGCAGCTAAAAAGGCGGCGGCAAAGAAGAAGGCTAGTTCAAAGAAGAAAGTAGTTTCAAAGAAGAAGGCTAGTTCAAAGAAGAAGGTCGCTTCAAAGAAGAAGAAATAACCGGATTAATAGGTTCAGAAAGTAAAAGCCAGGTGGAAGCCTGGCTTTTTTTATGGGGGTTAAATTGAAAGAAAACCATTCAAAGCAAGGATTATTAGTATGATGATGCTAATAAAAACGATGAGCGTAGTGTTATTTGCTTTGGGAATGACATTTAATTTATCTTCTTCAGAAGGCGGGTTAAAATTATTCATTCCCAGAATATCAGCTGATTTGTAGAGCGGTTTCGCATCATCATCCAACGAATCTGATTTTTTTGGTTTGGCTAAAATGGCACTACTGATCAGCATTGCCACTCCAACGAAAACTAGAATTATAAATCCTTTTTTCCATTCAGACATGTGTTCTTTTTTGTTGTTACTAAAATAAAAAAGCATTTTGATTTTACAAAGTATGCATTTGTGTTGTCTTTATACTCTGTGCATGTTTCATTGGCAGGAGATACAATTAACCACTAGTTCAAATCGTTGTGGTAGAGTGCGAAATCACAATTAACCACCTGCATCAATCTTGACCTGGAACTTTAAGATTGATCCAATAGCATTCCAAAATCAAATTATTCCTGTTTGGAGCTCATGATATGAGCTGGTTGAGCGGTATAACATTATTTGGCTCGGAAATGCTGTTGTAAAACCGCAATTTGACATCATGAGCAAGGAAACCACCAACGACATCGTTAAGCACGATGGCAAATCACAACAATCTTCTGAGGAGAAAGAAAGTCCGTGGGAGGGAAGCACCTTGCGTACATGGAGGGCTCGATTAACATCGTTTTCAGGAGTGAGCATGAAAGTGTTGGGGGAGTATTACATTGAATGGAATAAATACCTCAACATTGGAGCTTCTGTATTATTCACGGGGATATGGAGCGGAACTGCAGCAGGCTTCGCCATCTCTTATGTTTTTCCAGATCAGCTTTGGATCGCCGTGGTGTTTGCGGTCTTTTGGGGGTTGATGATTATCAACCTAGATATGCTCATTGTTGGGACTTTCATCAAGTACAAGGGCGATTTCTGGAGGCAGGCTGCTGCGGTAGGGATTCGGGTGTTGTTGGCAGCTGTTATTGCATTCACCATTGCCGTTCCTATTGAAATGGAACTGTTCAAAGATGAAATAAAAACGAAAGCTGATGAAATTCGCATGCAACGGTTCGAAGCATTTGAAGCAAAGCTGGATAGCTTACCTGATGTGCTCGCATTGAAACAATTACAGCTTGCACGTACTGCAGCGCAAATCCGATTCGAAAACGAAATGCAAGGCGCACCCGGTACTTCAGAACGAAGAGGAATTGGTCCAATTGCTGAGCAGATTCAACAAGAGGTGAATCGCATTGATACGAACATGGCCTATTTGAACGTGCAAGTAGATTCAACGGTGTCGCAGCTTCGTAGGTCATTTCTGGAGAACAATCCGATGGCAACGACAAATGCTGATTACGGATTTCTCATTCGGTACAAGGCCTTCGCGCAGCTTAAGGCAGAACCTGATAAACATGTGCTTTACATCGCTTGGTTTATTTCCCTGCTCTTTCTTTTGGTCGAAATCTTACCAATTCTCGGAAAAGCCATTCAGCGAAGAGGTCCGTATGACTCTAGGGTAGCGATGGAAGCCACGCTGGCGAATAGGGCGAATGATGATCGGATTTAATGCAACAAAAAAGGCGCTTCATTTACGAAGCGCCTTTTTTAGGTGGAAGCATTTTTAGATATCTAAGCGCTTCAATCGCGCTTTGATTTGTATTGGGCTCAGTTCTTCAAATGCAAGTTGAACGTTTTTCTGACCAGGCGCTCTTTGGGCGATGGCAAGAAATGATTTATTGTCTTCAATCTTGATTGAAACCACCACGGCGTCTCTATTTGAAGCACCAATGAATTCAGCTTGGCCATTGTAAAAAGAACGCTGCATTACTCCATTTATAGACGGGAAAACTAGCTTGACAATGGACTCACCGTTGCATTCATTTTGTACAATGATCTGTTCTGTTGGTTCATCAGGGAAAGCGTCACAGTTGATGTAGTTCATTCGGTTGATTTCACCAGCGTAGTAATTTTGAATTTGGGTCCTTTTTTCATTTAACGCTTGGATCGCTTTTGCTCGAACTTTCGGGTTCTGGATGGCTAAGATCTCATCTGGTACATCCGCTATGTATTCCGTTTGAGTGGTTCTTCGTTGATACTTTGCGGAGAGGTCAACGCCGAAAACGCGAAATAGTTTACACCAGAATCTACAATCAAAACTGTTCGCGGTAGTGGTGGTTATTCTTATGTATTCTGCATAGGCTCGAAGATCATCTCCTCTTAGCGGACTAAAAACCACGTCTTTCTTTTCGGTCCAGTTCATATCATTTCCTCCATTTGAGGATGTCCACAGTGTCATGTCATCTTGCAATTGGTCAGAGGGGAAGAGGTATGTAATGGGCTTATTTGTTGAGTTGTTCAGTTTTTTCCCATTACAACTTGCTTCCAAATAGATGGAACCACCGCTTGAAAGCATTTGTCCGTTCGCTAAAGTGTGTGCATTATTTAGCAGCATGTCTTTTGGGCTCAGCATCTCATCTACCCTCAATTCAATGCAGTCATTGCATTCAGCATAATCAAAAGTTCCGGCAGGAATGCCGATGATGGTGCCATTCTTACATACAATGGCTGTGTCTTTTCTGTTGTTAATGCAAAAGCCTTGGGATTTAGGTTTGATGGTTTCCATGACTGAGGCCAGGGTCAGGATTTTTTGATCTGCTTCGAAGCGCACTTGAACCCTTCGGTTCTGTTGCTTTCCATCTTCAACTTCGTTAGATGCCAGCGGATCTTTTTCGCCATAGAAATTTGAAGAAGAGATGGTATAGCCTGCCTTTTCAATAAAGGCTTCCACCGAAGTTAGTCGGTCTTTTGAAAGAACTTCATTGAATTCTTCAGATCCGTCGCCGTCGGTATAGGCGTGAAGTTCAATGTTTCGAATGTAAACTTGTTCGGAAATCAAATCCAACAAAGCTGCGGCTTCATCAGACGTTACTTCAGAACTGTTACTAGCGAATAAAACGAAATGTTCTTGGGTTCTTTGGGCAGAAAGTTGGCAGAATGTCACTCCAGTAAAGAGCATCATGAAGAGGTTTCGAATGTGCATAAGATATAATTTTGGTTTGCTTGTTTCCCGTGCATGCAGTTACATATCAGATAAGAATCCGATATTCGTAGTAGCAATAAAAAGGGTAAAGGCAGGCAGAACTGTATCTTTTCCTAAAATAAATTTCATACCATGAAAAAGGCATTTTCTATTTACATATTCGGACTTCTTCTCTTCGTATCAACTTCACTCTATTCTCAAAACGAATGTGAAGGACTAAATATTGTTGATGTATTTATGGATCCAATTGGAATGGACCGATTGATTATCAATGTGGAGAATTCTTCAGAAGATATATTCAGTTATCCAGGGTTCAAGGTCTTTCAGGATGGTATGGAACTGGGAGTTGAAGAGGTGAACTTTTTTGGTATTGGTGAGCAGAGCACACATTTTGTTGTTATGGAGAACCCTTTTGAAGATGGGGTTGAAGTAGATCTGACATTTGAGCTTTGGACTGGGTTTTATGACATCCTCGCATGCACGAAGGAATGGACGGGTAAGCCATATGACACATCAGAGTGCTTCGAAGTAGATTTTCAACTCCAATGGGCAGGTGGGAACGGAGATTTTTTGAGCGTCGTAATGTATGATCAAACGACCGAAGAAGAGCTATTCAGCACAGACGAATTCTTTGATATTATTAATCCGACATACACTCAAACAATTTGCCTTGAGCAAGCATGTTATATCTACAAGGTGACTGGGACAGAGACATTGGAAAACAACTACTACATAAACATCTACGGCCAAAATTTCTTTTCTTACTACTCTGGCGTTGCTGCTGAGGGAGAGCAAGGAATCACTGATTTGATTGAAGTTTGGGAAGGGTGCATTCCACAGTCTGTGAATGAATCAACGCGCAATCAATTCCAATTGTATCCAAACCCTTCCAATGGCAATTACACCATTTCAACGTATCAGAAGGTGGAGCAGTTAACAATCTCTGATTTAGGAGGGAAGGTGATTGCTCAGCAGGATGGCATTGCTCAACTACCACAGTTGGAAATAGCCGGGATGTACTTGGTAACAATTCAGTTCGAAGACGGGAGTATGCTAACGCATCAATTGATTGTGAGGTAATTAAAACTTGAAATTCACTTTCACGTTTATTCTTCGTCCGGTAAGGAAGTTAGGGATGCCATAGTTTCTTCCGGTAACATCTTCAATCCACGTGTAACTGATGGTATTGTTGATTCCCAGGATGTTGAATATCTCTAACGAGACAAATCCAGATTTATACCAGCGCTTTTTTTCGCGGTTCTTTTCTGTGACGAAATCCCTTGAAAATCCGATGTCGACTCTCCGGTATGCGCTGGTTCGAAGGATGTCTTTGTAACGCTCAAAAGTAGGAGGCCCATAAGGCAATCCTGTTCCATAGAAAAGGCTCAAGAAGACTTTGTATTCGGGCCATTTTGGCATTTCGTCTTGGAAGAGCATTGAGATACTTACGCGTTGGTCAGTAGGACGAGGAATGTTCCCTGGTTCTCGCAATGTGCTGTCTACAGGACTGTCATTGAGTGTGAATCCTGGAACAATCTCTTTTCCTTCGTCATTGAAAAAGACTAGGTAAGCATCATTGTCGATGTCTTCGGCGGTGCGAAGAACTGAAAGGCGCATCCAGCTTTGAACTCCTTGAATGAATTCACCATTCACCATGAGATCAGCTCCTGTTGCAAATCCGTTTGCACTGTTCGTAGCATAGTACCGAAGACGTACATTCTCCACTTCGTATGGGATCAGTCTATTGAGGTCTTTGTAGTAAAGTTCTCCAACGAACTTGAACGGACGATTCCATGCTTTGAATACATAATTGACACCGGCCACCAGGTGAATGGCTTGCTGTGCCTTGATGTCTGGATTTATTTGTCCGTCTATGCCACGCATCTCACGGTAGAAAGTTGGCTGGTAGTACATTCCACCTGCCAAAGTAAAAACCACATTTCGTCTAATCAGTGTATCGCCATCTGCCTCTTCAGGTTTTTTGTGCCATTTTGGCTTGAACGACATGTTTGCTCTTGGTCCACCGACGAACTCGTTATTGAAACTCCAATAGTTTCCGCGCAGCCCTGCATTGAACGTCCATTCATGTCCTTCTTCAGATTCATGCCTCCAAGAGTCTTGGATGTAGCCCATTACCCGAGCAGACTCTACTGTATTTTCAGTTTTAATGACATCATTCAAGATCAGTTCGGCATCTGGTTGTAATTCTGGGACTTGGTAACCGATGCTGTCAACGGGATGGGGGGTGCTGTAACCCGCAGAGTCCAATAAAGTCCACTCGCTGAGCTTGTCATAAATGTATTCGTATTGCACCGTTGTTCCCCATTCGATGGTATGCTTATTGTTATCAATGACGCTGATTCCTTTGTGGTTGAAACTAAGGACAGTTGCTTGCAATTCATTTCGAGCATGGTCTAACGACCCACCTGTTCCTCTGTTCTGGAGCACTTCACCAAATTCATCAGAGCCAAGATCTCTTTCCAGTTCGTCTAGGAAATACTGTCCGAGGATATCGAAGTTTTCAAATTCAAAGGTTTGGAAAGCAGAGGCAGTGAAGGTCAGTTTACTCACATCAGACAAGCGTTCAGAGCTGAATGCACCGAAGTAGGTATCATAACCTGTTTCTTCTTTTCCGTCGAAGAAAATGGTCAATCTCAGAGCTTCATTGATGTTACCAACATCCGTTTCTCTCGTCTGCGGAATGAAGTTGTATCTGTTTCGGGCGATGTTAGCAAGGAAGTGGTGCTTCCATCTGAGGTTGTTCTTCGGCTTGAAGGTCAGGTAAGTTTGGAAGTCGAGGTAGTTCGGACTGTATTCTCCTTGTTCATCTAGACTACCTAGCACATATGAGTTGTTGCGGTAACGCAGGCCAGAGTTGTGGCTGAAAGTGCCACTTTCATTGACGTCTTCAATTTGGATTGATCCGCCGAGCAAGCTTGCAGTAACTTCTCCTCCGAACTCTTTTGGATCACGGTAGGTGATATCAAGCACAGAAGACATTTTATCGCCATATTTTGATTCGAATCCACCCGCTGAAAATTGGATGTTATCAATCATTGAAGTGTTAGGGAAGGAGAGGCCTTCTTGTTGTCCGGCTCTCACAAGGAACGGACGGTATACCTGAATGTTATTAACGTATACCAGGTTTTCATCGAATGAACCGCCACGCACATTGTAGCTAGAACTCAGTTCACTGGTAAAGTTCACGGGTGCTTGAAGTAGAAGGTCTTCTACCGTTCCTCTTGCAGAGGGAATACTGGCAGCAACAGCAGGATCGATGCGTTCCATTGGGCCTGTTCGGTCACCCTCTCCAAAAACTTCTGCATTTCCCAATCGAACTCCTTGCTTGAGCTTTACATTTTTCGTGTAGACCTGATTAGCGTCCACGAACATTGAATCTATAAAAGTGTTAGATCCGATTGAGCTGAACGAGATTACAACGGTTCCAGGGGTCACATTAATGGAGTAGGTACCATCAACAAAAGAGGATGTACCTTCAGAAACGCTGTTGAGGTTTCGAACAGTAACGCCGGGCATTCCTTGTCCAGACTCGTCTAGTACTATGCCTTTGATGGTCGCTTTTTGAGCGAAGCTCGAAAGGCAAGCGAGAAATGTAATGGTTAAAATGAGGTACTTCGGCATAGCGCGCGAAATTACGTTTTTTTTGTAGGATGGAATGATAACGGTAGGATGAGAATTTTGGTGTGGGAGAGGGGATGTTTTTGGAAAAGCATTTGAGAATTATTGGAATCCTTTTAACTTTTTGAAGCTTTACAGACTTAGCCCTCGCGGGCCCTCCCTTCCTCCCCCGCCTTCCAACCAGCGGTCCGAAGCTATGAAACTCTTTCCGCTTGATTACCAAACCCCTACAACAACTTTGCTGCCGTTAGCGCTCACTTTGTATCTGTTCAAATCCTAGTCCATATCGTCGTGTTTCTTACAATGCTAATCAATAATTCCTTTGGATGCACACCCGTTTTGTAGCTGTGCAATTCTACTTTGTAGTTGCAGAAATAGACGCGCTTTTGATAAAGGAAAGGATCAACTCTCAACTTGTCCCGCTCCATTTTTGCTTTTAGATGAATCAATTCGCATGGTGAATAACCATGTGAATTGAGAAATATCCACTCACCATCTGCCGTTGGTATTCTTGAAATAATTGCATCATAAAATCTATGTCGTTTGTGAGCATATCCAAAGAATCATTTCGTTTCTGGTAAAACCAAGAGGTATAATTAGGGTTTTCACCAATAGCCATTCTAGGAGTACTCATTTTCTCAGCGAATTTGTCTACAAGCGATCGAAAGAGCGAACTTTTAGCCCTCGCGGGCCCTCCCTTCCTCCCCCGCCTTCCAACCAGCAGCATGAAGGTAACCGCTTTCACCCCCGCCTCAACAACAACTTTGCTGCCGTTCCCTCTCAGTTTGTAAACGTAAAAACCAAACCCTCAATGCAATACACAACCGAATATCCGTACCCAATATCGCTTTCCCAAATCTAGACCAATCAACTTTATTCCCGTAGCAATTCATTTTATACCCGTTGGTATTCAATACATGTCTACAACTTAACTAACATTATACTTACCAGCCAAGCAACTTTCTCTTTCTCTTCTTACCTTTCAACCTTAGTCATTTACAATGAAAAATCTACTCTTCCTTATTTTATTCATTCCGCTTTTGGGATATGGACAACAAGTATCTCTCGTAAAAGATTTCAATAACGTTCCAACTACTTTTGGACATAATCCTGAAGCTGGAGGAGTTGTCTTCAACGGAAAGTTCATCTATGCTGCAAGTTCAAATAGTTCTGGAGTGGAACCTTGGGCAACAGATGGAACCCTTGATGGAACCATTTTGCTGTCAGACATTCGATTCGGCGTGGGGTCTTCAGACCCTGAGGATTTCGCTATAACACCAAACGGTGTGGTGTTTATGGCGAACAACATCATCTTAGGAAAGGAACTGTGGATCACTGATGGTACTCCAGAAGGAACACTGCTGCTGAAAGACATCTATCCGGGCAATACAAATGGTTCTCCAACAGGAATGGTGAGCTACAATGATAATGTATACTTTGTTGCTTTTCATCCAGATACGGATGGCAGTGCTCTCTGGGTAACAGACGGAACTGAAGACGGAACTCAACTGTTTGCTGACCTCGCTTCTGATGGAAACCTGGGCTTTGGTGAAACAGCTGTTTGGAATGGGAAATTATTCATGACCTTAAACATTCCGGGCATCGGAACTGAACCATGGGTAACTGATGGTACCTTTGAAGGAACCATTCAACTCATGGACATAGCCGTTGGCTCTGACGGTTCTGGCCCGAGTAAATACACTTCGTTCGGAGATAAGCTGGTCTTTAGTGCGTTCAACTCATCAATAGGGAATGAGCCATATACCACAGATGGTACGCCCGAAGGAACGGCAATCCTTAAAAACATCAATCCAGGATCAGGGAATTCACAGATAGATTCCTTTGAAGAACTCAACGGGGAACTCCTGTTTAGTGCGCAAAGCGACACAGGTAGACAGGTCTGGAAAACCGATGGTTCTGAAGAAGGAACGGTGCAAGTAAGTAGCATCAACTCAAATAGCACCTTGGTTTCTGAGCTCACACGAATAGACGACAAAGTGTACTTTAGGTCGAATTCAGATGATGTTGGTCGCGAATTGTTCGTGACAGACGGAACTCCTGAAGGAACAACGAATGTGACCGATATCAATCCGGGAGCTGCTGGCTCTGTAGTAGAGCACCTAGCTGTTTTAGACGGAAAGCTGTTTTTCAGAGCTGAGGAAGATGGGGCAGGAGAAGAACTGTGGATTTACGATCCATTAACCGAAGAGTTAAGCACCATTGATCTACAAAGTGGTGCTGGTAGCTCATCTCCTTATTTCTTTCAACCCTTGGGCGATAAGCTGTTCTTTGCTGCGTATGACGGGGTGGGCTATGAGCCGCACATCACAGACGGCACTGAAGACGGCACATTTGCTTTAGCTGATTTTAATCCAGACGATTCAGGATTGTTAACCCTCTTTTTTGTTGAATTGAACGGCTTGGCGCTGTTTGAAGGATTGATGAATCCTTCAATAAATCAATTGGCTGTGACAGATGGAACCCTTGATGGAACTGCTTTATTGACAACCTTCCAAAGTGAAGAAAACAGCTATATCCGCCACGTGACCGTTTTTGATGACCAACTCTTCATGCGCGCAGATGATGGAGTGAATGGACTAGAACTATGGGCTTCAGATGGCACAACCGAAGGAACAGAACTGCATACAGATGTGAATCCGGGTGCTGGAAATGCGAACATAATCAGAATGGATGCCACTGATGATTACTTGATCTTTGAGGCTTTTTCACAAGGCGAAGGAAGTCAATTATACAGTCTTGGAATTGGCGAAGAAAATGCATCGCTTACCCTTGATGTCTGGCCTGAGGGAATTGAAGATGTTGAATACATAACGAAAGTAGGGAACGAAGTATTCTTTCGTGCAAAAGACTTTAGTGGCTTTGGATCAACTCCAGATATCTGGAAAACTGACGGTACAACCGAAGGCACAGTGAAGGTAAAAGACTTTCCAATTTACGGACCGAATCCAGATGACTTCGCAGAAGGAAGTGGTAAACTCTGGTTCTTCGCTGGTGAATACGGCACTTCAAGTGATTGGGGCCTCTATACCAGTGATGGAACTTCAGAAGGAACCTACCAAGTAAAGTATTTCAATCTCCAAGAAGATTACTACCATTCGTACAATGTCACAGGCTACAACGGTGGCATTTTATTTACCATCTTTCTAGATGGCATTGGGAACGAACTCTACTTCTCTGATGGCACTGAAGAGGGGACTTACCTCGTGAAAAATATTTGGCCAGGATCTGGAAATACCTATACCTACAACTTCGTAGAGGTAGATGGAATTGCCTATTTCATTGCAAATTCACCAGATGGAGGAACGGAACTGTGGAGAACTGATGCCTCAGAAGAAGGAACCTACCAAGTAACGGATTTGGCCGAAGGCGAAGCCAATGGAGCTTATGACCTTATAAATTTTAAAAATACAATTGGCGAAGTAAATGGAAACTTGATCTTCGGCGGAAGCGAAGCTGACAATGAATTTGAAGTGTACATTTCTGACGGTACAGCCGAAGGAACAATGCTATTGGCCGATATTAATCCATTCGGTTCGTCAAATCCGCACTCGTTCTTTCAAGCCGAAGACTATGTGTATTTTGAAGCTTTTCATCCTGCTTTTGGCTATGAATTGTGGCGAACAAATGGAACTTTAACTGAAATGGTTGGAGATGTTGCGCCCAGCGCGCTTTCAAGTGCCCCTGGAGATTATGCTGAATGGGATGATTTCCTATATTTCTCTGCAATCAATGGAAATGGCGCCCGAAATCTTTACAAGTATGACCAACGCTGCATTGTGCCCGAAATTGAAGAATTACCGGACGCAATCTGTCTGGGCGAAGAACTAACTGTAGCTGCAGAAATTCAATTTTCTAGCGGGGAAATTGTAAGTACAATATGGGATTTTGATGATGGGGCTTCCGAAGAGAACCTAATAGCGAACCATACTTATGAAGAAGCTGGCATTTGGACAATCTCACTCACTCTTTTGAGCGATAACGGATGTGAATCGATTCAAACATTCGATCTAGAAGTATTCGCCGTTCCAGAAGCAGCTTTCGAACTTCCTGTAAACATACTCTGCATTAGTGAGCCTTGGCTCCCTGTTAATACTTCGTCTCTAACAGATGAGAATACAGCTTGGTCATGGACTGTTGGCACAAACACACCAATTGATGATGAGAATCCCTCTCTTAGTTTCAACGAAACCGGAGAACTAAATATCACATTGATTGCCACAAACGGCGCTTGTGAGTCAACTTTTGAAGGAACAATTGAAGTATACCAACCTGAGCCGCTTGAGCTCATCGTAGTTGGAGTAGAGTGCTTCGGTGGTGAAACTGGAAGCATTCAGGTTACTGGAGAAGGACAAGGAGATCCGATCACGTATAGCACAGACGGAGTAGAGTTCAGTTCGAACAACCTATGGGAAGACCTATCAGGCGGCACCTTCACCTATTACATTCAAGACGGTGAAGGTTGTATTGGAGCTCACAGTGATGAAGTACCTGAGTCTGAACTATTAACCGTGTCTTCCTCCGTTGATGGAGATGATGGAACTGGAACCGGAAGCATAGATGTTGCTATTGAGGGCGGAGAAGCGCCCTATCAGTATAGCATTGATGGAATCACTTTCCAAGATTCACCGTTGTTTGAAAACTTGCTTGCAGGTGATTACACAGTTTACATTACTGACGCATTCGGTTGTCAACTGCTTGTAGATTTAACCATTGATTTGGTAGATGGAATCTCTGAATTGGGAATAGAAGGAATAAGAATCTTCCCCAATCCGGCCAATGACCAATTAACCGTTACACAAGAAGGTTTCGGAACAACTTTACTGACTATTATAGACCTCCAAGGAAGAATCGTTTTGACCCGTGCAATAACCAATGGAACAACTTCCTTCAATACCAGTAACTTTGCCCAAGGTTTGTACCTCATTCAATTCCCAGACTTAAAACGAACGCTAAAACTGCAAATTATTCACTAATGAAAATGCTCCCCCTCTTTTCCTTATTTATGCTTGCCTCCGTTATGCTGTCAGCTCAATCAACTCCTTCTGGCGGTAGAAAATGCCCTGCGGCTCTGTCTTTAAGAGAGCTTATGACCGTCTCGTTTACCGCACTGGTTGATTTGACCGTTGAAGAAGAAATGAAGGGTGATCAAACCAACAGAACCTATTTTAAAGAGGGAAAACCCTTTGATGGTTGGGCATTTGTATTGAATGTACAAACACCACACAAATTTCACTTTTACCAAATTGTAGAAGGAATAACTGAACGTGAAGTAGGCTACTATGGGAGCGGTCAGATCGACTTCGACTTCAATTTCCGCAATCAAGTTTTAGAAGGATGTAGATTGATGTGGTTCGAAGACGGCTCAGTCTACATGGATCAGTTCCACCTATCAGGTAAGCCTCATGGGAGACAACTCCGATTCAATGAAGAGGGTGAGGTTGAACTTGATGTTTTATACAACAAAGGCGTACAAGTTGAACAGTAGGTTAATGCGTTCCTAGAACCACAACCGAATTGTCACCTAAAAACAAGGTGTCTTGAGCAATCACCGCATTTTCTATAATAAAGATGTCATTGATCTTTTGCGTGAAGTCAGCTATTGCTAATTGCCGCGGTGCCCCTTTGTGAATCAGTACTAAGGTACTTTCGCCCAAATACGTGCGTTCGAAGGCAAACAAATCTTTAGAAGCTTCTTTGATGACCACATCACCATAGACCAAACTCATTCTATTTGTACGCAATTTGGTTAAGGCTGACACGGTGTTCCGCAATTTGAGTTGATCTGAATTGAGGTTAGCAAACTCCATCATCCTGCGGTTGTCAGGATCATTTCCACCCGCCATCGCAATTTCATCGCCATAGTATACGCAAGGAATGCCGGGAGTTGTCATAATGAATGCCTGCAACAGCAGCATTCTTTCATATCCTTTGGCCCCCTGATTGTTGATTTCACGCGTCCAGCCAGCGAGTTTGCCATCTTCTGAGAAGTCAACGCCTCCATCTGCATAGGAAGTAAAACGCACGCGGTCTTGATTGCCTGTAATGTTGCCCATCAAATGGTGTGAGCCGTAATAATGCATGCTCTCTTCCAAAACACGTTTCAGGTTCGAAAATCCAGTGGCGTCTTTCGCGAAGGCATCTACGCACGCGTCATACAAGTTGAAATCGAACTGTCCGTCTAACATCCCAGAAGAAACGTAACTACTAATCAACTCAGGATTTCCATAGGTTTCGCCAATCTGAAAAGCCTTGCGTTCGTTTTCGTTCTTTCCGTCAGGATTCAAAATGCGGTTCTTTGCTTTCAATGTGAGCATGCGCCAGAAGCTTTCCGGAATGTGCTTGGTTGCATCGTGTCTGAATCCGTCAATATCGTAATTATGGAGCCAGAACAACGCGCTGTCTGTCATGGCTTCAGCCACAACCGGATTTTCAAGGTCAAGTGTCGGAAGAAAAGTGTCAAACCACGTTGTCAGGCGTTCTTCATCCCACAATTCAGTATTCATTCTTCCATCAGGTAAATAGAGTGGGGTAGCCCAGTCTTTATGTTGCTGGTAGACGGGGTGGTTCTCATGAACATGGTTTGCAACGTAGTCAACAATGATGTTCATGTCTGCTGAATGTACTTCGTCAATAAGGGTCTTGAAGGTGGCCTCGTTTCCAAAATGGGGATCTACCTCTGATGAGCTAACAGGCCAATAACCGTGGTAACCGCTAAATGTACTCGTAGTGCCTTTGTCCCAAAGCCCCCAAGCGCCATCTGCATTGGTTGTTATGGGCGAAACCCAAATGGTATTCATGCCCAGCGCTTTAAAATAATTAGCGTTCAATTGCTTCGTTACACCCGCTAAGTCCCCACCAAGGTGATTGGCGATTGGTTGAATACCGGGATCGTTCACGGGCATGTTGTTGGTTGAATCGCCATCGAAAAAACGATCAACCATCAAAAAGTACATGATCCATTTATGCGGATCAGTACGTGCAAGTTCTGAAGGAGAAGTCACTGGCTTGCCCTTTTTAAGCGGAATGTGTAAGTCATTTCCCCGCAATCCGTCGTGCTCAATCCAAGCGCGTAAAGTACTGTTTTCTAGCTGTTCAGATCCTTTTGGTGGAGCAATGGTCCAAATGGTGTCTGCCAATGGCGAGATGTTCATCTTGCCCAGATAGGTGTTCTCCCACCACATGTGCAAGGTCCCTTCGGTACTTGCCTGAACAGGGATTTTCCCTAAAAGCACCTCTCCAGTTAGCACAGTAGGAGCTATGGCGTCAGGATTCCACACCGTAAATGTAGAATTGAATCCTCCTTGTCCGTTGCTTACTTTTTCAACAGCAGAATCATCGAGCATCCAAACTCCATCTGCCACAATCTGGTATTGGTATTCTCCAGGGTTGAGTGCCAATTTAGCAACCCATTGTCCGTTTTTTAACACCAGTGGGGTGGCAGAAGCATTCCACCCATTCATATTCCCTGCTATGGCAACCCTGCTATGGTTAGCTCTTGTACTGTATGTAAAGGTGTAGTTAACCTTCTCTGTTTTAAACACGGGAATGGCGTGACGCACCCCTTGAACAATCAATTCGAGCATTGAAATTGCAGAAGTGGGTTGTTGATTCAGCGTCACTTGCATTCGTCCTTTATTCACCTGTAGCGTGTCTCCCTCAAAGATGACGGCGTCCAGTAGATCACCTCGTTGGATGTAGTCGTTTAAATGAACTACGGTTGAATCTGGCGCCATTCGGATTGGACTTGCCAACCCTGAAAGATAATCAATGTGTGCTTTTGAAGAGTCAACAGGCGCTTGCTCAGTAGAGCTGTTGCATGCAACAAGTGCCAAACAAATGAATGGGAAGATGAGGTGTTTCATAAGGTCAATGTAAAAAGAAAGCCTTAGGTATTATTCACAAGTGAGAATACTGAGTATTTCTTGTGGCGGTGCACCCACGTAGGTAAAACCTGGCCGCATGATTCGAAAGATGATCTCAGTTATTTCTTCGCCTTCGGGAACCATTGAAAAGAAATCAGAAGGAATGAAAATGAGCCTGAACTTCGAGGGCTCACCTTCTACAAGTTTCATCTGTAATTCAGGCGTTGAAGTGACATTGGCAGACGATGTGTACTCGTAAAAAGAGAACGGACCGGTCTTCGCAACCATGTGAACATAGCATTCTTCGCTCATCATGTTTTGTAACCCTGTTATTTCTTCCTGCCCATTGTGATAGGTGATGTGGATGAAATCATCTACCTGTCTTATTTCGGGGTAGATACAGATTCGGGCATCGCACAGTTTTGGAACAAGCTCAATAATCAGGTCTTCCGTCTTTGCTTCACCTTCATAGTCATCTGGATAGGCATTTCCATCTTGCAATTTTGCCAAACATGAAATTCCATTGGCGAAAAGCGTTGATCCATCTACACCGTAGAAATCAGTAGGGATGAATGTGATGGTATAGAGGAGTTCTCCAATTTTCGTCAGTTTAAGCGCATCATTTGAAACATCCCAGTTACCGTTTCCAGCAATGGGTTCTGCGGGCATCCATGACCACAAATAGACATCGTCATCTGGGTGATCAATGAGCATCGCTTTTAATGCGTTGTTTGATGTTCCCTCTGCACTTTGAGAAACATCAATGTACAATGTTAACTCCTCATTTGCATTGGTAGGTGACGGCAATACGTAGGCCGCTTGCCCAAAACTAACTACGACCATGCAAACGAAAATCCCTGCTACAATTAACTTTTTCATGGTCTTACGGATTAATACGAATGAACTCGAATTTGTAAACTACGGTTTCAATGGCACTAGCACTTTCTAGGCTGCAACCTCTAGGGAGCTCAAGGGATAGGGTGTTGTCAAAGGTGCGTACCATTTGTCCTAAATCAAACAAGAGCGTATCGCTCGCTCCAAAAAGGAAAATGGAAGACGGATATTGATCATCATCATACCCCCAAGTTCCGCCTTCACCAAAATAGTTTCGCCCCACTTCTAAAGAAGCCTCGTACGAACGATCTGAACTATTGAACGTCAGTTGCAAAGGTGTTATGCCATCCTGAATGTAGAATTCGCTCAAGTCTCGTTCTTCCTTAATGGGATTGTTCAAGTCTTTCTGAATGAAGTTGGTGAGTTCCCATGTACCGTTCAGTCCTGCTACTTTATCAAATGGTTCGCCCAATTCTCCTTCAATCTTCTCTTTACAAGCGCTAAAGGTAGCCGCAGCAATCAGTATAATTGCGATGGCTTTGAGTGTGTTTGTATGTGTTTTCATTAGTTGCATCCTCCTTCATCATTAAGAATAAATCCTGCAGCTGAGGTCTCACCATTCGGAAATTGTATGGCCATTCCCGGGCAGTCCCATGGTGCGCTTCGCACGGTAATGTTTTCGCCCATGGTGCCTCTGCGCTTCAATTGATCAATCAACTTTCCTTCGCACAAGGTTTCCTTGAAGAACTCCAAACGAGCAGCTTCAATGACTTCTTCAGCAGTTGAATTGGGATCTAGGTCGTTGAACCCTTCGCCAAATGCCCGGTCTCGAATTAAATTAATGTAGCCAATGGCTTGGTCAAGTTCGTTGTTCTGCTCTCCTAGTGCTTCCGCTCGAATAAGCATAAGCTCTGTCAAATGGATAATCGGAATGTTGTAAAATTCTTTCTCATTAAAGCGGGTCACTTTCACCAGACCACCATCTTGCTGATACCAACTGTTTCGGTTGTCAGACGGATTCTGCCCCAGTACATTAGCTATGTCTTGCGCGAAGGTTAGGGTAGGTGACGGATTGTTATCTGAACGGTAGTTGTCTCTGAATCCTTCATTTCGCACATCCAACGGATTACTTACGATGCCAAAGATACTCTCAGTAGAAATGATGCCTTCTTCGTAGCGATCTAGATCTTCTTCCAATGTAAATAGACCAGAGTTAATCACTTCTCCTGAATAGTTCCCTGCGAGCATGAATTCCTGCTTGAGGAAGTGAACCTGCGCTATGACAGCTGCTGCGCTGGAACGATTGGCATAAACGCCATTGGTGAAAGGCAAGTTGTCAAACGCAAAAGTCAAATCTTCCTGAATGAAGTCATACACTTCAGCCACTGTGTTTCTAGGAAGGGGCTCTTGGCTCGCTGCATCGCGGATAGGAATACCAAGGTGCGTATTGTTTGGTGTATATCCATACGGTTGTGCCCAAAGCCGTACGATCTGGAAATGACACAGTGCACGAATGAAGCGAACTTCTGCTTCCATACGTGTTTGTTCAGAAGCACTCAGATCTTCAATTAGGTCGAAATTCTCCAGGAGGATGTTGCCTCTGTAGATAGCTCTGTAGAAATCAGTGTAGATCCCATTCGTATAGCTGGTAAAGAAGTTGGTCTCTCTGTTGTAAACCGAAACAAAGTCATTGTTGTTTTCAGGAATGGCCAAGTTACTTGAGAGTAACTCTGCACAATTCTGAACACGTCCATCGTACAGATTCCCTAGGACATCGTAATTTGAATTTAGCAGGCGTTGTGCATCATCTGCCGTTTGAAGTGCATCTGTTGCAATGACCACGTCTCCAGGCTCAAATTCAAGCATCTTGTCGCACCCAGTAATGACGAACGCAGCAACCGCTAACGTAGCGATGGATTTAGATATGAATGTAATTTTCATGGCTTTCATCTTTGGGTTAGAATGACATTGAAATACTAAAGTTGTACGAGCGCTCTTGAGGAGGAGTAAGGTATGTCACGTTCGGACTCAAGTTTCTATCCTGTGCATTTTCGAAGTCACGCACCACCTCCGGATCTAGACCAGGGAAGTTGGTCAACGTGAATAAGTTCGTTACGTTGAACGCGATGCGGAAGGAGTCAAACTTCTTCTCTTTGATATGTGCATTTGGAATGGTGTATCCAATAGCGATGTTCCGCAGTCGAATGTATGAAGCATCGTAAACGAAGAGGTCTGTATTCCACCATGGGAATCCTGAAGGCAAGCCGTAGTTGGTCTCGTCCAATGTCAATCCGGGGAAGGTAGCGTTGTCTCCAGGCTGGGTCCAGTGATCCAAGATTTCATCACGCATGTTCCAATCTGTTACCACACCTAGCTGCCGCTTAGATGAAGAGTCAAAGATCTTTGCGCCAATGCTGTAGGTCATTAAGATACTCATGTCGAAATCCTTGTAGCTGAAGCTATTCGTAATTCCTCCAACGAAATCAGGCAGTCCGTCGCCAACATATTTTCGATTGGCATTGTCGTAATCGTACGTTTCATTCCCATTGAGGTCGAAGTATACAGGAAGACCAGATTGCTGATCAACATGTGAAAATTCAACAAGGAAGAATGAACCAACGGGCTTTCCAACAATAACGCGTGAGTCATTTGTTCCTCCAGACACGGCATCTGGTGTATAGTTGCCAATGTCAACAAGCTCGTTATAGTTGCGCGCAATGTTGAAATCGGTCGTCCATTTGAAGGCTCCTACTAAGTTTCTAGACTTGATGCCAAACTCAACACCCCGATTTAAGATCTGTGCTACATTGTCCCAATAGTTGGTGAAGCCTGTACTTGGAGGAACGTTCACATTGAGCAGAACATCACTACTCATCTTGTGGTAAGCTGCGAGCTCAAATGTGATGCGGTCATTGAACAATCCCATTTCAATTGCGGCATCCCAAGTGCGCGATGTTTCCCAGCGCAGATTCGGATTTGCCAATTGCATCGGGAAGGTGATAGGCTCTCCATTGTATAGGATCCCATTGTCTTGTTGTGAGAAGGTGCCGAAGCGAGCGTAATCAGGAATTGCAGCATTTCCGGTGATACCATAACTCGTGCGGATTTTCAAATAGCTAATTTTCTCAATTCCCGCCATGAAGGACTCTTCAGAAACGATCCATCCCGCAGAGATCGAAGGGAAGAATCCATAACGGTTGTTTCTTCCAAACCTTGAAGATCCATCTACACGCGCCGTTCCTTGGAATACATACTTGTTTTTGAGGGTGTAGTTTACGCGTCCAAAGTAAGATAGGAAAGACCATTGTGAAGGATTGTTCTGTGTTCGAACCGCATTGTCTATGTTCTCTGCCAAGGAATCAACCAGGTAGACTGGCCCGGTTACATCCTGAAAGAATAAATCATAGCCATAACTATTTGATTGCTGAAATTCTGAACCCAAAAGGAAGTTGAATTTATGATCGTCTGTTACTTGACATAAGTAGTTAGCTGTTCCGCTGTAATTCCAGTTCAGGATGTAATTCGCAAAGCGATTGGTAGAACCTAAGTCAGATGATTGTGAGAGGGCTCCCGGATTGTAAATATCTTCACGCAAATTCATGTAATCGAATCCACCAGAAAGTCTGATTGTTAGATTCTCTATAGGCGTGAGGATGGCGGTAAGGTTGTTGATTGAACGGTCTTCTGTAGACCTCCATTTCTTTAAGTTCTGACTTGCAACCGGATTGGCTCCATTGAAGAGAAAGTATTCTCCTTCTTCATTGATCACATTGCCTTCTGCATCCAATTCATCTTCGTCATACGTAACCGGGTAGTATGGAAGCGCAGTAGACATAGCTGCGCCTAGTCCGCCTGACCAAGCAACATCTACTTTGTTGTTGATTCCTCTGCTCATTGATCCTGAGAACATCAGTTTCATCCAATTATTTACGGTGTAATCTGCGTTGATTCTAGCGCTGATTCGCTCATAGCTGTTACCAATAAGGAATGATGAATTGTCATCGTAAGAAACACCGGCATACAAGCCATACTTCTTACCTCCTTTGCGCACAGCGAAGTTGTAGTTCTGTTTGAATCCGTTTGCTACCGTTCGGTCAACCCAATCAGTATTAATCCCCTTGGCGCGCTGGAAAGCCAATGCTCTGGTTTCGGCGTCATCTGAAGCATTTGAGAAGTTTGGAAGCCATACGTTACCTGTTCCGCCATCGTTCTCCCATGCCTCTTGTCGCAATTGAAGGTATTGTTCTGTGTTGAGCATGTTAGGAAGCGAAGCAGGGGTAGACATTCCTATGCGCGTAGAAAATTCATACTTTGTTCCTTTCTGTGATCCACGTTTTGTGGTGATGAGGATCACTCCATTCGCCCCTCGGGATCCATAAATACCTGTTGCCGAAGCATCTTTCAAGATCTCAACTGACTCAATGTCGTTCGGATTGATAGAGGCCAACGGATTGTTATTCAATGCTCCACTGTTATTGCGCAGAAAGTAGTCTTGTGTAATCGGAATTCCGTCTACAACATACAGAGGGTCTCCTCCGGCAGAAACTGAAGCAACACCACGCACGCGAATCAATGACCCTGAACCCGCAACACCAGAGCCTTGAGAAACCTGAACACCCGCTGCTTGTCCTTGCAATGCTGCCTCGAAAGAAGGGGTGGGCATAGCCATGATTTCTTTGCCGTCAATCTTGGAGATAGAGCCTGTCACCTCCCGTCTGCGCTGAACTCCATATCCAACCACCACCACGTCGTCAAGAAATACGGCATCTTCGTTTAAAGTGACATTGATCACTTTCGTCTCATTAGCAGCTAAGGTGATTTCTTTCGCTTGAGTCTCAAATCCGATAAATTTGAATTCAATTTTGTAAGTACCTGGATCCAGTTCTAGTTCGTAATTGCCGTCTATACCGGTGAAAACACCTTTTTGAGAGCTGGCAACAATGACAGTAGCACCCGGAAGTTCACCTCCGTCTGAATCTGTTACTTTCCCTTTCACTGACTGAGCTTGCATCGAATGTATGCACAGCACTATGAGTAGGAGCGTTGTAAGAGCTTTGATTGGTCTCATTCGTTGGTTGTTAAGGCCTCAATACTATATATCCTTCGAGCTGCGGGTGATAGGCCCGTTATTGTCCATTATTGTTTGATGACCGGTACGGCCGTTGCACCGAATTCACCCGTTACCTCGAGGTAATAGAAACCCGCTGTTACATCAGTACCAATATTAAAGATCATTGCTGCTTTCTCTGCTCCAACTGTGCCGGTGTAAAGCTGTGAAACAACTCTTCCTGTTTGATCTAAAAGTCGAATAGAAACAGATTGGCCAACCAATTCAGCCACACTCACAGAGATGATGTTTTCGAATGGATTAGGGAAAACATCAATTTGAATCCCAGCCGCAACTTCGTCAATGGATGTGCCAACATCAGGTGTCTCTAACTGCACATTCGTATAAACATGGTATTCTCCTGCTTCAAAGAACATGCTTGCATTTTGATCTGTCACTTGGAATGATGCTCCAGAAAAGTAGTCATACCACGTTCCTGTATTTTGAAAACCAGGAACCATGTCAAAGCCTATGACATCGTAATTCCCTATCACTACCACATTCATGTCTGGGTGGTTGAGTAACAATCTTTTTCCACTTCCTCCAGCGTCTAAGGTGAAGTTGGTTGTGCTAAAGGCCTCTTCAGAAGTTTTTAGGTTGTTAATAGCAGCATACACTTGATACAGCCTGTACCTCATAGGATCTTCACGGTAGTCCCAACGCACGGGCTTAGCAGCTACTCTGCAGTCTTCATCTATGGTGCCATCTGGGCAGTAGTTGATGCTGAAATCATAACCGAGCTCAGCAAATTGCCAAATCATTTTTGGTCCGGGAATGCTGGTGTGAAATACGTATGACATTTCCATGCGCGCAAGTGCCGTTTCCATTTCTGCAACGTCATAATCACCATTGCTGTTTCCAAATTCAAAGTTCTTGTACATGAGGCGCTCTTCATCATGACTTTCAAGGTAGGTGATGAGGTGCGGGTTGTTCCATCCTCTGTTCTGGTAGCTTGACCATTGAAAATCACTTGGGAAGCCCATGGCTGCTTCTTGGAAGTCGTTACAGACATTTCCCCAGAGCAGGAAGCCGTTGTTTGCCAATACTGTTTCTTCTGCATTGTCTGTCCAGTGCTCAAGAATCATATAGGCTTCTGCATCAATGGCCCAAATGTGATTGCCGTAGTCTTGGAGGATGTCAATGCGGGATTGATCATAATTCCCAGCCCAATTTCCTAATGTGTTGGTTTGTGTCATCCCTTGAGTGAAGTCCCATCTCCATCCATCAAGGTGAAACTCTTCGAGCCAAAACTCCATAAAGCGTTTTGTGAATTCTTTTGTCTTAGGTGCTTCGTGGTCCCAATCGAAAAAGAACGAAAGGTCATGCGGAGCTGTTTGATTAAACCAAGGGTTGTTTGTTGCTGGAGCGCCCCAGTCACCAAACCCTTCGTCCCAGTACATACGTAAAAATGGATTGGGTAGATCAGCGTGGTTAAAAGCTACATCTAGTATAACAGCAATGCCTCTGTTGTGCGCTTCATTAATGAAGTTTTGGACTGTTTCTTTTGGTCCGTATGCTTTGTCAGTAGCGAAGTACATAGCGTTGTTGTAGCCCCAACTGTCATTCCCCGCAAATTCGATGAATGGCAACAATTCAATGGCGTTTACACCCAGACTCTCAATGTAATCTAATGTGTCTGTGATGAAGTCAAAGGTGCGTTCTTCGCTAAAATCACGTACTAACAGTTCATAAATTATGAGGTTCTCTTTGGCCGGACGTTCAAAAGCTTCATCTGTCCAGTTGAATTCAAGTTGTGCCGTCTGAAGAATGGAGACGGGCTCATTTGAAGTCAAACCATCAGGGAAACCCACTAGATTAGGATAGGTTTCTTCTGGTATATATTGGTCATTCCATTTGTCAAGGAACTTCTCAGCATAGGCATCACCCACCCGAATATTCCCAGGGAGTATGTTGTAATGGAAACGGTATTCCTGTCCGGCAGTAAGCCCGGTAATTTCAATCCAATACGTTGTCCCGTCAACTGAACGGAACATTTGATAATCAAGATCAATTTGCCAAGCGTTGAAATCTCCTATAACAAAAATGTTTTCTTTCTCAGGCGCGTAAACGCGAAGAATAGCTGAAGTGTCATCAACGTAGTTAATCCCATCTACAGTTCCAGATGGTGGATTCTGAATGGCAATTTCAGGAATGACAATAATGGAGATCTCATCTGTCGCATCCAAGATTCCGTTGTTAGCATTCAACGTAACAGTATATTCTCCAGCCGGATAGCCTTCGAATGTCCAGGTGATTTCAACTGCATCAGTTTCGCTAATCACTTCATCACCATTCACTGAAATAGAAAGGGTAGAAGCCTCTGAGGCTTGTCCGATAACGTCAGTGCTTTCATCTGGATAGATGGCTGTAGAGGCTTGCGCTGGTGTTGCAATCGATGTGGTGAAATTCCCATCAGAAACAGGAAAGTAGATGTCCCCGCCGTCAGCCTCTCTGCCAACAACAGAACCAGTTGTATTTCTGAAAACCATGGCCAATTCAAGAATGTCTTCGCCTATGTTCAGATCATAGAATTCAGCCAATGTGAAACCGTTGAAGTCAAAAGAGTAAATGCTTCCACCTTCAGCATTCATGAGTACGTTCGGGTCATTCGTACCCCAGTTTCCTGCAACGTGCTGCCAATCACTCTGATCTACAGAGGCGGTCGTAATAACGCCTGTGTGAACATACAATGGAATTATTCCGGCTACATTGCCATTTCCCTCTGTGGCATCATAGTACAGAATGACTTGATCATCTTGTGTAGGGAAAGTAGGCTCAGTCCAGATGATTTGAGATTCGGCACTCAGCCCGAAAAGCGCAATAATGCAAGTCAGAAAGGTATTTTTCATGGTTTGGAATACTTGTAATCTCTCAAATATATCTAAAGTGTCAATAGAACACTAACTATTTTTTCAGAATTCTTATTATCGCTTCTTCAGATTTAAGCAAGTACACGCCAGGGGCTAAGGACGCTAAGTTGGCCGACAAACCATTTGTTGGAATACTTAGCAATTTCCCACTGAGATCATGAAAGGTCCAGTTTTCACCTCTGGGAAGATGCACTATCCCGGAAGTAGGATTGGGGTAGGGAAGTGTTTTAGTCATCCCAAATGACTGAACTGAAACGATGCCGTTTTCACTGTTTGGGGTTGGACTTTCAAAATTGACCCAAAGCGGAGCCCCATCCACTTCTCTTCCGAAACTGACATCTGCTGTTGCTTGGAAGAAAGCGATGTAATCAACCATTCTAGGGCTACCTTCTTGAATTTTGAGTACCAGCAATTCTTCTCCTGAATTTGAAAGTGAAAAATTGGTATGATTTTCTCCCTGTTCGTCATCCTGATCTGCCCAAAGCAACTTAAATCCATTTTCGGGGATGCTGTTTCCTGCCAGTTTAAATTTCAAAGGGTAATCTATGTTGTCTGAAACCCAGTAATTCGATGGCAACACAGGAGCATTGTTGCCATTCCATATTTCAAACCAATCATCGTATTCTCCTGCTTCATCTGATAGCGAAGTTTGATTGTCTGACATGAGCTCATTCAATACAAGGCCGTCATTGGCAGGCGTAATCCACACTTTGGTGGCGCAAGGTGCACTGGCGGTAACACCATTTGACGTAACAATGACGGTGTACTCAATGCAGTCTCCCAACCCCACTAAATCAAATGTGCTTTCCCAAATTCCATCATCAGAGACCGCATCTCCGTCTGAGCCTTGGTCATTGAGGTTAACTGTTACCTCCAATCCATTGTCAATACGATAGTTCAAAGTGACCGCCTCAGCAATAGATTCAGGCGTTACACTGATGCGCAGCTGTCCGTCAATCAGTGGCGCATTGTCATCAACATCGAAAAGCGTTGGTGCTTCTGTCGTTTCAAGTTGAACGTAGTTTGAACTGTATCGATTTTCGAAATAGGGAACAATGCCGTAGGCAATATGTCCACCCCAAGCCTCATTCAATGCGTTGGTAAAGTCGGCATCTGAGAATCCATAGTCTAAGGTTCGATATTCATCTTCCAAACCAGGAACAGTAATCATCTCAAGCAATTGGTTCGCTCGGGCTTCGATGTCTTCAATTGGGGCGAATTCTGTCATGAATTGAAAAACGAAGAATGAGAATTGGTCTCTTAATTCATCATTTGAAAGGAGCCGATCATAAAGCGGACGATCATTATTGCCATAGTTGTAAATGTTTTGGGTAGTCCAATCATTGCCTACCCAATCTATGCCAGCAGTATTGTCAATGTCATATTGAATGAATTCAAATTTCCCGTCACTCGGTCGCTGAAAGAGGTAGAAGTTGTTGTTGTTGAAGACGTATCCATCCCAATGGCCAATCACGAGTTCGTAAGCCAATGTGCGGAGGTACTTTTTTACATCAAATACCTTGTTGAGCTCGCAATGAAGGGTGAAACTAGATGTGTTGTTGAGGACATCTATAAAGTGAGCTAAGCCGCTGTAATCATCCGCTAATCTGTTGGTCTTGAGCTCATAAGTTCGCGTTCCGTTCCAGGGTGCTATTTTGTAATCTTCTGGGTTATTGGAAATGAATGCTAAATCAGCCGAGTAGCCACATTTAAACAAGTTCCCTGCGCTTGAGCCAAATTGACGCTCTACAAATTGTTCATCGTAATGCTCAACATTGAGGTATAGACCTGCATATAGTTCATTGATGAATAGACGAGTAAAAGCAACATGTGGTGCAACGAGCCCTGCCTCCTGAGCCATTTCCCATCCCAGTTTTGTGCGTAAAATGGAAGGGTCATTGTGCTCCCCATTGAGGTTTAACTTTTCTAGTCCGTTCCATTTTTCTCCGGGAGTGAATGTGTTGAAAGAGACCTTGAATGATTTTTTCTCAGCTAACCGCGAAGTGTTGCCTCTTAATCGGAAGCCAATATTCTCTACCGTATCTGTAAGTTGACTGCTTTCAAAGATGAAGTTGGCGCTGTACTCATGGTTCGAAAACAAACTATCAGTAAAATAAATTAGCTCTAGGTCTGAAGGAGCAATTTCAATTCGAATGGTGGTTACCTCATTGGATGGGTATACCGGCAAGTTTTCATTGGTAGTCCACTGACCGAAAAGAAGCACTGTTTGAGCGAATGCACAAGTTGTAAGAAAAGTGCGCAAAAGACGGTACTTCATCTCTTTCATTTTAATTTATACCTCTTCACTCTCGGAGATTTCTTTTTCAAATCTAAAGAGCTGAGCTGGTTTATGCAATACTCCTTGTTGCTTCTCATCTAATGGAATCACTTGATCCATTTTTTTGATGTTCTTTCTGAAGTTACGCTTGTCGAGCTTTTTATCAAGGATAACCTCATAAAGCAGTTGCAGCTGACTCAAAGTGAATTTTTCGGGAAGCAGTTCAAAACCAATGTGTTTCGTGTCAAGCTCTTCGCGAAGAACATCAAGTGCAGTTTCGGCAATTTCATTGTGATCAAAAGCGAGGTCAGGAATGCTGTTCACATCTACCCAAATAGCCCTTCCTGCAAAAGAAGAGGGTTGAGGCTGATACTCTTCCATCTTCACTAAAGAATAATACGCTACTGTAATAACACGTCGCTCTGGATTCGCACGAAAGCTTCTCAACCATTCCTGATCTTTGAGGCCTTTCACACGCTGGGGATCTCCGAATGTGTGAAATTGCTTTAAGTAGATTCCTTCCAAAGAGGTCAATTGCTTTAGTACCCTGCCGGCTGAATCATCTAGACTTTCATCTGTGAAAACGAGATCGCCTGGCAACGCAAGTTGAACTTGATCTTGGGAAAGCGCTCCAGATTCAGGAATGGCTTGTTCTATCAATAAGACTTTTAATCCTTCTCCATCAAATCCGAAAAGGACACAGTCAACTGAAATGTCTTGTTGGTTCTGCACTTGTTGTTAATTTACTCCGGTAAAGTTATGAAAACCTAACTCGGGAATAAATGACAGGTAGTTTAATCTAATCAAAGCGTAAAATTCACATTAAAATTAAGGAACGAGAGATACTATAAGGCCGTGGTTAAGCTCCATTCATTTTTTTTGTTAGGGTGCAAATGCTGCCAGTTTAAGATTTTCGTCTTCCTTTAGCCCAACAAAAAGAAAGGGAATGTGCAATAATTTATAATAAAGTGTAAATTGCACACTAAGTGATTTATAACCAATGACCAATCAGATTAAGAAAATTGCTGTGCTCACGTCAGGAGGAGATTCTCCGGGAATGAATGCAGCTATTCGCGCCGTTGTTAGAGCAGCAGTCTATCATGAGATTGAGATAGAAGGTGTCTTTCAAGGGTATGACGGATTAATAAAAGGAGATTTCAAACGCTTGAATGTAAGATCTGTAGCAAAGATCCTCGGGAGAGGAGGTACCATCCTCAAATCAGCGCGTTCTGAAGACTTTATGTCCAAAGAAGGCAGAGAAAAAGCGTTTAAACATCTTCAAGACAGAAAAATAGATGCCTTGATTACCATTGGAGGAAATGGAACATTTACGGGTGCACACATTTTCAATGAAGAATTTGGGATGCCTGTAATGGGAATTCCTGGGACCATCGACAATGACCTTTTTGGTTCAGACAATACCATTGGCTTTGACACTGCAACCAACACGGTAGTAGAGGCAATTGACAAGATTAGAGACACAGCAAATAGCCATAACAGACTCTTTTTTGTTGAGGTGATGGGACGTGATGCAGGATTTATTGCATTGAGGTCTGGGATTGCTACTGGCGCAATTGCGGTTTTGATGCCTGAGGAAGAAATGAGCATTGATCAGCTGATTAATGTCCTAGAGAAAGGTGCTGAGAGTAACAAAACAAGTAGCATTGTGATCGTAGCCGAAGGTGATGCGAATGGCGGTGCATATGAAGTTGCACGAAAAGTGAACCAACGTTATTCCCAATACGAAACGCGTGTAACCGTATTAGGCCACATCCAACGAGGCGGTGTTCCTAGTTGTTGGGATCGTGTACTTGCCAGTAGAATGGGCGTAGCTGCCGTTGAAGGATTGCTCAAGGGACATTCTGATATGATGGTGGGGATTGTGAATGACAAGGAAACGTACACTTCGCTTCAAGAAGCGATTACCCGGAAAGCAGAGCCCAATGCGGAGGAAATAAGAATTGCGAAAATTTTATCGATTTAAAAAAAAATACAACTATGACAGCACAGCGTGTTGCAATTAACGGATTTGGACGTATTGGAAGATTGTCCCTCCGTCAACTGTTGAAGAAAAATGGAATTGACATTGTTGCAGTGAATGATTTGACTGATGTGAACACATTGGCTCATCTGTTCAAGTGGGACAGTGTGCATGGGAAATACCCGGGAACGGTAGAAGTTCAAAACGGACACCTCGTAATTGATGGAGATACAATCGAGGTATTTTCAGAAAGAAATCCGTCTGACCTTCCTTGGGCGAAATTGAATGTAGATGTGGTAGTTGAATCTACTGGTGTATTTACAGATAGAGCAAGCGCTGGAAAGCACCTGGAAGCAGGAGCAAAGAAAGTGGTAATCAGTGCTCCTGCAAAAGGAGACATTACAACGGTGGTTTTGGGCGTAAATGATGAAGTGTTGGCTCTAAATGATGACATTCTATCCAATGCTTCGTGCACTACGAACTGTCTAGCACCAATGGTTAAAGTATTGGATGACGCTTTTGGTGTTGAAAAAGGATACATCACTACAATTCACGCTTATACAGCAGATCAGAGTCTTCAGGATGCGCCACACAGTGATTTGAGAAGAGCAAGAGCAGCTGCAATGAGCATGATTCCAACAACAACCGGAGCTGCTACTGCAGTAGGATTGGTGTTGCCGCACATGAAAGGAAAATTAGACGGAAGCGCTGTGCGTGTTCCTACGCCTGATGGTTCGTTGACAGATCTTACAGCTATTCTTTCTAGAGAAGTAACTGTAGAAGAAATCAATGCTGCAATGAAAGCTGCTGCAGATGGACCAATGAAAGGAATCTTGGAATATACTGATGAGCCTTTGGTATCAATTGATATTGTAGGAAATACGCATTCGTGTATTTTTGACAGCGCTCTCACCTCAACGAATGGTTCTTTGGTGAAGATTTTGGGATGGTATGACAACGAAGTTGGTTATTCATCTAGAGTTGCAGATTTAGTAGTGAAATTGGGGAAATGAGCCCACTGAATTGAGAAAATGATACTCATAGCAGATAGTGGTTCCACGAAGTGTGATTGGATTTACATTGACGAAAATGGAACAGAATTAGGCCTTTACAAAACCATGGGATTGAATCCATATTTCCATGATGAAAAGGTGGTAAGTGAAACAGTTCGGTCAGCGCCAGATCTTATGGCCCTGTCTGCGGAGGTTGAACACGTGTACTTTTATGGTGCAGGTGCTTCAACACCTCACTTATGTAGTGTAATCCATAGAGGGTTGATTGAAGTGTTCCCTAATGCCAAGGTAACGATTGATCACGATTTAGTAGGTGCAGCATTTGCGTCTTACGATGGTGAGCCAGCAATTACTTGCATCTTAGGTACAGGTTCAAACTCGTGCTTCTTTGACGGTGAAGAGGTGGTTGAAGAAGTGCCTGCTTTGGCGTATATCCTTGGGGATGAGGGGTCAGGGAGTTGGTTTGGGAAGCAATTACTTCGAGAGTACTATTACAAGAAGTTGCCGGCAGATCTCCGGGACGCTTTTGAAAACGAATTCCATTTGAATAAAGATGAAATGGTTTCGCGTGTGTACAATGAACCGCATGCCAATGTCTACCTTGCGAGCTTCATGAAGTTTATAGGTAAATTCAATACACACCCTCATGTAACAGCCTGGGTAAAGGATGGAATTAGACAGTTCATTCAGACCCATGTGCACTGCTTTAATAACTACGGATCAGTGAAAACACATTTTATTGGTTCAATAGGACATTATTTTAAACCTTGTTTAGAAGAGGTGTGCAAAGAAGAAGGTGTTATTTTAGGTGAAATCATTCGTAAACCAATCTACGGATTGGCGAACTACCACGTTAAGTACCTCATTCCTCAATTGCACAAAGCATGAACGAAAAATACATCGGCGTAATCGCGCACAATGCCATGAAGCCAGTCCTTGCTGAGTTTTTAAAAGCGAAAGAAGATTGGCTTTGGGGAAAACAGCTGCTGGCAACTGGTTTAACTGCAGATTTTGTAGACCAAGGAAACATCAAAGTTGAGGTTAAACACCTGAACCCTGGAAAAGAGGGAGGATACAGCCAACTTCAGGAGCATGTGGATAAGGGCGAAATTGAAATGGTGCTTTTCTTCAGAGACCCCGAAATTGAGCAAGACTATGAAAATGAAATTGTTTCCTTTGTAAAGGCGTGCAACCGCATGAATATTCCTTTGGCAACAAATCCAGCAAGCGCCGAACTCCTTATTCTAGGAATGATTAAACAAGAATCTGCTCAACGAGTGCGCAATAGAAGTAGTGTAGATTCGTAATAACAAGAAGATGATGAAGGCCTGTATTTTTGATATGGATGGTGTCATTGTAGATTCAGCCAGATACCACTTCCTTGCTTGGAAACGTCTGGCTCTTGAATTGAGTATTTCGTTTACCGAAGAAGACAACGAGGCCCTTAAAGGATTGAGCAGAGTAGATAGTTTAGAGCGAATTTTGACGAAAGGAAACCTCGAGCTTGACAACAATACAAAGCTGGTACTCATGGAAAAGAAAAATGGGTGGTACTTAGAGTCAATCTCTAATATGCAGCCTGATGAAGTGCTTCCAGGAGTGCTGTCTTTTCTAGAAGAGCTCAAAGCGAAGAAATATAAAATTGCACTCGGCTCTTCCTCACAGAATGCCAATTTGATTTTGGAAAAATGCAATCTGACCCATTTTTTTGATAGTGTTATCGATGGAACAAAGGTTACCTTCTCAAAACCAGATCCTGAAGTATTCCTAAGAGGAGCATCTGAAATGGGTGTTTCACCAAGTGAATGTGTCGTTTTTGAAGATGCTATAGCAGGGGTTGAAGCGGCCAACAAAGGCGGCTTCTTTGCAATTGGAATAGGTAAACAAGACGCACTCCTTGAAGCGCGGTTTGTGATTCCTGGGTTTCAAAACTTTTCATTGCAAGATTTAATGAGCAATCTTGCCGAATAGAATCTCTTAGGCCATGATTAAATACCTCGAAGAGGATGAATGGAACGTTATTGAGCGCCATTACCGCCCTCAACAACAACGCAGTTCTGAATCAATCTTTAGTATAGGAAATGGCCGCTTCGGACAGCGTGCGAATTTTGAAGAAACCTATTCAGGTGATTCGCTGCAAGGGAGTTATGTGGCTGGCGTATATTATCCTGATAAAACCCGCGTTGGTTGGTGGAAAAATGGATATCCTGAGAACTTTGCTAAAGTCCTTAATAGTACAAATTGGATTGGACTTCGCATCTGGGTGAACAATGAAGAAGTTGATTTGCATCAAGCTGAGGTTATTTCGTTTGCTAGAATACTGAATATGCAGCACGGATTGCTCTCCCGAACATGTGAGTTGAAACTTAAAAATGGAAACGAAATAGCCATTCATTCTGAGCGTTTTTGTAGCATGGAAAATGATGAAGTAGCCGCGCTTCAATACGCTGTGACTTCCAAACAGCCCGCTGAAATAAAAATACGGTCGTACCTAGACGCGAACGTCTCAAACGAAGATGCAAACTGGGATGAACGTTTTTGGAATCCCGGTGAAACGCAATCCTTTGACGAAGGGATAGGCATTTCTTCGTCAACTAAAAAGACAAACTTCATTGTTGGTGTGGCCATGTCAAACCAACTTGAATGTGAAGGGGAACTCATTGAAGGAACTATTTCTATTCCTTCAGAAATGGAAGTTGAAGCGTCTTATAATTTCCACTTAGGAAGCAATCAAACAGTCATCTTGACGAAAATAGTAGGGTTAGTTAATTCAATGAACTACCCTTTGAATGAGGTGCTCAACCAAGCATGCATGGTAAGTTCTGAGGCATTTGAAATTGGTTTCGATCAACTGAAAGCAGATCATTGCGCAGCTTGGGAAAAGATTTGGGAAACAAGTGACATTCGAATTAAGGGTGATCGTGCTGCCCAACAAGGAATTCGCTTTAATATCTTCCATCTCAACCAAACGTATACAGGACAAGATGAGCGACTGAACATTGGTCCGAAAGGATTCACCGGTGAAAAATATGGGGGTTCTACCTATTGGGATACAGAGGCCTATTGCATCCCTTTTTACCTGGGAACTCATGATAGTAAAGTTGCTAAACAGCTTTTGGTTTATCGATATCAACAACTGGATAAGGCTATCGAGAATGCTGAAAAGCTTGGGTTTACGAAGGGTGCGGCATTGTACCCAATGGTAACAATGACAGGTGAAGAGTGTCACAACGAGTGGGAAATTACTTTCGAAGAGATTCACCGAAATGGGGCCATTGCTTTTGCCATCTTCAATTATGTTAGATATACAGGGGATAACAATTACCTAGCAGAATACGGATTTGATGTGCTCCTAGGAATTGCAAGGTTCTGGTCCCAGCGTGTAAATTGGTCTGAGGCAAAACAAGCCTATGTGATTCTGGGAGTCACAGGTCCCAACGAATACGAGAACAACGTTAACAACAACTGGTACACAAACTACATAGCGAAGTGGTGTATGCGCTATGGGCTGAAAGTAGTGCTCTACCTCAAAGAAAATCACCCGGAAGTATTTGCTGAAAAAGGACGTAAATACAACTTTAACGAGTCAGAAGAAACCGCTAAGTGGGCAGATATTCTTGAAAAGATGTACTTGCCTAAAATAGAGGGTACTGAGGTTTTTCTTCAACAGGATGGTTTCTTAGATAAAGAACAATTGCGTGTAACTGATCTCAAAGCAACGGATAGACCTATCAATCAGAAGTGGTCTTGGGATAGAATTTTACGCAGCATCTTCATTAAGCAGGCAGATGTTTTGCAAGGGATGTACTTCTTTTCAAACCACTTTAAAGATGAAGTTGTGGAGGCGAATTTTGATTTTTATGAGCCTAAAACAGTCCACGAATCAAGCCTCTCTCCTTGTATTCATGTTATTCTCGCTTCCCGTCTGGGTAGAATGGAGAAGGCATACGCTCTTTATTTGCGTACCTCTAGACTTGACCTAGATGATTACAACCATGAAGCATATCAAGGCTTGCACATTACAGCAATGGCAGGTACTTGGATGGCTGTAGTAGAAGGTTTCGGGGGCATGAAAGTTGAAAACCAACAACTGAGTGTAAATCCGACGTTGCCAAAGCAATGGGACGGATTTAACTTCATCATTAACTTCAGAGGCAGTTCCATTCAAGTAGACGTGACCAAAAAAGGAACCACATTTAAACTCATTTCTGGAGCACCATTAACGGTTCAATTGAAAGGGAAACCTGTTCATGTGAGTTGATCTACTCGCAAGTGACTGAGAGCAAACTTAAGAACATAAGGAGGTCTGAGACTTCAACAGCGCCACTTCCATCAAAATCTGCTTGTGAACACAATGTTGGAAAGCAATTGAGCTCGCAAGATCCATCGTCATTTGTTGCTTCTGAATTGAAGTTGACTGCTGTAGGATAAGTGCAGCCATAGATTTCAAGTTCGTCGCAAACTCCGTCGCTATCAAAGTCGTTCAGGCAGTTCCCGAAGCAGTCTTGCGCTTCTTCAGCATAAATGCATTCTGCTTCAACATTCGCTTCTGGATTGTAGTTACAAGCTGTTTCATCACTGCAACCGTCAACCGGTGCTCCAGCAATTATAGTAACTCCTACTTCAGTTAAAACGTTTCCTGCCTGATTTTCCAATCTCAAGGAGATAGTATAAACTCCTGGACCTTCTGCATC
Source organism: Flavobacteriales bacterium (assembly GCA_047636995.1). Taxonomy (GTDB): domain Bacteria; phylum Bacteroidota; class Bacteroidia; order Flavobacteriales_D; family Sanyastnellaceae; genus JAQWQB01. The sequence goes on along the minus strand of JBLIGQ010000018.1, from coordinate 938 downwards.
AAATAGGGTCGCAGTAGCACCAGCAAGTCCTTGCCAATATACAAACCCTAGATTTTCAGATCCTTGTTTGAACGGAAGCTGATCTTGATTCAGTGTCTCTAAAACAAAGGAAAGTGGCAGTTCATAGGCTGCTGCCTGTGCTTCATTATCTTGTGGGTCAAAATCAATAACAACATACGCTTCGAGGTCTTCGAATGTGTAGGTGTCTAAATCAAAACTATAAATGAAATCCCAAGAAGCCAGAGGCGGATTTGGTGTTGGGTCTAGAAAGCTGGTTCTACTGAATCCAGATTCAACAAAGTATTCGATGTCGTTCACTGGAATGACATCACTAATAAAACGGTTGTTTACTTTCAGCCCTAACTGCATTGGTCCGTAATTCACAATCGCCATGTGCTCATTGCTTATACCCGTACCAACCTCAATGTTTGAATTTAAAACGGCATCGTATTCATAAGTCGATGTGAATGTTTCACATGTTCCATCATCTGTAACAGCAAGTGGATCATAGTTCACCGCGTTCATATCTATGCAGCCATTCTGCGCATTGGTAGAAGTATAAATTAGTGAAATTAGTGCAATTAGTAGAAGAGGAGTTTTCATGTTCGTCAAGTTCAAGTTTACATTGGTTAGAGTAAATGTAGTTAATTCACTCAGAATCATCAACTCTCAATGTGATGTGCAATCAGAATGCGGGTCACTTTATATTTTTCCTTTTCCAGAGAAAAGGTGGAAATAGAAGTTGAAACAGCCTATCACTGGCCAAAGCGTATAGCTGTATGTTGTGGGTTTATTTCGCCCTATAAAAAGAGAACCATGTAGGGCCATAAGATAGGCTGAGGCGATTCCAATTAAAATAAATAGACGGTCTCTGGTAAAGAGTGCAAAGGCGATAAACAAGATAAAAAAAAGGGTAGCTACATAATGAATAAGGCACC
>JBLIGQ010000017.1:0-53412 GCA_047636995.1 Flavobacteriales bacterium | reverse complement strand
CTGTTACCGTTTGATCGCACGTTGCAGTGTTTCCAGCAGCGTCAGTTACCGTCCATGTTACAGTAGTAGTTCCAGTTGGATAAGTAGCAGGCGCATTGTTGGTTACAGAAGCAACAGAGCAGTTATCTGCCGTTGTTGGGTTGCTTAAAGCAACCGATGTGAAACAAGACCCCGCATCTGCTACAACAGCTACATCAGCAGCGCAGGAGATCGTTGGGTTAATGCTATCAGTAACGGTAACATTCTGATCGCATGTAGCCGTATTTCCAGCAGCATCTGTTACCGTCCATGTTACAGTTGTTGTTCCTGATGGATAGTTAGCAGGCGCGTTATTTGTTATTGAAGCGATGGTGCAATTGTCACTCGTTGTTGGGGCCGTTAAGGTAACGGTAGCCTCACACGAGCCAGGGTCAGGATTGACAGAGACGTCCCAATCGCATAAAATGGCAGGGTTTTCATTGTCTGAAATGATTACATTTTGAGAACACATAGAGGCATTACCAGAGTCATCAACCACAGTCCATGTTACGGTGGTAGTTCCTAAAGGAAAAATTGCTGGTGCGTCATTTGAAATCGATGCGACTGTGCAATTGTCATTATTTGAAGGTGTGGGTAAAGAATAAGAGGAATAACAGTCTCCTAAATCAGTTCCTACCGAGATGTCTGAACCGCAGTTAATCGTTGGCAGTTCAACATCTACGACCGTTACGTTGTATGAGCAGACGGCTGTTACAGCTCCGGCATTGATGCTTGCTTCGTAAGAAACTGTGGTTGTCCCTGCCGGAAAGCTATCTCCAGAATTGAGTCCATTCCCATCTATTCTGACCAATGATAAGGGACAGTCTGAATATACAGGAGGATTTGGAAAGCTAAATGCTCCAGCTGAGCATGAGCCAGGATTGAAACCAATTATTGTATCATTAGGACAGATAAAAGTAATGGAAGGATCTTCAATTGTAAGCGTTTGAGTATTGATATTGTAGTCATTACAAACAGCCCATCCCATAGTCACTTCAACTGTTTCCGTTCCTTCGATAAGGTTGTCAGCATAAGAAAGTACACCAAAACCAAGTGATGTTTGACCAGCGGCAAATGAAATTGGAGGAGTTACCTCTCCCATTCCGTCAATAAAGATGTAATCAACGCCATAAGTAGCTGTTCCACCAAAAGAAATATCCACATCTAGAGGAACAGAAATATCTCCTATTCGATCAATCGAAAAGAAGCCTATTTGACAATCTTCTGTTGCGTTACTTGATGAAGGGTCTGGGTTTAAGGATACACTTTGTGGTCTGGCAAATCCAGAAAAGTAACCACCGTAACCCGCTACACCAGAAACGCCATAAAAGGCAACAATGGCTATTGTATTTGAAGTAATATGTTGGTCACCGGTAAGACCTTGGATTTTATAAATGTCATAACTGTCACCATTGTTAGTACTAATCGTTTCAGGAACGCTGGTTTCTAGAACTCCATTGATAAGAATGTTTGATCCGGCAAATGTTACAATAGTAACCCCCCCGGTGAAATCACTACTCCCAACTTGGTTAATGTCAATAATGGCGTTAATGTCATTTTCAATCTGACAAGAAATATCTGGGACGAAATTCATTCCAGCCGTATTTCCGGCATCGTTTCCAGCAAGAATTTGATAGGCGAATGAGTTGACCGATGTGCGAACGTACATTACATTATTGATGTAATTTGATCCGTTCACTGTGTAGTACTCACCTGCATTAATGGTTGTAGACGAAGTTCCATTCACGAAAATTTCTGTTCCATCGTAATGAGCAACAATCATTGCGAGCTCACGGTCATCACCTCCTTCTGCACGAACGAAGATGTATTCAGATCCTACCTTATCTAAACCTACAATTTGATCAATTCCATAGTCACGTCCGCCCGAAGTTGTAGGTTCACCATTCCATGACCCTGTGTTCACCACAATTGGATTGGATGAAGTGACTAGCGCGCCAATCATCCCGTCTAAGTTGTCTGGGTCAACGTTGGCTTCACAGCGCATTACGTAACAGTCACCTTCGTTCAAGAGAACGGAAATTACCGCTGCGGTATTTGGAGCCCCTGTTCCCTGAAGTGTTACTCCAGAGCCAGTCATGTCTATGTTTACAGTAGTATTGTCTTCAGTAGCTGTTACTCCAAAAGTGGTTGCTTTGTTTGAATCATTTTGTTGGTTTGGAATAGATCCCAATCGGAAAACAGTACCAAACGCATTCAGTCCTTTCGATGTTAGTGATCCCGCTTGTGCATTGTCAGCAGAGCGTACACGAAGGTTCACATAAACGGGTTCATCAGAGACCACTTTAAATCCCACTCCAGAGATCAAAGCTTGGTTCAGTGATGCGTCTAATACAGCAACTCCAGATGCAACTCCGTTATCATCATAGCGATAAGGCGCTCCAGCAGTTACGGTTCCCGTGTGTAGCGTATTCGTCGCTCCGGCGTCTGTAATTGTGAAATTCACCACGTTCGAAGAGGGCGTAGAAATGTATAGAAATACATCCCCGGGCAGTTCGTTGTTTGATGAATCCGTTCCGAATGGAGGGATGAAGTGTAAGGTGTCTAGCTGTGCCTGTGCTTTTGTGATTGCCACAAAAGAAATAAAGAGTAATAGACTGATTTTCATAGCAACCCGGAGGTTTTCTGAAAAGAAGAAGGATGTAGAGCGTAAAAAACTTGTCATAACGTTGAGTTATGTGACTGGTATATAAGAGTTTTAAGATTTAACTGTCGAGTTACCTCGAAAACCACCTCGCTAGAATTGAAGATTTCAAATCTATTTGTTGTGCGTTAAATGCACTGTTATGGGGTGTTTTTCTTACTTTCTCTTATGGTTAAATCATTTCTTAAAGTCGGGTTAGATAGTGTTGTAATCGGTTTTCAAGTTCTTATACCCTCAAGTGTTTAAAAAGGTTATACTTTCCTACATATTTATTAGACGGTAAGATTAATTAGTTGATTATTAGCCGGGTATGTTTTATAGTTATCGGCCCTATTGGGGGAGTATCAAACTAATTTCGGCTCTTCGATTGAGTAAGTGTAGTTTTTCAGGACAAGGTTGCCCGTCATTGCAATCATTCAGAAGATTTTCTTCTCCAACCCATTTTACCTTTACTTTAAGGTCATGGAACCCTAAGTCTATGAATGCTTTTCTTGTTGCTTCAGCTCGCTTTTTCGAAAGCCATAAGTTGTACTTGGAACTTCCTCTTGAATCTGTGAAAGCAACAATTTCTAGTTCAATCTCCGGGAAGGTTTCCAGCTGATTCATTATTGCCTGGAGTTTCTTCTTTTCAGCTTCAGTGATGTAGCTCTTATCGAATCCGAAGTAAACCGTTTCGGCAGTAATCATTAACTGTCCGTTCGCCCTTTTAAACGTTCTATCCGCTGAAGCTAAGCACCTGTATGGTTCTTTTGCTGCGGCTTCTGCTGAGGCGAACCCTCCTTCTGAAGAGGCAACCAAATCAGGGAAGACCAAAGCATTTTGATCGCCCATTTCTGGCGCTCTGTTCAACGCCAAAGACCAGTCTTGTGAATTGTCTAAGAAATTTAATCGGGCTGTTTCTACATCCATTTCTAAGAACTTCACTTGTTCTTCTCCACCTGCATTTTTCCAAGAAAGTGCGTGAAGGTGATTTGCAATCATCGGGAACTCCAAGTTGACTCCATTGAATTTAACCTCTTGTACCTGACCTGTTTCTAAATCTTTTAGATAGGCAGTAGAGCCAACAGGAGGACATTCATTTGTTTCTGAATTCCATTCTGTTTTTAAATAGTGTACAGGTATTTCAGTTTTATTTAAGGCATAGGCAGGGATGTTTGTTAAGTTCTTGCTAGCCCATTCATCATGAGGGGTACGTTTCCTTTGAATGTTCCCTTGCTTATAGGAAACAACTCTCGCGTCTGCTAAGAAAACGCCATCATTTGGTGAGTTATAGATGTAACGAAGTCCAATTGAAGCGTAATTGGGTTTTCCCGTCATAGACATCGCCTTGCCATCTAACATCCATTTAAATTCATAGGCGTCTTTTCCATTCAACGAGGCATTGAAACTGCCCCTCTGTGCAGAGGTGCGCACAATTTCTTGTGTCGTCAGATTGGTAATTTCAATTTTACCTGGATACAAAGGGTTGCCATCAAGGTCCATTAGTACAATTTCTGTTTCAATGATGTTTTGCAACTCCTCCCACCAGAACAGGTCATCACCACTCTTATCAGCGGCTCTGTTGCTGCAGAAGTAACCATATTGACCTTCTATATAAGCTAATCCAAAGTCATCATTTGGGCTGTTTACCGGCATTCCCGGATTCGAAATAGTTCCGTTTTTATCCACAATAAAGATGTCTAGTCCGCCTAAGCCAGGGTGTCCGTCTGAAGAAAAATTGAATCCGCCATTCGCTGAGAAATTCGGATAAACTTCATCGCCTTCCGTATTAATGTTTGCGTCCAATGGGTGGGGCTCGCTCCACTGTCCTTCTTCCCAGGTGCAGGTGTAAATGTCCATTCCACCTTGGCTTTCCTCACCGTTAGCGCTGAAATACAACGTGTTTCCGTCAGGAGAAATGGTTGGATATGCACAGCTATACAAGCCGAAATCATGTTTGAAATCATTTGTTTCATACCACTCGCCATCTTCCTCTTTGTAAGATGCAATCATTGAGAATACAGTGCCTCTTTCGTCAATAGATGGTTTTTTCTTGCGTGAAAGGAAACGGGTAACATATAGAACCCCACGCTCTTGATCATAGCATGACGGACCCTCTGAAAACTTTGTATTTACAGATCCTAAGAGTGATTCAGCCATGACCAGATTCAGTTTCTCATCAATGGTGGTTTCGTATAAATCATAGTTTGCTAAGTAGCGTTTATGGGGAAACCAAGAATCATCTTTAACAGGCGCAATAGGAAGAATTAAAAGCGTTTTTCCTTGCGCTGGTGGCAGGTATGAATGAACATCATTGACCTCAAGTGCCGTTGCTGTGAAATCAGGATTCACTTTGGTTAACTCTGCGTAATACTCCGGGTTTTCCATTGCTAACTTGGCTCTGCTGTCTTCGGGCGCCAATTGATTGAACTGAGTGATGTAGAAATTGGCTGTTTCATATTCTTCAAGTTGCTTGTGTAACTGTGCACAAAAGAAATAGTCCATGGCGTCATAGCCTCCAACATTCAATAAAGTCAAGTAGGCTTTTTTTGACTCTTCAAACAAACCCATTAACCTGTAACAGTCCGCAATACGTCGCATGATAAAGGTATTTTTAGGATACTTTTTCAATGCGTCCTGAAATTCATCAAGTGCATCGAAATAGTCATATTCTATAAAGTTCAGTTCAGCTTTTCTCACAATTTGTGGAAGCTCTGGGTCTGCAATAGATGTGGTGGTTGACATTAAAAGAAGGGCAACCAAGAGGAAGGGGATCGTTTTCATTACGTTCATTTCAGGGTATTCACATTCTTCTACTAGTTTGAAGGGGCGAGGTTTGTCAGTGTCTAACTGAACTGTCTGTGGGGTGTGTCTTACATGGTGTAATGCATTGATAACAAATAGTGTATCAATTCTGAAGGCATCCATTTGAAGGCTTCTGATGGAGGCTGGTTAATCCTTCTGGTTTCCGTATCTTCGCTCACTTCAAAAACTGCGTAACAATGGCCTTAATGTATCCTGAACACAAACAATTGAATCTGCCTCAAATTGCTGAGGGAGTAATGAAAGAGTGGGAGAATAATAAGACATTTGAGCAGAGTATTTCCATTCGTGAAGGAGCAACACCTTATGTGTTCTTTGAAGGGCCGCCTTCAGCGAACGGATTGCCTGGGATTCACCACGTCATGGGGCGCGCTATTAAAGATATTTTTTGCAGGTATAAAACCCTCAAAGGATATCAAGTAAAACGAAAGGCAGGATGGGACACCCATGGCTTGCCTGTTGAGCTTGGGGTAGAAAAGGAATTGGGAATTACCAAAGAAGACATCGGTAAGAAAATTACCGTTGAAGAGTACAACTTGGCATGCCGAAAGGCTGTTATGCGCTACACAGATGTGTGGAACAACCTTACGCGTCAAATGGGGTATTGGGTTGATATGTCTGACCCTTATGTGACGTACGAAAACAAATACATTGAGTCTGTTTGGTGGCTATTGAAGCAATTGCATGAAAAAAACATGCTCTATAAAGGTTATACCATTCAGCCGTATTCTCCCAAAGCTGGAACAGGATTAAGCACACATGAGCTCAATCAACCTGGGACGTACCGAGATGTGAAAGACACCACTGTGGTTGCTCAGTTTAAAATTGAGGCGAACAGCAGAGCCAAGTTCGATGCCCTTGCCACTGAGGGAGATGTGCTAGAAAATGCATATTTCTTGGCCTGGACCACTACTCCTTGGACTTTGCCTTCAAACACTGCTTTAACAGTGGGGGCGAAGATTGATTATGTTATTGTAAACACCCTAAATAAATACACTGACGAGCCCCAAACAGTGGTCATGGCGGAAGCCCTAATGGCGAAGCAACTCCCCGTGAAAAAAGGTGTTGAGTTTGAAGTGATTGGAAAATGCAAAGGGACAGACCTTCTTGAGTTACGCTATGAGCAACTACTCCCGTGGGCAACCCCAATGGAAAATGCTGAAAACGCTTTTCGTGTGATTCCAGGTGCTTTCGTAACAACTGAAGATGGAACGGGAATCGTACACACAGCCCCAACATTTGGTGCTGACGATGCGCTGGTGGCACGTGACGCGGGTGTACCTCCAATGTTGGTTGATGACGGACAAGGGAACGGGGTGCCGTTGGTTAACCTACAAGGAAAATTTATAGACGGAATTGGCGAGGCCAGCGGTAAATACGTGAAGAACGAATACTATCCTGATGGAGATGCCCCTGAAAGGTCTGTTGATGTTGAAATTGCCATCTACTTGAAAGAGCAAGGTCTGGCTTTCAACGTTGAAAAATATGAGCACAGCTATCCACATTGCTGGAGAACTGATAAGCCCATTCTTTACTATCCACTTGATTCTTGGTTTGTTAAGGCTACAGCTGCCAAAGACCGCATGGTGGAATTGAATAAGACGATCAACTGGAAGCCCGAAAGCACAGGTACTGGTAGATTCGGGAATTGGCTAGAAAAGGTGAACGATTGGAATTTGAGTAGATCCCGATTCTGGGGGATTCCAATTCCAATCTGGCGAACAGAAGATGGTACCGAAAGTGTCTGTATTGGTTCTGTTGAAGATTTGAAAATAGAATGTGCGAAGGCTGTTGAAGCAGGTTTAATGAGCGAAAATCCGTTGGCGAAATTTGACCCAGCAGACATGAGCGATGACAACTACAATTCTTTCGATTTGCACAAACCTTATGCTGATCAGATTGTATTGGTTTCTGATTCAGGCAAGGAAATGAAGCGGGAGTCTGATTTAATTGATGTGTGGTTTGATTCAGGTTCGATGCCTTATGCTCAGTGGCATTATCCTTTTGAGAACAAGGAACTCATAGATGATCGGAAAACATTCCCAGCAGACTTTATCGCTGAAGGAGTTGACCAAACAAGGGGGTGGTTCTATACTCTTCATGCCATTGGAACAATGTGTTTTGATTCAGTAGCATACAAGAATGTGGTGTCTAACGGATTAGTATTGGACAAGAACGGACAGAAAATGTCAAAGCGTTTGGGCAATGCCGTTGATCCATTCAAAACCTTAGATAAGTATGGCCCAGATGCCACGCGATGGTACATGATTACCAATGCGCAGCCATGGGACAATCTTAAGTTCGATGAAAATGGAATTACAGAGGTGCAACGGAAATTCTTCGGAACACTTTATAATACCTATAACTTCTTCGCCCTGTATGCAAACATTGATAACTTCAAGTTTGAAGAAGACCTTATTCCGCTTAAACTGCGTCCTGAATTGGACCAATGGATTTGGTCGCGTTTGCATTCTTTGATTGCGAAGGTTGATGATGCGTACACGCAATTTGAACCAACGCGCGCTGGTAGGTTAATCCAGGAGTTTGCTATTGACGAATTAAGTAACTGGTATGTTCGTCTGAGCAGAAGGCGCTTCTGGAAAGGAGAGTACAATACAGACAAGATCTCAGCTTACCAGACGTTGTATACTTGTCTTGAGACCCTTGCAATACTATCTTCACCCATTTCACCGTTCTTTACAGATAAATTATTCGGAGACTTGAATGCGATCACCGGTAAGCAACAATATAACTCGGTTCACTTGTTAGATTTCCCTGCTTCAAACACTGAGTTTATCCAGGAAGATTTGGAAGAGCGCATGTCTATCGCACAGAGGGTTACTTCAATGGTCCTTAGCCTTCGTAAGAAGGAAAGAATCAAGGTGAGACAGCCACTTCAAAAAGTGATGGTGCCTATCCTAGATAAAACTTTCGAAGAGCGTCTGCGTAGAGTAGAAGGATTAATCTTAAGTGAGGTCAATGTAAAAGAGCTAGAGTACCTGTATGATACAGGTGTTTTGGTGAAACAGATTAAACCAAATTTCAAAGCCTTAGGGCCTAGGTTTGGAAAACAAATGAAGGCAGTTGCAGCCGTCGTTTCAGCAATGGACCAAGCGCAAATTGGGGCACTTGAAAAGGCAGGAACTGCAACAATTGAGTTGGATGGAAGTACAGCTGAAATCCTACTTTCTGATGTTGATATTACAAGTCAAGATATTCCTGGCTGGTTGGTGACTTCTGAAGGAGGAATCTCTGTAGCCCTAGATATAACAATTTCTGAATCTTTAAAAGAGGAAGGAATTGCGAGAGAAATTGTAAATCGCATTCAGAATTTTAGAAAAGACAGTGGGCTGGAAGTGACTGATCGCATAGCTTTGTTCATCAAACGCAACGCGGATGTCCGAGATGCAGTCCAAAACAATTTGGAATATATTTGCCAAGAAACCTTGGCAGGTAAAATGGAGTGGGTAGACACATTAGAGAACGGACACCTCATTGAGGTAGATGAGAAAGTGTCTACTGAAATCGCTATTGAAATAATGAAATAATCGCAAAGAAATGGCAGAAAACCGCTACTCTGATGCAGATTTGAAAGAGTTCGAAGAACTTATTCAATCTAAGCTAGAACAGGCCCGTCAGGATCTTGATCAATTAAAAAGATCACTTTCTCACGAGGATGATAATACTACAGAAGATACTGCTCCCTCGTTTAAGATGATGGAAGATGGATCTGAAACCATGAGCAAAGAAGAAACTGCTCAGTTGGCTTCTAGGCAAGAAAAGTTTATTAACGCCCTAGAGAATGCATTGCTCCGTATCAAGAACAAAACATACGGTGTTTGCAGAGGAACAGGAAAACTGATTGCAAAAGAACGCTTACGCCTAGTTCCTCATGCTACGTTAAGCATTGAGGCAAAGAACAATCAATAACGCTTGCAACCTCCCAGGCCAGAATTATTCTGGCCTTTTAGGCTTATGTCCAAAAGAATCCTTTTCGTTGTACTTGGTGTACTCTTGATTGACCAAATCTTAAAAGTTTACATCAAGCTCAATTTTTCATTGGGGGAACACATTCCTCTTATTGATGGTCTCATTGAGCTTCATTTTATTGAGAATAAAGGGATGGCTTTCGGGATGGAACTGCCGGGGCAATGGGGTAAAATAGTGCTAAGTTTGTTTCGCATTATTGCAGTAATTGTCATTGGACTTTACCTCAAACGAAATCTAAAAGACGGAGCACATAAAGGCTTCGTTACTTGCATTGCCCTCATTCTTGCAGGCGCCATTGGTAATATTATAGACAGCGCCGTTTACGGGGTATTGTTTTCTGCAAGTCATTTTGGGACCGTTGCTGAGTTTTTGCCTGCTGAAGGAGGCTACGCAGGTCCACTACTTGGAAATGTGGTAGATATGCTCCATTTCACAGTGCGTTGGCCTGAGTGGATGCCTTATTTTGGCGAGAAGAAAGGTGAAATATTCCCACCAATTTTCAACATTGCAGATGCGGCTATTACAGTTGGGGTACTTTGGATTATCATTCGCCAAAAGGTGTATTTCCGCAGTTTGACAGCGCCTGTGCAAGCAGAAGTTGAAAGCGAAGATTCCTCGGGAGAATCCAGCTCAGAAGGTTAAACAGCAGCGGGTTCTACCCAATCACCATTCGAGCGGATCAATTCAACAAGATCATCTACAGCTTCGGCTTCGGGTACATTTTTCTTCACGACCAATTTTTCCTTGTACAAACTTATTTTTCCTGGGCCTGTTCCAACGTAGCCATAATCAGCATCTGCCATTTCTCCAGGGCCATTCACAATGCAACCCATAATGCCAATTTTAATGCCTTTAAGGTGACTTGTAGCTGTACGTATTTTCGCCGTTGTTTCCTGCAGGTCGAATAGCGTTCTTCCGCAGCTTGGGCAAGAGATGTATTCTGTTTTTGAGATGCGCGTTCGCGTTGCTTGAAGCGTGCCAAAAGAGGTTGCGTTGATGGCCAGAAGGGGCACCTTTTTCGCCCTGAACCAAATTCCATCTCCCAATCCGTCTAAAAACAATGCGCCTGCATCTGTTGAGGCATAGAGCTGAAAATGGTCTGCATCTAAATCATCGTAAACCCGGTGAATGATGACCGGACAATCAACTCCATGGTTTTGTAATTTGAAGAAGGCTGTGCGCTGCTCTACCATTCCATGAGCATTGCTGGTTTCGAGCACAAGCACAACCGTAGAATCACTTTTTAGTAGCGCAATGAAAGACGGCGTTAAATCTGTTAGTTGAGCCTTAACAAAATTTGCTTCGGTGTGCTTAGAAGGGGCTGATAAATAAGTTGTTGCATCCCAAACAGGGTAATGGCGTGGACGGTGCGCATTTGAAGGCCAAACATCAGCATCTACTAATATCCCGAGTGTTCCTGGGATTTCAAATGCCACTTCGTTTTTCCCCGCATAGACATAATCACACGCCTGATCAGTCATGTTCCATTTGTCAAGTGTTACAGAATACATGTAGCCGCCTCCAAATAAATTGGCAGGAGTAATTTCATCTTTCGCACTTAAATCAATGACCACACGAGGAACTTCTGGCTTCCCAACGTTTGAGATGTGTGAAGTATCTCTTCTGTGATAGCCGAATGAGTCAATAGGAATCTCTACTTCTTCAATTGGCTGGTGCTCACTTCTATTGGTGTAACGCTCAGCCAGCATTCGCGCAACAGGGATTTCAGCCTCCGGCTCTTCTGTTAAAGATACGCGTATGGTGTCCCCAATGCCATCTTCTAGTAAAGTTCCAATTCCAACAGCTGATTTGATTCTACCATCTTCACCATCACCCGCTTCAGTAACGCCTAGGTGAGTTGGGTAATTCATCCCTTCTTGCATCATCACTTTCACCAATAAGCGGTAGGCTTGAACCATTACTTGGGTGTTGCTGGCCTTCATTGAAATCACAATTTCGTGGTAATCATGATCTCTACAAATGCGCAGAAACTCCATCGCTGACTCAACCATTCCATGCGGTGTGTCTCCATAACGGGACAGGATGCGGTCAGACAGTGAACCGTGATTCGTGCCAATGCGCATGGCACGTCCTAATTCTTTGCATTTAAGAACGAGCGGGGTAAAACGCTTGCGAATGCGATCCAATTCAGCAATGTAGCCTTCATCAGTGTATTCGAGTTCTTCAAATTTCTTTTTATCAGCGTAATTACCAGGATTGACACGCACTTTCTCTACGTAATCAGCGGCAATTTCGGCGGCATTTGGGGTGAAATGAATGTCAGCAACAAGTGGTGCTGAGTAACCTCGTGCGAGGAGTCCGTCTTTGATCACCTTCAGGTTCAACGCCTCTTTTTTACTAGGAGCGGTAATTCGAACTAATTCACAGCCCGCATCGATCATTCGAATAGACTGTTCGATGGTGCCTTCAGTGTCCATGGTGTCAGTAGTAGTCATTGATTGCAATCTGAACGGATTGTTACCGCCAATACCTACATTTCCGACCATGACTTCACGGGTGGCGAAGCGTTCATACTTGAACGGGCTAACGCAATATAATTCGAGTTTTTCCATGTGTTACCTTACAAATTAACACGGTTGAAATGAATTTGTTGTATTTAAATAGGGAATATCTAGCACTGGGTTCGCCGCAGAAACAGCGACTATTGAATCACAGTTACTTCAATACGTCTATTGGCCGCATTCTCACGTTCATTCTTTGGGCGCTTGAAAACCATTTCCTTACCACCTTTACCGAAACATTCTATTCGTGAAGGATCAATACCACCATTTGTCAGAAAGGATTTTACGGTTTCAGCTCGGGCTAAAGAAAGGTCTTCTGCGTTTTTATATTCAACCCGCTCAGGATTGGTTTTCGCCGCTCTTTTAAGGTAAGCGCCCCCCATTTTTCCGTTTACGTGCCCTTCCAGTCTAATGTGGATTGAAGGGTGATTTTCCATGAAGTTCATCAAGGCGTTCAATGATGGCTCAGATTTGTTTTTGTAGACGCTGCTGTTTCCTTCAAAGTAGACGCTGCTCATGGAATAGCTCTCTTTTGCTCCAGTGACATTCATAGAAAGAGCAACAGGGAAGTTCAAGCGCTCAATGCCTCCAAATTCTTCTGGGAAGAGGACTCTTTCCGGTTGGGCTAGGCTGGGCGCCTCCATTTCAATGAAGTAGGCCGTAATAATGACAAAATCTGTTCCGTAGGCTGCGTTGTGCAGCCGGTTGCCTCCGTCACGGTATGTTAACTCATAAACACTTTCGTCAGGGAAATTGCTTGTGAGAAACTGAAACACCGCTTCTGATCGTTGTTTCGATAACTTGATTTCATGAAAACTTTGTTCGCCGCTGGTAGAAATGGAGACAATGTTGATCTTTTCAACAATGAATCCTTCGGTGTAGGCATCAAAATCGTCTAATACTTCGGCTGCATTTCGCGCTAAAACTGAGCTGTTTTCAGGGAATTCGATAGCTCTTCGCACCTTAATGGATGCAAATGATACTGCGGTGAGCAGAACTAAGAACGTGACTATCAATACTTTTTTCATCTCACAGCGGGTTGGGTGAGTGGCCGTGAACAAACGGAAACCTGGGCGGTTAAATTTAATAACTTTTACTCTTTTCCACCACTTTATTTCTCCACATTTAGTCCCACAAGAAAAATAGCCAATGTTAGGATATAAATTCGGCGAGTTCATACCAGAAAAAGACCAGCGTTCTCGCTTTGAGCGCATGCTGGATATTTTCACAGAATTGGTAACGCACACCTCAGGAGACGTTGACGAAGCCTTAGATTGGATGCAGCAGCTTGACAAACAGTACAACCTGTTTGATGAGGAATATACGTTTGATGATTTTGTTGCTGAATTGAAAGCGAAGGGGTACATAAGAGATGAGGACGAAAAAGGAAAGGGGAAGGCAGTGCTTTCTTCAAAAGGAGAGCAGCACATTCGTAAGAAAGCCCTAGATCAGATTTTCGGTAATCTTAAAAAGGGCGGAAACGGACAGCATAGCACAAAGTTTACGGGAGGAGGAGATGAGCAAACTGAAGAGCGCAGACCTTTTCGCTTTGGCGATAAGACAGAACAAATTGACTTTGCTGAGAGCTTTCGTAACGCCCAAATCAACCATGGAGTAGACTCTGGGATGATTACTGAAAATGACCTCGAGGTGGTAGAGCAGGAGTTCAAGACCATGACATCTACTGTGCTCATGATTGACATTTCGCACAGCATGATTTTGTACGGTGAAGACCGAATTACTCCGGCAAAGAAAGTAGCCATGGCGCTCAGCGAACTGATCATGCGCAAGTATCCAAAAGATACTTTAGATATTGTGGTTTTCGGAAATGATGCTTGGGAAATTCAGGTCAAAGACCTTCCGTATTTAACGGTAGGACCTTTCCACACCAATACCGTTGCCGGATTGGAACGCGCTATGGATATCCTTCGGCGGAAGAAGTCTTCGAATAAACAAATTTTCATGATCACAGACGGGAAGCCTTCTTGTTTACTTGAAAATGGAGAATACTATAAAAACAGTTCAGGATTAGATCCTTACATCGTAAACAAGTGCTTGAACTTAGCACGTCAATGTAGGAAGTTGAAAGTTCCAATTACCACGTTTATGATTGCCACTGATCCCTATCTACAGCAGTTTGTAGAGGATTTTACTGAGGCAAACAACGGAAGAGCATTTTTCACCGGACTGAAAGGGCTAGGTGATACCATGTTCTCAGATTTTGAAAATAACAGAAGAAGAAAATTCTAAGATGTTAGATACCAAAAAAATGACCGCCATTCAGACCCTCGGAGAACTGAAGGCATCGAAGTATGTTTCACGCACAGTGCGTGATGAGCTGCGCGAAAATTTAATTGCGAAAATAAGGGCGAATGAACCGATTTTCAATGGCATTATGGGGTATGATGAAACCGTAATTCCAGAGCTAAAACGCGCTATTTTGGCAAGACACAACATCAATCTTTTGGGGTTGAGAGGGCAGGCTAAAACACGTATTGCCCGTCAGTTGACTGAATTGCTAGATGAGTATATGCCCGTAATTGAGGGGAGTGAATTGAATGAAGATCCGCTGGATCCTATCACGAAAAAATCAAAACAGTTGATTCAAGAACATGGAGAGGCTACGCCTGTGAAATGGGTGCATCGTTCAGAGCGCTATATTGAGAAATTGGCTACTCCTGATGTGACGGTTGCTGACTTAATTGGCGATGTTGATCCTATTAAGGCGGCCAATTTGAAGTTAGATTATTCAGATGAGCGCGTGATTCATTTCGGATTAGTTCCGCGTTCCCACCGTTCTATTTTTGTGATCAATGAGCTTCCAGATTTGCAGCCGCGAATTCAAGTTGCCTTGTTCAATATGCTGCAAGAAGGCGACATTCAAATTAGAGGATTTCAGTTGCGTTTGCCATTGGATGTGCAGTTTGTGTTTACAGCGAATCCGGAAGATTACACCAATCGTGGTGCCATCATCACGCCGTTGAAAGACCGAATCCAGTCGCAAATTTTGACGCATTACCCAAAGAATATTGAGGATTCATTGGCCATAACTAAGCAAGAAGCGAAATTGACTGAAGACCAGCGTAACACCGTTCAGATTCCTGAATTGATGCAGACGTTGGTTGAGCAGGTGGCATTTGAGGCGCGTGAATCAGAGTTTATTGATCAGAAAAGTGGTGTTTCAGCACGTTTGACCATATCTGCTTTTGAGAGCATTGTGAGCACAGCAGAATTGCGCGCGCTTGCAAACGGCGATGCCAAAACGCAACTGCGCGTGATAGATTTGTTGGGCATTGTGCCTGCTTTAACCGGGAAGGTAGAGTTGGTGTATGAAGGCGAGCAAGAAGGTCCGCGCGGAGTGGCTTTGCACTTGATTGGAAAGGCCATTCGAACCAAATTCCCTCAGTCGTTCCCAGACCCTGAATTGGCGAAGAAAGGTAAAATTGAAGATCCTTACGGAAAGGTTGTGGCATGGTTTGGTGAGAACGATTTAGACTTACTGCACATTGATGACGAAGAAACCTACGGGGAGAAGCTACATCAGATTGACGGATTGGAAGCTGTTGTTGATAGGTATGTTCCGAATGCAGGAGATCAAAAAACGCTGTGGATGGAATTCGTGTTGCACGGATTGGGAGAATACAACCAACTCAACAAAGAAGTGGTAGAAGGGGCTGTAAGCTTTAGCGACTTGTTCAACACCCTTTTCAATCCAGATGATGATAATGACGAAGAAACCTACGGATAGATTACGGAAATAAAGTCCGGCTTTTTCGGGTTGATTTTCACCATCACATTGGTGCCAATAGCATATTCAGGAGCTCCTTCGCAGTAATCATCTGCAGGGAGCTCTTGTTGCTTTCCGTCGAGTCCAATGAACTTAATTACAGGCTTGAATATTTGCTGGTTGCCTTTCATTGTAGACAGCCAATTTGAGATTATTCCCGGACGTTCAACCAATGCTTTTCGCGCTTTGCGAATGGCATTTACTTTCCACACAATCACGGCAATCAGCACGATTGAGCAAACGATTGTCAGGATCCATTTTGTTTCATTGGTCATGTGCGCAAGGTAAGGTCAATTCCTAAAATAAAGTAGGGGCCACCGAAGCGACCCCCTTTGTAACCGAGTACATTAGTAAACCAAAATCAATGTACAATACTCTTCCAGCACTGGAAGTTCCGCGGTGAGATGGAATTATGTGTTGTTTTACGAAGGTTTTTGGGATGGGTTGCGTTAAAAGGTCTTTCTTGAAGAGACTCTGTTTAAAAAGCAAACTTTTTGTCCTTATCCACTTTAAAACTGAACACTGTATTTGGCCTCAAACTGCTCTGGAATAGCTTCCAAAGATTCACCTAAGTTTTGACGAAGATCAATTTCAATACCCCTAGCAATAGTAGAAATAGGAACGTCATTTGAGGTGCCCTCGAACGGATTGTCGCCTGTTCGCCCAATGCGCTCCATCGTATGGAATATCCAGGCTACAGCCACATAGAAGGGAATGGACAACCAAATGAAAACTTTTGAAATAGCTGGATATGTTTCTTGCATTTCTACACCAATATCAGCGAATTGAGGGATAAGTGCCAGTGGCAGAACTAGGACGAAGATCCACATGAAGAAGTGATTCAAAGTGGCGAACTGGCGTGGATACGGAAAGTTTTTTATACGCTCGCTTTTGCCCTGGTGCGTGAACATTTGTGCCACCAGTCCTTCGATTTCTAAGAATGAGAATTCCCACAAATGGCCCCTTTTCTTTAGTGCTTTTAAATGATGAGACTGCAGGTATAATAGCGCAGTTTGCTTGTTCTTTTTGCTCATCACATAGGCAAAGTCTTCATCTGAAATGTAAGGCTTGAGATCTGCTTCCAAGGTTGATAGGCGCTCAGGCGGCTTGGCATCCCATTCTGAATTGGTTTTGTGTTTTGAGGTTGTTTCCCAGGGCATGTAAACCCTCATGGCGTGGCGCAAAGCTGTCATCCAAGCGATGTGACGGTAAGTAAGTGTTTTGACCTCCTTCTTCAATTCTGCTTCATCAGCAGGATTGTCAGTATACTCATTGTCAATCATGTCTTGCAAGTAAACCCCGAAGGTGCGGGAAGTATTTACAATCCCTCCCCAGATTTTTCTAGCCTCCCAAATCCGGCCATAGGCAGCGTTGTTCTGAAAACCAACAACAAATGCTACTGCAGTGCCAATTAATGCTATGGGAGTCCAGGGTATTTTGAGCCAAGCTAAATCAAGAAAATAAAAAGCAGCCACCCAACCAGTGCCTATTCCTACAAAGAGGAAGGACTCAAAGCGTGTCCACCAGGCCATTTCAGTGGTAGTGTATTTCTTCTTTGTATACATATTGGTTGGGTTTAAGGCGTTAGGGTTCCAGTGGTGCAAGCTAGTAAGACGCAGGTGATATTGGAGGAGGGGAGAAACAGTGCTGAGCTCTAGCGCTTTCCATGGTTCATGCTTTTTTAATCTTTGCGCACAGAATAATCTACGCATGGTTTCGTGAATAAACACCATTTTTTTTGGATGAAGCCCGTTTCGCCGATCGAATAAGTAATGAGCTGTTGGTTAGATTTCAAAAGCATGGGCATTTCAGTTCTAAAAATGATTTGGATATTTCCTTCCTTTCCTTCTAGGAATAACTCCTCTAAAGTTGGGCCACTAGAG
Organism: Flavobacteriales bacterium; assembly: GCA_047636995.1. Lineage (GTDB taxonomy): Bacteria > Bacteroidota > Bacteroidia > Flavobacteriales_D > Sanyastnellaceae > JAQWQB01. The sequence goes on along the minus strand of JBLIGQ010000017.1, from coordinate 35,748 downwards.
TTAGCCATAAAGACAGCTTGATCATATTTCTCCTGTGAAAGTGAAAAGTTGTTTTGAAAAATTAGACAGAACTTCCAGGTCTAGTTTTACTGACAATAATCACGACGTCCCATTTGTAGTTGGTTGAATCTTCGTGTTTCAATCTGTTTAGAAGTCCAGCTTGCATCATGCTGTTTCGAACACGCAATAAACTGGGGTATATGTCTTTTCCCAGCGCACTTGGGTCTATCCCTTTTTCGTCTAATTTACAGGGAACGCCTCTGTAGCAAAGGTGGTTGTCACGCATGTACTTCATCGTAGGCTCTTAGGCCATGAGCTGGTGACAAAAGACATTTAGAATGCGGTCGTTTTCAGATTTGAAGGCTTCAACTAAGTTCGTGTAAAGTTCTCCTAAAGCAACGTTTGCTTAATCCTGTCTGGCAGCAGGATTAACGAAGAGCAGGGGGATGAGAAGTAGGAGCAGGAGTGTCTTCAATGCGTCTTGAGATTTATGGTGGTAGGGCACCAGTCCAAAACCCAGATACCTATGGATTATTAGTCGCCCCTTCCCTATGCAAAGCTCCGAACCAAATCAACACCCCCGACAACAACTTTGTAGTCGTACAGAAGAACTTTGTAAATGTGAAATGAGGCTTGGGTTTTGCGTTTCGAAATGTGGGCAAGATCTGACAGGAAAGACCGCTGAGAATAGCTGAAGTACAAGCAAGCTTTAGTACAGTAGAAGGAGGGTTGGAAAATTGACCACTGGGAGTTAGGCGAATGAGTTTAGAGCAAGAGAGGGCACCAAGTTTGACGACGTCTACAAACCAACTCTTAACACCTATAAAGTTCCGAGTTCTTTAGAGTGACTTTGATCACAGGCCAATAAATTCGAGTGGTACTTTTGCCCTGCTTGGATGGCCGGGCGGGGGCGGGCGGGTCCCACGAGGACTCAGTCCCGAGCTCTAAATTCAGAACAGAGAATTCGGAACACGGAATTGAGAACATAGAATTCGGAACACAGAACACGGAACAGAGAACACAGAACATGGTGAACGGAATTGAGAACATAGAATTCGGAACTCAAAACACAAAACACAAAATTCGGAAAACTGAACACGAGACATTAAAAGGAGAACTCTAAATGCGGCGTTTTAAATGCGCTATTTCCAACTGGACTTGCTTCTGTTCGCTTTCAAAAAAAACGGTCTACGGTTGATCCGTTTTCATTTCTTGAACAGGTCTTTATGCGCTTAAAACGGTCAAAGGACGTCTGGGGTTGTCGATGGTGAGAGTTAAGAATTTCCGCAAAAAAAACAGGACAACCTTTCGATTGCCCTGCCTAACCTAACTTTAAACTATGTGTAAATTGAATTACACTAGCACGCTAATTACCTTATAGATATCTTTTACTGGTTCAAAACTAAATCAATTTTAATAGTTTAGAATTCTAACTTTAAACATTAGTGAACACAATGTTGTTGAAATGATCGACTTTCGCTATTCAACGGGCGATAACAAGTGAAAGCAATTGTCTTACATAGCATCAAATACAGTGACACAGCTCGGGTTGTGAGATTGTTTACGCAAGATTTTGGGTTGCGCGCTTACCTCGTTCGTGGGTTCGGGAATAAAAAAGGGACGAAAACAGCCTTGTACCAATCGTTCAGCTTGCTTGAGATTACCGTACAGGAAAAAAGAAGAGGCGAATTACATGTGCTCAAAGAGGAGCGAAGAGCCTACGCCTTTCAAGATCTTCCTTTTCATCCTATCAAAGGAGCAGTGGCAATTTTTTTGGCTGAATTGTTAGAAAGAAGCATTGCCGAAGACCAAGAACACAAGGGCCTTTTTGAATTCGCTTGGAGCAGCATTCAGGTGCTAGATCTTCAAGATCGGTTCGGCTTGTTTCCGCTACATTTTATTTCAAATATCATCTTCTTTTTAGGATTGATGCCTGAGGGGCCAAAAGGAAATGAGCATTGGCTGGACCTCGTTACGGGGAGCTGGGAGCTGTTTCAGCCCGGACATAAAGAAGTGTTAGATCGCGGGCTAGGAGCGGCCTTTGTAAATGCTGCTTCTGGAACTGAAACGTTAGAGCCCTTTCTAAAGTCAGGGAATGAACGAAAAGAATTGCTGCTAGCCCAAGTTCGGTTTTTGCAATTGCATGTTGCCGGGAAGCGAGATTTGAAGTCGCTACCTATTCTTCAAGAACTCTTCTCCTAAGTGAAGAATCAATTGTATTTTTGTGCCTATGCTTTTCAAAGACATCGTTGGACAAACAGAATTACAGGTCTCACTGCGGAAACGCATTCGAAGTGGGGACATCTCGCATGCCAATTTGTTTATAGGGCCAGAAGGAAGTGGGCATTTCCCTCTTGCTATGGCATTTGCAAGGTATACTTGTTGTGAAAATCGAACGGACGAAGATTCATGCGGAACCTGTAACGTGTGTCAAAAATTTGATTCGTTGCAGTACGCTGACCTCCATTTTAGTTTCCCTGTTTTCTCTAAGATGCCAGATCCTACTTCATCTAAATTTGCTAGCGAGTGGCGCGAATTTATGAGCAAAGGAAATTATTTCGATTTTGAACAGTGGCTCGTCCTTCTAGGCGCGGAATCTAAGCAACTGAGAATGTACAAGTTGGAAGCCAGCGAGATTATCCATCGCCTTTCGCTGAAATCTTACGAGGGGCGTTACAAGATTCAAATGATTTGGATGCCTGAATTGCTAGGGCACGAGGTGGCTAACAAACTGCTTAAAATCATTGAAGAACCACCTGAAAACACCCTCTTCATTATGGTGGGGAATAGGCTTGATGACGTGCTAGGAACCATTGTTTCAAGAGCGCAGGTCATTCGTGTGAATTCCATTGAAGATGCTGACATGATTGAAGCGCTGCAAACGAAACATAAGTTGTCTTTGCAAGATGCCACAGACATGGCGAATTATGTGGAGGGGAACTATGTTAAGGCGATGAAGCTGCTGAAAGACAGTGGAGGCCAAGAGGCCTTCCTCGGTCGTTTTAGAGACTGGATGCGCTCTTGCTATAAGCGTGATGCCCAGCAGCTATCTGCTTTCTCATTAGAATTTCATAAGCTCGGCAGAGAAGCGCAGAAGCAATTTCTAAGCTATACTCTGCATTTCGTCCGTCAGTGCATCGTCAGCAATTACGGTCAAGTTGATCTTGCTCGTTTTACTACTGCCGAACAATCCTTTGCCAGCAAGTTTGGCCCGTTCGTCAATCATAAAAATGTCATGGCAATCAATGCTTTGCTCAATAAAGCTGTTACTGATATTGAGAGCAATTGCAACCAGAAGATTGTGATGATGGACCTTTCACTCAAATTGCACCAGGAACTGCATAGGTAATCAGCCGTTTAGATCGCCCCAGATGCATTGTTTAAAAAACATTTCTTACCTACCCAACACACACCTTCCTTTTGTACCTTTGGTTTTGATGTGCATTGAAGCGCATCATTAAATGCCACCATTATGGGTTGTGACAGTTGTTCGAACAATTCGAGCGGCTTGCCAAACGGATGCAAGAACAATGGAGCTTGCGGTGTAAGTGGTTGTGATAAGTTGGAGGTTTTTGACTGGTTAGCGGGCATGGAATTGCCTGAAAACCAGAAACCCTATGATATTATTGAAGTAAGGTTCAAGAACGGCCGTAAGCTGTTTTACCGAAACGTTGAAAATATAGAACTTCACATTGGTGAAGTCATTGCTGTTGAAGCATCGCCGGGCCATGATATTGGCGTAGTTTCCCTTACAGGAGAATTGGTGCGAATTCAACTTCAAAAGAAAGGGTTCAAAGACAATCACGAGTTACGAAAAGTATACCGTAAAGCTGGTTCTGAGGACATCGAACGCTGGCAAGAAGTTAGTAAGCTTGAAAAAGAAACCATGTCCAAAGCCCGCGAGATTGCAAGATCATGCGGACTAGACATGAAGATTAGTGACGTAGAATACCAAGGTGATAATTCTAAATGTACCTTCTTTTATACTGCTGAAGACAGAGTAGATTTTCGTGATCTGATTAGAAAATTGGCTGAAGCATTCAAAGTGCGCATCGAAATGCGGCAAATTGGAATGCGTCAAGAAGCTGGAAGATTGGGTGGAATTGGCTCTTGTGGAAGAGAATTATGTTGCTCTACTTGGCTCACAGATTTCAGAAGTGTGTCTACCAGTGCAGCACGATATCAGCAGCTTTCATTGAATCCGCAAAAGCTTGCAGGACAATGTGGGAAGCTTAAATGCTGTCTCAATTTTGAGTTAGATCAGTATGTGGAAGCAGTGAAAATGTTTCCGCCTATTCATACGAAGCTGCAAACCATCAAAGGCGTCGCCGTTCACTTTAAAACAGACATCTTTAAGAAGGTGATGTACTTTGTTTACCAAGGAGAATATGGCACATCGCCCATGCCCATTGGACTAGACGATGTGCTTGAAATCATTGAAATGAATAAGAGGGACGAAAAGCCGCAAAGCTTGGAAGACTTTACCATTGATTTGAATCCAATTGAGGTAGAAGAAGTGTTCGCAAACGTTGTTGGGCAAGACAGTCTGACACGTTTTGACCGCAGTAAGAGTGCGAATCGAAAGCGCTCTAGTTCTAAGCGAAAGCCGGGTGGGAATAATCCTGGAAGACAGCGTCCTGAAGCAAAGAAAGCAGAAGAAGAGCGGAAAGAAGGCGGGAGACCGAAGCAAAAAAGAAAGCCGAACCGGACGCGACCTCAAAATGACGGTCAACCGAAAACGCAAAATCAAGCTTCTGGAGACAAGCCGGCGTCAACTTCTGGAGAAGGAAAGCCAAAACCAGCAAATCGACGTCCTAAAGGAAAAAGGGGTGGTAAACCTCCGGGGAATACTCCTAAACCAGAATCTCCCTCTTGATGCGTAAGACGATATTTTTCATTGGAGCGTTCGTCGCACTTATTTCGTGCGGCGAACCTCCTTTTTTCGAAGAAACAATAACTTTTGAGCCCCAAGAGTGGCCTGTAGATAAAGAGTTAGTCTTTACGTTTGACATAGATGATACGCAACAAGCGTATGATTTCTTGCTTAATTTAAGGCATGGTGAGGCTTATCCGTACGCTAACCTTTACCTGTTTATGCAACTTGATTTTCCTAACGGAAAGAGATCCATTGATACGCTTGAATGTGTATTGGCTGATCCAAGAGGGAAGTGGAATGGAAGAACACCTGGGTCACTTGTAGACCACCGCATCATTATTAATGGGCGACGAATATTCCCGCTCAAAGGAGAGTATACTGTGCACATCAAACAAGCCATGCGTCAAGACCCTTTGCCCGAAATTTTTGATGTTGGATTCGCACTTGAAGAATTCGTTCCTAAGGATTAAACTTGGCGCCTTTTAAAAGCGAGAACAAGTACAGCACGAATCAATAGAATTCAGGGTGTCCCGTGAAAAAGGAGGTCAAGCCAATCCATAACTTGCATGCCCTCTGCACCACCTATCACCCATTTGATCTTTCCAAAAAGATGTGGCTTGGGCTTACATGGCGCTAAGCCAAGTGTTAAACTCTGTACTGGCCACATTCTCCAGTCATTTGGCTTTTATTTCAATACTTCCATGTGCTTTCTTGAGGTGTGAATTTAATGCGTTTTACCTTGAGCGAATGTAACCTCTGTTACATAAAAAAAACGGGTGGAATAGCTCCACCCGTTTCAAGTTTGTTTGATCAATACACGATCGTGATGATCACCTTTGAACGTATTACTGAACCATGAACTGCACAGTGCTTACCCCAGTAGACTGACGTAACTGAATCACATAAACTCCAGCTTGCAATGCACTCACATCGAACTGCATGAAAGAAGCATTCATATTCTTGCTTTCAATGAGTCTTCCATTGAGATCAAAAATGCTCACATCCCCATTCATTACTTTACCACTCTCAGATTGAAGGGTTAAAGTTGAATTGGTTGGGTTAGGATATACAAGGTAGTTCCCTCCATCAGGCTGCTCTTCAATATTAACACCAGCATCCATTAGAAGTCCCTTAAAATTTTGGTAGTACAGATTGGCAATTCGCGCATCATGAACAATCACTGTATTCTCATCATTAACTGTTTCAGCAGAACTAGACCAGTTGTGAGATCCTGTTACCACAGTTGGGTCAGAAAGAGGCTCACTGTGGTCAACGATACAATACTTGTGGTGTAACTGGTGGTCAACGTTTTCAGCGGTGTACACTTCAATTCCAGCGTCAACAAGAGCGTCGTATTCAGACCCACTAACATTTACTTGTTCAAGTACACCAACCGGGTTGATGAAGAGGCTTTGGCCCACTTCAATGATCGCGTCAGCCAATTCGTCTCTGGTGAAAACCAAAAGAGCAAAAGACATATCGTAATCAGTAGTTAGAATGGTATTCTCAATTGCTTTAGTGGTTCCGTCACTTGGAGAGAAATGCACTTCAACATCAGAACCGGCTATGATATAACGCTTAGGCGTGTTGTTGAGCTTGTCTGGTCCGAATTTCGCGTTAGCAGAATCAGATTCAGGACCATCACTTCCCCACATTTCATTGAACTCAAGACGAAAACCTCGGGCCATACTTTGATCTTGGAAAATGATCAAGTTATTTGGATCCTCTGTTAATTGACCTGTGGTCATGTTTGTTGAGCCAGTAAGCACAAAACACTGATCGGTGTAGTCAGCATCAATTACAATGAACTTGTTGTGCATTCCACTTCCCGTATCATCAGGACGCATTAGAACAGGAATCCCTGCATCGAAATCTCCAACACCAATGTTGGCATTTGCACTATGTGCAATGTACCTCACTTGCACACCACTTGCTTGAGCAGCATTGATTGCGTTAACAATAATATCATTGTTGATGTTGTAAATAGCCATTTCTAATGTATGCTCTGCGCGAAGGATGTAAGCTGCAATGGTGTCATTCATGTCTGCACCAATATTCAAAGCTATTTCTTCTGTTGCAACAGAATTGTCAACTGTGCTATTGAAGTAGGCAAGGATGTCTCCACTTGATTCAGAAACAGTAGCATATGCTCTGATGTTTGAAGAGGTTTCATCTTCTCCAGCAGCAGAAGTCACTTTTGCATAGTAAATTGTCCCCGGCGTTAAACCAGTTAACGGTACTTCGTGATCTGTTACAAGGTCACCAATGTAGGTCTCCTCACCAAGGTCAGCAGTCAATCCCCATTCAACAAATGAGTCGCCGGCGGCATCTGTATTCCAGATGAGTGAGAAACTGTTTTGTGTAATGTTGATTTGGTCAACCGGCGTAGAAAGGTTGATTGCAGATCCTGGAATCAAGTCTTCTGTTGTACGTGGAAGAATTTGGTATCCACCAATTCCGTTATTCGCAAATTGAGAAAGAATCCCAATCACTGTTGTTTCTCCTGCAGGAAGCAAAGCGTCAACAAGGTCATTGTCTGCGCGGATATAAACTACTCCTGATTCGCCTGAAGCGGTATACGTATAGGTATTGTTTCCAGAGATGATTGTACCACCATCATTGAACATGGCGGCATCAATTTGAACCAATACTCCTTCAATAATTTCTCCTTGATCTGAAGGAACAATCAATGTAGGGGCTGGCAAGTCATTTCCAGAACTGTTAATGGTCACTTCTGTTAAGTCAGGACCTACTTCTAGCAAGCCACTGAATTCTGTTATTGTTCCAGAAACAGTTATTTCATCTCCTAATTCAGGTACCGTAAAAGTTCCCCAATCTGTTCCAGGGTAAATGGCAATGGCGCCTGTATCGTCTTGGATGTAACGAACTGTTCCAAGACTTTCGCCATTGGTTACAATTCCTGTAACGGTGACATCTGAACCGATGGCGTAGTTTACGCGTGCATCAAGAATGTCTGTTTGTGCCGAAGCAATAAGGGCACCAAAAAGGCACAATGTGGTTAATATCTTTTTCATTCTTATGGTTTAGAAACGCACTCTGAGCGAAACATTCCCACGGGCACCGAAGCCCATGTAAACACTTGCAGATTGTGCATCAAAATTACTTTCAGTGAAGTGGTAGCGCAAACGGTCATCGTATTCTCCGTTCTCCCCGCGGTAAAGGTAGAAAGGAAATATATCATTATTCTGTGCGTTAGAAATAAAGAGGGTATTCACAACGTTTAACGCGCTTACGCGAAGGTCGAACTGTGATTCTTTTACATTCCAGGTGATGCCTGCGTGAAGGTCAAGCAATCCATAACCGGGAATCTCCCAGCTTTGTCTGCGCGCATTTTCGCCATTCAAGCTAAACGGATCAAAGTCAGAAAAATGCCTGTGGAAATAAGTGAAGCGAGGTTTAAGATAGAATTTCCCTTTCTGCATTTTCACGGCCAGTCCGTATTGGCTTTGTGGAGCATCACCAACGCTAACCCCTTTTGCATCGTACTCTATTATTAAGGCTTCACCTGTATTTGGATCTTCAAACGGACGGTTCGTCTCAACATCGATGAGCGTGAGGTTGTCTTCGCTGCTGTCCCATTTCCAATCTCCAACAGAGATAAATCCTTCAATGGCTATGGCTTCTGAAATTTGGTAAGCTCCATCTAGTTCAATTCCACGGTGAACGGCACTCATTGCAGGGATGTTGGCTCTAAGTCTTCGCTCTACGCCTTGGGAATCTTCTATTACAATGCTCAACAGATCATTCAACGGTCTGTTGTTCCAGTCAGTAAAATACAAGTTGACGTTGAAGCTAAGTGGGTATCTGCTGTAACCGTATCCCAGTTCAATTGAGTTGATGATTTCATTTTCAGTACCCTCTACGTATTGGTTGTCGAAGCCAATCACGTTTTGAAGCACCGGTGTTCTATTCAGCAACCCAATATTCATAAATGCACTGTGCCATTCGTCAATCTTATAGTTTCCACCTGCTTTAACAGTGTAGCCCGGAATCCACTTCCAGTCTGAAGTAGAGGTCCTTGTTTCGGAATCAAATTGTGAAATCATTACGGCATTTGACACCGTATCAATTGGAAATCCGTTGTCATTTTCAATCACATAGGTTGTCCCTAGATCAGTGTCTATTTCGTAGACATTATCTGTTGGTGCAACAAGGAATTCGCCAGATGATTCATCTATTACGAAAACATCATCATTTCCAAGCTGCTGATAGTAATCAATACCATTAAATTGAACGTCTCGAGGCGCATAGTAATCTATCCTATTGTATCCTTGGTATACACCACTCACATTTAGGAAGGCCGTCCAACGCTTGTCTTTGTATTCAGCTAATCCAAAGATTCCACCCCAACGGACAAAGGTTTTGTTATGGAATTGGATTCGATCGCCTTCAAACTTTTTTTCTTGAGGGTGGTTGGCATCTCCATTGATGTCAATAAAATGCTCAGAACCTAAGAGGTCATGTACTTCAGAATAGCTTTCTCCTCGGTAGTCTCTAAAATCAACACCTCCTGAGAATGACCAATGCTTGTTGTGTATGTAATCAAAGGTAGAAAGCAGTCCGTTCCAATAGTGGTTGTTGAACGTTTTACGCAAAATCCATCCTGCTTCTGGGTTGATGTTACCGAACACATCAGGCGTGGTGTGAGCGTCATAGAACCCTTGGAAGTTAATCTGTCCATCTTGACTGAAATCGCCATCTCCAAGTCCTGGAGAAAGAGCGGTGCCTCCACCTCGTCCAATAGAAGTGTAAAGTGAGGAAGAGATGTAAAGGGAGTCATTTACAGCCCACCCATGACGGAGTGTAAAGAGGGGTTTGTGGTATTGGTTTTGGCGTTCATACAATCTGCCGCCATTGAGCTCGCCCCAGTGCGCATTGTATTGTCTACCTCTATTAATTACGTTGGTGGTGTCAATAAAGTCTGTTTGTGCCAAAAGGTCTTCAAAATCACCCTTTGACGCATAGCCAAACTCTGAGTTCAAGTCTTGAATGGCTTGCTGTTGTGTGGCAACAGTTGGGTAAATATTGTCCAATAAGTCGTCGTTTGCAATGGTCCAATAGCGAAGGCTATAATCGCGCATTTGCTCATATTCAGCATCAGACCCTTTGAACAAGCTTCGCGCAAGTTCTTTGTCATACGTTGCAATACGCTGTCTGTATGAACGCGTACTATTTTTACTAGGGGCGCCCATGGCAGAGACACTAACAATGTGATTGCCGAAATTCTTTTGGAGTTTACCGTAGTAAAAAAAGGCCTCAGAAGACTGTTCTGTGATGTAACCGTCATCGTATTTGTAGCTTCCTGCAACAGTGAAACCCCAGCCATTTTTGAGAAGACCACTTGTGTGTCCGAAAGAGAGCCGTCCCATTCCTGTGGTGCCGCCTTCTACTTTTACCGAAGTTTTTTTCCGAGCTTCTATTCCTTGGGTCATAATGTTCACCGTACCTCCAATTGCTGGAAGTGCAAGTTTTGAATGTCCAAGTCCACGTTGCACTTGCATGGTGCGCATAACCAAATCTAATCCGAACCAATTGTTCCAAAACACGCCTCCGTTTTGCATGTCGTTGACAGGAATACCGTCAATCATAACTGAAACGTTTCGTTGTTTGAATCCGCGGATGGTGATAGACGGACCATTGTCATCAGAGCCATCTTGAGTAGCATATACACCAGGAGTAGAATTCAAAATCATTGGAAGCGGCTGAGAAGCCAACTCCTCTTCAATTTGCAATGGCTTAATGTTAGAAAAAGCAACGGGAGTCTCTCTTTCTATGGCCCGGTCACTTTCAATTACGGCTTCTTTCAGAACGGTCTGGTTCAGGGAGAAGTTCAATCTTTTAGAAGGAGCGTCAACCACTACTTCTTGTGTGAACAGCCCATAGCTCATCGCGCTAATTTTGAAGATATAGGTCCCGTAAGGAACATCAGCAGAAAACCTGCCGTCAAAATCAGTCATCACCCCTTGTGGAGTTTCAGAACCATTGAGTTGGAAAATTACCGTTGCTAGAATCAGAGTTTCTCCTGTAGCAGCATCTGTAATTGTACCAAAAACCTTGCTCTTCTGTGCAGTCATAGTGACCGCAAAGAGGAGCAAGGTTATAAGTTGAAGTGCTTTAAGCATTACTAAGGCCTTCTAAAGTGAATTATTGAATGATCAAACGTTGTGAGAACGTTTTGCGCCCTTCTAGGTGCGCATTCACCACATAAATCCCAGCTTCGAACTGATCAGTAAGGAGCGTGAAGTTTGATTGAGTCCCTTCAATTTCTGATTGGAAAACAATACGTCCACTTTGGTCATAAACTTCTACAGAAAGAATAGTAAGGTTAGCCGTAATGTCTACTTTACCAGTGCTTGATGGATTCGGGAAAACGTTGAATTCAATTGGCTTCATGTTTTCTTCAACAGACATGTTTGGATCACAAACACAGTTGTGCCATCCAAGTCCGTCCCAAGTGTCACTTGCCAAAGTATCCCACTCTGTAAGAGCATAGAAAGAAACGGGTACAGTAATGTTTCCTCCCATGATGCTCGACTTACGACGAAGTGTGTGGTTAGCTGTAAGCCAAGTACCACCATCATTTGACGTATATCCTGCATCAGCATTGTCTGTCCAAGCATTTCCTGGGTCTTCACCTGGCTTGCCGAACATGTCGATAGGCTGAGTGCCATTTTTTACAAAAACAAGCGCGTCATCTCCGTTCATGTAGGTTGGAGCTGGATACGGATTGTCAAGTTGGTTTGCAGCAGACTGCATTGCTAGATCAACAGCAGGAGAAATATTGCCTCCACCAAGATCTTCGTCTGTTGTTTGTCCGTTTACAACAACCCAAGTTCCGTAAGCAGGAATAGAACCCACTAAGGTCAACTCATCAGAAGTCGCAGAAGCACCATTTGACCACCGCTGCAAAGTATATGCGGAAAGATCAATTGCTTCAGAGGTAGGGTTGTAGATTTCAAATCCTTTGTTGTTACCTGTTCCTTCTAGGTACTCAGAGATGAATAATTCAGTGCAACCTTGTGCGTAGATAGCTTGTCCTAGTACTAGAGACAAACAGAGAGTAAAAATTGTCTTCATAACTTTGTTTTTTATGGTGCGAAAATTGACTGCAAACCTAATGTAAACAATTCATTTTGTGCGAAACTCAGTGAAGCATCATATAATATTAACAAATGCATGGTTAGGAATAGCAGGATGCATACCTCGATTGTGTTTCGTATATTTGGAGAGAGAGAGGGGATATCTTGCTTGAAACAGCAAGCCAACTGCTTTAATTAGCTATGAAGTTTTAAGGGTAGATGCAGATAATCAGACGTATGCTGATTTTGCTTTGTGTTTTGTTTTCAATAAATGCAACAGCGAATCATATTTTAGGAGGGAATATTACTTACGACTGTCTTGGAGGCGACACGTACGGTATTACGCTGACAGTGTACAAAGACTGTTTCGGGGCTACTCCCGCGACGATTCAAGAAAATTTGTTCTTCATCCCCAATGGATGCACCCTTCCCTTTTCCTCAAACCTTCCTTTAATCTCTGAAATTGACGTCTCAGACCTTTGCCCAACAGAACTTGCCAACAGTAGCTGTAATGGCGGATTAAACCCTGGAACGCAACAATTAACCTATTACGGCGAGGTGGTGTTGGATTCTGGATGCAATTGGGACATCAGCTGGGCAGCAGGAGATTGGAACTATTTTATTAATATGGACAACGGAATGTTGCCAACAGCTTACTTCCTCGCTACCATTGACCCTACAGTTAATGCCTGTGCCAGCTCCGTTTCGGTTTCCTCACAAGCAATACCATACGCATGTATTGGAGACCTCGTTGAGTATACCTTGAACGTTGACAATCCTTCAGGTTATGATTTGGTGATGTCTTTGACTTGCCCATTGACCGCAGGAGGTTTTGATGCACCTACCATTGCAGCGTGTACAGAACCCATTGCAGGCTTGGTTTTTGATCCACTTACAGGGCAAATAACTTTTGTTGCGCCCAGCCTCTTTGGTAATTACGTTGTAACCATCGAGATTGAAATGTACGACGGCGGGGTCTTGGTTGGAACCGTTTTGCATACGATGGCGTTTACAATTCGACTGTGTGATTTAACACCCACTACCTTTAACATTCCTGAAATCCAATCTTCAAATGATGATGCAACCGTAACCGGGACAGACGAAATTACTGTCTGCGCTGGAGATAGCTTGTGTTTTGAAGTCTCAGCCTCAAATGGCAACATCTTTCGCTCGATTGATTTAAGCACAGATTTTGAAACGCTGTTCCCTACAGGAACGTTCATTCAAAATGGAAATAATCCGGCGCTTGGAGAATTGTGTGTATTAACTGACGTAAGTATGGTAGGAACTACGGTTGTTACTATTGATGCCATTGATGATGCTTGTCCTGACCCGAATACAGATCAAATTTTAATCACAGTAAACGTACTGCCGTCGCTCAATGTGAATGTGCTTGATACGCTTATTTGTTCTGGCGAAATGGTGAATATTGAAGCTACAGGAGATGCGGCCTTCAACTGGAATGTTATTTTTGGAGATGCGGCCCCTTTGGGAACAGGCGGAAATCAAACGCTTTCTCCATCCACTGATTCCCAAATCGAAATTGTGGCTATTAATGCTACTGCTGCATGCAATTATAGAGACACGCTCAATATTGCTGTTTCGCTTTCGACCATTGACGCGATTGTAGTGGATGAATCGTGTGCAGAAAATGATGGAAGCATTGATGTTACCGTAGGAAGTGGTTCAGGGAACTATAGCTTCAACTGGCCAGAGATCCCAAGTGTGATTGAAGATCAGACCAATTTAGGTGGTGGAACTTACACTGTTCAAGTTACTGATCTAGATTTGGCGGGCTGCACCAGAGATACCTTGATCACCATTGTTGACCTTATACCTCCTTCGGGGGGGATTCTTGGAGATACCACGATTTGTGAAGGGAGCTGTGCAGAGATTCATTTTGACCTCATCGGAACAGGTCCTTTTACTGTGGAACTTCTAAATCTGACAACCGGATTGCTAGAAGCGGTTCCTTTAGTCCCCGGACAACTAGATTTTGAAGTTTGTCCTTTGGTTTCGACCACCTATGAATTGCAGCAGTTTTTGGACGGAAATGCACCTCAGTGTTTATACACCGCCCCAGCTACTCAAGTAACGGTGACTGTTCGTCCAGCAGTGTCAGCTTCTTTTACGCCTGTTGCAGCAATCTGTGCTGGCGAAACAGTTGATTTGGAAGTGAACATTGATTTAGCAGGGGTTTTTGTTCTTGAGTACAATCCAAATGATGGGAATCCAACTTCTCCTGTGCCTGTTTTAGAAGGCGACATTATTCAAGTTACACCTGCTGCTACAACTACATACAACATTACATCAATAGCCTATACTGATCTGCCCGGATGTGCCAACACACTAATTTCAGGAACCCAGGTGCAAGTAAATCCTTTGCCAACGGCCGCATTAACAGGAACTCAAACGCTTTGTGAAGGAGACCAGATTGACCTCATCATTACCCTTACAGGAACAGGGCCTTGGGAAGTTACTCATGATTATGTAGATGATGTTAGCCCTTTAGCCATTGCAGTTAGCCCCTTCACGTGGACGTTACCCGCGGGAATGACCAATTCTACCGACATTGCTTTAACAGGGGTAACAGATCTTGGGACTTCCTGCACCAATGCCGCAACAGATCAAGTGACCGTAACAATCAACCTTTTGCCGGTTGCAACCTTTGCTTCTGATGTGGTGATTTGTTTGGGTGAAAGTGCTGATTTAATTTTCGACCTTCCAAATGGTGGAACCTTAGATGTTGAGCTTACTTTAGATGACGGAATCGGTACTTCAGTGGTTAACGTGAATGACATTGTAGACGGATTTGTTTATCAAGTTACACCAACTACTACAACCACATACGAGATCACAACCCTTACTGACAATACCGTTATTCCTGTTTGTGAAACAACACCGGCTGACGTTGCCACCGTAACAGTGAATACGGCGCCATTGGTACTGAATGTTGATACCATTTGTGCCAATACAGCCACCTCTTACGAGTTCATATTCGAAATTTCAAACGGTGACCCGGCTACCTATGATGTCAATATGCCAGGAACACTCACGCTGATTGGCATGGGTCCTGATGTGCTGTATACATCTGATCCTATGGTGCCAGAAGATGGTGCTACATTCTTGATAACAGATGCCAATGATTGCGGTATTACAACCATTACGCTAGACCCTTTTACTTGTCCAACATTGACTTTTTCAGGAACGGTAGATCTTGCGGCTGATACGCTCTGTGATGTGGGTTTATTAACTACGGTGCATGATGGCGATGAGGTGCTTGATCCAAATGACGCACTGTCTTTTGTAATCCATTCTATACCCGGGCCTGGGGCCTTGGGAGTGGTTTATTTCATTAATGACACCCCTTCTTGGGACATTGTTGCTGACCTTGACATGGGAGGGACACTTCAGTATGACGTTCAGTATTACATCTCTGCTGTTGCAGGTGATGATGATGGTTCAGGAATTGTTGACTTGGGTGCTTTAGGGATTTCAGTTTCAGAAGGAACCCCGTTTGTCATTGTTGAATCTCCAACGGCTGCGCTATCTGGTGGTGGAACCATTTGTGCAAATGAAACAATTGATCTGCAGCTAAACTTCACAGGCTTTGGAGATTATGACGTTACCTACTTAATTGATGGAGTTGAGCCAGCTGATAGTCCAATTATGGCCATTTCAGCCAATCCATTCAGCCTTCAAACAGATGTAGAAGGTACTTTCACCCTTCAGTCTGTAAGCAATGCGTTTTGCGCTGGCACGGTGCAAGGAGATGCCGTTGTTTTGGTGAACCCAATCCCAACAGGGACTTTGACGGGAAGTGGTAGTTTTTGTGAAGGAGAAAGCATAGACCTCATATTAGAGCTTACGGGCGCGGCTGATTGGGATGTAACCATTGCCAATGACGCAGATAGTGATGGAATTATTGACTTCACTGAAACCATTACCACCGCAAATGCAAATGAGATCTATCAAGTGTCAGATAGCTTGATGTGGTTTATAGATGAGATTACAGATGGGAACGGGTGCACAAATGCACTGAATTCAGACACTGCTCTGGTTACTATCAATGCACTTCCTACAGCCGAATACCAATTTGGAGATACTTCTTTTTGTGCTGGAAGCGAGGTAGATATTATTGTTGATCTAACAGGAACAGCTAATTGGACTCTTGATTATGCCATTGATGGTGGGCCTGTAAGCGTGAATGTGATTGCCTCGCCTTTGACTTTTTCAGTAGGAGTTGGAGGAACGGTCTGCTTGAGCACACTAACAGATAACAATGGTTGTTTAGCTATTGTAAATGAGTGTATTGACATAACTGAAATCGCGATTCCTATTGCAAGTGCTGGTCCTGATTTTATACTTTGTTCTGGGAACGAATTGATCTTGGGTTTACCAGACAATCCGAATTACACCTATGAATGGTCTCCTGCAGATAGCTTAGATAATGCAGCCATTGCAGAGCCTACTTTTACGGGATTGAACACCACTGGGGCTCCTGTAGACTTTATAATTGAACTCACCGTAAATGATGAGTTCTGCTCAACTTCTGATGAGGTAACAATTACGCTACAGGAACTACCCGCCGCATTTGCTGGTGATGACATTGACCAGTGCTTTGGTGAAGATGCCCAACTGAATGCTTTAGGAGGCGGTACTTATCTCTGGGAAGACAATGGAGCATTCACGAATGGAGGAACTGATATCGGAAATCCACTTGTGGTGCCAACCGTGTCTGATTGGTTTGTGGTTCAAGTAACTGATGCAGCCGGTTGTTTCAGTGAAGATTCCCTCTTCATTAACGTACCAGATGAATTCATTGTCAACGAGAACTTTAGTGCAGACCTTTGTTTTGGAACTTGTGATGGCTTCGCTGCTTTGAACCCGCAAGGCGGATATGATCCTTACTCGTTCGCTTGGGATACCACCGTTGAAACCTTAGATTCACTTACATTACTATGTGCAGGAAATTACACCTATACCGTAACTGATGACAATGGGTGTGAGTTAACGAACTCTCTGATTATTACAGAATTGTTAGAGTACTATCTTGATGATGTTTTGACTGTGAATCCGAATTGCTTCGCAACTGAAACGGGGAGCATTGATGTTATTTCTGGCACCGGAATAGAATTCGGAATTGAGGAATTATCGCTTGAAAACGGAACGGGTGTTTTTCTAGATTTACCTGCTGGAGACTATTCAATTTATGCCGTTGATGCCGTAGGGTGTTTGGCAGATAGTTTGGTTACCCTTATTGCAGGTTCTAATGAAATCACAATCGATGTAGATTTTACTGAATTAGTCATCTGTGTGGGCGAAGAAGTTACGCTGAACGCAACCGCAAATGGGGGCGATGGCAACTTTACGTATGAGTGGTTCGATGGATTTCCGCCTGCTGTTTCTATGTCTGATGTGAATCCATTCATCCTCAATGTAGAGGATGATTTAGAGGCCTTTGTAGTAGCCATTGACGGCTTGGGCTGTGCGTCAGACACACTACTTTCAGTCTTAAGCATTAGCACTCCTATTGAAATTGAAGCCGGACCGTTAAACGCCATTGAGATTTGTGAAGGTGAATGCATTGATTTAACAGCTAACATCTCTGGTGGAACAGGCACCATCGAAATTGATTGGGTTGACATCACATTCTCAAATGATACCATTGCAGAGACTGCAGCAGCGGAGGTTTGTCCGCCAAATGTGGTTAATATTTCATACGTAGTGTTTGCCAATGACGGATGCACATTCATTGCCTCTGATACGGTTGTAGTGACCGTGTTTGACAATCCAATTCCTGTGATTTCAGTTGACGTATTTTCTGGATGCTATCCGGTATCCATCAACTTAGTGAATGAAACACCTGATTCAGAATTAGTAGTGTTTTGTGAATGGGATCTAGGAGACGGAAGTATCCAGCAAATTTGTGGAGATATTTCATACATCTATAATCTGCCTGGTGTCTACGAACCTCAGTTAACGGTGACGTCTGTTTTCGGGTGCACCGCAACGGCTAATTTGGACGCTTTAATTGAAGTTTTTGATTATCCAATAGCAGAGTTTACATGGACACCTTTTTCACCTTCTACATTAGATTCAGACATTGACTTCACCAATGAGACCATTGGTGCAAACCAATATGAATGGGATTTTGCCGGAATAGGCACAAGCATAGAGGACAACCCTTCTTTCCAGTTTCCGGCAATTGATTTGGCTAATTATATTGTCTGTTTAAATGTTGCGAGTGAAGAAGGATGCTCAGATACCATCTGCCATGATATCTTCATTCGTCCTGAGTTGTTGATTTATGTTCCAAATACGTTCACACCAGATAATGACGGCATTAATGAAGTGTTCGCTCCGGTCATCGGAGGAGGGATTTATGCAGAGGGTTACCTATTTAGAATATGGGATCGCTGGGGCAATTTGATTTTCGAAACAACCCAAATTGGTCAAGCATGGACTGGGAACAATTCGAATGGAGGATACTACGTTCAGAATGATGTTTACGTATGGGAGGTTCAGTTCAGAGATTTGCTCAATGCTGAAAACTACATTCAAAAGGGACACGTGAACGTTCTGCGGTAGACTACTGTTTTAAATATTTCAAAGTTACAGGCGTTCCTTCGTCTACAATTACCTCTACAAAGTACATTCCCGCATTGGTGTTTTGCAGTTTCAAGGGAATCCAGAAAGTAGAAGTGGTATTCTGCCATTTTCCTTCGTCAATTAGTTTTCCTTGTGCATCTAAAATTCGATGCTCAATCTTAAATATGCCCTCTCTTCGCACCTGAAGAATAGCGTCACCGTTTCCGGGATTAGGGAAGATTAATAGGTCCTCAGTTGACGCCTGCGTCCCGTCATTTTTTAGTCTAAAAACATACAAGCCGGTATGCCGGTCACAAATGAGAATCCTTCCGCTTGGTAGCCCAACGTGAACGCCCCAGGCACCTCTGTAATCTATAGACGGCCCGTCGAAAGTGTCATACCAAGCAAAAAGCTCAGGTTGTGTTGGGTCTGAGATGTCAAAAACCTGGAGCCCGTCGAAATAATAGGAAACATAGACGAAATTATCTTTCACAACCAAGTTGTGCGGCATGGTATGCTCTGGCCCGTTTGATTTCAATAAAGACAATACCGTCATCTCTTGGAGTGAACTGGTGTCTACAACTTTCAGACTCTTACCCGGTGTTTCATCAGCAAAAACATAGATGCTTCCATCTTCGTTGAGCCATCCGGAGTGGTTATAGCCTTGTTCAGGGTACTCAGGTAAGTCGCCCAGGAGCACCGGAGCGTCAGACTCAGAAAAATCGAAAACGAACATGCCTTCTCCTGCAGCATGCAAGAAAACAGTGTCTCTTCTCGCATATACGTCGTGCACATAGCCAACGCCATCATACGCATTGAGAAGGGTAGGGTTTTGAGGGTCTGCACTGGCATCTAAAACGACCAAGGCATTTGCAGAAGGGCCACTCACATAGAGTTTCCCCGTGTATTCATCAACGAAAATGTTATGGGCAGTGGTGAAAAACTCTGAAGAACTGTTGACCAATGAAGCGTCATTTGGCAAGGTTCTACAATCAATAATTTGCAATTGAGAAGGCTGTTGGTCACAAACGCCATAAAGGAATCCTTGGTAGAAAGTGAAGTCTCTATGAATAACGAAACCTCCTTGCGCATCACCTGGAATAAAGGCAACATCAATTACGGCATTGTTTAGTTCAAGTTTAACAATGTGGGTGCCCAGTGTAGATCCAATAGCCGCGTACTCTTCGCCTTCCCAAACAAAAGCCCAAACATCATTGAATCTGGCATCTCTATTGTTTGTTGGTGGGTCTTCGTCAAACCAGCGCGCAACTAAATAGGTGTTTTTTGATGATTGACTAAGAACCAATAGGGGTCCAAAAACACAACATATGATTAGCAAGAATATTTTTCGTCCCATAAATCTAAGGTCGGGATTTGTGCAATTGATTCAGGGAGATTATTCTCTAATTATTGTATTTCAGAATTCTCTGACGAAACAAAAGAGGTAAAATGATGTAATATGATAAGCAATCCAATATTCATAGTGGATTGAGGGTGTTTCGTGATAGAACTGTATTGTTTCGGAAGTACCTTTAGTGCTGATTCGAATAAACTGGGAAAGAGAGATGAGAGGATTATTATTGGCGTTCGCCCTAATTATTGCGGGAACTGTTTCTGCACAAGACATAAAGTATTGCGGACAAACTGAGCAAACGGAAGCTTTGTTCAATAGGCTTAACCACCGTCAGCAGGCTCAAGAAGCTACTGAACAGTTGGAGCGAGAAACAATTGGATACATGTCTAAAAGGGGAGGTGGCCAAAATCAGGTTTATATCATTCCAATTGTATTCCATATCATCCATGACAATGGGGATGAAAACATCTCTGATGAGCAAGTTTATGATGCAGTTGAGGTATTGAATCGCGATTTGCGCATGATGAACGAAGACCTTGAAGATGTGGTAGCTGAATTTGCTGAGATTACAGCTGATATTGAGATTGAATTTCGGTTGGCACAAAGAGACCCTAATGGAAACTGTACTAAGGGAATCAATCGCATTCAATCTGCGTTGACCTATGAAGGGAATCAGGAGATGAAAAATCTGATTCAATGGCCGCGAGATCAATACTGCAATATATGGGTATGTGAAGATGCAGGAGGTGCTGCAGGATACACGTTTTTGCCTGGGGATGTGAATGGAAACAATGGCGCTGCATTTGATGGCATCGTTCTACTAGACAATTACACAGGTTCAATAGGTACTAGTAATAATTACAGATCTAGAACATTAACGCATGAAGTTGGCCACTGGTTGAATCTGATGCACCTTTGGGGCGGAACCAATACCCCAGCGGTGGCGCAGAACTGCAACTTTGATGACAATGTTAATGACACGCCTGATACAGAGGGGTGGACTTCTTGTAATCTAGAAGGCGTAACATGTGGGACATTAGATAACGTGCAGAACTACATGGAGTATTCTTATTGCTCACGCATGTTCACTCAAGGACAAAAAGCAAGAATGCGCACCTCTGCTGAATCAAACATCTCACAGCGCAATGAACTTTGGCAGGAAAGCAACCTCATTGCAACAGGGGTGTTTAACAATGAGTCTATTTTATGTGAGGCTGAATTTTCATCTGATCAGATGAGCATTTGTGAAGGACAGGAAATTCAATTCTTTGATGAATCATTTAATGGAGTCACTGAATGGACCTGGGAAACCAGTGACGGACAGATGATTTCGGGTTCTGACCCTGAGGTGCACCAAAACCCATTGTTTACTTTTGATACACCGGGAATGATTTCTGTGACCCTCACCGCGGGTAATGGCATAGAGACCGTGGAAGAAATAAAGACAGCGTTTATACAGGTTCTCCCTGATGGAGTTCTTCCAGACCCTTTTTATGAAGGATTTGAAGATGGTATTTCAGATGAAATCTGGTTTGTGAATAGCACAGATAATTTTGACTGGTTGGTTACCTCCTCGGCCTCTTATTCCGGGGCGAAGTCAATCAGAATCAACAATAACAATGCAAGTGTCATTGGTACGAAAGACCAACTGATCACGTCTACTATGGATCTGACAACTGCGGCATATGCGATTGTCTCTTACAGATATGCTTCGTGCAACAGATTGGAAGAGACCGATGATAAACTTCGCGTAAGTGTTTCTAAAAATTGTGGGAACTCGTGGACCTTACGGAAAATGCACAGAGGTGTTACTGACCTGCCAACGGCTGATCCGCAGAATTCTTCATTCACACCAAGTGGACCCGAAGAATGGGGACAGAATGCATTCTTTGTAGATAACCCAGAGTTCCTTGTTCCAAATTTCAGATTGATGTTCGAGCTAGAGGCACAGGGAGGAAACAATGTTTACATAGATGACATCAACATCACTATTTATACTGCGGAAGATGTTGCTGTAGAAGAAATTGCAAGTTCATTTTACTACGACTTGTACCCGAATCCGATGAACGAGAAAGCAACATTGAATTTCTTTTTGGCAGGAAGCACAGACGTTGCTATCTCAATGTTTGATCTTCAAGGACGAGAGGTGCAACAGGTATTCAATGCTTCAGCACCCCTCGGTAAAAGCACAATTCAAATTGACAAGCACAATATGAGTTCAGGAATGTATATTCTTCAGATTACCGTAGGTGGTCAGTTGTTCACAGAACAATTGATTGTGCGGTAATCTGCCTTATAAATCAACGAATGAGAAAGGCCTCTGATTGTTTCAGAGGCCTTTTTTTGTCCAATAATTTAATGGTTGAAACTTTATTCTGAAGCACTCCGTATAAAATAGAGCGTACTTACTCGCCATAATAAATTTGAAGATGAAACGAATTTCCAAACTGCCCGCGCTTATTTGCTTCGGCTTTCTGCTTTCTGCCTCGTCAGTTTTAGCGCAACAATTAGTGTTTCCTGCTGACTCACCTGCAATTCCTACTTCTGGGAATGTGCAACTCGCTGAAGATCCTATTAATGTTTTACCCTTGCCTACTGCTATTGCTGCAGCCATTGAAGTGACTTCTATTGCTTCTGGCAACTGGAACCAAGCCTGGATTTGGGATTGTGGATGTGTTCCTAGTGAACTCCATGATGTAACGATCCTATCTGGACATATAGTTGAGGTAGACACTGATATCTCTGCGGTAGATGTTTCTGTTGAATTTGGCGCAGGCTTGACCATTCTGAATCAAGCGGAGGTTTCAGTTTTTGGTGACTGGGAAAACTTAGGCATATTCGAATTTGGTCAGAGCACTGTTGTGTTTCAAGGTGAAGCAGATCAACAAATCCTTGGAGCTTCAGATTTTTATATTTTGAGTGTAGAAAACGGACTTAATGTTCATTCAATTGGAACCACTACTGTGTGGAGCCAGCTTTTTGTGGTTGGAACAAACCTTGTGACCAATGGACTTGTGAAATTAGCGAGTTTAGGAGTGGGCCAAACGGCTGGCTTAGCTCCTGTGCTCACAGGAACAATTGACGGAGAATTAATTGTAGAACACTCCGTAACAATTCCTTTTACAGGATGGCTAACGATTGGTTCTCCTTTTGAAGATGCTTCAGTAGCAGATTGGGATGCTGATTTCATTACCACCGGTTTTGAAGGTTCTGATTATCCAGAATATAGCTTTGTGAGCATTAGATACTATGATGAAACCATTTCTAGCACAGAAGATGCTTTCATGCCTGTTGCCAATTCTGAAGAAATATTAGTGAACGGATTAGGGTACTATCTGTATGCCAATCCTGGCACCTACATTTATGAGGTAAGTGCAACTCCAAAAGTAGGGCCTGCTTCTATTCCTGTTACATACACAGACCTTGGAACACCCATATCAGACGGATTGAATGTTGTGGCGAATCCTTATCCATCAGACATTAACTGGGACAGTGAGTCTGGTTGGAATCGTCAAAGCATTTACAACGCGGTTTACATTTGGGATGTTGGTCTTCGTCAGTTCAGAACGTATTCAAACGGATACGGTGTGAACGGTGGAACCCCGCTAATCAGAAGTGGAGAGGCATTTTGGGTGCAAGCTTTTGCGCCTGACGCAGCAATGAATGTAGATGAAAGTGTGAAAGTAAACGGCTTCGATCCAGAGGTAAACCTAACTGCAGATTTCTTGAAAATTCGCGCAAATGGAATTGGTCTTGGAGATGAGATTGTAATTGCGTTCAATGAAAATGCAACAATGAATTTTGATCCGGCAATAGATGCGTTCAAATTCTTTTCGAATAACGCTCAAATGAGCATGGCTTCCATGTCTGACGATGAACAGTTCTTGGCCATCAACAGCGTTCCGATTACACCAGGAGCATATGAAGTTCCTATCATGATTACGTCTACTGTAGCAGGTTCTGCAAACTTAGAAATTCAAGAAACGCCTGACTTAGGTAACCGTTGCCTCTTCATTGAAGACGTAATGACAGGTGTTAACTATCCTGTGAACGAAGTGTCAGTGATCAATTTTGAGACAGAAATCGTTTCTGAAGATGTGCGATTTATCTTGCACGTTGGAGAAATGCTTACTGCATCTGTAAACAACATTACCTGTTTCAATGATGCTAACGGAAGCATTATGGCTTCTGGAACAGGAGATGGTCCTTGGGATTACATGTGGTTAGATGCAGAAGGAAATGTTTTCTCTACTACTGAGGGAAGCATGGTAGCAAACGAAATTACGGAACTAACACCTGGCACCTACACCGTTATGGTAGACGGAAACCCTGTTTGTACAACGTTAGAGATGATATTTGAACTCACAGAACCAGAAGAAATTATGGTCTTAAGTTCACATACTGACGTTGCGTGTAACGAAGAAAACACGGGTACAGCCACTGTTGAATTCAGTGGAGGAATGGAACCTTATGTTGCATCTTGGGAAGATGGTTCAGAAGAACTAATGCTCACAGATCTTGCAGCAGGAGATTATACCTTCACTGTAACAGATGGGAATGAATGCATGGTTCAAGAAATGGTAACTGTGATCGGCGCGCCAACAGTAGTTGCAGAATTTGAAGCAAGTGCGCAAGTAGTCAACTTAGAAGATGGATCAGCAACAGTTGATTTTACCAATCTTTCTGTAAATGCTACAGAGTACGTTTGGAACTTCGGTGACGGTGGAATGCCAAGCAATGAAATGAATCCTGCGCATACTTACACTGAAACAGGTGCTTTCATTGTGACACTTGATGCTACCAATGATGAATGCGATGGTGATTTCCAAATTGTGGTTGTTGTTCAGCCAGGATTGAGTATTGAGGAAATTCCAGTAGACCAACTGGTAAATGTTTATATGAGCGGTGGGCAGCCAGTCATTCGCTTTAGACATACAGACGCAATGGAATATGAAATCAATGCGTTCAACCTACTCGGACAGCAATTGATGAACCCAATGAGCGGCTCATTCGGCGGACAAACAATACCATTGACAAATGTGCGAAGCATCCCTGCTGTTTTGATTTCAGTTAGAAATCTGAACTCAGGAGACATGCACACATTCAAAGTAATTCGCTGACAAAAAGTAAAACTTAACCAAGTTTTTTTATATAAAAATCCCTTGTCAAGCAATTGGCAAGGGGTTTTGTTTTTGTGCTAACGCGAAGGGAAAGGCTAAAGAATCTTCCGAGAATTCGCACCACTTTTAGGCTTTCAACTTTGTCCTTTTCCGTACCTTTGTGGCAAATCTTTCAAATGAAATTTGGTGTAGTAGTATTTCCTGGGTCGAATTGCGACGAAGACATGATTTATGTTCTTCAAAACATTCTTGGACAAGAAGTTGAACGTTTATGGCACAAAGAGCGTGACCTAAAAGGCGCTGATTTCATTGTGCTTCCAGGCGGATTCAGCTACGGAGATTACTTGAGAAGTGGCGCTATTGCGCGTTTCTCGCCCATAATGGAAGATGTGATTGCCCACGCCAACAAAGGGGGATACCTCATGGGTGTTTGCAACGGATTTCAAATTTTAACGGAAGCCAAATTACTTCCTGGAGCATTGCTCCATAATACCAACAGAAAGTTCATTTGTCAGAATACCTTCTTGTTGCCGCAGTCTCCTATTGCACTGCCTACAAGAGAGCTTGATCAAAAAGTGCCATTGAAAATTCCAATTGCCCATGGCGAAGGAAACTATTTCGCTGATGATCACACGCTAATGGAAATGGATGACAATGATCAGGTACTTTTCAGATACTGCAATGAAGCAGGAAAAATTAATGATGACACCAATCCAAATGGGTCCATTGAAAACATCGCCGGAGTGATGAACAAAAATGGAAACGTTTTCGGAATGATGCCTCACCCAGAGAGGGCAGCAGACCTTGATCTTGGGAACACTGACGGAAGAAGAGTTTTCGAATCAATACTCTCCGTACTTGTTGAGCAAGCTTAATCTTCGTTAATACCCTGACAATTCAGTTTTGACGCTCGCTAAGCGAACAATAATTTTCTATTTTTGTTTGTTACGATAAGAACGGCCACGAAATGACCGTAGCCAACAGCTCAGCTATGAATGAATATAAGGCAGGACCGCTTCTAGATCAGGTAACCATTCCATCTGATCTTCGAAGTAAAGTCAAAGAAGAAGAACTACCTCAACTGTGTGATGAACTTCGTGATTACATCGTAGACATCGTTTCTGAAAAGGGCGGACACTTCGGCGCAAGCTTAGGCGTTGTGGAACTCACCGTAGCTTTGCACTACGTTTTTAATACACCGTATGATCAAATCGTATGGGATGTAGGGCACCAAGCTTACGGACATAAAATTTTAACGGGACGAAAAGATCTGTTCCATACCAACCGTGTTTATAAAGGCATTTCTGGCTTTCCAAAGCGCACAGAAAGTGAGTATGATACTTTTGGTGTTGGCCACTCTTCAACAAGTATTTCCGCTGCCTTGGGAATGGCTGTTGCGAGTCGCGTCAAAAAAGACACCGAAAGACAACACGTTGCCGTAATTGGTGACGGCGCCATGACTGCTGGTTTGGCTTTTGAAGGATTGAACCACGGAGGAGTAGAAGATACGAATGTGCTGGTTGTGCTCAATGACAACTGCATGTCCATTGACCCGAACGTTGGTGCACTGAAAGAATATTTGACAGACATTACCACTTCACACACCTACAATAAGGTGAAAGACGAAGTGTGGAACTTATTGGGCAAGGTGAGCAAATTCGGTCCGAATGCGCAAGTCATTGCTCAGAAAATTGAAGGAGCTTTGAAAGGTGCTTTGTTAAAGCAGAGCAACCTGTTTGAGTCGCTTAACTTTAGGTATTTCGGCCCCATTGACGGACATGATGTAGAATACCTTGCAAAGGTACTTCGTGACCTAAAAGACATTCCTGGTCCCAAAATATTGCACTGTGTTACCGTAAAAGGAAAGGGGTACGAACCAGCAGAGAAAGGTTCTGCTACCAAGTGGCACGCGCCAGGTTTGTTCAACAAAACAACAGGTGAAATTATTAAGGTGACGCCGAAAAGCCCTGGACCTCCAAAGTTTCAAGACGTTTTTGGACACACCATTATTGAGCTGGCTGAAAAGAACGAAAAAATTGTTGGTGTAACGCCTGCAATGCCTTCAGGATGTTCACTTAAATTCATGATGGAAGCTATGCCAGACCGCGCATTTGATGTGGGGATTGCTGAGCAACATGCCGTGACCTTCTCTGCTGGGATGGCCACGCAAGGATTGGTGCCATTTTGCAACATCTACTCTTCGTTTATGCAGCGTGGGTATGATCAAGTCATTCACGATGTTGCCATTCAAAACTTAAACGTAGTATTCTGTCTTGACAGAGGAGGTTTGGTAGGTGCAGACGGACCAACACACCACGGTGCGTATGACCTCGCGTTTATGCGTTGCATCCCGAACATGGTGGTAGCCGCTCCAATGAATGAAGAGGAGCTGCGCAACATGATGTTTACTGGTCAGCTTGAAAACCAAGGTCCATTTTCTATTCGGTACCCAAGAGGTACTGGAAGTATGACTGAATGGAAGACGCCACTCAAAGCCATGAAGGTTGGGAGCGGAAGAAAGTTGAAATCAGGTGATGACATTGCCATTTTATCTATTGGCACCATTGGAACGCTTGCAACAGATGCCGTGGCTCAGTTGGAAGATGACGGAATCTCAGCTGCTCACTATGACATGCGCTTTGTAAAGCCATTGGATGAATTGATGTTGCATGAAATCTTTGGCAAGTTCAAGCAAGTAATTACCGTTGAAGACGGGTGCATTCAAGGTGGATTTGGTAGTGCTGTGATTGAATTCATGGCAGAGAACGGGTACATGTCTCAAGTGGTGAGATTGGGTATTCCTGACGAATTCATTGAACACGGCACGCAAGCTGAGCTTTACAATGAGTGTGGTTGTGATGCCAAGGCCATGGTGAAGAAGGCACATGAATTATTGAAATCGAAAATGCAATCAAAAAAAATGGTAGGTTAAGATGGCTGATGAAATCCTCAATCGCGTTATAAGCAGTGGACTAGTTTCACTTGACTTAGAAGAAATTCTTCCCCAATTCAACATTGAGGTCATTGATCTGAAAGACCAACTTTGGCAAGAGCTCATGCTAAAAGAAAAAGACTTTCGGGCTTGGATCAAAGAAACAGATTGGACTGTTTTTAAAGACCAACACGTGAGCATTGTATGCACAGCAGACGCTATTATTCCTACTTGGGCGTACATGTTGGTGGCTTCGGCTTTAGCTCCCTTCGCCCAAACAGTAAGCCCAGAAAGCAAAGACGAATTAAGGAAATCACTATCATTGGGTTTTGTGAATAATATGTCTGTTGATGAGTATGTAGATGCCCGCATTGTGGTCAAAGGCTGTTCAGATGAATCCATTCCCTTAGAGGCCTATACGGCTTTGGTACAAAAGCTACAGCCCGTAGCAAAGTCATTGCTTTTTGGAGAGCCGTGCAGCACGGTTCCGATTTATAAGAAGCCTAGGCAGTAATCACTCCACCACCACAAATCGTTCTTGAATGACGCCGTTGCCGCCGCTGAGCTGAATAATGTACGTCCCTTTGTTGAATCCTTCTATCGGAATTTCTTTCACCATTTTTTCACTGACAAAGACAGTTCTCCCTTGAAGATCAATAACCTTCACAGAACCGTAAGGATAGTCGGTGACAATGTTCAATGCACCCATGGAAATGGGGTTGGGGTAAATTGTGAACGCCTTGGCATCAGAAGAAAGCGTTTCAATGTCGGTAGTTGAATCTAGGATAATGACATAATTCTTGGAGTCTAGATTCGAATAATCAATGTCATTTGTATAGAACCCACTTGGCTCAATTGCGTCTCGAATGGCAATATAAATTCGATCATCTCCAACGTAAGAGAAATTCGATAATCCACCATCAAAGTAAAAAGGAAAAGGCTCTGAATATTGACCAACCGCATTTTTTGAAATAAAAAGCATGGATTGGTCGGGGACATAAGTATACGGAGGGAATTGATGTTCGAATCCTTCCAAGGGACTTTCTACAATATAAACTCCATTTGAAGAATTCCGCAGGATACTAGAGTTAGGAGAGAAATAACCAAAAATTGTTAGTTCCTCGAATTGTCCATTTTGCTTGTTCACCTGATGAATCGTACTGTGAATGACAGGTTGGACTGGTGCTTCCAAATAGAGAGTTTCTTCTGAGGTAACCACTGAATCTGAGTTGTGGAGAATACTGATGTAAATTGAGTTGTCATCATCGAAAATAACATTTCTTACCTGTGCATTGAACCAAGGCACTTGATTTGAAAAATAATAGGCCCACTGTTCTTCTCCTGAATCGGAATAGCTCAATACATGGCGTCCTCCATTGATTTCTTGCCCAGCAAATTCTGAAGGTTCAGGACTCCAATCACTACTGCCGGAAATGTAATAATTGTCCTGAGAGTCGACATAGAATTCAATAGTAAGATTTGGGTAGTTTGAG
The DNA here is from genome assembly GCA_047636995.1 of Flavobacteriales bacterium. Classification (GTDB taxonomy): domain Bacteria; phylum Bacteroidota; class Bacteroidia; order Flavobacteriales_D; family Sanyastnellaceae; genus JAQWQB01. The sequence goes on along the minus strand of JBLIGQ010000017.1, from coordinate 6,282 downwards.
TCAAAGACTCGCGACCATAATTCATTGCCATTTTCATCCCATTTTAGTAGAATTGAGCAAATAGCAAAATCCATTGCTAATGCCGAACAAAAGCATTGTTCATTTGCAAACGTTAGTGTGTCTGTAGAAGCTGGGTGCTCGTAATTCCAGAGCTCAACAGAAGCAAGAAGATTGTTTTCAGAATCTGTTTCGATCGTGTTTTCCCACGCACTATGCTTGAAAAGTGAAGGGTAAAACTTCATCCATTCCCAATTTCCATTTAGATCAAGTTTCGAAGCAAAACGCCCCGTTTCAAAATCCAATTCTTCACCTTCAATAAACGATTCCGATTGAGATACACCAAATGCATAAACACAATCATCGCCTAAGGTAGCGTCCATAAAGTCTCCGTCAAACAGGTTCTTTTGCCAAATGACGTTCAAGTCGAGATCACAAAGCAATAAACAATTCACGTCATATTCACTGGCACTTTCGTATCCTAATGAGGTGGAGAAATTAGCGTCATCAGTCTTCAAAAGCACATGTGTTGGAGAGCTGTCAAGCAAGGTGAAGTCAAACCCTGAATTGTCTGGGGTATAAAACTGAACTACGTCTACAACAGACTGAGCGTAGTTGATGAGACTAAGGAATAGGAAGAATAGTATGGTAGCAGCAATCCTCATGTTTGATTGTGGACGAAGAGTTTTCAGTTTTAACTGTTTTCAAGGTACAAATTATTCAGGTCAGATTGTGGAGCTTTTCTACGGTTTTCCCTTACGTCTTCGTTATCTTGTTCCCCCAAGATTGATTGACCCTACACAAACCAAATTCCTGCGATGTTATCTAAAGACACCGACAAAAAACTCTTCCTAATTGACGCGTATGCCATTATTTTTAGGGCGTACTATGCGTTCATTCGAACACCAAGAATAAACTCGAAAGGATTGAATACAAGTGCCATGTTCGGCTTCACGAATGCGATACTTGATGTGCTTAAAAATGAGAAGCCTACCCATATTGCCGTGGTCTTTGATCCGCCAGGGGGGTCTTTTCGTGTAACAGATTATCCAGAATACAAGGCGAACAGAGACGAGACTCCAGAAGACATCAAGCTTTCTGTTCCGTTCATCAAAGATCTGATTGCCGGCTTCACCATTCCCATTATTGAAATTCCCAATTACGAAGCAGATGATGTTATAGGCGCCATCGCGAAGCAAGCAGAAAAGGCCGGATTTACGACTTATATGATGACGCCCGATAAAGATTTTGGGCAATTGGTTTCAGACAACATCTTCATGTTTAAGCCAGGGAGATCTGGGAAACCCCCAGAGATTTGGGGACCGAAAGAAATTTGTGAAAAGTATGATATCCAGAGGCCAGAGCAAGTCATTGACATTCTTGGGCTCATGGGGGATAGTGCAGATAACATTCCCGGAGTGCCAGGGATTGGCGAAAAAACAGCCATGAAATTAGTGGCGAAATACGGTAGCGTTGAGGGCTTGTATGAGCACACTGAGGACTTAAAAGGCAAACAAAAAGAAAAGGTAGAGAGCCATCACGAGCAAGCGTTAATGTCTAAACACCTTGCCACGATAGTTACAGACATTGAGGTGCCGCATACGTGGGAAGACATGATTATGACGCCCATTGATGAGGTGAAACTGAGAGCGACTTTTGAGGAATTGGAGTTCAGAACTATGGCGAAAAGGGTCTTTGGCGAAGAGCCCGTTAATACAGGAGAACAAATCTCTATGTTTGATTCAGGTGCCGCTGAAGAGGAAGAGATTGAGGAAGAAGGGCCAACTTACAAGACCCTAGCCGATGTTCCGCATCAGTACCACTTGGTTCAAAGTGCTGAAGACAAAGCGAAGCTTATTGCAACTCTAGAGGCTGCTGGAGAATTCTGCTTCGACACCGAAACCGCAGACCTTGATTCCATTTCCGCAACCATCGTGGGGATGTCGTTTGCAGTGAAGCCCGGCGAAGCATGGTACGTGCCGCTGGAAGGCACAAAAGACGATAAAAAACGAGGGCTAGAATTGTTCAAACCATTGTTCGCCAATGAAAAACTGACCTTGATAGGACAAAACATTAAGTTCGATTACAAGGTGTTGCAGAGCTATGATATTACCATTGGAAATCAGTTGTGGGATACGATGATAGCTCATTACTTGATGAATCCTGACCTCAAACACGGCATGGATTACCTTGCGCAGACCTACCTCAATTATGCCCCGGTTTCCATTGAGACGTTGATTGGTAAAAAAGGAAAGAACCAAGGGAGCATGGCAGACCTTACGCCTGAGGCCATTGCAGATTACGCGTGTGAAGATGCAGATATCACCTTGCAGCTGAAGCATGAATTTGAGAAGGAAATTGAGAAAGACCATTTGAAAAAGCTCTTCTACGAAGTGGAAATTCCGCTTTTGAAGGTGTTGGCACACATGGAATTGGAAGGAGTAAATCTGGATTGTGACAACTTAAAAGAATTTAGTCAAACCTTAACGATTGATGTTGACAGGTTGAAAGCGGAGATTCTTGAAATGGCAGGGGAGGAGTTCAATGTAGATTCACCCAAGCAGCTTGGACCCATTTTGTTTGAGAAGTTGGGCATTGGAAAGAATGTGCGCAAAACCAAAAGTGGTCAATACGCCACGGGTGAGGAGGTGCTATCAAAATGGGAGCACGAACACAAGATCATCAGCAAGATTTTAGATTACCGCCAACTGCGCAAATTGAAATCTACCTACGTAGATCCACTGCCAGAGATGGTGAATGAAAACACCCACCGTTTGCACACGCAATACATGCAGACTGTTGCGGCAACGGGCAGATTGAGTTCGAATCATCCGAATTTACAGAACATTCCTATTCGCACACCAAGAGGAAGGGAGATACGAAAAGCATTTATTCCACGGGGCGAAGAATACATTCTCTTAGCGGCAGATTACAGCCAAGTAGAGTTGCGCATCATTGCTGCGTTGAGTGAAGACGAAGGGATGATTCAAGCTTTCCTTGCTGGGGAAGACATCCACAAAGCCACGGCGTCTAAGGTTTTTGGTGTGCCAATTGAATCTGTAGATAGAGAAATGAGAAGCAAGGCGAAAGCCGTCAATTTCGGAATTATCTATGGTCAGGGCGCTTTCGGATTGGCTCAAAACCTGGGGATCCGCAGGGGCGAGGCCAAAGAAATAATAGACAATTATTACACTCAATTCGCGAAGTTAAAAGCCTACCAATCTCAGAACATTGAGTTTGCAGGGGCGCACGGATTTGTAGAAACCATTTTGGGACGAAGACGCTACCTAGCAGACATTACCTCTTCAAATGCGGTGGTAAGAGGCTTTGCAGAGCGAAATGCTATTAACGCACCCATCCAAGGGTCAGCGGCAGATGTCATTAAGATTGCCATGATTTCTATCCACAAAGAGTTGGAACAGAAAAAATTCAAATCGAAAATGATCATGCAGGTACATGATGAATTGGTCTTCGATGCGCATGTTGATGAGCTTGATGAACTTCGTCCGCTAATTATTTCTCACATGGAAAATGCAGTGAAAATGGCTGTTCCATTGAAGGTAGATATGGATGAAGGCGCCAATTGGCTGGAGGCACATTAACTTTTTCGCCCAAAAGGAAATGTCATCTTAAGTATTGATTTACAGTCACATGAGAGAGTTTTCTCTTGATTTGGAAGGTGCGGATAGTCTTATTCCTACAAATCTTAGTTTGATGTGTCCTACGAGTAACTCTCTTTCAATGAGATAGATTTGTTCTCACACTAACAAGAACCTATGTATAACTTTTATGCATGACGACCGTAGAACTAGGCATCATACCTAATTTTCCTTTTAGTTGAAACAACGATGAACACAAAACCCCGAATTATGTCAGCCAGGAAATTGACCGTTTTCACCCTAACGGTAGCTTTCTTTAGTGGTGCTGTTTTATTCTCAAGCTGTGGCGAAGAGCCAAAAGCAGAGAAACAGGAACAAATGCCAGAAGAAACTGCCCAAGAAGTTAACATTAATGATCTAGAAGGTGCTTCAGTATCTTCGCGAAAAGAGACCATTAAAAAAATATTCTACACCATTCCAGCTCCCATGGAGATGGCAAGTTTAATTAGATCTTCAGGTGCAGATTTCGACAGTGATGTACTGAACAGTGTAGATAACATTGAGAATTACATTACGAAGAAGCAACAAGCCATTAACCTTGGTGTGTATGGCGCTGATCTGAGCTACACCACTATGTTTGAGCGCACGAAAGAGTCTTTGTACTACTTCTCTGCAACCAAATCACTTGCTGAAGACCTTGGCGTAGGAGGAATTATCGATGACAACCTTATAACGCGTGTTGAAGCGAACAAAGACATCAAAGATTCATTGCTGAGCATTGTATCAGACACGTTCTGGTCTTTGAATGCGAAGTTCAAGGATGACGGACAAGAAGATTACTCTGCACTTCTAATTGCAGGTGGATGGCTAGAAGGATTGTTTCTTGCAACCAACCATGTGGAAGGAAATGACGAGCTAAGAAAGCGTATTGCTGAACAAAAGTATTCACTTGCTGATCTCGTGAGTCTTTTAGGAAGCTATGAAAACCAAGAGAATTTGGCCGATATGAAGGCTGACTTGGAAGCATTGCAGTCAGTTTTTGCTGGAGTTGAAATAAATAAGGAGAAAACTGAAACCTCAAAAGACGAAAACGGTACAACTGTGATAGGCGGTGCATCCACTGTTACCATGTCAGACGAAACTTTGGCAGCCGTGATTAGCAAAATCACAGAGGTACGCGCAAAATACATTCAGTAAACGAAAAGCTTAGAACAACGATGAAGTTCCTAAAAATAATACTACCCGTACTTTTAATGCTTCCACTGATGTCTCAAGCGCAGTGTAGAAGTTTTACAAAGAAGAAATGCCTGCCTGAATTAGAAGGGTATGTGCAAAACGATAACTTCAATAGTGCCGTATTGATCCCTGGAGATGAAGCAGAGTTATTACTCACTTTTTACGCAGGCAAGGAATATAGACTATTGGTGTGTGGACACCCCGTATTGGGAGACCTAGAATTTGAAGTGCTAGACACTGATGATGAGGTCATCTACACCAACATAGACGAAGAAATTAAGGCTGACAGTAAGTTCGACTTTAAGGTTGCAACTACCCAGCAATTGATTGTTCGCATCCGGGTTCCGGAGGCAGAGTCCTCTTCCACGTTAATCCATGAAGGCTGTGTATCAGTGCTGATTGGTTCGAAGGAGAACTAGAACAAGAAGATAACATTGATTAAAAAGCCGATTCCTTTTATGGGGATCGGCTTTTTTGTGTTTTGGAAGGGACGGGAACCGAGATCGAGTTTCGAGAAGGAACTATCACCTTGAATTAGGCCATTATAGTAGCCACGACTTCCATTCGTGGGAAAAAGGCGGTGAATCGAAATCGAGATTGAGTTTCGAGAAGGAACTACCACCTTGAACTGGGCCATTATAGTAGCCACGACTTCCATTCGTGGGAAAAGGGGGTGAATCGAAATCGAGATCGAGTTTCGAGAAGGGACTACCACCTTGAACTGGGCCATTATAGTAGCCACGACTTCCATTCGTGGGAAAAGGCGGTGAATCGAAATCGAGATTGAGTTTCGAGAAGGAACTACCACCTTGAATTAGTCCGTTATAGTAGCCACGACTTCCATTCGTGGGGAAAGGGGGTGAATCGAAATCGAGATTGAGTTTCGAGAAGGAACTACCACCTTGAATTAGTCCGTTATAGTAGCCACGACTTCCATTCGTGGGAAAAAGGCGGTGAATCGAAACCGAGATCGAGTTTCGAGAAGGAACTACCACCTTAACTGGGCCATTATAGTAGCCACGACTTCCATTCGTGGGATGAAGCCGTCCCGTTTGTCGTTAAGGTGCCGAGGGCTCAATATGAGGTTAAGTGTTGAATCTATCTGCTAGAGAATGCCCTCGCGGGCCCGCCCCGCCCCCGCTCCGTCCAAACCAAGCGAAGCAAAGGTACCCAAGCATTCCATTCATCATGCTCAGTCTCCCACTAAAAACCCAGCAACTTCATAGCCGTTAAGCCTTACTTCATGGCCGTTGCTTGTAGCCAATGAATCAATGTTTTTCCTCTCTACTATTCGCCTCAAATTTGAGTTTCTGGACGCTTGTTGGACGGATAGTAATTCGCCTCTGAACTCTTCCCAATCTTTCCTATTTTTCAAAACTCAAAACTCAAAACTCAAAACTCAAAACTCAAAACTCAAAACTCAAAACTCAAAACTCAAAACTCAAAACTC
>JBLIGQ010000016.1:0-54793 GCA_047636995.1 Flavobacteriales bacterium | reverse complement strand
CCGTCATCACAAGTAGCAGAAGCATTGTAATTGCAAGCTGTGCCATCAGTACAGCCATTTGGAAGGTCACAAGAACCATCGTCATTTGTTGCTGCAGCATCATAGTTACAAGCAAGTGGGTCAGTACAACCGTCAATGCCTACTCCTGCAATACAGAAGGGGTGGTTCGCTTCAGTGCCGAAGTTTCCACCAGTTATCATTTCAGCATAAACAGTTCCGTCAAGGCCTTCAAGAATGTAGTCTCCTATGACTCCGTTAAATTGCATTCCATCACCGTAGCTATCGAAAACGTTAAGTGTAAAGCACCCTTCGTCTAAGCAAACCGCTTCAGGATATGTTGTAGTTGCAGTAGCATAAGGGCCTCCAGAGATGACAATGTTTCCAAGGTCGTCTGAGATGTTCCAAGTTGTTTCACCCGGATAATTGTCTGTAAGCAAAGTGAGCGTTAACCCAATGCATGTATAGAAGCAAGATCCATCGTCTATCGTAGCCGACGCATCATAATTAGCCGCTATCGGATCTGTACAACCAAAGCAAGTAATTAAATCACAACTGCCATCATCACAACCTGCATTCGCAACGTAGTTGCAAGCCGCAGGGTCAGTGCAACCAGGGTAGGTGCAACTGCCATCATTAACGGTTGCTGCAGCGTCGTAGTTACACGCTGCCATATCATCACACCCAGAAACTCCTCCGCCAAGGCAGAATACATGCGAAACTTCATTACCGAAATTAGCTACCTCCATTTGAACCAAGACATTGCCTAGTTCATCTGTAAGAACAAAGTTACCGTCCGTTCCACAACCAGAGCCGACTCCAAAAAGACCATCTCCGTAACTGTCATACATATTGAAAGTAAAACAACCGTCACCAAGACAAAGGATCTCATTGAATGTTTGCTGGTTTCCGTAACCAGTGCCAGAGAATATTATAACTTCGTTTACATCAGTAACATCCCATGAACTTTCATTACCCCAGCAATCTGTTGTGAGCGCCAGCGTAATGGTATTGGTTCCGCCAGAAACAAAGTAGTCTGAAGAAGAAAAGTCATTGATGGCGTTTTCGTCACCAACATTGCCATTTACAGCAGTCACACTCGCTTCAAAAATAAACGCACCCAATCCTTCATTGTAAACTGGAAGCGAAATGGTAGTTGTTTCTCCAGTGATCAAAGTTCCCGTCCAGTTATAGGTCGAAGTAGTTCCACCTTGAACTCCGTAATCAACACTTACAGCGGTCACATCGTTCGAACCAAAGTTCCCAATGGTAATTGAAGGTGTTACATCTGGCAGGCATTGCGTTCCTTGAGGAGAATCAACCCCAACAATACCCGCGTCATTAGCTGGCAAAGTGAATAGGGGAGCGTTCCAAATGCCTCTTCCATAAGTAGAAGCTACAATGGTATTTGAGCCATAGTGAATCTCAAGTTCTGAAACCACTACGTTCGGCAGTCCGTCTTTGTACGGTTGCCAAGCTCCAAAATCAGCATCACGGTAATAAACCCCGGCATCAGTACCCGCATAAAGTGCGTCATTTGATCCTTCTTGGTATACAATTGTGTTTGCAGGAATGTTTGGCAAGCCATCTGAATAGTTGGTCCATGAATTACCAGCATCCGCTGAATAAGAAACCTTATTTCCGTTTGAAAAACCTGAGTGTGTTACCCAAATTCGGTTCTCATTAGCAGGATCAATAGCGATGTAAGTAATGGTCAAATTCGGTAAGCCTGTTAAAGCGGTGAAGTTGTTTCCATCAGTAGTTCGATACAGTGTAGATCCTTTCGAAGCAAAGATGTAATTCGAATTGCTTTTTGAAACATTCAGTTGATTGATGTTTCCACCTGCTATTCCTCCAAGCTCAGTAAAGCTTCCTCCTCCATCTGTAGATTTATAAACAGTAGATTTCCCAACATACATTGTATTCGGATCACTTGGATCTAAGAGGTAAGGAGTAAGCCACCCACCGTTCGAACTCACACCAGTCCCTCCACTGTTTACAATGGTATTGAATGATCCGCCTCCATTGGTAGATTTGAAAATTTGCCCATAATACAATGCACCATACATGATGCTTGCATTGGTAGGATCAATTGCTGATTCAAATCCATCTCCTCCAATCACACGAGACCAGTTTACACCGTCCTTCAAATTGGTACCATTGTCTTGCCATCCTGAGATCACTAGATTTTGGTTGGTTTGAGAAATTCCCAATCGGTAAATCTGAGCAACTTCTAAGTTGGCCGAGATATCTGAGAATGTAGCACCGCCATTGTCTGTCATGAAAGCACCGCCATCACAACCAACAAGCATGGTGCTCGTTCCGGGAATGTAATGGAACCCGTGGTTATCAGCATGAACGTATGGCAATCCACCAGCTCCGTACCAATGTCCAGCACAGCTCCAGTTTGATCCACCATCAGTTGTTTTCCAGACGTTGACTCCTCCTACAAACACTTCGTCTGCGTTGTTCGGATTTGAAGCAATGGCCAAGTCATACCATGATTGTCCACCTGTATCGCCTCCGGCAGCATCCCAACCCAATAAATTAGGTGATGTAGCCATAGTTGCGAAGCTTGTACCTCCATCCAATGAGCGATAAAAGCCGTAGAACCCTGATCCAGAAGAAGCACCTGCAACTGCGTAAACAACAGAAGGGTTGTTTGGGCTTACTGCAATGGCCAGTCTGTTGACACCTGAAGTAGGCAGTCCCGTTCCAACTTGACTCCATGAAGCTCCTGTATCAGTACTTCTGAAAAACTCTAAGCTGTTTCCTGTGGCGTAAATTGTTGACGGGGTCCCCGGACGAAATTCTACATCTTTATAGTTCCCGCTCAAGGTCTGCGACCAAGAATTTCCACCATCAGTTGTAATATACATTCCGTTACTGGTAGCCGCTACAAGCATCTGGCTGTCTGTTGGGTGCATCAGTAGACGATTGATACGTCTTGTCTGAGTAACATTCCAATTCAATCCAGTTGCATCCCACGTCAATCCGCCGTCAATAGACTTCAGAACACCAAGTGAATACGTATCTCCTGCATCTCCATCTCCAGTAGCAATGTAAAGCACACTGTTGTCTGTATGATCAATGGCAATGTCTGTTACTCCAATAGAAGCCAACAGATCTGTATTGAGCAAATCCCATGATCCTCCTGCATTTCCAGAACGCCAAAGTCCGCCTCCTGGTGCACAAGCGAAAAACACATTGTTGTCTGAAGGGTCAGTTCGAACCATATTGATTCGTCCTGCGCCACCGCCATTTGTTGGTGCACTTGTATTTCCGAAGTAAGACCAGACACCTGCTAGACGTTCGCCTTCAGGCATGTTTCTTCGTTCATCAGAAAGGGCATCCCAAGAGGCCATAGATGAAAAGCGCTCTCCACTCGGATAAACACGTTGTTCCATGAAGTACTCCCAACGTTTAAATTGTTTGTACCCTTTGCCCTTTTCAATTTCTTTGTCGGCCCAATCAGCGTTGAAAGCTGATTGAACATCGTAGAAATTAACGGTTGGATCATTCATCATATCACTCCAATGTTGCGGCTCTTGACTAAAAGCATAAAATCCGCAGAAAAGGAAGAACAGAAGTGTTGTTAGAAAATTACGCATGCTTTATTTTGGTTTATTAAGGGTCAGTTTACGGACAAGTAGTTCCGAACAAGCCAAAGAAGATCAAACTATCAGAGGTGTTTACGGTGCCATCTCCATCCAAGTCAGCAATGCAAGCTGATGAGCAGCCATATTCACCCAGAAGGATCAAGAGGTCAGACACATTGATGTTGCCATCTCCGTTAAAATCACCTTGACATAAAGGGACTTCTTCGTCAGGATCAACAATTCCATTACAGTCATTGTCAATTCCCTCTAAAGTAGAAGGGCCATTTGGATACTTATCAGCGTTGGTGTCATCACAGTCAGTGTTGTCAGCAACAAATCCTGTCTGGGGTGCACAAAGCAAAACAACAGGTCCAAATCCAAACCCGTCATCATCTGCATCTTCGAAATAAGCAGTAGCAAAGGTACAAGTGCCATTGTCACAACTAGCTGAAGGGTTGAAGTTGCACGCGTTACTATCTGTACATCCATCAGGAAGGTCACAAGAACCATCGTCATTTGTTGCTGCAGGATCGAAGTTGCAGGCCGCAGCATTGGTACAACCAGCACAGCTCAAGAATTCACAAGAACCATCGTCACATGTTGCCGCCAGATTGAAGTTACAAGCTGCTGCGTTTGTGCATCCATTGGGAAGAACACAAGAACCATTATCGCATAACGCGGCAGGATTGAAGTTACATGCCGTAGCATTGGTACATCCGTCAGGAAGGATACATGATCCATCGTCACACGTTGCAGCCGAATTGAAGTTACAAGCTATTGAGTTTGTACATCCGTCAGGAAGTTCACAAGATCCATCATCGATGGTTGCGATTGGATTGAAATTACACGCAGTAGGATTGATACAACCAAAGCATGTGAAATCACAAGATCCGTCATTAACAGTTGCTGCAGGATCGAAGTTACAGGCAGCAGCGTCAGTACATCCTGGTGTTCCAACAGGAACACAGAAAGTCTCGATCACTTGAGAGCCGTAATTTGTTACCGACATTTGAACAAGCACATTGCCAAATGAATCTTCAACAGAGTAATCTCCATCAATGGCACAACCAGATGCAATACCAGATAAACCATCACCAAATGAATCATTGATTGTGAGGTCATAGCAGCCTTGTGCCAAACAAAATGTTGATGTATTTACTGTTTGATCAGCGTAAGAATTTGCTGGAAGTGAGGCAATGTTTCCTCCACCTTGTTCGTCCAATGACCAGCTCACTTCTTCGCCCCAACAGTCAGTTAAGATTGAAAGTGTGACCGTTGTGCCACCTGTAACCGTAGTAAAAGTGGAAGAGTTTGCATCATTCGATGGGTTGTCATCTGCAACTCCATTCGGATTTGAAACCGAAGCATTGAATGTATGAGCGCCACCAGCAATAGATAGGGTAGGTAAAGTGATGGTTTCAGTTTGTCCTGAAGTCAATGTACCAGTCCAGTTAATGGTTGTTGCTGCACCTCCATTAACATCATATGTTAAATCGAGTGACGTTAAATCCAGGTCTCCCAAATTCGCTATAATAACTTCTGGCACAAATGATTCTCCGCAGTAGTTGCCTGTTGGGCTATTGATAGAAGCCAATGAAGCGTCATTGTCTACACCTCCAACTGGAGCTGTAATTGAGAAGTTTGTGTTTGAAATGTCAAAGAAAATGCTGTTTGAAGCTTTTACTTTGATTCGAGCAGTGCTGCTTAAAACCGAAGGCAATAAAAGTACTTCAGCACCGTCATTTGGTGTGTTCGAAATCAAAAGGGTAGGGTAGGTGAAACCACCATCCAATGAAAGGTATATATCAACAGATGCGCAGTTTACAGGCGCTTGGTTTGTATTCGCTACATTCCATGCAATGCTTTGGAAAGAGTTCCCAGGCAATGAAATACCTGTGTTTGGACTTGTAACAATGAAAGGACCAGCTTGGTCTGTAATGTTAAAAGCAAGTTCCTCATCGTTTACTCCACCGTTTCCTGCTCTGTTATCACGCACTGTACATCTAAATGTCATTACACGTGAATAGTCTGGTAGGTGCTCTCCAACTACAGTTGTGTTGTTCACCAACTCTGAAAGTCTTGGGAAAACACGTGTAGGATTAGATTCTGAAGGCCAAGAACGAAAAGTAGGTTGTGTTCCTGAAGGATTAGAGAGATCTGTGTCTCCTCCGGCAGTTGCCGGACCTAAATCATATTCTTCCCAGTTGTAAGTGACTACGTCACCATCAGCATCAGAACCAACAGCAGTTAACTCAAAAGGAGTACTGAAAGGAATTACTTGTCCGCCAGCGTTTAAAGTAACTGTAGGTGGTGTGTTCCCTGTATTCGTTACTGTTGCGCAAGTGTTTCCATTCCCATTTACAGTGAAGTTAATCATCTCATTGTAGCTGTGGTTGTGAAAGTGGTCGTCACTGTTAGACTGCAAGTTTGGCGCACAAATACCAGCATATCCCATAATAGTAGATGCTGAACCTGGCTCGAAAGCGGCTCCGGCTGATCTGTTACAACTATTATTTTGAGTGTGGTTACCACCATATTGGTGTCCCATTTCGTGGGCCACATAGTCAATATCGAAAGGATCTCCCACTGGTGAGCCTTGTCCTGTTACTCCACCTGCCTTGTTTCCTCCGCAAGGGGATTGTAAATAGGCAACTCCACCACCACCGGTAGAATAAACGTGTCCAATGTCATAATTGCCAGAACCAATAATGTTGTCACAAGTAGTTTGATTTTGGCTTAGCATTGCTCCACCATTTCCATTGGTATATGGATCAGTACCACCATTCAAAAAGATGATTTGATCATTGTTCGCAACAATCACCATTGTGATAGAGCAATCTCTTTCATAAACACCATTTACTCGATTCATAGAAGTAACCATCGCGGCTAATGCACCAGCAGTTGTTCCACCGTGAAAGGCAGCATACTCTCCTGTACATGCCAATGCAAGGTCATAAGTACGTAGTTGCGAACCATTAGGCGTCTTCGTATTCAACCCCATGGTCTGAACACTCTTTTTCTTCTTTTTCTTTTTGTCGATGTCAATCGCATTGTCATACTTGTCGGAATCAATTCCATCAGGCATGATTGGAGGAAGCTCATTGAAGACTTTAGTAGTCGTTTCGTAAAAAGCCTCTCTCGTATAAGACATGTAGAATTCCGTGTCAGTCAATGAAAGAGGGTCGATGTAAACACTTCCTTTTTCAGAAAGAATCATACCGTGAAACCCTTTTTGTGTGATGTCGAAACGAAGGATGGAGGTAGGGCTTTCAACTCCTTGTCCTACATAGGTTCTAATGAATGGATATCTGGCTTGGAGTTCAGGGGCCATCACTACACTTTCAGAGAACGAAAAGTGTTCTGTTGTTCCATCAGGCATCGGTATAGAAATGATCTTTGAGGAATTTCTAGCCGCAACATTGCTCGCCAAAGGCGCATCTTGAACTAGAGTTTCAAGGTCCTGAACATCTAGATGCAGCCCTCTGAAGGTTGCAGGATTGATGAGTTGATTGGTTCTAAAAGGAAGACTTGTATCTGACCAGTATGATTGAGCCGAAGCTTGAAATCCAAATAGAACACAAAGTATTCCCACTAAAAGTGAGTAGCAATTTTTCATAGAGTTAGGTAAAAAAGTAAAAGCCGAGCGCATTTTCCGCTCGGCTTGATAATAGTATTTATGGGCAAGGAATTCCAAAGAAACCAAGGAATGCTAAGAAATCAGATGAATTGGTGTTTCCATCATTATCGAAATCGGCGATACAATTAGCTGTACATCCGAAATCTCCTAGAACAATTAGTAAATCAGCTACATCGCGATTTCCATCATCATTTACATCTCCAAGACAATTGGTTGGTATTTCCTCATCTGGGTCAACTAAACCATTGCAGTCATTGTCTATTCCTTCCTCTGTAGAGGGGGCGTTTGGATACATAGCACCATTGGCATCATCACAATCTGTATTGTCAGTAACAAAACCAACTTGCATCGTGCAAAGGAATACACCGGTTCCTGCTCCAAATCCATCAAGGTCATTGTCAGCGAAATACATCGTTCCGTAGGTACAAGATCCGTCATTGATTGAAGCGGATACATCAAAGTTACATGCCGCAGCATCAGTGCAACCTGCGCAAGTGAGGAATTCGCAAGAGCCATCATCTTCATTTGCGGCAGCGTCATAGTTGCAAGCACTGTTGTCTATGCATCCAGGAACTCCAGGAGCAGAAAGACAGAAGGGATGCGTGGCTTGTGTTCCAAAGTTTCCTCCAGCAATTAACTGCGCCAAAACATTTCCTTGGCCATCAACGAGTGTGTAATCTCCAACCACTCCATTGAATTGCATTCCATCTCCAAAACTGTCTAACACGGTAAAAGTGTAACATCCTTCTGGAAGGCATCCTGAAAATGTATAAGTAGTTTGCGCACTTGCATAAGGTCCTCCGCTAAAAACAGCAGCACCGAAGCTATCTGTGATGACCCAAGTTGTTTCACCAGGATAGTTGTCTGTAAGTAGCGATAAGTCTACAAAGATTCCACTTGAAGTTGTGCTGAAGTTTGAACTCCCAGAATTGTTGCTGCTATTTTCATCTGCAGTCCCGCTAGGATTATCAACTGTTACATTGAAAACATGTGCTCCACCAGAAACGGACGCAGTTGGCAATGTAATAACAACTGTACCCGAAGTAGCTAAACTTCCAGTCCAACTTCCAGATTGTGTTCCAACTCCATCAACGTTATAGGTATACGTAAATGAGGTCAAAGTTGCTGACCCTGCATTGCGAACCGTAAACTCAGGCGTTACAGATGAAGAGCAATACGAACCGTTTGGCTCAGCAATACTTTGCAGTTGCACATCATTCGCCACATTCGCTGCGCTTGGATCGTATCCGTCAATTACAAGCGTAGTGCATCCTGGCGAGAGCCATTGACAAAGGAATGGGAATGACACATCAAACTTTCCGTAATAGTCGTTCACATTGTTTGAGCAAGTCGCCTGGCCTCCATAAAGCTGACCAATCACACGCTGATTTTGATCAAACAATGGAGATCCTGAAGACCCCGGTTCTGTTGTTCCATCTTCCCAGTTAAAAACTTGCCAGCAGACCGCACTGCCAAAATTAGCCGTTCCTGCGGCATTGTTATCAAAAGAAATTTTCTTGAGGTCGCCTGATGGGTGGTGAATCGCAACTTGTGAAGAAGGATTAACTCCAGAAGCATCCCATCCAGCATAAAAAGGATTGTATGCAGTTGGAATTGGATTTCCACTATTGACTTCAAGCAGAGCCATGTCAGACCCAGCGTTTGTGACCAAAAGGGTAGGTCCACCAACGGTGTCATAAGTGCCTACGTTGTTTCCAACACAAGTTGTGCTTTGCCAGTTGAATCGAATTACCCAACTCGCAACAGAACCTCCTACACAGTGATTTGCCGTTAGGAAGTAAGGATGTCCATCATTTCCTGTATTGTTGACCATACTTCCCGTGCAAATTCCGTTTCCGTTCACTACAATCATGGCAACTGAATTGATTTGATCTTGCCACGGATTACCAACGGCACAGACAACATTGTTGTTGCAAGCACCTGAATCACCAATGCCTCTAGCCGCTTTCTCTACATCACGGTAAGCGTGTGTTACAGTTTCAATCTGAAGCAATGAGTTGCCATATTCAGCGGCAGGTTCGTAGTATTCTACAATAACCTGATCACCTGGAACAGGATAAGTACCGAATCCTTGGTTGTTGTTATTGTTGGCGCTGGTATAAGCTCCAAGAACGTGCGCGTAATCAGGTGTGTAGATAAAGAGCCGTCCGCCCTCTGGCAAATCAAACTGATCAAAACTCAAATTGATTGAAAGCGCATCTGGCGAAGAAATACCGAGCAACCAAACACGACCGCCATTCGGAAGGACATGCCAATCTCCTGAATTGTTCAGGTTCTTGCCCATGACGAAATTCTTACCAAAACGGTAAGGAGCGTCTTTGAACTGATTGTTGATCTCATCTTCGTTCAGCATTTCTTGTAAATCAAATGCGTCTGTTTCGATGACTGGGAAATGCCAGTTGATTTTTTCGTTTTCGAATGTAAGTGGATCTCCACCTTCGTTAACTTGGCTGTAGCTTGAAAGACCACTTAGCACGACGGTTATTACCGTCATAGTGTATTTTAAAGTTCGATTCATCTTACGATGTTGGTTAATGGTTAATTACCAGAAAATAAAGTCATGGTCAAATTACGAAAAATATTTTATCAATTCATTCTACGCAGATCAATCAAATTTGTTCAGGTCTAATTAGGATTGGAGTCCTAGTTGACGAATTCACAGCCATAATTCGGACTCTACAAATCTAAAGGGATGGGGGTCCTATCCGCAAAGCTCCGTCTGTGTTAGGTGCTTCAGCTAACGATTCGGCACAAAAACAACGCCCTTAACATCAACTTTGTAGACGTATGGAAGCAATTTGTAGTTGTTGTGTTGTTCTCACTCAAAAAGCCCCAGGAGAATTGATGAGGCCTGTAGATGTGTTCAAGGGATGCGATCTATTTTAATTATAACCATCAAAACGGCAGATAACAATCGATCGCCCAAAACATAAATGGCTGACCGCTGCGAAACACATCTTGTTGCGTCAACAATTCTCAATTTGGACTCTGCCTTTATATAGGAATAGGACAAGCCCTTTCCCCAAAGCGAAGTTCGGCACAAAAACAACGCCCTTAACATCAACTTTGTAGACGTATGGAAGCAATTTGTAGTTGTTGTGTTGTTCTCACTCAAAAAGCCCCAGGAGAATTGATGAGGCCTGTAGATGTGTTCAAAGGGATGCGATCTATTTTAATTATGACCATCAAAACGGCAGATAACAATCGATTGCCCAAAACATAAGTGGCTGACCGCTGCGAAGCACATCTTGTTGCGACAACAATTCTCAATTTGGACTCTGCCTTTATATAGGAATAGGACTAGCCCTTTCCCCAAAGCGAAGTTCGGCACAAAAATAACGCCCTTAACATCAACTTTGTAGACGTATGGAAGCAATTTGTAGTTGTTAAATTATGGCGATTAATAAGGTTGAGCACAAAGGAATTGTTTGGGACATCGCAATACGTCCGCCTATTTGATAATCCGACCCCTACACAGGGGCGCTTCGAAGCTTCCGTTTCCTCGATTTCAACAATCGAAACCTGCAATTCGAAGGTTTTTAATTTGAAAAACCTGAAAATCCATCATTTCACCCCTTCAAAAACCCCATTTTTAATAACTGTTCGTGAATGTTAATAAATCGGACGCTTTGTGGGCCAATGGCCCCTAAGGGATTCTGTAAATTAGTGGGCTAGTTCTAAAGTCCGGGTTTTAATTGCAAAACCCTTCCGCGACTTTGATTCCTGAATAACTATTATGGAAGAAGTTCAATATACCGAAGACAACATACGGTCGCTCGATTGGAAAGAGCACATTCGCCTTCGTCCGGGAATGTACATCGGAAAGCTGGGTGATGGCTCAACAGCTGATGATGGAATCTATGTCTTACTGAAAGAGGTCCTCGATAACTGCATCGATGAGTACGTGATGGGGTACGGTAAAACCATCGATATCAGTATTCGTGATAAGGTTGTGAAAGTGCGCGACTACGGCAGGGGAATCCCCCTGGGGAAAGTAGTTGATGTTGTAAGCAAGATTAATACAGGCGGAAAGTACGATTCACGTGCCTTCAAGAAATCGGTCGGATTGAATGGGGTAGGTGCGAAAGCCGTTAACGCTCTGTCTGAATTCTTTGAGGTGGAGGCCGTGCGTGATGGCAAAGCCAAAAAAGCCGAGTTCAATAGAGGAGAACTTATCTCCGAAAGCGGAATTGAAGAAAGCACCAAACGAAGAGGAACCAAAATTACCTTCATTCCTGATAGCACCATCTTTCCCAACCTGCAATACAGGATGCAGTACATCGAAAGACTGCTCTGGAACTATGCCTACCTCAATACCGGACTGACCATTTATTTCAATGGCGAAAAATACCAGTCTGAAAACGGATTGGCAGATCTTCTCGCCGCGAATCTAACAACGGAACAAAGCTACCCAACCGTCCACCTCATGGGGGAAGACATTGAAGTGGCCATTACGCATACCAATGCCTACGGCGAAGAATACTACTCATTCGTTAATGGACAATATACCACCCAAGGAGGAACTCATCAGGGTGCGTTTCGCGAAGCATTTGTAAAAGTAATTCGTGAATTCTACGGCAAAGACTACGAAGCAGTAGATGTGCGAAGCGGAATCACAGCGGCACTCAGCGTAAAAGTAGTTGAGCCCATCTTTGAATCACAAACGAAAACGAAATTAGGTTCCACTGAAATTGAACCAAATGGCGCTTCTTTGCGCTCATTCATTCTTGACTTTCTTAAAAGAGAGCTGGATAACTTCCTTCACAAGAATCCAGAAGTTGCAGACGCAATCCAACGACGCATCATGCAAAGCGAAAAGGAACGAAAGGACCTCGCTGGAATTAAGAAGATTGCACGTGAAAGGGCTAAAAAAGCTAACCTTCACAATAGGAAACTAAGAGATTGTAGAGTGCATCTGGCTGACAAAAAAGACGGAACAGAAGAAACAACACTCTTTATTACTGAGGGAGATTCAGCTTCCGGATCCATTACCAAAGCAAGGAGCGTAAACTACCAAGCCGTTTTTTCACTGAAAGGAAAACCACTGAACTGTTTTGGGTTGACCAAAAAAGTGGTGTACGAGAACGAAGAATTTAACCTGCTTCAAGCAGCGCTTAACATAGAAGACGGACTAGACGGACTGCGTTACAATAAAGTAGTGATTGCTACTGATGCAGATGTTGACGGAATGCACATCAGACTTCTGATGATCACCTTCTTCCTCCAGTTCTTCCCAGAATTGGTAAAGTCAGGACACCTGTACGTGCTTCAAACGCCTCTTTTCCGCGTTCGAAACAAGAAAGAAACCTTCTATTGTTATTCGGAAACAGAAAAGAAAGAAGCCATTGAGAAACTGGGGAAAACCCACGAAATCACAAGATTTAAGGGACTTGGTGAGATCTCGCCAGACGAGTTCAAGTTCTTTATTGGTGATAGCATCAGACTTGACCCCGTAGTGATAGGGAAAGAACAGTCCATTGAACAGCTCCTGACCTTCTTTATGGGGAAAAACACCCCTAACCGTCAAGAATTCATTATTGAGAATTTACGGGTAGAAAAGGATACACTAGCTGAAGAAGATTAAAAATTGAATAAATACTCAGAGGACCAAAATGGCTGAGAACGAAGATATAGAGCGCGACGAAGAGTTTGCAGATGACGGAAGTGGTGAACGTTTAGAGAACGTGATCCAAGTTGCGGGCATGTACAACAACTACTTCTTAGATTATGCATCGTATGTAATTCTGGAGCGTGCTGTTCCACACTTGCATGACGGATTAAAACCCGTTCAACGTCGAATTCTGCACTCATTGAAGGAATTGGATGACGGAAGGTTCCATAAAGTAGCCAACGTTATTGGAAATACCATGAAGTACCACCCGCACGGTGATGCCTCAATTGGTGATGCCATGGTGCAAATAGGACAAAGAGAATTGCTCCTTGACTGTCAAGGAAACTGGGGGAACATTCTTACCGGTGATTCTGCTGCAGCTCCTAGATACATAGAGGTAAGGCTCTCTAAGTTCGGAAGTAAAGTGGTTTTCAATGCCAAAACAACTACTTGGCTGAGTTCTTATGATGGACGAAACAAAGAGCCAGACACGTTGCCCGTGAAATTCCCTTTGCTTTTGGCAGGTGGGGTTGAAGGGATTGCAGTTGGACTGGCATGTAAAATGTTGCCGCACAACTTTGTAGAGCTTATTGATGGTACCATTGAAGTGCTCAAAGGAAAGAGTCCGGTAATCTACCCTGATTTTATTACCGGGGGAATGGTTGATGTAGAAAACTACAATGATGGACTCCGTGGAGGGAAAATTAAAGTGCGTGCGCGCATTCGCAAAGAAGACGCCAAAACCTTAATTATCTATGAATTGCCTTTTGGATCAACCACCGTTTCGTTGATAGACAGCATTCTGAAAGCCAATGACCGCGGTAAAATAAAGGTTAAAAAGGTTGAAGATAATACAGCTGACGTAGTTGAAATTATGATTCACCTCGCGCCAGGTGTTTCGCCAGATAAAACCATTGATGCCCTTTACGCTTTCACAGATTGTGAAGTGTCTATATCGCCCAACTCATGCGTCATTGAGAATGACCGTCCGCAATTCCTTGGTGCCAGTGAAATGTTGCGCATCTCTACCAGAAGAACAAAGGACTTGCTTCAACGCGAACTGGAAATAAAGAAAGGAGAGCTGCAAGAATCATGGCACTTCGCATCGCTTGAGAAAATATTTATTGAAAAACGCGTTTACCGAGACATTGAGGAATGCGAAACGTGGGAAGCCATCATTGAGACGATTCACAAAGGATTGAAGCCTCACATCAAGCACCTCGTTAGAAAGGTGACAGATGAAGATGTGGCCCGACTTACTGAAATTCGAATCAAACGTATTTCGCGTTTTGATGCCTTTAAGGCAGATGAAAAGATCAGTTCCTTGGAAGAGGAAATGGAGAAGGTGCAATTCAACTTAGACAACCTGACTGATTTTGCGATCGACTATTTCAAAGCACTCAAGAAAGAGTTTGCTGCAGGAAGAGAAAGAAAGACAGAAATCAAAACCTTTGATACCATTGACAGAACGAAAGTAGCTGTTGCAAACGCGAAGCTCTATGTTCAGGCAGAAGAAGGCTTTGTAGGAACAGGTCTTAAGCGGGGCGAAGGAGAGTTCGTTTGTGATTGCTCAGACATTGATGACGTTATTGTGTTCCGAAAAGATGGAACCATGATCGTGACTAAGGTATCACCCAAAGCATTTGTGGGGAAAAATATTATTCACGTGTGGGTATGGAAGAAAGGAGATAAACGGCGTGTCTACAATGCCATTTACAGAGATGGAAAAGCCACTGCCAATGGGAAGATATTTGTCAAACGTTTTAACGTGACATCAATAACCAGAGATAGAGAAAACCCTATTACCAAAGGAACACCAGGCTCAGAGGTGCTTTACTTTACAGCAAATCCGAATGGAGAAGCCGAGGTCGTTGCAATCTTTCTCAAGCAACAACAGAGGGTAAAGAAATTGAAATTTGATTTCGACTTCTCTGAATTAGCCATTAAAGGAAGAGCAGCGGCTGGAAATACACTGACCAAGTACCCACTTCGGAAGATTGAACTCAAAGAAGAAGGCGTTTCTACTCTGGGGGCCCGTAAGATTTGGTTCGATGAGACGGTGAGAAGATTGAACGCAGATGAACGCGGAAGCTTCTTAGGGGCTTTCCAACCGCAAGATAAAATCCTTGTGCTGTTAGATTCAGGAGAGTATAAGCTCACCAGTTTTGACCTGTCAACCCACTTTGAGGAGAACATGATTCAGCTTGAGAAGTGGATTCCAGAAAAGCCAATCAGTGCCGTTTATTATGATGGTGATAAGGAAGATTTCTTCGCGAAACGTTTCTTGGTTGAACCCTCCAAAGGAAAGACAAGCTTTATAACAGAGCACGAGAATTCAAAACTATGGGTGGCCTCTTCACTGCACCATCCGCAGGTGTGTTTGAAATTCAATAAACGCTTTAAGCACTCAAGAGACAAGGAAGATCAAATTGTTGATGTTACTGATTTTATAGCTGTAAAAGGACTAAAAGCTCTTGGTAATAAACTAAGCTCATTGCCCATTACAGAAGTCACGCTTGAAGCGCCTGTTCCTGAATTAGAAGAAAAGGTAGAAGCTGAATTGCAAGCGAAATTTGCATTGGAGGCTGAAAGCAAGAAAGCGCGTCAATCTTCTGAGACAGATGACGATGATGATGAAAATGAAGATGAGCAAGATGTCACTGGCGCGCCTGATGAGGTGAGTCCAACAATAGACTTGGAACTTCCTTCTTCAAAGCCATCGGCAAAACCAAAGCCCAAAGATGACGATTCTAATTCTGACGGGCCTTTAACCTTGTTCTAATTGGCGCAGCAGCTGCTAGCAAGGCTAAGAAAGGAATTGCCGGCAGCCTAAAGCGTGCATCTGTTGTTGTAAAGACAGATAGAAAACAAAAATACAATGCACCCCCAACAAGCAGTAGAGCGAGTTGGGGGTTTGTTTTGAATAAGAACCACGCTCCAGCCGCCGCCAGCATAAAAACAAGGAGGTTCATTAGGAAGGAGCACATGGTCATGACAAGTGCAAAAACAGAGCTGCCCGAAATCAATTGATCGAACTTCGTTTGAAAAGAGGTTTGCTCGCCCAAGGCATCAATAGGAGCATAGCTGTAATTCAAGTTGAAAACCTGGTCAAAATAACTTCTGGGAGGCTTAATAAAGTACAATCCGATGCTGTGTGCAATTTGCTTCGCGAAAGACAAAGGGTGGTCAGACAAAATTTCAAGTGCGTTAGACGTGCACTGAGCAACATACTTTTTGCTCGCCAAGGGGTCACCTTCCCAATCCTGCATAGCCAACTGCGCATAGGCCAATTCATTTTGTACTTCAGCAAACGAACGTCCACTAGCTTCTGCTTCAATTCCTGATGCATTGTAAAACAATAAGTTATTGGAAGACATAGTGCTTATGCTGAATAGACTAAAGTGATGGTAGTTCCTTGCAGACCATCCCAAAGGAAGCAAGACAACAAGAAATGCGAAGGTTAGAAGGTGTTGGAATGACTGTTTAGAGCGCCATAGAAAGAGTAAAATCAACAGTGGAAATGCAATGGCAATTGGTCTGATAAGTATCAATGCTCCTGCTAATAGAGCAATCCAAATAAGCCGTCTACTTGTCAAGGGCTCTACTAAAATGAGGTAGAGTAAAGTGGAAAGACCAAAAAAGAACAGTCCGTCAGAGAGAATCATCGGCGTAAAAAGAACAAGCGAAAGATCAAATGTCAAGACGAGATAAGTAAAGATGGGGCTGTGCAAGTTGTACTTTTTGGCAATGGATAAAAGTTGAAGGGGTACCAGTGAGCACAAGGCCAATTGGATGAGCGCAATCCACATGTTGTGCAATTGAAAAGCCTTGAACGCCACTAAAAATAGAGGGTAGCCTGGCGTGCGCGCAAAATCAGGAAAGAAAGGAGCTTCCAAAGACCTGCTGAACTCACCGTGGCTAATGAGGTTGTGGGCCAAATGCTCAAATTGAGTCGTGTCATGAGTTGAAAAGGAAATGTCTCCAAAAAGAACCACCATGACCCACCAGATAAAGCGTACGCCAAATGCGAGCAACCACAACAGATACATTTGTTTGTGCTTCGCGAAGTGACTGAGTACGCTTTGCTTCGTCATAACTCAAATTGTGTTTCAAAGGTCAGTAATTCTTTGCTGATTCATCAGGTTTGTGCGTCAATTGAATTCGATAAGAGGAGGATTGTGCTAAATCTTGAAGGGAAGAAGGATGTTAAGAATTGAATAAGAAGATGGTGTATATTCTACACTATCTTCTTATTTTCGTTTTCTACATCTTTGCACCATGAATAGACTTTTCGCCCTTGCCGCGATCCTAGCGCTTTTTGCATGTGGACAACCACCAGCTGAAAAACCAACTACTGAGGCAAATCCCGTAAGTGATACCTTCGAAACAGAAGTTCTGGACCATGCAGATTGGTCAAAAAATGCTACGATATATGAGGTGAACCTCCGTCAGCACACCGCTGAAGGAACAATTGCGGCATTCAGAGATGACCTGCCCAGATTAAAGAAATTGGGTGTGAAGATCTTGTGGCTCATGCCCGTTCATCCCATTGGATTGAAAAATAGAAAGGGCAGTTTAGGTAGTTACTACTCTGTTCAAGACTACAAAGGGGTAAATCCTGAATTCGGCTCATTGCAAGAATTCAAAGACATGGTCACTGATGCCCACGGAATGGGAATGAAGGTGATCATTGATTGGGTGGCAAACCACAGTGCTTTTGATAATAATTGGACCACAGAACATCCTGAATATTACTTATTGGATTCCTTAGGGAATGTTCAGCCTCCAATTGGAACAGACTGGTACGACGTTGCGCAATTAAATTACGAAAATGATGCGCTTTGGGATGGCATGACAGATGCCATGTTGTTTTGGGTGCGCGAAGCGAAGATTGATGGATTTCGTTGTGATGTTGCAGACTGGGTACCTTTGGCGTTCTGGGAACACGCCCGCATGAAACTCCAAGAAGCCAATCCAGACGTATTCATGCTTGCCGAAGCAGAGAGCCCAGAACATCATGAAAGCGCCTTTGACATGAGCTACAGTTGGGAACTAATGCACATCATGAATGGCATAGCGAAAGGAGAAAAGAACTTAAACGATCTTGAGAGCTATATGGCAAAGGAAGATGGCAACTTCGTTGAAAGCGCATATAGAATGACCTTCACAACTAACCATGATGAGAATTCATGGAATGGAACGGTTTTCGATCGCTATGGAGACGGCCACTTCGCGTTCGCTACCCTCGCTTTTACAATCAACGGGATGCCGCTCATTTATTCAGGACAGGAAGCCGGTTTGGATAAAGCGCTGGCATTCTTCGAAAAAGACACCATTGAATGGGCCGAGTATAAATTCCAAGAATTCTATGCAAAGCTCATAAAGGTGAACAGCGAAGAAGAAGCATTGTGGAATGGTCATTTTGGTGGAGATTTTGAACGACTCACTTCCAATAAGGATGAAAGCATATTTGCATTCAAACGGACAAAAAACGAAAGTGACATAATTACGGTACTAAATCTTTCAAACGCGTCTGTTACCGTTACATTAAATGAGGATCTAGAAGGAGAATACAGCAGTATTTTTGACAACTTTGTGCTCTCAGAGTTTACAAATGGAGAACTTATATTGCCTGCATGGGGTTATCAAGTTTTCACTAAATAAAGCAAGCAATGCGCATAGCTGTAATAGCACACAATGGTAAAAAGGCCGATATGGTTCAGTTTCTAATGAACAATAAGGCTTTTTTTCTAGATAAAAACATCAATCTTGTTGCCACTGGAACAACAGGACAACATGCCATAGATGCCGGATTAGAAGTTGAACGTGTAGCTAGTGGTCCATTGGGAGGTGATGCTCAAATAGCAGCACAGATTACAGAAGGAAAAGTGCAAATGGTGCTCTTTTTTAGAGATCCACTCGGAAAGCATCCGCACGAAGTAGACATTAGCATGCTGATGCGTATTTGTGACGTACATAACATTCCACTCGCAACCAATCCTGCCACAGCAGCGAGCCTGATCAAGAGCATCAGTTAACTACCTTTGTGATGTGAATTGGCCATCTTCAAATTCGTTTAAAGCTGTTCGTCAATGGATAGACTCAAAACTCGCTGCTTCCTTTGATGAAAGGGAAGCGGGGAGCATTGGTCGCATTCTGATGGAAGAAGTGAGCCAGCAAACTCGTGCAATGCTGCTAATGAATGACTATAAGTTTTCTGAATCTGAATTGAACAAACTCAATGACAGCATTGCTGAGCTTATTCTAGGGAAACCATTGCAGCAAGTATTGGGCAATGCCTATTTTCTTGATTTCAATTTTTTTGTAACCAAAGATACACTTGCTCCCCGGCCTGAAACAGAGGAATTGGTGCTTTATGCATCAAAGGAAATTCCGGCCAATGCAACCGTTTTGGACATTGGCACAGGAACAGGTTGCATTGCCATTTCGCTCAAAGCACTTCGTCCAGATCTGACGGTACAGGCATGTGATGTTTCGCTCGAGGCCCTTGCCATTGCGGCATCAAATGCGAAGAGAAATGGAGTAGAAGTTGAATTTTTTGAATCTGACATCCTCACAGATGAGCTAAAAATGACCTATCATGCCATTGTGAGCAATCCTCCCTATATTCCTATAAGCGAGGCAGCACATATGGACGAGCGTGTTGTGAAGTACGAACCCGGATTGGCCTTGTTTGTTGAAGATGCTCATCCACTGAAGTTCTACAAACGAATTTTAGACTTAGCCTCGAAATCACTGACTCAAGAAGGGCAATTGTTTTTTGAATGCCACAAAGATTTTGCGAAGGAAGTGCATGAGGAGAGTCTAATTTATTTTAAAGCAGCGCGTTTGGTAAAAGACATGCAAGGGAATAATCGAATGGTGATGGCCTCAAACTTGCGTTATGACAAATAATTAACATCTTTAAAGCAAGGTCTTTGACTATTTTTGCACCATGAATTCCATTCGCTCCTATATCTTAATTGTTTTAGCAACAGCATGTTCTGTTTCTGCTGTTGCACAATTGAATGAAAGCGTATGGGTTTTAGGAGGCGATAAATTTCTTGGGAAAGGGTTCAGGAAATGGAAGTTTGATCTTGTTTTAGATGGACGAAACACGTTCGATGACGGCAATCCGGTTAGAATTGCAGGATTGCGGATGGGGATGGAATACAAGCGTGTTCATCGTTTTGGAATAGGCTTTTACGGACTTTCAGAATTAAGCAGAGATAATTTTCAATCGTCCGAAGGGGAATTTGTTCCCGCAAAACTTAAATTTGATTACAACTCAATCTATTATGAGCGCGTATTGTTCTTTAGCAAGCGCTGGGAAGTTTCAGGCACAGCGCATTTTGGGGCTGGTCAAATCAAAGTGTCTTATGACAACCCGAAAGAGACCGGAGTGACAGTCATAGAGGATCCAATAGAAGCGCGTATCATGGAGCTTTCTGCTTCAACGTACTTTCACTTAACGTGGTGGTTCTCAATTGGCGCAGGGGTAGGACATCGCTGGACAGGACAAACACCTTCTGAATTAGGCAATATCTATGATTCTACGGTGTACCTTGCTAAGGCGAAATTGAGGTTTGGAAAAATGCTTCGAGCCATTCGAAATAAGGAAGTAAAGTATGAATATTGAGGCAACTCAACGGATCAATGTGCTTACAAAACAGCTCAACGATTACAACTACCAGTATTACGTTTTAGACAATCCGACCATTTCGGATCAAGACTTTGACCTCTTGCTAAAAGAGTTGGAAGCGCTGGAGTTAGCCAACCCTGAGTTGGCCAACCCTAATTCGCCTTCCAAGCGCGTTGGGGGTGACATCACGAACAAGTTCGAAAAAGTAACCCACCGCTTCCCGATGCTTTCGCTTTCGAACTCCTATTCAAAAGAAGAAATCTCTGACTGGGAGAATAGGATCAAAAAGAGCATCGACGAGGAAGTTGAATATGTGCTCGAACTCAAATATGATGGGGTTGCCATTAGTTTAACGTATAACAACGGACATCTCACCCGTGGGGTTACCAGAGGTGATGGCGCTGTTGGTGAAGATGTGACCACCAATGTGCGTACAATAAAAACCATTCCGCTCACCCTGAAAGCAGGAGATTGGCCAGCAAGCTTTGATATACGAGGAGAAATTTTCTATCCTCTTGAAGCTTTCGCCAAGCTCAATGAAGAAAGAGGAGAAGCAGGAGATGATTTGTATGCCAATCCAAGGAATACAGCTTCAGGAACGCTAAAAAATCAAGATAGTAAGCTTGTTGCAGAGCGTAGACTTGATTGCTTTCTCTATTACATTCACGCTGAAGGTGAGAAGTTTAGCAATCATTTCGATAGCCTTAATAAAGCAAAGGAGTGGGGATTTAAAGTCCCGCCCGCTTCCAAGCGCTTCATTGAAAGAACCTCTTCCATTGATGGAATCATGGATTTCATTGAATATTGGGATACGGCGCGTCATGACCTTCCATTCGAAATCGATGGAATTGTTATCAAGGTCAATAATTACAGACAACAGAAAGTCTTGGGGATGACCGCCAAATCTCCCCGCTGGGCCATTGCGTATAAATTCAAGGCAGAACGTGTTTCAACCATACTAAATGAAATCACGTATCAAGTAGGAAGAACTGGAGCCATTACGCCTGTTGCAAATTTGGAACCTGTGCAACTTGCTGGAACTACAGTGAAGCGTGCATCATTGCACAATGCAGATCAAATTGCGAAGCTTGATATTCGTGAAGGAGATCTTGTTTATGTAGAGAAAGGAGGGGAGATCATTCCTAAAGTTGTGGCTGTTGAATTAGCTGCGCGAAAAGTAGATCTGGGGCCGCATGCGTATGTGACGCACTGTCCAGAATGCAGCACAGAATTGATCAGAAAGGAAGGCGAAGCGCACCATTATTGTCCCAATGAGATGGGATGTAAACCACAAATTCTGGGGCGAATTGAACATTTTATTTCGCGTAAAGCCATGAACATAGACGGTTTAGGGCCTGAGACCATTGAACAACTCCATGAAGCAAAGCTCATCTCAAATTATACTTCGCTCTATGAACTGAAGGCAGAGGAAATACTTCCTCTGGAACGCATGGCTGAACGTTCAGTTGAAAAACTGTTGGAAGGAATTGAAGCTTCCAAAGAGCAGCCCTTCCAAAGGGTGTTATTCGCATTGGGCATTCGTTATGTTGGCGAGACGGTGGCGAAGAAGCTGGTGCGTCACTTCGAAACCATTGACGCCCTTGCTCAGGCTGATGTAGAAACGTTGGTTCAAGTAGAGGAAATTGGTGACCGCATTGCTGAAAGCGTATTCGAGTGGTTTCATAACCCTAAGAATCAAGAGTTTATTTTTAAGCTTAAAGCCGCTGGTGTGCAACTGGAAATAGACAAAGAAGCCTCACAAGCAAGCAATGTACTGGAAGGTAAAGCATTTGTGGTTTCTGGCGTGTTCGAAAACTTTTCAAGAGATGACCTCAAACGAGAAATTGAAATGCATGGGGGGCGAAATGTGGGGTCAATCTCAGCAAAGACAGATTACGTTTTGGCGGGAGATAAAATGGGCCCAGCAAAATTGAAAAAAGCTGAATCTTTAGAAATACGCATCCTTTCAGAAGAAGAATTTATTCAAATGATCAGGTAGAAATTTTCGGTTGATGTATCTTCGCTTCGCATGAACAAAATCATCTCTTTCGTTACCCGTTTTATTCCGAGACACCTGCTTCAGCGTGTGGCGCACCTTTTCCTTCAAGTGCTTTCGATCTTCTACAGAGGGAACAAAATTGAGGATCCAATCAACGGGATAACCTACAGAAAAATTCTTCCATACGGCCGCGTTCATCCAAGAGAGAATGCATTGGCACCAGATAGCATGTCGTTGGAACGCCACAGACTGATTTGGTTGTACCTCAAGGAAAAGACAACCTTTTTCACAGACAAGCAGAAGTTCTTGCACATGGCTCCTGAATACTGCTTTTTGCGTCTGTTCAAGAAGTTAGAGAACATTGATTACGTTACGGGAGATTTGGTTTCGCCATGGGCAGAGCACCACTTTGATGCACATGCCATTCCTTTTGAAGACAACTCCTTTGATATCGTGATGGCCAATCACCTGCTTGAACACGTAGAAGATGATGCGCAAGTAATGCGTGAATTTTACCGTGTGATGAAACCAGGCGGCTGGGGTATTTTTCAAGTGCCCGTAGATTATACAAATCCGAAAACAGAGGAAGACAAAAACGTGACTGATCCTGCAGAAAGAGAACGTTTATACTGGCAGCGAGATCACCTTCGTCTTTTTGGAATGGACTATGGTGACCGACTAAGAGCAGCAGGTTTTGAAGTTACTGAAGACCGATACGTAGCTGAGATTGGGGAAGCGCTTCAAGAACGTTACGCTTTGATGGCTGATGAGATATTGTACTTCTGTAGAAAGGCTTAGGGCAGTAACTTTACAGCAACGTGATCAACGTCTTCAAATGCCGAGGTAATGGGTGAAATAGCATCCAATCTAACCTCGACCACTAATTCACACTCAATTTCAAATTTATTTGAATACATTTCCAATTGGAAGTCTTTCAAAACCTTCATAACGCCACCCATGCTGGGATATGGAAATTTTACCTGAACGAAACGGGTAACTTGCCTCTCAATGATTTTCCCTTCTTCGATGGCGAATTTAGCCGCTGTTCTATAAGCATCAATCAATCCGCCTACCCCCAATTTGGTGCCTCCAAAATAGCGCACAACAATAATGAGCACATTGGTGAGGTCAAAAGATTGAATCTGTCCTAGAATTGGTTTTCCTGCGCTGTTGGATGGCTCTCCATCATCATTGGCACGAAAGCGTTTTTTGTCTAAATCCAATCGCCAAGCATAGGAGTGGTGTCTGGCTGAGTTGTGCTCTTTCCTTATTTGCTCAAGAAAAACTTTGACTTCTTCCTCTGAATAGACCGGGAAAGCGAATCCGAAATGCTTGCTTCCTTTTACTTTGTAGAGACTCTCACTTCTATTTTGAAGTGTTCGGTAGGTGTCTTGCGCTTCAGTCAGACTATGAAATTGGATTCATGATTACTGAAAAGACAGTAATTCCATTGGGGTCCCGATCATAATAGAGTTTGTCAAGTGCGCCAACAATGTTCTTCGCACTAAAGTAAGAAGTATGGAGGGTGTTGTCACCATGAATAGACCATTGGATGGTGTAGGAAGATTCGCGGTCTTTGTGGCTCTGGATGTAGCTTACCATAGCGCGAAGTGCATCAAGCTTAGTGACTCCATCTGTTTCATGGTAGAGAAAACTTTGGTTGTGCCTTGGGTTCACTGTAATCAGACGAAGGGAAACAGTGGTGTCATGATCTTCGTAGTCAAAAACAAGGCTGTTTAAGCCCATACCTATGTATTCCCCAATCTCAGTCTGGAGCTGCGCTGTTTCAATGTTTTTATCTACTGTCATAACGGTGTTTAAATTCAAAAATACAAAATCACTGATGGAAGAAGGCACTAATTCGTATCAAAGACTAAGTTCGATCTAAAGCTTCAAATTCTGAATTGTTGCTGCGGTACTCGGGCACTAAGACCTTCAATTGCATCACAATTTTCGTGTTGTCTTGCTGCCCGAACAAACGAATCAATTTCTGCACTTCTCCTCGAACCTCTTCGAAAGATGCTTCGCGCACACGTGCCTTTAGAATTTTTTGATGGTGGGTTGGAATTGTGTTTTCTTCACTCGCTAGCAGCTCTTCATAGAGCTTCTCTCCGGGACGAAGTCCAGTGATTATAATTTCAATGTCTTTTCCAAGTGTTCGTCCTGAGAGCTGAATCATCTTTTCAGCGAGGTCATAGATTTTAACCGACGCGCCCATGTCGAATAAAAATATTTCACCGCCGTTGCCCATCATGCCAGCTTCTAACACCAGTTCAACGGATTCTGGGATGGTCATAAAAAACCGTGTCACGTCTTTGTGTGTTACCGTAATTGGACCTCCGTTTTCCAGTTGTTTTTTGAAGAGGGGGATAACAGAGCCGTTTGACCCTAGCACGTTTCCAAATCGGGTTGTGATGAAAGCACATTCAGATAAAGCATTTAAAGACTGGACATACATTTCGGCAACTCGTTTTGTAGCCCCCATGACTGAGGTAGGATTTACAGCCTTGTCAGTTGAAATGAATACAAAGCGCTCTACATTGTAATGGTGTGCCGCGTCAGCAAGGTTTTGAGTGCCCTTTACATTGGCCAAGATCGCTTCACTCGGATTGTCTT
The DNA here is from genome assembly GCA_047636995.1 of Flavobacteriales bacterium. GTDB lineage: Bacteria > Bacteroidota > Bacteroidia > Flavobacteriales_D > Sanyastnellaceae > JAQWQB01. Next base: position 29,671 of record JBLIGQ010000016.1, on the reverse strand, counting down.
CCATGAGTGGCACGTGTTTGTATGCCGCGGCATGAAAAACAACTTGCGGAAGGTAGTTTTCCATCATCCGGTTCACTCTGTCTTGCTGACGAATATCCCCGATTACAAAGTCGCAATGGGAGTGAAGTCCTTTGGCTTTGAGTTCTTGCTCAATTTCGTACAGCGGTGTTTCACCTTGATCGAACAAGATGAGTTTACTTGGCTTGTAAGCTGCAATCTGCCTGGCTAACTCACTTCCAATAGACCCCGCAGCGCCTGTAATAAGTACGCGTTTGTTGTGGACCAAAGAGCGCACTTCCTGGTTGTCTATTGAAATCGCTGATCTCCCTAGTAAATCTTCAATGTTGATTTCACGAAGCTGCCTTAAACTGAGTTCTCCGTTGATCCATCGTCGAACAGGCGGAACGTTTAGTACACGTACATTGTATTTTAAAGCAAGGTCAATTACCGCAGCCTTTCGCTCAGGTGTGATTTGTTGAACGCTAATGATGATTTCGTCAATTTTCCCCTGGGCAAAATATTCTGGTGCTTTACTGAAATGATAGATCGAAGCACCTTCAAGTTTTTTCCCTGACTTCTGTTTATCGTCATCAATAAAGGCAGAAACGTTAATTCCGGATTGGCTGTCTCGTTCAATGGCTTGTTTTGTAATAAGGCCAGCTTCTCCAGCTCCATAGATAACAACGTTTTTTTTCGATTTCACGGGTGATTTTAACTCCATGTAAGCCACTTTTACCGCAATTCTACTCGCAATGAGTATAAAAAGTGAGGCGAGAAAATCAATAATGATGATGGTATTCGGAATAAAGTACGCTTGATCTACAAACCGGTATTTCACTTGATTTGCTAGGGCGAAGGCGAGTGAACCGGCGGCGATGGTAATAAAAATACGCTGGGCATCTTGTGTGCTGGTATAGCGAATGATTCCGGCATAAGTCTTCCCCAGATAAAAGCTAATGGCTCTTACACCAAGAAAGAGAGGGAAGAAAGCCCAAGCCAAGTCTTTTTCTATCTGAGGAGGGGCAAATTCAAAGCGCAACATATAGGCCGACACAAATGCACAAATGCAAATGATCATATCGATCAAGAAAATGATCCAGCGTGGTGTATTTCTAGTGGGTAGTAACATGCAGGTGAGTCAAAGATAGGAAACCTATTGGCTCCCTTAGCCTTCGAAGCAAAGTGAGAACACAAAAGTTCGAGTGCGAAGACTCCCAAGTGGCGAACTAAATTTAGAATTCTCTTGGATCAAGATGTTTGGAATGCCAAAAGCGGTCTTCATTTCTATGCTAAACTTGAAGTATGGAAGGAAGAAATCAATTCCTCCTCCGGCATCAATAGAAAAATCAGTATCCTCTAATTTGAGTATAATGTCATTGGCAAGCGCATTGTCTACATCCTTTTGAGATTGCATATCGCGACTGTACTTCCCGCCAATGAGGGCATATGCTGCAAAATTGTTTACACGGTTGGTGCGTAATTTGAAAAGAATAGGTAAATCAAGGTAAACAGACTCGGTTCTTTTTAAGAAGGTTTCAGATGTTCCGTCACTCACTCGAAAAGTATAATTCAAGCCCCGGTCCTGGAAACTTAGTCCGGGTATAAAACGAATATGGAAGTTCTTCGTAAGGTCTAATGATGCCAAGAGGGCCAAGTTAAATCCTTGTTGTTTTCGATTTGAAATCCCGAGTAGCGAATCATTAAAATTGCTTGTTTCCGCATAGCGGAAATTGAAATCTGAGGTATTGACACTGAGTAAAAACCCAAAATGATACGGCTTGTAGTCGAATTGAGGTAAGTTTCGCGCCGTATGCTGTGCACTTAATGTCCCTGTTATACAGAGCGCAATAGCTATAATGATGACTTGAATGGTGCGCACAATTATCTGCTTTAGAGTTCTAAGTTACCTAACGGATCAACGTATCTTATATTTTCAGTTACTTCATTAATCTACGCCATAAGACTGAAGCGAGTAATGAATAAATTATTGCAGCAAGAATAAGCGCGAAAAAGGGCAATGATAATTGAACGTACCATTTGGAAAAAAGTTCGAATCTTTCAACCTGTATAACTTTTGCTTCCTCGGCACTCACGTTTTCTAATAGGAAATCAGTGGCTTGAAGCTCAGCATAATTCTCAGGTATGTCATACAGCTCATCGATAGAAAGAAGGTACCCTGCTTTTTTTATTAAGGTAGCTTCACGGGCGATTCCATAGTTGAAAATAGCCAAGCAGATCACTGAAATCACTACGTATTTGGATGTTGACCTTAGCACTGTCTTGAGGTCATCAAGAAAATGATAATCTTGCCCTTTGGTAGACTGCACCTTTTGATGAATAGCAAAAACTGCAACGAGTAAAATGAGAAAAAGATTGAGCATAACGCCCGCTTTCACATTCAACTCCAGTGAAATGAAATTGTGGAGCACTGTTTTGGTTATTAACCAGAGTGCTCCACAAATCAATACAAGTTTATTTTCTCCTGACATGGAATCAGTTTAGCCATTCATTGAAATCAAGAATTCCTCGTTCGACTTCGTATTAGTGATACGGTCTTTGATGAACTCCATAGCTTCAACAGGGTTCATATCAGCAAGGTGCTTTCTAAGAATCCAAATGCGCTGTAGTTTGTCTTTCTCTAAAAGAAGATCATCTCTTCTTGTTCCTGACGAAGTAATGTCGATTGCTGGGAAGATGCGTTTGTTCGAAATCTTACGATCCAGTTGAATCTCCATGTTTCCAGTTCCTTTGAATTCCTCAAAGATCACTTCATCCATTTTAGATCCTGTTTCGGTCAAGGCAGTTGCAATGATTGAAAGTGATCCACCATTCTCGATGTTACGAGCTGCTCCAAAGAAGCGCTTCGGCTTGTGCAATGCATTCGCATCAACACCACCTGTAAGTACTTTTCCTGATGCAGGAGAAACGGTATTGTAAGCTCTTGCTAAACGTGTAATTGAATCAAGCAAGATGCAAACATCATGTCCGCACTCTACCAAACGTTTCGCTTTCTCTAGAACAAGATTAGCAATTTTTACATGACGCTCAGCTGGCTCATCAAAAGTAGAGGCAATCACTTCAGCTTTCACGCTTCGTTTCATGTCAGTAACTTCTTCAGGTCGTTCATCAATCAACAAGATGATCAAGTAAACTTCAGGGTGGTTACTTGCAATTGCATTTGCAACATCCTTTAGAATAGTTGTCTTTCCTGTTTTTGGTTGAGAAACAATCATTCCACGCTGTCCTTTTCCAATAGGAGAGAATAGGTCCATGATGCGAACTGAAATGTTTGTGCTGTTGTCACCCAATCTAAAACGCTCGTTTGGGAACAATGGCGTCAAGAACTTGAATGGTACACGATCACGAACAAATGCGGGATCACGTCCGTTGATTTTATCCACTTTAATGAGTGGGAAATATTTTTCTCCGGCTCTCGGTGGGCGAACTGATCCAAGGATCGTATCGCCTGTTTGAAGTCCGAACAATTTGATTTGTGACTGAGATACATAAACGTCATCAGGAGAGTTCAAATAGTTGAAATCTGATGAACGCATGAAACCGTATCCGTCTTGCATAATTTCAAGAACACCTTCCGCTATGACCAGTCCGTCAAAGTCGTAGCCATGCTCATCTGGTTTACCAACACGCTTTTCTTCTCTTCGCGGACGGTTGTCATTGCGCTCTCCACGATCGTTGCGCTCATTTCTGTCATTGCGATTGTTGCGGTCGTTATTGCGGTCCGTTTTTTCTGGTCTAGGATTCGGTCTAGGATTCGGACGGTCCTGGCGTTTGTCATTCTTCGCCTCAGCAGGAGCATCTGTATTAGGTGCTTCTTTTGACTCAGGTCTAGGGTTCGGACGTGGATTTGGTCTTGGTCTAGGATTCGGACGATTTCTTGGCTCTGTCTTTTCAGCTTTTACCTCTCCGTCTTTTTCCGTTTTTGCCTCAGCATCACCTTCTACCTTAGCTTCAGTGTTTTTTACTGGTCTAGGCTTTCTTTCTGGCCGAGGCCTCGGACGTGGTTTAGGCTTAGGTGCTTCATTTGCGGGCTTGTCATCTGCAGTGTTATCTGAAGATAGCGCACTTGGAGTTGATGCCTTTCCTTTTGAAGGGTTGATTGCTTGCTCATCAAGAATGATGTAGATGAGATCTTGTTTTTTAAGCTTTTCAGCTTTTTTGACCTCAAGGCTCTTGGCAATGTCTCTTAACTCAGCGACCTTCTTGCCGTTAAGTTCGATTATATCGTACATATTTGATATGTTGTTCTTGTAGTCATCATAATCCTCGGTGGGAGGGATGAATTCTCTCGAAAATGAGTGGTTGTATTATTGTTTATTGTCGGAACCGACTAGGCAATAATACGTCTTTTTAATTAATGGCGTTCTTTTCCCGATGCTTTTTATCAGAACTTCATGTGGATAAGTTGACATTTGAACCATTACCTTTGTGAAAATTAATTGAAATGATTCAACGCGTACAGACCATCTACTTGTTTCTTGCTGCTCTTTGTCTTCTCCTTGTATTTGGCTTTGATGTAGCTCATTACGTTGATTCTGCTGGGATTGAGTCTCAGTTAAGCCTCTACAAATTAACAAAAGCAAATGGAGAGGTAGGGGAAGTTTTATTCGGCATGGCACCTGTCATTGTTCTGTCAATCGCTAGTGCATTGTTTCTCGCTGCAATCGCCTTTTACAAGAACAGACCGTTACAAATTAAACTGGTCCGTATTTGTTACGCTTTAATAATGGCTATTGTTGTGCTCCTTTGGTACTTCGTCAGTGAAAACTACTGGGCACTTGATATTGAAGAGATAGAATTCGGCTACTCCATTGGTTTTTTCTTTCCTTTCGTGGCTTTCGCCTTCGCCCTTCTGGCAAACCGTGGGACCATAGCAGATGAAAAGCTTGTGAAGTCACTTGATAGACTGAGATAGAATGAAATTATTCAAAAGCCTTATTCTAGCGGGTATTCTGACTTCAGCATTCGCCTGCGGAGACCCAGACCTTACCGCTTTGAATATTGAGATGGAAGATGCGCATACGGTGCTTGTAACCCAAGAACATTATGTAATTGAACATTATTTTGATCATCAGGAATTTCATAATGGGCTAGTCATGGAATGTACTGACCAATCTATGTCTCCCTATCCTATCCTTGCCGAAGAGATTGAATTCATGCGCTTGGAGATGATCTCTATGCAGGAGGAGCGCGCTGTCTTTTACAATGATAACATAGCGGTCAAGGATTCTTTGATGAAAACATTAAGGAGCAGTAAGCCTGTCCCTGAACGCATTCATGACCGACTGAATGACCGACTGGCAACTGTGATTGAAACGGCTCAGACCTTTGATCATCGATTCAAGCAACATGAGGGTGTTTATGATTCGCTATGCACCCACTTTGAGATCACTTTTGTTAGTCATAAGTTATACGCAGACAGCCTTTTATCCCGAATTATGTCATGGGAAGATTCATTGGAAGCGCAAGGCAGTTCTGTGGCCAAAGCATTGCAAAAACTAAAGGCGAAAGGATTGGAAGCGCGAAGTGAGCAGTACAGAGCAAACTACAAACCGATTTCTGAAATGCAGGCAATGCAGAAGAAGTTAGAGCAAGCTATTACGGGTGCAAACAACGCGCACAATAGATATGATTCATCTCGTCCTACTGACGGATATTACACAGGGCCGTATTTAGTAGAACGACATGACGTAGAGGCTACGGAGAAGATTTTCCCGGGATTGGATTCTTTAATGCAGGTGTTTAGAAACTATGAATCTAATTTCAAATCTTCATTGAACTGAGACCGCAGGCCTAACTCTATGGCTTCCATGTTCTCAATCTTTCCATTGTCCAACGTAAACCGAACAAGGGTTCTCATTTTATGAAATCCATTTAGTCCCGCCGCACCAGGGTTGATGTACAAGCAATTGTGCTGCTTGTCACGCATGATTTTCAAGATGTGTGAATGTCCGCAAACAAGGATGTCTGGCTTTCTTTCTCGTACCAAATCAGGAATGCCTTTTGAATAACGCCCCGGCCTTCCCGCAATGTGTGTCATCAAAATGGTGAAACCTTCAAGCTCAAAATACTGTTCAAGAGGATGAATTAGGCGAAGTTCATTTCCGTCTATATTGCCATAAACACCTACTAGTGGCTTGAAAGCATCCAGCGTGTCTGAAACTTCAACTGTTCCGATGTCGCCAGCATGCCAGATCTGATCAACATCTTTTAAATGGTGAAGAATGCGGTCATCAATGTGTCCGTGTGTGTCAGAAATAAGGCCAATGCGTGTCATTCTGCAAAGGTAAGGTCTGTGGCAAGATATTTGAATACTTCTACTTCGGGTTTTGTTACCTTGGCTCCATAAATTATTCCAATGCGCTATCTATTTACCACCCTCTTTATTACATTCTTCATGGTTTTCGCTTCTGTTTTCGCTTCAGCGCAACCAGGACAGCGTTATACTTCGTCAAATAAAAAGGCCGTCGCTATTTTTGAAGATGCCATACGGACTTATGAGCTAGGTTTGAAAGAGGAGTCTGAAAAGTACGTGAATAGCGCCTTGTCTAAAGACCCCAAATTCGCTGAAGCATTTTTGCTGAGAGCACAGATCCAAGCAGATTTTGGAAGAACTCAAGCAAGTATAGATGACCTTATGGAAGCGGCGTCTATTGGCGGAAGTAAATTTGCAGATGCCATCTATTTCGCTGGCGAGCTGCAGATGCGATTGGGCGATTATCAAAAAGCGGAAGCATCTTTCAATCAGTTCTTGGAAGCGCGTTTCAAAGACGAACTGCTCAACAAACGCGGTAGGCTGATGCTCTCCTCATGTGAGTTTGCTCAATTGGCCATGGCGAATCCAGTGGACTTCGAACCGATCAATCTTGGACCTGAAATTAATTCTGAGTTTTCTGAATACTATCCTTGCCTGACAGCTGATGGCGGAACATTCCTTTTCACTCGAAGAATTGCTGATGGTAGGGTAAGAGGAGGAGAGCAAGAAGATTTTTTCGTCTCCGTGAAAGAAGATAACGGTTGGTCTGCATCACTTCCTGTAAACGAAATTAATACGGTGTTCAATGAAGGGGCGCCAACACTTTCTGCAGACGGACAATTACTCATTTATACTGCGTGCGAGGCTGAACCGGGAAATTGGGGGAGCTATGAAGGACTAGGAAGTTGTGATTTGTTCGTGAGTAGAAAAATGGGTGACTCTTGGGGTAAAGCACAAAATATTAAGGCCGTAAATTCTTACCAATGGGACTCTCAGCCTTCTTTTTCTGCTGATGGAAAGTCATTGTTTTTCATCAGAGGAATCAAAGGCTATGGCGGACCTAAAGAAAAAGACATTTGGTTTGCGACCATTCAAGATGATGGATCATGGTCCAAACCAGTGCGCATTCCAGGTGATGTAAATACAGATTTTGAAGAAGAGTCAGTGATGATTCATCCAGATGGCGAAACCATGTACTTTAGTTCAAACGGACACCCAGGAATGGGAGGTCTAGATATCTTCGTTTCGAAGAAGCGTTCTGACGGCACATGGGGAAAACCAACCAACTTAGGCTATCCAATTAACACAGGAGGAGATGAAAATTCACTGCTGGTATCAGCCAATGGAGTAGTGGCGTATTTTGCTTCTGACAGACCTGGTGGTTTGGGCAAGCTAGACCTTTATAAGTTTGAACTCCCAGTTGGTGTTCGCCCTAAACCAGTAAGTTACGTGAGTGGAACCGTGTTTGACAGTTACACCTACAAACCACTTGATGCTAGGTTGGAACTGATAGATTTGGAAACAGGAGAAATAATTGTAGAGTCTTATTCAGACGGTTTGAATGGTGCATTCTTAGTGTGTCTTCCTCCAGATAGAGATTATGCATTGAACGTTTTACGCGCAGGATACCTCTTCTTTAGCAGTAATTTTTCATTGAAAGGTGTTGACGCCAGTGAATCAGTAAGCTTGGAAGCTCCACTCAATAAGCTTCGTCCGGGCAACAAAATGGTGTTGAACAACATCTTCTTTGATACAGATAGCTACGCCCTTCGTCCAGCGTCTAAAGTTGAATTGGGAACACTCGTAAAGCAACTGATGATCAATAGCAACATCAGAGTTGAAATTGGCGGACATACAGATAACGTAGGTTCAGATGAAGAGAACCGTAGACTTTCAGAACAGCGCGCGCAAACGGTTGTTAGTTACCTTATTGAGGCAGGCATTGAGACGTCAAGACTTGTTGCAAAAGGGTATGGCGAAACAGAACCGATTGCCTCAAATGATTCAGAGGACGGTAGGTCAAAGAACCGACGCACTGAAATGAAAATCATAGAGTAAATTAAAAGCGCTTTCCGATTCGAACACCACCAAAGAATGATTGGCCGGGCATTGGGTTGAAAGATCTTCCGCCAAAGGCGTTCAAACTAAAAAAGGAAGTGTACTGGGTATCAAACACATTTTGAATGCCTCCAAAAACCTCTAAAGTCCACGTGCTGTTCTCTTTGAACGAAGATAGATTCCACCCGGCGCGAAGGTTCAAAAACTGATACGGTCTAAAGCTCAGTGTATTTGCGTCATTGAGTGGTGTTTGATCATGCCATTGGTGCTGAGCTCTGACTTCAAATCCATAAGCCAGGCCTACACGCATTTCCCCTGATGCAGAAGCCAAAGGAACACCAGCAACACGGTTGCCTTCTTCAGTAGGGTCTTCAGTGTCTTTCAACTGGTAGTTCTGAGCAGTTCCTGAGAATTGCAAAGAGATTTCCTTCACTATTTTGTTCGACTTGAAAGCAAAAACTTTCGAAACACTTCCCTCGATTCCTTGGTAGATTAGAGACTGTCTGTTACCAAAACGTACGACTCCAATTTCATCTTCGTATTGAAAAATGGCATTGCTGACATCCATTTGATAGACATTCAGCTCAAATTGGATGCTGCGATCATGGTAAGTTCCCCGTCTAATTCCAAACTCAACATTGAGCGCTTCTTCAGGAGCAAGATCAGTAGATAAGACACCTGATTCTGGATCAATGAGTTCGAAAACAGATGGCGGACTGTACCCGATGCTCACTGAGCTAAATAAGAAGGTATAAGGCAGCACTTTGTAATTAACACCTGCGTAGGGAAGGATGCCTGAAAAAGTTCGATCAACATCGTTAGGACTTTGATTAACTAAGGGACCAATTTGGTTTTCAGAAGAAATTGATTTCAAGCTGTAAGCCACGCCTGCTTCAATGGTCAAATCAGTGTCAAGAACGGCATCCACACCAATGTTGGCCACAAGTTCAGATGATGTTGTTTTGTTTAGGTAACGCAGGTCAGTGGGGCTTCCAAAACTGATACCATATTCAGCCAGTTCATTGTCTTCGAGCGTGAATTCGAGGTCATTGTGAAGTTTAAACCTCCAGCGTCCATCAGAAGGGATTTCATATCTCAACTCATTTCGCGCGCCGTATCCAGAAGCAGCCTCGTCCTTGTAACCTTTAAAGAAATCACTTGCAGCAAAAGGATTGATTTTAGTGGTTGTATTATAGTACACCATGGTCTCATTGGAGAAGTAGCGCGAAGTGAATTTTTGTTTTACTCCTATGCGTGTTCTCTCTCTGTCTACTCGTGCATTATTCTCAAGTGCCACACTCAGAGCCTGACGTGGGTCAATCCTAATCTGATCCTCAGTCAAGGAGCCCGGAAGCCCCCAAGTTCCGCTGTAATCAGTAGCCCAAAGTGAATATGAAAGCCTTGAGCTAAGTTTGTAATTTAGGTTCAATGAGAGCTGCTGGCGGTCATTGAACTCCTGCTGGCGGTTTCCATCAGTATGCTGTTGAAGAAAAGACAAGCGTACATTGAGTTTGTCATTTGCATAGGCTGCATTGCTGGCACTTTTGTAGTATCCAAAAGAGCCCGCTGTAATTCTTGACTCTACAGAAGTCCCGTAAATGGGCGTTTTTGAGTAGGCCTTCATAACACCTCCATTTCCTGCTCCGTATGCATTTCCATTGGGGCCTTTGATAATTTGAATCCGCTTCAGGTCATAATCATCTAGCAACTCAAGGGCCGCTTGGCCATCTGGACTTGTTATGGGGAAGCCGTCTAAGTAGATTTTAATGTTCCTTACGGCGAAAGGGCTGCGCACAAAGCTTCCTCTGATGTTAATTCGTCTACTTCCTCCGTACCCTCGTGAATCCATCTTAACACCTGGGACAGTGTTCAATGCTTCTTGCAAAGAACTGTTATCTGCAGAATTCAGATCAGAAGGAGAGAGGATAGAAATAGGGGAAGTAGAGCTCAACACTTTCGTGTCTTTGAACACTTGAATGTAGCATGCCTGGATTTCGACAATGCGCGATTTAAGCACATAAACACCTTTGTTATTGGGGATCAATTCTGCGGAATAGACAATTGATTCAACTTTAAAGACATCTGGCTTTTTTGGCAAAGAGAGGAAGAACTCACCCAACACATCTGATGCAGTTGTGAATGAGCTGTCATTCATTTCAACAAAGACGGTGGATCCCATAATTGGGCTTCCGGTTTCTTCATCTATTAATTTACCAGAGAAGCTATAAAGCGCATCGCCCTGTGACTGGGCAGATACGAAAATCGCGCCAAGGCAAAGGGCAATGGTTAAAAATGTACGAGTCATGTTGTTATCGAATCACGAATGTTTTCGTAATGGTTCCAAGTTCTGTGGTAGAAGACACATAATAGGTTCCAGCTGCCCAAGTTGAAACGTTAACTCTAACGTTGTTTTCTTGAATCACAAACCTTCCCATTTGTCTTCCGTCAAAACCAATGATGTAGAAGTTGGTTCCGATGAAAGAATCACTGAAATCAAGCTTCAATGTTTCTGACACTGGGTTTGGGTAGATTTCCATCGTTTGAACTGGAAGTACTGCATTTTCTTCTACAGAGACGAAGGCTTCATTTCTGAACTCCTTGATGATGTTTGGTCCTGAACCAGGGTAACCAGGTCCGTTTAAAGCAACGTAAACTGCACCTGTATATGGATTAACACACACATCGCGCACACGTTGATTGAACTCGCTGAAAAACTGATCTTCAGACTCAATTGCAGTTCCATCATCACTCATGTGCAAAACTGAAAGGCGCTCATATTGCGCTCCTAGTCCGCCCAAAACAGCCATTAAAACTGAATTTTGCCATTCTGGAATTGCAGGGTGGTTGTAGTATTCAATGCCGTTTACAGCAATGCATGGAGACCAAGTCTGCAAGGGTTCTCTTACGTTTAATCCTGTACATGCATCTAGTTCTCCAGGCTGATCACAGAAGCCTTCAACTTCTGGCCATCCATAGTTTCTACCTTCTTCAATAATGTTGAACTCATCATTTGAGTTTTGTCCGTGCTCTGAACTGTATATTAATCCATTTGGCCCTAAACACAATCCTTGAGCATTTCTGTGTCCCCAAGAATAGACAAGGGATGTATTGTCAGGATTGTCAGAAGGAACAGAGCCATCAACATTCAAACGAAGAATTTTACCGTTCAAGGCTTCGATGTCTTGTGAAGATTGACCACCGTCACCTTTGTCTCCTGTAGACATAAGTAAAGTATTGTCTGGCAAGAACATCAAGCGAGAACCATCATGTATTCCTGCTCCAGGAATGTTATTAAGTATAAAGGCTTCGTTCACCAAGTTCGAACCGTCCCAATCAAATACAGAGAGGCGTTCTCTTACATTGTTTCCTTGTAAGTAGTTGTAAACGATGAACACTTGAGGCGTGTTTTCCCAATCTGGGTGCATTGCCATTCCTAACATTCCTGGTTCACCGCCACCATTGTAAGGAATCAAAGATGTTAAACTTAGCACCTCAGTATAGTTTCCTGTTGCCGGATCTACACGGAGCACTTTTCCTCTGCGTTCAGTAACCCAAATAAAATCATCTGGTCCCCAAAGAATTTCCCATGGAACTTGAACCCCAGTAACGAGGTCGTATTCAGTAAGTGTAGTTGAGCCAACTTCCCAGGTAGGCTGTGCAATTGCCGAACCGATGGTTGCAGCAAGGAATAGGGTTAGTAAAGTTCTCACAGATTGAATTTTCCACGAAGGTACGTTGAACAATTGCCAATTGAAATTGACCTTTAATCTTTTCTTGGAGAGCAATCTTTCTCTTTTCCACCTTAAAAGCGGGGTGGTGTGTATTTCCAGAAACTATTAAGGGGTTCGTTTTCGTGTAAAACACAGTGGAAAGTACCTTTGTATTAGAAGGGGTACAGCGGGTTATGGCGAATTTTTAATTGCATCAAATTAGCTCTAACTCGCTCGGGTGTAGCTACTTGTGATTCTGTGGTTAGGGAGCTGTTTTAGCTTTCACGCCACTAAAGGCCAATGAGACTTCTGATTGTTTTTGAATTCTCTAGACCTGTGGAAGTGTTTTCTCTTTATGTGTTTCAGGGTGAGAGAATTGGAATTCAGTATACAAAGCATCGAATTTAAATTTGTCTTAGGTTGCTTTTCCGAATACATGCAAAAGGGTTTTTGTATTTGGCACTGACGCATTGTTTACAGATTCATTTTCAATTCTAAAAAGAGTTTCAATTTCATCTATTTTGGGCGAATAAGTCAAATTCAGTTGCAATTGAAAATGGTGAGATTGGGAGTATAAGAGCAAATGACTCCACTTTCGTTCTACACGATTAAAAGCGGTAAATTGACTTCCTAAAGAAATTGTTTCCGCCATTCCAAACCACTGAGGTTGAATTAATTTCACTTCACCATTTGTGATAGTAAGCCAGACCAATTGTCGCCTTCGCCAAGTATGGAAAGGTTGTTTTAGCACCACTTCAATAGCGAAAGAGGGGGCTATTTCATTGCTTACAGCCCTTGGGAGGTTTGAAGGCACTAGGGTTGTTTCGCCAAAACCAAGTGATCTAATGATTGGATGAAGGTAGAGGTAACGAAAGAAGGCCATGATTCGCTTGGCTTTTTGGTACAAGAAGAAGCTAAAGAGAAAGACCAATCCGGTAACAATCAATGCGGCTTCGGGCCAAACTAAATAGAGCAAAATCAGCACAACAGACACCCCTTGTTTAACTACTTCAAAGATGGCATCAAGTGTTGGTATGGGTGATAGAAAAATGAGGATTCCAAAGAAGGAGCGAACGGTCATGACCACAACAAAATACGGGATGGCGATGGCGAGCGTCAAAAACAGCATTGGAGATGCCCCCGGATCAATAAAACCGAGAGATACTTCTTGCACCGTTTCTGTTTGCGAAAATTCATTGAAGTAAGGAGAGATAAGAACGATGATTCCCACAACGGCTCCAGCTCTGTCATTAAGCCAATCTATGGCCTGACCAATGACCGCTGTAGATTTAAATATTTTTGGTAGTAACGGGGCGAAGGTCAAAACACCAGAAATCACAACGGTAATCCAGTTTCCTAGGATTGGGTTTTCTGCTACAAACTCATTTCCGAGTCCGAGCACTGAGATTAGAGAGGTGACGAATAAAGCAGCAAAAGGAGCAATGGCCATACCGCCCAAGAGGCCTAAGCTTTCTAGAAAATTGGTGTTGCTCGAAATGGCTGCATCAGGAGTTGATTGTCCGAAAGCGAGAAATGGAATAAACAAAATCAACATTAGAATCCATCCAATGCGTTGTTTCGTTAAGAGATTCGTCATAAGATGAATGTAACAAAAAACGGATATTCATCTGGTAGATACATGAGCAGAGGCGTCTTAAAGGTCTTGAAAGGTGTGAATGCTTTGTTCAAAGTGTGGAAGCATTTTTTTCGCTTGCTCTTTTGTTGTCCAATAGAGAACAGAATACAAGTTAGCATTGCCTTGAATAACAGCTAATAGATAAGTTACATCTGTGTTCACTTCAGGAACACCGCCATCAATCTGAATCATTAGGGCCTCATTGCCGTTGATTGTAATTTCACGCAGTTCTGAGACAGAGGTCACATCCATAGTACTTGCTATGGACTCTCTTTGATATTTGGTATAGTTTTCAAGAGCTGTTTTGGTCGAATCTAACATGTCTAATTCATTAAAGATCTCAATGAATTCAGCTTTGTTCTCATCAATCACAATGAGATAAGCATCTTTAGTCAAACTCTCGTATTGCAGAGAAGCTTCTTCGCTTAAGTCATTTGAAACCGACATGTAATTGGGCACCTTGATGGAGTATATTCCTTCAACAACAGCAGATTGAAAATCTTTTTCGAGATCAAGCGCAGTTGCTCCTGTTGAGAACGTATCACATCCATAGATGAAAGAGACAAGCGCAATGAGCATATAAGTTTTGAAGGCGGACATTAGGCATAATTTAATCACAAAAGTAGCTAAACAATTTAGGAGCTAATTTTTAGGAACACAATTCATTTGAAAACAGACACCCCTAGATTTTAGGGTGTTCGTGGCATTGTGTGTATATTTCGAGAACCTTTTATAAGGTCTATTTTTAGAAACCTAAAGAATCAAATAAATGCAAATCGTTCGAAGGACAGCAGTTGCTGCTGCTTGTCTATCAATGGTCTATTCAGCGTCAGCGCAGACCACAGAGTCACAAGGACAAGTGACAGAAAAAATACAGTGCGTAAACTTTTTTGAAATTCCGGCACTAGGCCAATTGGCTGAGGAATCGCAAGAATTTCAGGATGCATACAAAACGCATGCACGTCGCACTACTCCTGCAGAAATAGATGAAACAAATTCACTTCCCCAAGGAGGAGACCCAGTGCGTCAAACGCAATATGGACAGCGCGGTGCTTCAGCTACTTCATGGGTGAACGTTGCCGGACAAGGAGGAGGTTTCCCACCAGACCCATCTGGAGCAGCAGGACCAAATCAGTACGTTCAAGCAGTAAACACCAAGTGGAGAGTATACAATTTAGAGGGGAGTCCTATTTCTTCTTCGCTCAACCTCAATTCAATTTGGCCTGGTTCTACCAATGATGGTGACCCGATTGTGATGTATGATGAATTTGCAGACCGCTGGTTCATTAGTCAGTTCAAAGGCGCCGGAGGAGGAACTCCAGGTGTTTTGATTGCCATTTCTCAAACACCTGATCCTGAAGGAGAGTATTTTGGTTATGAGTTTAACTTAAGTTCTTTTCCAGATTACCCTAAGTATTCTGTCTGGTCAGACGCGTATTATATGACGGCGAATTCAGGTAACGACAATGCGCTTGCATTCGAACGTGAAAAAATGATTGCGGGTGACCCAACTGCATCAATGATAGACCTGAATTTTCCTAACGTAGCTAACGGTGGCTTTAGAAGCCCACTTCCTGCTGATGCTGATGGATCACTTCCGCCTGTTGGAACACCGAATTACATGGTTGTCTTACAAGATGATTCTTGGGGTGGTGTGAGCGATGATCACATTAAAATAGTTGAGATGTCCATTGATTGGAACAACCCAAACAATTCATCTATTGCTGTTACTCAGCAAATTAATACGGAATCTTTTGATTCAGTGTTTACAGGACCGTGGAACGACATTGAGCAGCCGAATTCAAGTCAGAGATTGGATGCTGTGGCAGTAATCTTCTACTATAGAGCGCAATACCGAAGATGGGTTGGGTACAACACGTTGGTTCTTACACACGTAGTTGATCTTGGCGGACTGCAAGCGGGAATTCGTTGGTATGAGCTTCGCGACAATGATGATGGTGTTTGGTCTGTTTATCAACAAGGAACGTTCGCTCCAGATGATGATGAAAGCAGATGGATGGCATCAGCAGCAATGGATGACCAAGGAAACATTGGAATGGCTTATTCAGTAGCAGGACCAAATACTTCAGCTGGATTGCGCTTTACGGGACGTATGGCAAATGATCCACTTGGAATGATGACGTATGCAGAGCAAACGATCATTGAAGGAACAGGAGCTCAAAGTGGAGGGAATCGTTACGGAGATTACGCTCACATGTCTGTGATTGGAAGTCGTTTCTGGTTCACTGGCGAATACCTTGTGAATGGAAATGGACGTACGCGTATTTTCTCATTCGACCTTGATGGAAGCACTGATGTGAATGACGTTTATGGTTCGAAGATTGATACCAAAGTATACATGAGCGATGCCAATACACTGTTCGTAGATGTAAATAAACTAAAGAACGATAAGCAAGTAGTGCTTGATTTGTTCGATATCAAGGGAAACCTGATCCAACACATGGATGTTACTCCAGCGAATGGAAGCTTCAATCGTACCTTTAACACAAGTGGCTTGGCTAAGGGTGTTTACATGGTACGTTTTGGAAACATAGCGTTCCAGGAAGTGAAAAAGGTATCTGTAAACTAAGAACATGAAATATTCAATACTAGCATTCTTCTTCCTGGCTCTTTTCTGCAACTTTGGTTGTTCGAACCAAGAGGAAGTGATAGAGACTACTGAAAAAACCGATGTTGAAATAAAAGAGGCAGCAGAAGGTTGGGTAACAGGAACCGTTACAAGTGACTACACAAATGAAGGATGTGGTTTCCTCATTCAGCTAGATGTAACTGATGCTTCCCTTGGCCTAATTCATCCTTCTGTACTTGAGAAGAAATTCCAAAAGAATGGGATGCGCGTCAAGCTTAAATTCCAACGTACACGAATGCCGCAACCGGATGAGTGTAACAAAGGAATTTTAGTGATTCTGAATGCAATAGAGAAAATGTAATCTGTTAACGATTAGAAGTAAAAAGGAGAGGCAAAACCTCTCCTTTTTTTATGTCCATTTTTTACATTTGAGCTAATTCTTGTGGAAAAAGCGGCCCGTAGGGGAAGAGTGTGGTATAACCTTGAGCCAATTGAGTGTATTTCTGTTTCAAAACTTTGTTCCCCAGCCTTTCTGAGGTCACAATTACATAATTATAGATGTAATATTTGATTGCACCTTCAGGGGCTTCTTTACTCAGTTCATTGTCAATGAGCGCTAGTTGTTCAGTGGCAAATGTCACTAGATCATCCATTGTTCCGCCAAGTAAATTTTCTTCTTGTGCAAAGCTATCTTGGATGAGTTTGAGCATCACACACATTCTTACTTCCGGGAGTTCCGGGAGCATTGCTATCAGTTTTTGAATGCGATTGAGGTCGCCACCCCATTTTGGCTGAATGCACTCTGCGGCATAGAGGTAAGGGAAAAAAGTGTCAGGCTCTTGATTGGTTGCCGCAATGAAGTGATTCCAAGCGGCATCTATTTCGCCCGTAATCATTTTTAGGCGAATCAATCGCAATTGCTTTTCGAAAAAGTAAGATTTGCTGTTCTCTACAAGGTATAAATGTTGCTTTCCATTTTTACTGTTGAAGGTGAATGCTGTTTGCTCAGTTTTTGTTGCAGTAGCAAAGGATTTCGTTTGTTCAAAAGACCAGTTCAAAAAGCCATAATGCCCAGCCAATGCCAGTCCATCATATCCGGTTCCTCCATTAGAGGTCACCCATGATTGAAGTTCTAATGTGGTGCACGTTAATGCCAGATGATCAATGGCCAAAGTGCGCATATTTACTTCAAAAGAGCCAATTAGCACCTCAGCCTCTTTAAATTGTTTGGCACGCACAGCTACTTTCAATGCCAGTAGGTTGGCGTTGCCAAAGCTGTAGTCAACTTTCAGGCTAGGTGAACGTTTGAGGTAGTTTCGAATGATGAGCGCTACCGCTCCAATAAATAAGAGGGAAAGAAGAAAATACAAATCGTTTAGTTTAGAGCGAAGGTAGCGGTCACGGTGCTTATTTGCAATACAATTGTCAGTCATCGAATTATAGTTCCATTTAGCACATTTTAGGATTTTGGGCGAATGAACATCTGTATCTTCGGCGCTCCAAGAAACCACCATGAAAACACAATTGTTATTTCTCCTAGGCGTCCTTTTCGCACTCAGCTCCTCTGCTAATTCTGCACCAAATTGGATGCGTTATTCAGCCATTTCTCCTGATGGAAACACCATTGTGTTTAGCTACAAAGGAGACCTTTATACTGTGCCTAGCGCAGGAGGAATGGCCGTTCCTCTGACAGTTCATGAGGCTTATGATCAATCACCTGTTTGGTCACACGATGGAGCGAAAATAGCTTTCGCTTCTAATCGCTACGGAAACTTCGATGTCTTTGTTGTAGATGCGAAAGGAGGAGATGAAGTGCGCTTAACGTTCAATTCAGCGGGAGATTTCCCTTCAGATTTCGCCACAGACAATAGCCATGTATTATTTAGCTCTGCGAGGTTAGATGATGCAGACAACCAACAATTTCCCTCTGGTGTGCTGCCTGAACTGTACAGCGTTCCAACAAAAGGAGGTAGAATTCAGCAAGTAATGACCACGCCGGCCATTGATGCGCGTTATACGCCTGACGGAAAGAGCATTCTTTTCCATGACCAAAAAGGATACGAAGACGATTTTAGAAAGCACCACACATCGAGTGTAACAAGAGATGTATGGAAATACACCATTGCTGATGGAACGTATCAAATGTTGACCGAGTTTATTGGAGAAGACCGCACGCCAATTCCAACAGCCGACGGATCAGCATTCTACTACCTCTCTGAGCAAACAGGTTCATACAACGTGCACAAAATGACCATGGATGGCAACAAAAGCCAAGTCACATTGCTTGCGAAACACCCTATTCGTTCTTTGACTTCCTCTTCAGAAGGAACGCTCTGCTTTAGCTATCACGGTGAACTATACACCATGAAAGGTCCTGGCTCAATGAAAAAAGTAGCCATTGAAATAGGAACTGGAAGACGTGCTAACATTGAAAAAATTGTAGATGTAGACGGCGCAAGCGAAGTGGCTGTGTCTCCAAACGGAAAAGAAATTGCCTTCATCTTTCACGGCGAAGTCTTTGTTACTTCAGTGAAAGAAGGAACAACAAAACGCATTACGAATACGCCTGAACAGGAACGCACAATTGATTACAGCCCTGACGGAAGAGCGATTCTATACGCAAGCGAACGAAATGGCTCTTGGAATTTGTACCAAAGTAAAATTGAGCGTGAAGCGGAGATGTATTTCTTCAATTCAACCATTGTGACTGAAGAAGTAGTCCTGGAAATTGAAAACGAAACGTTTCAACCAAGCTACTCTCCTGACGGAAAAGAAGTGGCATTCTTGGAAGAAAGAACAGCACTTAAAGTAATCAACTTAGCATCTAAAGAGGTGCGCGAAATCATGCCTGCTTCAAGACAATATTCCTATTCAGATGGTGATCAACACTATGATTGGTCTCCTGATGGCAAGTGGTTCCTCGTTGGGTTCCTTCAAGACAAACAGTGGATAGACCAAGCGGGATTGGTCTCTTCTGATGGAACAGGTGAAATTGTGAACTTAACCAACAGCGGATACGGTGCTTTTGGAGCACAATGGATGATGGATGGAAAAATGATGATGTGGTTTTCGTCCAAAGATGGTATGAAGAGCCATGCAAGTTGGGGAGGAGAATCAGATGTGTATGCGATGTTTTTTACCCAAGAAGCCTATGACGAGTTCATGCTCAGCGAAGAAGAGTACGAATTAATCAAAGAAGCGAAGGCCGAAGAGGAGAAGGCGAAAAAAGGCGAAGAAGAGGAGAAAGGAAAAGACAAAAAGAAAGGGAAGAAAGACAAAGAAGAGAAGCCTGAAATGAAGCCCATCAAAATTGAGCTTGACCGAATTGAAGACCGAACGAAGCGCCTGACCATTCACTCTTCTCAGCTAAGCGATGCTTACGTGTCAAATGATGGAGAACAGCTCTTCTACTTGACACGTTTTGAGAAAGGATATGATCTTTGGCAAACGAATTTGAGAACGCGCGAGACGAAAGTTTTAGCCAAGCTCGGACAAGGGGGCGGTGAAATTGTTCCTGATAAAAAGGGAGAATCGCTATTTGTGGTTGCAAACGGACAAGTTCAGAAGATTGACATCAAAACAGGAAAGCCAACGCCTGTGAAGATCAATGGCGAAATGATTTTGAATGAAAGTGCAGAACGGGCTTATCTTTTTGAACATGTTTGGCGACAAGTAAAGAAGAAATTCTATGTTGAAGATTTACAGGGTGTGGATTGGGATTTCTACAAGTCGGAATATGCTAAAGTCCTTCCAGATATAGACAACAACAATGATTTTGCTGAAATGCTTGCTGAAATGTTGGGAGAATTGAATGCTTCTCACACTGGCGCAAGTTATAGAGGTGGAGGCGCTAAGAACGGGGATGCAACGGCTTCATTGGGTCTTTTTTATGACAATGCCTGGGGCCAAGATGGATTGAAAATCACTGAGGTGATGGATAAAAGTCCGGTGTTGAAAGGAGATAGTAAGATCAAAGCAGGAGTGGTCATTGAAAAGATTAACGGGAATGCATTGAGTAAGGATGTGAATCACTTTCAATACTTGAACCGCATTGATGGAAAAGCTACGCTGCTTTCGCTCTACAATCCCAAAACCAAAGAACGTTGGGAAGAAACCGTTAAGCCAATTTCAAGGGGAGCTGAATTTCAACTTCGTTATGAAAGATGGGTGAAGAATTGCAGAGACCTAGTAGAAGAATTATCAGGTGGTTCAATTGGATATGTGCACGTAAGAGGAATGGATGACCAGAGTTTCCGTATTGTTTATGACGAAACACTTGGCCAAAATAACGACAAGAAAGCACTCATTGTAGATACACGGTTTAATGGTGGAGGCTGGTTGCATGATGATTTGGCAACCTTCTTGTCTGGGAAAGAATACATTACGTTCATGCCACGTGGACAAGACTTAGGAAACGAACCACAGTTCAAATGGAGAAAACCCTCGTGCGTGGTCATGAGCGAAAGTAACTACTCAGATGCGCACATGTTCCCTTATACGTATCGTGCATTGGGTATTGGCCAACTTGTTGGGATGCCCGTTCCGGGAACAGGAACGGCTGTTTGGTGGGAATACCTTCAGAACGGAGTCGTCTTCGGAATTCCTCAAGTAGGAATGGTAGACGTGGACGGAGATTACCTTGAAAACAAACAACTGGAGCCAGATGTAAAAGTCTTGAATGAACCAGGTGTGGTAACGAAAGGAAGAGATCAACAGTTGGAAGCAGCGGTGAAGGTGTTGGATAACTAAACACCTGCTCAGTATAAAATTGAAAGGCGCATAGAATCACTTCTATGCGCCTTTTTCTATCTACGGTGGCTCTTGTTCTGGAGGGGATTTGTCTTTGCTTTTGAAAAATTTGCTCAATAGGTTATTCATCCGCAAAGTTCTTGTGGACGACTACAAAGTTGATGTTAGAGGGGTTGAAAATAGCTCGAGCTTTGCATAGGGAAGGGGCTTGGAATAATCCTAAGGTAGGAGAAGCCAGCGGATCGTTGTTAGAGAAAGTGATAAGTTGTTCATCGTGGAAGTTGTATCATCTGGATCCAAGAGGTTCTCAAGTTAAGCTTCAGAATCCAACAGCATTATCAGCAGGTTATTCATCCGCAAAGTTCTTGTGGACGACTACAAAGTTGATGTTAGAGGGGTTGAAAATAGCTCGAGCTTTGCATAGGGAAGGGGCTTGGAATAATCCTAAGGTATCAATCTTGGAAACGACTACTGACAAACACTCCTGAAAATATGAAAAGGTTCATGTCTACCTTGGCTTCCTTGCAATAGAACGGCTCAATTCTCTTTCTGAAACTTGCTAGCTTATAAGTTGAAGTTTGATAAGTAGAATCAGTCCAATTCCTCCAATAAGCCCAACTCGAATGGCTAGACCTTTGTTTATAGGAGTTTTAGCTTTTAGGTTTTGAGATAGATTAAACACAAAGAGCACTGCAAGGGCAATCAAGCCAACCATCAGTTGAGTTTTAGCCATAGGCCATTGCTGCATTTTGAAAAGGATGCCAATGAGCACTAATGCGAAAGCAAAACCAATGTACTGTGTTCCTGCTTGGCGTTTTGATCCCAAATCAGAATTGGATTCACCCGTGTTAGTCAAGCTCACTGGTGCAGCGTTAAATAAAGTAGCCCCAAAGCCCACGTAAACCACGGCTAAAGCAGAAATACTGACCAGCAGTAACATGGCACTAAAGGGAAGGTGTAGAAATTTTAACAAGATTGCTAAGGCCGCAGTGCCGCCAAATACGAATTCAATTCTTTTCATCGGGTCTGTGTTTAATGAAGGGGATTAAGATGTCTGTTTGGTGCTCTACTTTTTCCCGAAGAAAAAGCAGAAGCTTGTACTAGTATGCGCAAAACGATCAATTTTCGTTCGCTCACGAGAGTATAATGCAGGTACATTCGAAAAGGGACATCGTTACCCCAACATTTTTCCGCGCTCTTCCTCAGTAGGCATTCTGCACGTTTCTTTTTTCCCAAACCACTTGTACCTGT
The DNA here is from genome assembly GCA_047636995.1 of Flavobacteriales bacterium. Taxonomy (GTDB): domain Bacteria; phylum Bacteroidota; class Bacteroidia; order Flavobacteriales_D; family Sanyastnellaceae; genus JAQWQB01. Next base: position 7,403 of record JBLIGQ010000016.1, on the reverse strand, counting down.
TTCTTGCAATCAGATCATACACTGCGTTGCGAAGGAACTTCGGCACAATGCGAGGGAATGACAGCACTTTCCAGAATCCACCCATGTCGTTGAGTAGAAGTAAGACCGCTGAGGATTTAGAATAGAATTGGTTTCCACGCATATAGATGATGCTCCCAGGAATATCTTCCTTCGGGATTTCATCAAACCTCTTCGCCGTTTGGCCTTGTAAAGAGGCATATTTTAAAACGCCTTCTTCGTCTTCCCGCATGAGGAAATCTACTGTTGAATTGCAAATGCTACACACACCATCAAAGAAGACAATGCGCTCTTCATTCTCATTGGCTTTCCTTCGCTTTAGTGCGCTCTTCAGCCACCTGCTGTCAAAGGTAAAGAGGTGAATCATCAGCATGCCTGCCGTCAGGTCTGCAAAGTCAACAATCAGAATGATGCCGAAATGCATGAGTACCATACTCAACCAGGCGTAAGGACGAGTTTTCGGGAAAATAGCTAGGGGAAGAAACAAGATCTCAACAGCTAAGATTCCCCACGTTTTTAAGTGCAAAAACCAATCGGGAAGCTGCAACAGGAGCTCGCGTAACGGTGTGTCACGCGCTAGCGGATTGTTCAATAGGTGGATAATTGCTGTTCCATCTCTCCAACTTGGAGCTATAAACTTATCAATTCCGCTCAGCGTGTAGCTCACCGCCATGATGACCCAAGCACCGTAAAAGAGGAGCTTCGGCAAGCGCCAGTCTTCTTTGTTGGCATCAATTGAGATGCGCTCACCACGTGGGATTGCTGCAACCACAAGCAATAGCCAGCCGATAAAAGGTAAGCCCGGATTGCTAATTAAATTATTGCGGTCGAATAAACTCACCCATCCGACCCAGAGCAGCAGAGCAGCCCAATTGCGTTTGAATCCGATGGTCAAACAAATGGATAGCAAACTGAGGAGAATGAGGGCTCCTGAGATAAAGTTCGGACTGTCATTCAGGTCAAAAAGACCAGGAATGAAGCCATCAGTAAAGTTTAGGCTGGTTCGTGGGAAAATCCCTTCAGCGCTAAATACTTCTGTCCCGTATGGAATGAGGAACAGAAAATGTTGAAGCAAATAGAGTCCAAGAATGATTCGGAATGCGGCGAACTGATATGAGGTGTATCCTTTCATTCGTCACAATTTGTTTGAAGAAGCCAAGCTGTCTCTTTTCCTTTTGTTTTCGAAACAATGCGAATAGAAGTATTTTGTGCAAAGGGATCAACGCCTAATTCTTGCACTAACGTTCCTTTACATACTCCGTAATTCAATACTGCTTTCCAGATGGAATCAGGTAGGATAGGGCCGTAGGAAATCGCCGCGCCATAGATGTTTCTCCGATTGTAAGGCCCTTCAAGTCTGCTGTACATCTCTGGAGTAATGGGCAAACTGTGTTCATTGCCCATGGTGTCTTCGAACTGAATGAAAAAATCAGAGGCGAAGGTTTCAACTCCTCGAACTTCAGTGAATACGATTGGCAACGGCGCAGAACAGAGCGCTTGTCCCAATCCGCGGAGGGCGCCCAATCCTGTTACATAGCCTACAATTTGCAAGAGACCGATGGAAATAATGAAAATGTAAAGTGCTTTACGCATCGCTCGTTTTTTTTGGCGGATAAGGGTTGTTCACATTTTTGAAGAAGATCATATCTGTCAATTTCGCTTCACGGTCTTCAGAGAAACCGCAATCACCATCCATCTTTTTTGGATTATAGAAGGTACCAAAAAGCATGTCCCATAAAGGTATGTCGGAAAAATTATTGAAGTGTTTTCCTTTTTGATGGTGGATGCGATGCATTTCTGGACGCTGAAAAATATAGCCCAACCAATGTGGTGTTTTGATGTTCATGTGATAGACATATTCTCCCACACTAGCGAAGAGCAGACTGAATGCCGCGCCTTCCAAACTCAAGCCTAAGATTAGAAAGTTAACACTTCCGATGAGCAAAGAGTTCAAAACGATTTCCAAGGGATGCTTATAAAAAGAGGTAATGGTTTCAATACGCTTCGGACTGTGATGTACTTGGTGCAAGGCGAGCCAGAGAAAGTTCACCGTATGACGCCAACGGTGCCACCAATAGAAGACAAAGGTTAGAATGAGGTAAGCCACAAATCCACCCACTGCCGGGCTCCACAGCTCGTCTGTATGAAAAAGACTCACAGACTGGAGCCACTTGTCCCATGATATTTTTCCCAGAAAGATTACCCCTAATTGGATAATGTTAATGATGATCACTCTTGTCCACCAGCCTGGGACATGCGGTAGTTTTTGGTCTGGAATGATGCGTTCCAACAGAATGAAGGCAAGGCCAATGGCGATGATGATTGTTAGCATAGCACGGTAATATTAGTTTAATGAATTCAAAGTTGGTCGATTGAATTCAATAAATGAAACGTTAAGATGCATTTTGACCTTTTTTAAGACTTCAATATTCGCGCTCAAAAATTTGCTAATTGTGGAATCATTGTGGTATTTTTAGTCCAACCTGCAGGTATATGAATCGGAATTCTTCTAAACTGGTTGTCGCTTTGTCGATGGCTCTTCTTGTAATCTTTATTGTTTCATTCACTTCGTCCCAAGGAGTTGAAAGCTACCGTCATTCTGAATCAGAAATGAGGTCTTTTCGTGCATTATCAGAAGAACTGCCAGCCACCTTCAATGGACTTTTCGCCGGTTCAGGCAAGTGTTCTTCTTGTCACGGGTCTGACCCTGATGGATTGGCAAGTGTTACGGGTGAAGGAGAAGATGTGAATGTGGTAGACGCGTGGCGTTCAACAATGATGGCAAATTCTGCCAAAGATCCTTTTTGGAGGGCGAAAATTAGACAGGAAGCGTTAACAAATCCGGGCCATGCCGAAGCACTTGAGAATGAGTGCACGAAATGCCATGCGCCACAGGGCAGACATGCAATGGAATACACAGGTGTTGAAAGCTACACCTTCGCCCACATGCTTACTGATTCAACAGGTTTGGATGGTGTAGGTTGTGTGGCTTGTCATCAGCAGGCAGAAGAGAACATTGGTGATGCACATTCTGGCGATCTCAACTTTGTACAAGAGCAAATCGCTTATGGTCCGTTTGAAAGTCCGCTCATTAGTCCGATGGCGCTAGCAAGTGGCTACAATCCAGAAGAAAGCGCACACATTCAAGATGCAGGGATCTGCGCAGGTTGCCACACTTTGGTTACAAGTACCGTAGACTTAGAAGGCGAATTCACCGGCAATACGTTTATAGAGCAAGCAACATACCACGAATGGCTCAACAGTGTCTATGCAGAAGGGGAAGGTGAAACCACTTGCCAAGAATGTCACATGCCGAGTTTAGGTTCGAAACAACCGATTGTTTTGGCGGCCGGTTATGACACACCTGCAAGAGCGCCATTCAACAAGCACACTTTGGTTGGAGCCAATACGCTTATGCTTCAGTTGATGAAAGATAATATTGACACATTGGGCATTTCGGCCAGTGAAGCAGATTACGATGCGACCATTGAAGCAACCTACGCCATGCTTCAGCAACAGTCGCTCATTTTAGATGCAATGGAGTTGAATCGTACGGCTGATACCTTATTTGTGGGTGTTGAGTTAACGAATTTAGCAGGCCATAAATTCCCAAGTGGTTATCCAGCACGAAGACTATTTGTGCACCTGAAAGTAACCGATGCAGAAACAGATGAAACCGTATTTGAGTCTGGAGAATGGGATGAGGACTTTTACTTATTGGACGAAACAGAAGGAGTGGAGCCGCACTATGACATCATTCGTTCTGAGGATGAAGTTCAGATTTACGAAATGGCTATGGGCGATGTAGATGGTAATTTAACAACCGTTTTACAGCGGGCCAATAGTTGCTTGAAAGACAATAGATTAGTACCGCTTGGGTTTAGTGTTACTCATCCTGTTTATGACACCACACTTGTTGTAGGAAATGCACTTACTGACAGTGATTTTAATGCTTCAGGAGGCATAGAAGGAAGTGGGACAGATGAGCTTGAATTCCGAATTCCAACCTTAAACAATGCCAACGTTTTGAATGTTGAAGTTGAGGTTTGGTACCAGAGCATTCCTCCCAAATTTGTAGAGGAACTATTCGCTTGGGATGACCCATTCATTAACCACTTCGAAGAGCTGTTCAATTCAGCGGATCAATCTCCCGTTTTAATTAAAAATGAGGGCTTTAGCGTTCCTGCATTTGTCAATGTGAATGAAACACTTGAATCTGCTCGTTTCAGTGTGAGTTCAAATGGAGTTATTCTAGGTTTTACTAGTGAGAGCGGACGAATAGATGTTTATACCATAGGAGGGCGGTTACTTGAACAGCACGCTGTGAACCCTGGTTCTTTTGAAATTGCATTACAATTCTCACAAGGTGTTTATTTGATTGTCTTTGAATCAGGTGGCCAAACCTATGTGAAGAAATCGTATATTCCGTAATTGTTCATTTATTCCTGGAATAAGGCAACTTATGTAGAGTAGTGAACCATTGAAACCATATTATTAATTAAACCAACACACTATGAATCATTTTATCAAATCTGCGGGATTCCTTGGGTTGTTGTTATCATGCGGCATGCTAAGTGCCCAAGTTAGCTTTACCAACCTTGGAGGGTCTTTGCTCCAAACAATGAACGGCTTCAGCGCCGAGGATTGCGCTGTTGACATGAACGGCGACAATCTGGATGATGTTGTGCGCGTTTCTGGAGTCGGGATTTACATTGACTACCAACAACCAGACGGGACCTTTGAAGGCGTATTCTTCGAGATGGCTATCCAAAACTCACCTAACTGGAGTATTGCTGCGGGTGACATAGATGGCAATGGTTACAACGACCTTGTTTTCGGAAATGGTTCACGTGTGTCATTCTGTATGGCGAATGACGATGGAACAGCATACACTGAAGATCCTCGTCCTGAGTACATCTTCTCTCAGCGTTCTACGATGGCAGACATCGATAACGACGGACATCTAGATGTCTTCGTTTGCCATGATGTTGATCAAAGTCACCCCTACCGCAATGACGGGAATGGAAACTTAATTCTTGATCAAACCTTGATTAACACATTGGATGTGGGTGGAAACTATGCCGCAATTTGGTGTGATTATGACAATGATTCGGACATCGATTTGTACATCACGAAGTGCAGAGGTGGAGCATCTGAAGGAGATCCTCAGCGTGTCAACCTTCTATACAGAAACAATGGTGATGGCACTTTTACGGAAGTAGGACCAGAGGCAAACATGAATGATGGAGATCAGTCATGGACAACTGTATTCGAAGATTTCGACAACGATGGAGATTTTGACGCATTCACTGTAAACCACGCTTGGTCAAACAGGTTGATGGAAAACAATGGTGATGGAACTTTTACTGATATCATTACTGGATCAGGAATTAATGCTTCAGATCTTGGAGCTTGGAACTGTGATGCTGGAGATTTCGACAACAATGGGTACATAGACATCTTCTCTGAAATGCAAGATGAGCTATGGATGAACAACGGAGACGGAACTTTTTATCCAATGAATCTTAACTTCGACAGTGGTGGTATTGGGGATTTCAATAATGATGGATTCCTTGATGTAATCAACGGGAACAACCTTTGGGTAAATGACGGAAACGACAATAACTACATCATGTTCCACCTTGAGGGTCTTGTATCTAACAAGAATGCGATTGGTGCACGTGTAGAAATTTATGGTGATTTCGGAATGCAAGTGCGCGAGGTACGTTCTGGAGAGTCTTTTGCTCCTATGAGCTCTATGTCAGTTCACTTCGGACTTGGAACTTTTGACACGGTTGATAATGTTGTCATCAAGTGGCCAAGTGGAATGATCACAGAACTGGACAATCCTATTGTGAATGGAAGCAATGAGATGATTGAAGTAGGATGTTTACTTGCTCCTTCTGAAATTTCAGTAAATGGTGAATTAACTATTTGTCCTGGTGAAACTGTTGATTTGACAGCAGCTGCAGGTGCAGACTTCACATGGTCAAATGGAGAAAACACACAAACGATTAGTGTGTCTGAAGGTGGAAACTACAGCGTAATTGTTTGGGCTGATGATGAATGTGCTTCTGTTTCAAATACAATAACTGTTACAGTAGTAGAAGAAGAAAGTCCATCAATTGAATTGGCTGGAGATGATCTCTTCTGTGAAGGTGGAGAGGCTATTTTAACTGCTTCGCTTGGGTCAGGTTATGAATGGTCTAATGGTTCAGCTGACCAAACAATTTCAGTAACAGAATCAGGAGAATATACCGTAACAATAGACGCTTTGTGTGCGAATGTAACATTGATGTCTGATCCAATTACAATTACTGTTTTGGACGGAGCTGACCTTCCTGTAGCAACAGGGATTTCAACGGGTCCAAGTTCAGTGACACTTGAAGCAACTGGAGATAACTTACTTTGGTATACTGCAATTGACGCGATTGATCCAATTGGAGATGGAGCTTCTTATACAACTCCTTTCTTAGATGAAACAACTGTATACTACGTTGAAGCAAATACCATTTATGGTGGAGGTGACGAAACAGGTGGTAAAGCAGACAACGAAGGTGGCGGTGGTCTTCCTTCAACTGGAGCGTATAGCTACTTTAACGCTTTCGAAGAATTTACAATCGAAAACGTTCGTGCATATGTTCCTGCTGATGGAACTGCTGGAATACGTACAGTAGACTTGGTAGATGCCAACGGAACTACTTTGCAATCTGCTAGTTTTGACTTAGAAATAGGAGAGCACGTACTAGACCTCAATTTTGAAGTTCCTGTTGGAACAGGATACTCACTTCGTTGTGCAGAAAACAACTTGTTTAGAAACAACGCAGGAGTTACTTATCCATATGCAATTGGAACAGTAGGTGAACTATATGACTCTTTCTATGGAGCAGCATATTACTACTACTTCTATGATTGGAACGTATCTAAAGCAGAAGTTGCTTGTCCGTCTGATCGTGTTGCTGTTGAAGTAACAATTGTTGGAGTTGAAGAGATTGATGCGCTTTCAGCGTTCAATATGTATCCAAACCCTACATCAAGTAACGTTACAGTAGAATTGACATTGGTGCAAGCAGCAACAGTGAATGTTCAATTGCTAGACATTACTGGAAAAGTAATCGTAAACGAAGTTTGGAATGTAGGTCAACTAGATTACCGTAAGGAGCTTAGTCTTGATGGAATCTCTACAGGTCTTTACCAGTTCGTTCTTCAAATTGGAGATGAGAAATTGGTTCAAAAACTAATTGTGGAGTAGGCAACTAACTCTAGAATATTTTAAAAAGCCTCTTCAGCAATGAAGGGGCTTTTTTTTTATAGGGCGAATTCTGAAATTGTCTATTGCGGGCAAACGAGAAAATTGTAGAGCCTTGTACTGCGGTCACTGAAAT
>JBLIGQ010000015.1:0-55000 GCA_047636995.1 Flavobacteriales bacterium | reverse complement strand
GGTGGGGATGACGTCAAATCATCACGGCCCTTACGTCCTGGGCTACACACGTGCTACAATGGTAGGGACAGAGAGTCGCAAACTGGTGACAGTGAGCTAATCTTCAAACCCTATCTCAGTTCGGATCGGAGTCTGCAACTCGACTCCGTGAAGTTGGAATCGCTAGTAATCGCATATCAGCCATGATGCGGTGAATACGTTCCCGGGCCTTGTACACACCGCCCGTCAAGCCATGGAAGCTGGGGGCGCCTGAAGTCGGTCACCGAAAGGAGCTGCCTAGGGTGAAACTAGTAACTGGGGCTAAGTCGTAACAAGGTAGCCGTACCGGAAGGTGTGGCTGGATTACCTCCTTTTTAGAGAAACGCCTATTCAATTGGCGAGGTTATTGCATCATTTCTTTTTTTTATCTAGTCCTGTAGCTCAGTTGGTTAGAGCGCTACACTGATAATGTAGAGGTCCGCAGTTCAAATCTGCGCAGGACTACGGATAAAACGAGGGGAATTAGCTCAGCTGGCTAGAGCGCCTGCCTTGCACGCAGGAGGTCATCGGTTCGACTCCGATATTCTCCACTATAGAAGTTCTTTGACATATTGGTAGAGTAAATAATCTTAATAAGCAATTAAGGGCAGTAGGCGGATGCCTTGGCTCTTGACAACGAAGAAGGACGTGATAAGCTGCGATAAGCTATACTGAGACGCAAATGGTCTGTGAGGTATAGATTTCCGAATGGGGTAACCCGGCAGTATGAAGTACTGTCATCCGCAAGGAAGTACACCCGGAGAACTGAAACATCTAAGTACCCGGAGGAAAAGAAAACAATAGTGATTCCCTAAGTAGCGGCGAGCGAACGGGGAACAGCCCAAACCAGTAATGTTTAGGCATTGCTGGGGTTGTAGGACAGATATAAGTTATGTGGCGGTCAACAGAAGTAACTGGAAAGTTACACCATAGAGGGTGATAGTCCTGTATGTTGGTTAAAATATAATGATCTGTATCCTGAGTAGCGCGGAACATGTGAAATTCTGTGTGAATCTGCCAGAACCATCTGGTAAGGCTAAATATGTCAAGAGACCGATAGTGAACAAGTACCGTGAGGGAAAGGTGAAAAGAACCCTGAATAAGGGAGTGAAATAGATCCTGAAACCTACTGCCTACAAGCGGTCGAAGCCTTCGGGTGACGGCGTGCCTTTTGCATAATGAGCCTACGAGTTACTCTTCACTAGCAAGGATAAGGACTTCAGGTCCGTATCCGAAGCGAAAGCGAGTCCTAAATAGGCGCTTAGTTAGTGGAGGTAGACGCGAAACCTTGTGATCTACCCATGGCCAGGTTGAAGCTCCAGTAAAATGGAGTGGAGGACCGAACCACCAGACGTTGAAAAGTCTTTGGATGAGCTGTGGGTAGGGGTGAAAGGCCAATCAAACTAGGAAATAGCTCGTTCTCCCCGAAATGCATTTAGGTGCAGCCTCGGGATTAAGTATCGTAGAGGTAGAGCTACTGATTGGGCTAGGGGGCTTCACCGCCTACCAAACCCTGACAAACTCCGAATGCTACGATATATACCCGGGAGTGAGGGCATGGGTGCTAAGGTCCATGTCCGAGAGGGAAAGAACCCAGACTATCTGCTAAGGTCCCAAAATATATACTAAGTTGATCTAACGTGGTGCGGTTGCATTGACAGCTAGGATGTTGGCTTGGAAGCAGCCATTCATTTAACGAGTGCGTAACAGCTCACTAGTCGAGCGATCGTGCGTGGATAATAATCGGGCATAAGTATATTACCGAAGCAGTAGATTTTATGGTAGGGGAGCATTCATACAGCACTGAAGGTGTGGCGTGAGCCATGCTGGAGCGGTATGAAAAGAAAATGTAGGCATAAGTAACGATAAAGCAGGCGAGAAACCTGCTCACCGTAAGACTAAGGTTTCCTGATCAACGCTAATCGGATCAGGGTTAGTCGGGACCTAAGGCGAACCCGAAAGGGGTAGTCGATGGACAACAGGTTAATATTCCTGTACCTGCTACACATTAAAAGTGACGGAGTTGTGTAGTTACTACGTGCTGACGGAATAGCACGTTGAGCCTAGCCTTCGGGCGAAGCGAAGTAATGAATCAGCTTCCAAGAAAAGCGAGTGTAGCAGCCCGTACCGCAAACCGACACAGGTAGTCGAGGAGAGTATCCTAAGGTGCTCGAGTGAATCGTGGTTAAGGAACTAGGCAAATTAGTCTCGTAACTTCGGGATAAGAGACGCTCTTCGGAGCCGCAGTGAATAGGTCCAGGCGACTGTTTATCAAAAACACATGGCTTTGCTAAATCGAAAGATGATGTATAAGGCCTGACACCTGCCCGGTGCTGGAAGGTTAAGAGGAGATGTTAGTTTCGACGAAGCATTGAATTGAAGCCCCAGTAAACGGCGGCCGTAACTATAACGGTCCTAAGGTAGCGAAATTCCTTGTCGGGTAAGTTCCGACCTGCACGAATGGTGTAACGATCTGGACACTGTCTCAACCACGAGCTCGGTGAAATTGTAGTATCGGTGAAGATGCCGATTACCCGCAACGGGACGGAAAGACCCCGTGAACCTTTACTATAGCTTAACGTTGGAATTGGTTAATTAATGTGTAGGATAGGTGGGAGACTTTGAAGCGGCGTCGCTAGGCGTTGTGGAGTCATCCTTGAAATACCACCCTTTAATTAGTTGATTTCTAACTCGAAAGAGGACCGCGTTTGGTGGGTAGTTTGACTGGGGTGGTCGCCTCCAAAAGAGTAACGGAGGCTTCTAAAGGTGCGCTCAGTACGGTTGGTAATCGTACGCAGAGTATAATGGTACAAGCGCGCTTGACTGCGAGACCGACAAGTCGACCAGGTACGAAAGTAGAGCATAGTGATCCGGTGGTTCCGAATGGAAGGGCCATCGCTCAAAGGATAAAAGGTACTCCGGGGATAACAGGCTGATCACTCCCAAGAGCTCACATCGACGGAGTGGTTTGGCACCTCGATGTCGGCTCGTCACATCCTGGGGCTGGAGAAGGTCCCAAGGGTTGGGCTGTTCGCCCATTAAAGTGGCACGCGAGCTGGGTTCAGAACGTCGTGAGACAGTTCGGTCCCTATCTGTTGTGGGCGTTTGAAATTTGAGAGGACCCGTCTCTAGTACGAGAGGACCGGGATGGACATACCTCTGGTGTATCTGTTGTGACGCCAGTTGCATCGCAGAGTAGCTACGTATGGATGAGATAAGCGCTGAAAGCATCTAAGCGCGAAACTCACCTCAAGATGAGATTTCATATTAGAGTCGTTAAAGACGATAACGTTGATAGGTTGCAAGTGTAAAGGCAGTGATGTCAAAGCTGAGCAATACTAATTACTCGAAAGCTTATAAGAATAAAAACTCTACCAATATGTCCCTTATTAGGGATTATATCTATACACTAAAGTGTTAGTATGTAACCCATACAGTTTTAGGTGTCTATTGCGACGAGGTCCACCTCTTTCCATTCCGAACAGAGAAGTTAAGCCCGTCAGCGCAGATGGTACTGGGTAACCGGGAGAGTATGTCGACGCCATTTTTTATAAAAGCCCCTCTTCGAGGGGCTTTTTTTTTACCCTTTTATACCACTTCAACAGGCGTTCTCACTAAATTCGCAGTCTTATGAATAATATTGTGGCCATCGTTGGTAGACCGAATGTCGGTAAATCAACACTCTTTAACCGACTTACTGAAACGCGTGAAGCAATCGTTGACCCGATTAGCGGTGTGACGCGTGATCGTAAATATGGAAACGTTTATTGGACTGGGAGAGAATTTACGGTCATTGATACCGGTGGGTATATCACCAATAGCGAAGACTCATTCGAGGGAGAAATCAGAAAACAAGTAGTCATATCAATCGATGAGGCGCAGGTCATTATTTTTATGCTCGATGTGCAGACCGGTGTAACCGACCTGGACCTCGAAATTGCTGAAATTCTTAGAAAATCAGGGAAAAACGTATTCGTAGTATCCAATAAGGTAGATACTTCTGATAAAGAACTGGGCTCTTCAGAATTTTATAGCCTTGGACTCGGAGATGTTGTCCATAGTATCTCTGCAAATAATGGCTACGGTACCGGAGAATTTCTAGATGCTTTGCTGCTCGCTTTGCCTTCTGAACCAGAAGCTGAAAAGTCTGACCTGCCCCGAATAGCTGTAGTTGGAAGACCGAACGTAGGGAAATCTACTTTTATTAATACACTGCTTGGTGAAGACCGAAATATCGTATCTGATATTGCGGGTACCACAAGAGATTCTGTCCATAGCACCTACAAGGCGTTTGGTATGGAAATGGAAATCATTGATACCGCTGGACTTCGGAAAAGAGCCAAGGTTGATGATCAATTGGAATTTTATTCAGCTATTAGAACAATAAAGGCCATTGATCAGTCTGATGTGTGCCTCCTATTATTGGAAGCTCCTGATGGAGTGACCAAACAAGATCTTGCCATTTATTACCAAATTGTTGAGTCTTATCGAGGTGTAGTTGTGGTTGCAAACAAATGGGATTTGGTAGAAAAGGATGATAAAACCCACGATGCGTTTCTGCAAACAATCAAAGAAAGACTAGAGCCGTTTACAGATGTTCCCGTTATTTTTACCTCCAGCATAACCAAGCAACGCGTGCTCCAGGCATTGGAAACAGCTGTTAAGGTTTTTGAGGCTAAAAAACTGACGATTTCAACCTCTCAGTTGAATAATTTCCTTCTACCAATTATCAACGATAATCCTCCTCCAGCTACAAAAGGAAAATACATCCAGATTAAGTACGTAACCCAAATTGCTTCGCAAGTTCCTACGTTTGCTTTCTTCTGTAACCTTCCCCAGTACATTAAGGACCCTTATAAGCGATTCTTAGAAAACAAAATCCGTCAGAACTACGACCTTTCTGGAGTTCCTATTCGTTTGTTTTTTAGAAAGAAGTAATCAAAAGACAGCTTTTGCAATGCGTGAAGTCAAAGCAGATTTTCCCATGGTGTAGAAATGCAGCACAGGAACGCCTGCGGCTTTCAGCTCTTTGCATTGTTGAATGCACCATTCTATTCCCACTTCTCTAACATCAGCATCTGTTTTGCAACGCTCTACCATGTCAACCATTTCTTCAGGCATGTTTACATAGAAGTTTTGGGGAATCGCTGTCAGCTGGCGTTTATTAACCAGTGGCTTTAGACCTGGGATGATGGGGACCGTTATGCCAGCCGCTCTGCATTTCTTTTCAAAGTCAAAGAACGCACTGTTGTCAAAAAACATTTGAGTAACAATGTATTCAGCACCATCATCTACTTTTTGCTTTAAAAAGCGGATGTCACTTTTCATATTCGGTGCTTCAAAATGTTTCTCTGGGTAGCCGGCAACACCAATGCAGAAATTAGTTTGTGTCGTATTCCGAAGGTCTGGATCTAGGTAGTCACCATTGTTCATTTTTACTGCTTGATGCACCAGATGTAAGGCGTATTCATTGCCGTCAGGTTCAGCTTTGAATCGACCTTCACTTTTAATGGGATCGCCACGCAAAACAAGAATATTATCGATACCAAGAAAATCAAGATCAATCAAGGCATTTTCGGTTTCCTCTCTGTTGAAACCACCACAGATAATGTGTGGCACGGGGTCTATGCTATAGCGATGCTTTAATGCAGCACAAATCCCAACAGTTCCAGGTCGTTTACGAACAGTGCGTTTTTCGAGCAACCCATTGCTCACATCCTTATATACGTATTCTTCCCTGTGATAAGTGACATCAACGAAAGCGGGCGAAAACTCCATCAGCTCATCCATGGCATTAAAGATTGAATCAATGTTCTGACCTTTCAGAGGGGGTAAGAGTTCAATTGAAAAGAGAGTGTCTTTGGCTTGCGCAATATGTTCAGTTACTTTCATGTTTTAGCTTTCATAATTTAGATTTGGCATGAGCCATTTTTCAATTGTTTCAACGGACATTTTTCTGCGCAAAGCGTATTCTTCAACTTGGTCTTTGCCAATCTTACCCAAACCAAAATATTGACTTTCCTCATTACCGAAATAATAGCCTGAAACGGATGCTGTTGGGAACATCGCTAGTGATTCAGTGAGGTGAATACCAATGCGCTCTTCTACATTTAGCAATCTCCAAATAGTTTGTTTTTCTAAATGATCCGGACATGCAGGATAACCTGGCGCTGGACGAATTCCGTTGTATTGCTCTTTGATCAAGTCATCATTAGAAAGTGTTTCGTCAGCTTCATATCCCCAGAAATCCGTTCTAACTTTCAGATGCAGATATTCGGCAAAAGCCTCTGCGAAGCGATCTGCTAATGCTTTAGCCATAATAGAACTGTAATCATCGTAATCTTGTTCGAACTCCTTTGTTAAAGGGTCCAAACCAAATCCTGTTGTAACGGCAAAGCAACCTATGTAATCAATTCTGCCAGTAGTTTTGGGTGCGATATAATCTGCGAGCGAATGGTTATTTGCGCGTTCATGTTTTTTTGTCTGTTGGCGCAGAAAGTGAAAAGAATCTCTTTTTCCATCTGGAGTAAGGATCTCTACTGAATCCCCAACTGAGTTGGCTTCAAACAGACCGATTACACCTTTTGGGTGCAGTAAATCTTCACCTACCAGTTTACGCAGCATTACTTGAGTGTCATTCCAGACGTTTGTTGCTTCCTCCCCAACAACTGTATCAGTCAAAATTTCAGGAAATTTCCCATGAAGGCCCCATGTTTTGAAATACGGGGTCCAATCAATAAAAGACTCTAGGTCATTAAGTTTAACGTCATTAATTTCTTTTATGCCTAGTTTTTTAGGTGGAGTAATATGTGTGGTTTCCCAGTCAATTTTTTGGTGATTAGAACGAGCGGCTGCAAGGGTTAAATAGGATTTAGTTGATTTTTTATTCAAGTAATTAATCCGCACTTTATCATACTCTTCGACAATGGATTTCGCCACATTCACGGCGTTAGAACTCAGTAGACCTGAGAGCACTGGCACAGCCCTGGAAGCATCGTTAACATGAACGATCGTTTTACTGTAGGCTTGACTGATTTTAACAGCAGTATGTACACGTGAGGTTGTAGCTCCACCAATGAGAAGGGGAATATTCATTTTTCGAAGTTCCATCTCCTTCGCTACATAGATCATTTCATCCAAAGAGGGAGTAATAAGTCCGCTCAATCCTACGGCGTCAGCATCTTCCTTTTCAGCAGCATCCAGGATTCTGTCTGCTGAGACCATTACGCCTAAGTCAATGACTTCATAGTTGTTGCATGCAAGCACAACACCAACAATGTTTTTGCCAATGTCATGTACATCTCCTTTCACTGTTGCCAAAATAATTTTTCCTGCTGTGGTGCGTTTTTGATTTTTAGACTCTTCTAAATAAGGAGTGAGATAGGCAACTGATCGCTTCATAACACGAGCGCTTTTGACCACTTGAGGTAAAAACATTTTTCCTGACCCAAATAGATCACCTACCACATTCATTCCATCCATAAGTGGACCTTCAATAACGGTCAACGAACTATTCAGTTTGATTCTGGCCTCTTCGGTGTCTTCGATAATGAAATCTGTAATGCCCTTAACTAAAGAATATTCCAGCCTTTTTTCAACCGTTGTATTTCGCCAATCTAAATTCTTTTCTTGCGTTTTCGAGGTGCTTTTAACTCGTTCCGCGTATTCGAGTAACTGCTCAGTTGCGTCATCATTTCGATCAAGAAGCACATCCTCAACAAGCTTTAACAGTTCTTTGGGGATTTCGTCATAGACCTCTAACATAGCCGGATTTACAATTCCCATGTCCATGCCCGCATGAATAGCATGGTACAAGAATGAAGAATGCATTGCTTCTCTTACTGCCGGGTTTCCTCTAAACGAAAAGGAAACGTTGCTGATTCCGCCTGAGACATGCGCAAATGGTAGGTTTGTACGAATCCATTTGGTAGCCTCAAAGAAGTGGATGGCATTCCTCCTATGTTCTTCCATTCCGGTTGCTACAGGAAATACATTTGGGTCGAAAATGATGTCTTTCGGAGGGAAACCTACTTGTTCAGTTAAGATGGTATAGGCCCGCTTGCAGATTTCAACTCTCCGTTCGAAACTATCTGCCTGTCCATCTTCATCAAAGGCCATAACCACAACGGCAGCGCCATATCTTCTGATGGTTTGAGCTTGATGAATGAAAGAATCTTCGCCTTCCTTTAGGCTTATGGAATTGACAACACATTTGCCCTGAACTACTTTGAGTCCCGCTTCTATGATTTCCCATTTAGAGCTGTCAATCATTACCGGAACGCGCGCAATGTCAGGCTCAGCTGCAATTAGGTTCAGAAAATGAACCATGGCTTCTTTTCCATCAATCATGCCTTCATCCATGTTGATGTCAATAATTTGAGCCCCGCCTTCAACTTGGTCTCTTGCTACACTCAAAGCTTCATCAAAAAGACCTTCTTTAATGAGGCGAAGAAACTTTCTGCTTCCCGTAACATTGGTTCGTTCCCCAATATTTACGAAGTTTGAATCTTGTGTAATAATGAGCGGTTCAAGCCCTGATAATGTCAATGTTACTTCACTCATTGGGCTTTTAGGTCTTGCAGCAATGTTCTTGGAGAATAGTTTTTGACCATTTCAGATATGGCTTGAATGTGATCAGGAGTTGTTCCACAGCAGCCCCCAATTATATTGATCAATCCACGGTCTAAATAAGACTTAATTTGGTCTGCCATTTGGTCTGGGGTTTCATCATAATCGCCCATTTCGTTGGGCAGCCCCGCATTGGGGTGTGCGCTCACCAGGCAATTTGCATGTTGTGACAATACAGCTACATATGGGCGAAGTTGAGCGGCTCCAAGGGCACAGTTAAAACCGATGCTTAGTAAAGGAGCATGCGACAATGAGATCAGAAATGCTTGGGCAGTTTGTCCGCTCAAAGTTCTTCCAGAGGCGTCAGTGATGGTTCCACTCACCATGAGAGGCACTGTTTTTCCTGTGGCTTTCATTGCTTGTTCCGTTGCGAAGATTGCGGCCTTTGCATTCAAAGTATCAAAAACAGTTTCGATCAATAAACCATCAACTCCCCCTTCAATAAGAGCGATGCATTGCTCAGTATAGGCTTCTACCAGTTGGTCAAATGTAATGGCACGGAAGGCAGGATCATTGACATCTGGCGACAATGAGGCTGTTCTATTCGTTGGACCAACGGAACCAATCACAAATCTGGGTTTCTCTGGAGTGAGAGCTGTATAATAATTGGCACTCGCACATGCGATTTTTGCCGATTCAAAATTCAATTCATAGGCCAAATGAGAAAGCTCATAATCAGCTTGAGCAATGCTGGTTGAACTGAAAGTATTGGTCTCAGCAATATCTGCCCCTGCGGCGAAATAGGCATCATGTATTTCGCGAAGTTGAGTGGGACAGGTAAGCGCTAGCAAGTCATTGTTCCCTTTCAAAGAAACAGCGTGCTCAACAAATCGGTCTCCACGAAAATCTTCTTCTTCAAACTTGTAGCGCTGAATCATGGTTCCCATGGCCCCGTCAAGTACCAAAATACGTTTGAGGGCTTCCTCTTTGAGGTTAGCTTTCATTTGCGTCTTTTTAAGTACTCAAGAAAATTTGGAGGAATCGAAAATCGATTATCGCTCATCTTTCCCTTTCGGGTTAGGATTTGGCACCCGGCTGATCCGGGTTGCCAAGACTTCGTAGGGCCTATTCCCTCCGTCTTTCTTGATAAGTACAATGTAAATGTAGAACAAAAATGAATTGATTCTATGTGGCTCTTCAATATTTGTGCTCGTTGTTGATGATTGCTAGAGCCCGTATTTAGAAATCTATCCCATGGTTCAGAAATAATTCTACCTTTGTCCCCCTATTAAGGGTGGAAGGATTTTGCTGATTGCAACCACATAGACGTAAAGTCTACATTGAGAACGGACATTTCGGTAAGTTCAAATGCTAATCAGTTGACCGCAAGCAGCAACATCCCAAGTCTTAACTTCTAAAAATCACGGATAGATGCCATATCTATTTACCTCTGAATCAGTGTCTGAAGGACACCCAGATAAAGTCGCAGATCAAATTTCTGATGCTTTAATCGATCACTTTTTAGCCTTTGACAAAGAGTCTAAAGTTGCCTGTGAAACATTAGTAACAACAGGGCAGGTAGTGCTTGCTGGAGAAGTGAAGTCGTCTTGTTATATTGACGTACAAAGCATTGCTCGCAATGTCATTTCAAAAATTGGTTACAATAAGAGTGAATACATGTTTGATGCCAATTCATGCGGCGTTCTTTCAGCTATTCACGAACAGTCTCCTGATATTAACCAAGGCGTTGATCGCGCAAATAAAGAAGAGCAAGGAGCCGGAGATCAGGGTATTATGTTTGGGTATGCTTCTCGTGAAACAGATAATTACATGCCACTTCCATTGGAGTTGTCTCACTTGCTCGTGCAAGAGTTAGCGGCCATTCGCAAGGAAGGAAAGAAGATGAAATACCTTCGCCCAGATTCAAAATCACAGGTAACAATTGAGTACAGTGATGACAACGCGCCCATAAGAATTGATAACATTGTGCTTTCAACCCAGCACGATGATTTTGAAAAACCGATCTCTGAAAAAGCGGCTGACCAGCTAAAGGCTGACACTAAAATGTTGGCGCAAATTCGCAAAGACGTTGAGGAAGTTTTAATTCCACGTGTGAAGAAATTGCTTCCAAAGCGCGTTCAGAAACTTTTCACTTCCAATATAAAAATGCATGTGAACCCGACAGGGAAGTTCGTTATTGGCGGACCTCACGGAGATACAGGTTTAACGGGAAGAAAGATAATTGTAGATACTTACGGTGGGAAAGGTGCCCATGGAGGCGGTGCTTTTTCTGGAAAGGATCCTAGTAAAGTAGATCGGTCTGGTGCTTATGCAGTTCGCCACATTGCAAAAAACATGGTTGCTTCCGGTTTGTGTGATGAAGTGCTTGTGCAAGTAGCCTATGCCATTGGTGTAGCAGATCCTGTGGGGCTCTATGTTAATACTTATGGGACAGCGAAAGTTCAAATGGACGATGGTTCTATTGGGAAAAAATTAGCCAGCTTGTTCGACCTTCGTCCTTATGCAATTGAAACACGTTTCAATCTTAGGACTCCAATCTATAGTGAGACTGCAGCTTATGGGCACATGGGAAGAAAGCCAGAAATTGTTGAGAAGTCATTCACTGATGCGACAGGAAAGGTGAAGAAAATGAAGGTGAAGCTATTCCCTTGGGAAGAGCTTGATTACGTGGATAAATTAAAAAAAGCATTCAAAATATAGGTAGGGTACTCTAACTCTTTCTTGTACAAGAGTCTGAAAGGATTTGTCCTTTTCGTTTTTAAACTTTTGGGTGTTATCGCCA
The DNA here is from genome assembly GCA_047636995.1 of Flavobacteriales bacterium. Lineage (GTDB taxonomy): Bacteria > Bacteroidota > Bacteroidia > Flavobacteriales_D > Sanyastnellaceae > JAQWQB01. The sequence continues at coordinate 43,611 of JBLIGQ010000015.1, read as the reverse complement.
AAATTCAATTGTGCATAGAGAAGCGAAGTAGAGAAGAGCACAGTTTACCCTTAGTTATTGAATCAAAACCCCGCTACTTAGGCGGGGTTTTTGTTTAGGGGAAAGTGAAGTAACTTTGAATAGACGCGTAACAATGACTATAGTAAGAATCGCCTTTGTTTTTTTCTTGTTGATCTGTGCTGAGAAAGGCCAGGCTCAGAGTTATGCAGATTCACTCAGAACGCGCGTATTTGAGCTTGACTCGCTCAGTCTTTTGGGAATACATGTTCCAGGCGGCAAAGCTGAAAGATTGTTTTGTGGAGACATGATGGGATTTGCCGGAGTTGACGGTTCTTTTCAAACAGCGGTTCGAAATAGCTACAAAAGTGTTTTTGCAATCCGCGGACAAGGTGGCCCGGTCATAGACGGGGACTGGTCTTTTTTGGGCCCCTCTATTCAACCCAAAGAGTTAAACCCAGGAGGCAAGGCCATTCCGACTTATGCAGAGGGCCGGGGCAACGGCACAGGTCGAATCAATTTTCTTTACCAAGATCCTACATTGCCAAACCGAATGTTTGCCTGTTCGCCAACAGGAGGCCTTTTTGTCTCCCAGAACCAAGGCATTTCATGGGGGTCAGCCGGAACAGATCATTTACCGATTTCAGGAGTGAGCTCAATTGCTGTGAACCCGCAAAATCCAGATGCATGGTTAATTAGCACAGGAGATGGCGATGATAAGTTCATGTTTTCTGATGGTATTTGGAGAACCAATGACGCAGGGGCTTCTTGGGAAAACATCAACGGCTCGAAGTTCGGAAGAAGTTTACTCCCCTCTGAAAACGCAACAAACCACTTATACATAGCGAAGATATTGGCGCATCCATGTGATTTTAATCGTGTGTTTGCAGCCACGAGTGCCGGATTGTATGTCACCAATAATGCCTTAGACCCAACTGATAAAATCAAATGGAAGAAGATTGACGATTCATTTTATTTTGACTTACTCATTCCTGAAGATGATGAAGGGCTTGTTTATGCGTCAGGAGAACGATTCAAAGTAAGTTATGATTGCGGCAATTCATGGAAGGAATTACCCTTTCCTGCTTACCCGAAAAAAGCGGAATTCAAATTTGCTCGTTTGGTGCTGCAGTCGGCAGGAGAGCGCGGACAGCTTTTCGGAGCCGTCACTTGTGCCCAACAATTCTCTCAGTCGCCCATTGGAGAAGGAACACTCTGGCTCTTTGATTTAAAGACTAAAAAATGGGACCTAGTTCGCTCTCTAAGCCAGGGGATGAACAATTTGATCACTACGCGCGCTCGAGCTTTTGCTGTGAAACCGTCTAATTCGAACTTAATTATGGTGGCCAATGTTCAGCCCATTTACAGGAGTCTTGATGGCGGAGCAAATTTTGAACGCATTGAACGAAACCAAATGCATGACGACGTGCATCATCTGCTTTGGATAGACGAACGCGTTTATGCGGGGCACGATGGAGGCGTTTCTGTGAGCTATGACGAAGGCTTGACCTGGGAAACATCAGATCAGGGCATAGGCGCTGCGAACGTATTTGGGTTGTCAGTAGCAAACACAGAAGAAACGCAGGTGCTCTATGGAGCGTATGATACAGGAGGGAATTTATTGAAAGATGACGCGTGGTTTCATGTTACTTGGGGCGATGGATTTGAGACCATCATTGACAGCCAAAACCCAGATGAGATGTATGCCACAAAACAAAATGGGCACATCAATCGAAGTACCGATGGAGGGAATGATTTTAATCGGTCAATAACATCCTCAAGAACCAAAACCGAATGGCATACTTGGATTAAGGCGCATCCCACTAAGAATGGTGTTTTATATTGCAGTGGAGACAAGTTGATGCGCACAATGAACAAAGGGGAGGTATGGGAGTCTATCCTGGATGTCAAAAAAGTGAATGGAACGTTCGGAAGAGATTACGTGACCGTGTTCCGTTTCTTTACAAGTGAACATCATCCTGAAGTGATTTATGCATACGTATTGGATCAAACGAAGGTAAACCCAGTCTTACTTCGAACTAAAAATGCCACGACTTCTGATCCGGCTTATGTGAAATGGGAGGTGGTTCCTCAAGTGCCGAGGCCAGGATGGATTATGGGAATGGCCATAGATGCAGATGATCCGGAGCAGTTTTGGATAACCTATAAGAACGTTGAGCCTGAGGGGAAGGTTTACAGATTCAATGGACAGCGTTATGTGGATGTAACCGCTAATTTAGGCTGGTGTCTGATTGAATCAATTGTGCTTGACAAGAGCAGCGAAGAACGCATCTATATTGGGTCAAATCACGGCGTGTTTACCCGAGATAAACGTGAAGAAACATGGACGTTACTTGAAGGCCTTCCTGGAACGTACATTCGCTCATTGGCAATCAATTACCAAACAAGAACTCTTTTTGCAGGTACTTTTGGACGCGGCATTTGGTTGGCCCCGCTTTTGCCTTAACTATTTATTGAGTAACACTTCTATATCTAGTGCGCCGGCGGGTGCTGGCCAAGAGTCAACGATAGTCATGCTTGCTGAATTCAATTGATACAAGGTAGACTCATCTAGAACGAAAAGGACATTGTTTGCCGCGTCATAAGCGAGATCAATGGCATTTATTCCATTTGCCGAGCCATCTACGAACTGATTTGTAGCGAAGATGTGCATATAGACCCCATTGCTATGTGCCAAAGCATATCGATCTTCTGATAAACGGATCATCTTTTTCAAAGGCAAGTCAGAGACATACCAGTTCAAATCAGTAACTGAAAGGGATTCAGGGTCTACATAGAAAACATAGGGTAAGCCATTAGCTGTTCCTGCAACTAAAACATTGGATCCAAACATCTCAAGAGAAATCACATTTCCAGGGCAAACAAGGCTTTGTATTAAAGCGCCACTGTTTCGATCTAGGCTGTACAAAACAGATAAATCTTGTGCTTCATTTCTCACTTCTGCAACAATTCGATTCGATGAAATGAAGAGTTCTTCTGGGACGAAATTACCCGAAATAGGGATGGTTCGAATTAAGTTTCCTGATCGCTGAAACTCTCTGATCGCCCCGTCAAAACAAGCAGTGAGGTAGGTAAGTGAGTTAGGGTCAAATACAATATCTTGTGTGAAGTTGCCGCTGAGTGGATTCAAACCAGCGTAGCAGTTCGTTTCAATTAAACTTTCGAAAGGGGAGAAACAGATTTGTGGAGAATCATTTCCACCAAGAATAAATTCTTGATGCCATGAACTTGCAAATGCGATTGAAGCATCTGAAACATACGTGTTTATGGTTGAGAATAAACCATTGCTTGAGAGGCTGTCTAAACTAGAGCCCCCCCCATTGGAGCTCAGAACTAAAAGGGCATTTCTAGCTAATGGAGCCTCATAATAGCGAATGGTTTTGAATGCAGCGTTTCTGTTGCCACTGGCGTCACGTACTTCAACTGAAATCAAATAGTCTCCACCAGGCCACCGGACATCCTCAAAAAATAGCCCCACATTCTTTGTTATTTCTAATGGATTCGAATTGACTGCGCGCGTTCCACTTGTGTAACGTGTAGTGCCTTGTTCATCTTTAAGCGTAACAATCCACTCCCCAATTGCTTCATTGTCTTTTGCTGTGAATTCAATGAAAATAGAAGATGAATAGGCATAAGTTGGGAGTCCGCCTGAAGGAGAAATGATTTGAATCGCAGGTGGAGATTTGTCTTCAGACTTTTTGCATCCAAACACAAACACAACCGAAAAAAGAAGTAGAAATTGAAACTTCATGGTGCAAAATACGAAAATCACTTGGTCTGGTTTAATCTAAAATCTCGATATGGTTGTCTTTGAGCAGTGTTAATAAACATGTTCGCCGAGCGTTCGTACTTCAGAGAAGATTTCCGAACTTGCACGTCCCTCTAAAAAGTAATGTTGTGCTCCTATGGATCAGAAAAAAGAGCGTATGGAAAGAGTTGGGCGAACACCACTTGGTGTGAATCCTCGTCAGGCTGAAGATATGGTTGGTGGTAAAATTCAACCACAAGCAGTTGATCTTGAACAGGCCGTTCTAGGGGCAATGATGCTTGAGCAATCAGCGGTTAACTCTGCTATTGATGTGCTTAAACCAGAGAGTTTTTACAAAGAAGCACACAAGCGGATATTTGCGGTGATCATTGATCTGTTCCAGAAAAGTGAACCAATCGATATCTTAACTGTGACTCAGGCATTGCGTAAATCTGGTGACATTGATCTAGTTGGGGGCCCTTATTATGTTTCTCAGTTAACAACGCGCGTGGCAAGTACTGCGAACGTTGAGCAACATGCTCGTATTGTTGCGCAAAAGTACATTCAACGTGAGCTCATTCGGGTTTCGAATGAAATCATGAAGGATGCTTACGAAGAAACAACAGATGTATTCGATTTATTGGATCATGCTGAGTCAAGTTTGTTCCAAGTAGCAGAGGGCAATATTCGAAAGAGTTACGATACTATGAGTAACCTCATGCGTGAGGCCATTATTGGTATTGATGCAGCACGGGAAAATAAAGATGGGGTCTCAGGAGTGCCCTCTGGATTTGTAGATCTAGATCGTGTTACAGGTGGTTGGCAGCGGTCAGATATGATCGTTTTAGCTGCTCGTCCTGGTATGGGTAAGACTGCTTTCGTACTTTCTATGGCGCGAAACATGGCGGTTGATTATGGTGTTCCTGTGGCTGTGTTCTCTTTGGAGATGGCTGGAGTTCAGTTGGTCAATCGATTGATTTCCAGTGAAACAGGTCTTTCTTCTGAAAAGCTTCGAAAAGGAACTTTGGAAGACCATGAGTACCAGCAATTACATCAACGAATTGGCAAATTGGCCAATGCTCCCCTATTCATTGATGATACCCCTGCAATCTCAATTTTTGAGCTTCGCGCGAAGTGCAGAAGATTGAAAGCGCAGCACGGAATTGATATGGTCATCATTGATTACCTGCAATTGATGAGTGGTGGTGGTGATAACAAGGGGAACCGAGAGCAAGAGATTTCAGCGATCTCACGCTCCATTAAAAGTATAGCCAAGGAATTAAATGTTCCAATAATTGCACTTTCTCAGCTTTCGCGAAGCGTAGAAACAAGAGGTGGTGAGAAAAGACCAATTCTTTCTGACCTTCGAGAATCAGGAGCGATTGAGCAAGATGCCGATATCGTTTGTTTCATTTACCGGGCAGAATATTACGGATTCAATGATCCAAATGAACACCCAAGAGGAAAGGATCCAAGAGGCTTAGGTGAGTTGATCATCGCGAAGCACAGAAACGGTGCACTTGATACTGTTGACCTCAGATTCATTGGGCACCTTGCGAAGTTCACGAACTATGACACCTTTGAAGATGATTCTGCGTTCCCGAAAGGACTGAAGCCAAACCAAGATTTTGAAGGGGTGAAGACCATTACGGTGAGCTCAAGAATGAACGATGACGAGGTTGAAGATGATAAGTTCGTAGATCGTGCAGGCGAAGAACCACCCTTCTAATAGCGATTTTTAACATCCACTTCCGTTTTCAGGGCTCACCTGCGGAATGACTTTTGTAACTTTACGTTATATGATACAGGTCGGAATGAAATCAATATTTATTGTTTTATTAGTTGTGCTAAGCTTCGGGGCTAATGCGAGTAAGATTTTAATCCCTATGGATGATGATCAAGCAAACCATTTGAAAGCATATGGCATCGCGTATTGGGTGTTGCAGAACGACATAGAAGTTGAGTGGTTATTGAATTACCGGGGCGGAAGTTTTCTAATATCAAATTATCCAGACATTATTTCTGAATGCTCAATTCGTGGAGTGAGCATACAAATCATTGCTGATATTCAAGCGCAACAGATTTACACCCAAATAGCAGATCCTGAAGTGAACATGGAACGAGTGAGTCTTGAGGAAATCCCAAAGATTGCTGTCTATTCCCCAAAAAGTAAGCTTCCATGGGATGATGCTGTTACCTTAGTATTGACTTACGCCGAGATTCCTTACAGCGTCGTTTATGATGAAGAAGTTGTTAGAGGCGAAATGCCAAAGTACGATTGGCTGCACTTACACCATGAGGATTTCACGGGGCAGTATGGGAAATTCTACCGTAGTTTTAGAACAGCGGCATGGTATCAAGAAGAAGTTCGGTACCAAGAAGGTTTAGCCGCTAGCATGGGCTTCTCTAAAGTCTCAGAGATGAAACGATCAGTCGCTTTTGAGATTAAAAACTTTGTACTTGGTGGAGGGTTTTTGTTCACAATGTGTTCAGGAACAGATTCATATGACATTGCGCTGGCCGCTCAAAATGCAGATATCTGTGAAAGTATGTTTGACGGTGATCCTGCTGATGTTAACGCGCAAGAAAAACTGGATTTCGGGAAAGGATTGGCCTTTAAGGATTATAGACTAGAAAAAGACCCTATGGTTTATGAGTTCAGCACAATTGATGCTACAGAAGCTCACGCGAAAATAGGACGTATCAATGATTTCTTTACGCTGTTTGATTTTAGTGCAAAGTGGGATGTCATTCCTACTATGTTAACGCAGAATCACGAACAGGTTGTTGCGGGTTTCATGGGACAAACTACTGCATTTAATACCCAGTACATTCGTCCAGAGGTAACAATCATGGGTGAAACGAAATCAATTAAGTCAGCGAAATACATTCATGGAACCTTAGGGCAAGGTCAGTGGACTTATTACGGAGGACATGACCCAGAAGATTATAGACACATGGTAAATGATCCTGTGACTGATCTGAATTTGCACCCCAACTCTCCCGGATATAGATTGATTTTAAACAATATTTTATTCCCTGCAGCGAAGAAGAAGGAACAAAAGACGTGATCATTGAGTGATCAGTACTTTGTTAATCGTTGTTCCTACTGCTGTATTCCGAATGACATCCATTCCTGCTGTTACTTGGCCGAAAATAGTGTACCTCCCATCTAAATGTGGGGTAGGGCAATGTGTGATAAACCACTGGCAGCTTTCAGTGTCTCTGCCAGCTGATGCCATTCCTATGCTTCCTGTTTGGTAACGTTCAATAGCGAGTTCAGATCGGATGCTGTAATCTACGCCTCCCCATCCATCTCCTCTTGGACATCCCGCCTGTACAACGAAATCTGGCACGACGCGGTGGTAAAATTTTCCGTCATAAAATCCATCTAAAGCAAGTTGAACAAAGCTTCCTACGCTGCCAGGAGCAAGGGTTGGATACAGAGCCAAATAAATAGTTCCTGCTGAGGTTTGAAGCTCCACATTAACCGTGTCTCCAAACATTCCTAAAAGCTCCCAGTTGATTGGGTGGTTGAAATCTGGGGTTACAATGTCTAATGAATCACCGTACAAATGGTTAATCGCCTTAACGATTTCATTGTGCGTTTCAACTTCTTTTGGGAGTTCTAAATACGTAATTTGCTCACGAAGTAGTTGCTCTTCGTCAATAAAATCAGAAGGGTCTGCCCCTTGTAAATAATACCCAATAGCAGCTAGTACTCCTTCATCTTGGGTGGCTATTCCTTCACTTATTGCTGCATTCAAGTTGAAATTTGCAGGGAGGAGATCTCCTCTTTTCATATTAAATAAGGCATCCATGGCGGTTGTCTGAACCACTTTTGGTAGGGAGCTGTCAATGTGCAGTGCAATGTATTCAGCAGCGAGCGGCGTTAAGCTCATTGTGTTTAATAAGGCTGCTTTCCGGTAGGGGCTTGATTCTTTTGAGGCCAATTCAATGAGTGTCTCATAAACTAAATCGTCATTGTTGGCATGAAGGAGGTATGCTTTTTGTCTACCTAGATTTCCCTCGAAGTTTAGTTCCGAATTTCGAAGGAACACGCTATTCTCCTCTGTCCAGCCAATGCTCCCGAGCGTTGATCCCGCCAACATGGCGATGCCTGTTCCATTGTCTTTGAGCATCTGAATCAGTGTTTGCTCTTCGCAGACGTTCAATGTTATTGCTGATCGAAGGAGGTTATAGCGCACCCTTTCATCTCCTTGGTTAAGCATTTCTCTATTGAGAAACCCTGCTGTTTCTGGGTCAGGACTATTCTTAAAAGCAAGACTGAGTGCAATTTTAACATCGATTTCTTTTTCGCTATTCCAAGCATCGAAGAGTTCTTCAGAGAAAGAAGTAAGGTTTAATTGTTTTGAACGCGCTAAGAAATGAGCTGCTGCTAACCGAAAGTCAGGTTTTGTACAGGTTAGTTGCTCAAAGGCCACAGGGACAATCGATTGAAGATCGCCTTTTGAAGAAATTGCATGAAAAGCAGCCCACATCGGATTGATTTCACAGCTAGCGAATAAAAAAGGCAGCAAATTTACTGTTTGGAGTGAGTCTGAAGATTTTGCAATGGCAACAAGGGCTGCTTCGGTCAGTAGAGGCAGAGAATCAAGCATTAGGATTTCATAGAGACCGGGAAGGTTGTTGGCGTCTCGTTGTTGGCCTATGGCGTAAATGGCTTGAGGTGTTTTAAGTGCAAAGAGGCTTGGTACGATAGCGCTTTCTTGCAAAGAGGCTGCATGAGCGATTGCCAGAAATTGAATTTCTGGATTAGAGTGAGTTAGAAAGGGGATAAAGGCTTCAGAATTTCTGTTATCAATGGCATCTGCCATGGACTGAAAGTTGGCGTCTCTGATAAGGCAGTAAGGCTTTTCAAAGATTGGTTTTTCTTCGCAAGCGTTAAAGGCGAGAAGAGATAGAAAGAGCGCGAAGATCTTTGCGCATTTGATTGAGGTTTTCTTCTTTGACATGTCCGAATAATTGCTGAGCCGCAGAGGTATAAAAGGTATGTAGCTCAAAGAAATCAATGTTTTGTTGAATCCATGCTTTTTCAGTGAAGTTCTTCCTTCCTGTCAAAAGCCATTCTGACCTTAATCTTTCAACAAGGCTAAAGAATTCAGTTGCGCCAAGGTAATTCAAATCAGCATCACACAGAGTTTCCTGTAAAAGTGTCTCTGGTGGGGTGGTTATTTTAGTGCTCAGAATAAGGTCGTTTACTCTTTCAATGCAGGCAGTGCTTGCAGTATTCGTCTGTAGGAAGTCTGTTGCATATGCAGCGCCAATTCGTTCATGATCGTTTACGGAGTCATAATATCCTGTATCGTGAAATAAAGCAGCAATGATCAAGTCATGCAGTTCTGGGACACTCAGGTTTTGACGCGCCCCCAGTTCAAAGGCCTTTTTAGAGACACGCAACGTGTGATCTAGATTGTGATAGGTGTATTCTGAGGAGTGTTTTTTTGTAATAAGGCGGTGCGCAACATCTTCCGCTTGGGATATTAGCTCATTCTGAGAGACGAAAGTTCTAAAAGAGTTCATGAAAGTGCATGCCAATTGTAAGTACTAAGAACGCAAAAACTTACTTAGCTACCGCATAAATGGTTGAGAAGAAGGCTAGGTCACTTTCTGTGCTAATCAGCTCATAGGTCATTGGTTTGCTAGATTTTTTAGCAATGGTTAGAAATCCTAGGCCAGCACCGCCTTTGTAGTTGAAACTGTCATTGCATAAAGTTTCGATGTACAGCTTTCTTAGTTCGGGTAGGGAGAAAGCGTTGAGTTCGTCTATTTTGAATGCAAGCAGATTGGCATCTTCTTGAAAAACAAGGTTTCCACAACGTACAATGTAGTCTTCGTTGTTTGTAGAAAGGATGAAAAACGACTTTCCTTTCCCTGTATTGTCTTTTGCTCCGTGTATTGAGATGTTTTGAAGGCATTCGATGAGCACTGTACATACTCGTTTCATCACTTGTCTTTTCGAGCCGTGATCTAAAATGGCCTCTTCTGTGAGTTTGAGTAACGCATCAATTTTTCGTTGGTTGATATCCCCGGAATAGGTAAGTAGCACAGACTCTCCCGCTTCCTTCGCGGGGGACCATCCGAGCTTATTGTGATACAATTCACTAAGATGGGCTTGTGCATTTTTAGAAATAGCCCTCATTGTTTTCGATTTACCAACACAGTCAAACTGATTAGCGAATGTAGTCTAATATCGATGAATCAACAAAATTTGTAGACAAAATAGTTAATTATTTCGCTGAGTGAATTAGTCGACATGTGTTTTCGTTCAGATTCAAATTTAGAAGAAACAAATCTGAGTAGAGAGTGAGGCCATTCTACTTGTTAACACCAGAAGTGGGAAAAGCGCGAATTAAGGTGTGATGCAGAAAGGTTGGGGCTCACGGAAAATAGAAATGAAAACCGAGGAGCGCGAGCCCCAACCGTTGGGGAGGTGTTAAGGTAAGACGTTTTAGTAGGTTCTGAATTTGTTTTCAGGGATAATGTATTGGCCTTCAGGGGTGCGGATCATCTGGTAAAACTCTTTGCAGAAATAATTTACAGGCTTTCTAAATGGGCGATTTGAAAGGTAACAAGACCAAACTTCCATGGCCATTTTCTTTGTTACGTTCCAAGCGTAGGTGTTATACCCATTTGGACGAGAGATTGAATCAATGTGCTGGCGAACTTCTGAAAGTGAATACATAACCTGGATATTTATTGTTTGATGGTACAATGTTCGGGAGGCAGAACGTAAAGGATTTACGGTTAACTTTTTTTATTCTTGCAGGTTGAATATTTTGCTAATAAAGGGAGAGGTTCCACGCATTTGATTGTTTTGAACGAGCAGTCCAATCTTTTGGAGCAGCATCGGAGCGCCAATGACGTCTGCTAGTAGAATGCTCTCCCACCTTGGGTTGGCGCATGAAAGTCCTTCTCCAATAGAAGACATTATAGCGGCGCATTTTTTATTAGATAGACGCGAACGCAAAAAGAGATTGAGTGTTGGATAATCCATTTGGAATGTCATGTTTCTTCTCGCACCATTCTCGCTAAAAGAGCCGCTTAGCTGAACGGCGTCGCGATGAGTGAAATAGGAAATCACTTCAATGCTAAAAGCAGAGAATCTGAAAATACCATTGCTGGCTGAGGTGTTGCTTGAACCTTGCATAGTGTGTTGTTTTACACAAGGTTCGGGAGGCAGAGCGTAATGTATTTACGTTATGAGTATAAGCGCAAATTTTCTTCTAAAGTATGTTTGATTCGACCCTGCAATGAGCTGGGACTGATGACCTTGGTAGTGTTAGCATGACTTAATAGTTCTGCAATGAGCTCATAGGTGATCAGTACTTTCAGCGTTACATGGGCCTTACCGTCTTCTAGCCAATTGATTTTCTGACTGCGGTGAATGGGTTGTGAATCAAGGTATTTGGCTCTAACATTACTGCATTCTAGGGTAATTAAGACGGGTTCAGAGTCAATCTCCGTAATTCCGATGCTGTGAGCGAAAAAACGATCTATGTTGAAATTGGGGTTCTGATCGAAGCCTTGTTTTTTCGATTTTAGTTCTGAAATGCGATCGAGGGCGTAAGTTCGGTAGTCATCTCGGTCTGCTTCCCAGCTAATCAAATACCATCTGTTGCGGTATTCTTTAAGGAGGTAGGGGTGGACGGTGTGTTTCTTGTTGCTTCCATCGCTAAACTTCTCGTAGTCGAACTCAATTTCTTTGCGCTCTTTGATGCATTCAAGGAGCAATGTCAAATGTGCTGCGCCTTTCACTTCAGGTGCTTCTTCGAATTGAATGAAGCGATCTGAGCTCCTGTCATTCACATCGGGAGTGATTTTCAGCCGGGATACAATTTTCTCTATGGCATTTTCGTACTGACTAAAAATGGGGATGTTTCGAAACTGCATAATGGTGTCTGCAGCAAAGTTGAGGGCGTCCAAGTCGTCATCATTCAGGCTCAGGTCGCTAATGCTATATTCAGGGTCGGTGTAACAATAGCCTTTGTGTGCTTTGCTGTAGGAGATGGGCGCGTGGTAGCCGAGATCGTTTTCGTTTCGCATGGCCCATAAATCTTTCTCAATGGTGCTTTCGCTGATGTTTTCTCCATCACTTCCAAAGAGCGCATCTTCGCACGCCTGGCGCAACTCTTCTTTTGTGGGATAGGGCTTTGCTTCGTTTGAAATACACCGATCAATGATGCGATAGCGAAGAAGTGCGTACTTATTTGCTGGCATAGCAACTATTTTTGGAACTTAGAGGGAAATCTAAAAGTACAAATTCAAAGCATGTCTAGAAACAGGATTGCCATTCTTTCTTTCCTAATTTTACTTGTGTTGGGAACAGTTTTGTATCTGTTCTTTAACCACTCTTCGAGTGAAGTGATTCCCGGTGCTGAGGCTTTCCACGGAAGTGCGCTGGAGGAGACTTTAGTGAATTACGGCGAAGATGTGTTGGAGTACGCCGAAGATTTTGATCTTTCTTATGAGTATCTGATGGCGCTGATTGTTTTGGAAACCAGCGGGAAGATTCCTTCTGGGAGCCGCTTCGAACAAGGCGTTTACAATCGACTAGTGAAGGTGAAGTCTGGCGACCGAAAAAGGTACGAAAATGTGAAATTGCATCACCTTGAAGACGCTTCAGATGATGCAATCAAAAACTTAGCAACCTCTTGGGGCCCATTTCAGCTAATGGGTTACAAGTGCATTGGCCTGGAGGTAAATGTGTCTGATATTCGGGGAGAAGATGGCCTCTATCACGGGGTGCTCTGGATCAACTATGAGTACGGGAAGTTCATACGGAAGGGCGATTTCAAGGATGCTTTTCATTACCACAATGCTGGGCGCAAGTATCCGCTTGTTGGGAAGCCGAAAACACATGATCCCCGTTATGTAGAAAAGGGGTTGAGCTACATGGAGTATTTCCGACAAAATAAGCCATAAAAAAAGCGGAACCCCTTTGGACTCCGCTTTCTAACCTTAACCAAAACTGCTCTCTTAGTTGACCCTTATTTGTTTTACAGGATCGATAGCTTCTTTTTTCTTCGGAAGAGTGACGAATAGAATTCCATTGTCATACTTCGCTTCAATGTGATCCGTGTCTATTGACCGCGGAAGCACGAATTGTCTGTTGAACGCACTTGAGTTGAATTCACGGAACGCATAATTTTTTGCGTTTTCTTTTTCCTCTTTTTTCTGTTCAGATGAGAGGGTCAAACGGTTCTTGTCCAGCTCAATTTTTAAATCTTGTTTGTTGAAACCAGGAAGTGCGAGTTCAATTTCGAATGCCGCTTCAGATTCGCTAACATTCGCTGCTGGACGTTTTACTGATGCTGTGCGTGGTCTTCCTTTGTCATTTACAAAAAGATCTCTAGCGAAGGCATCATCAAAAAATGCGTTGAACATAGAAGGGTTGTTTTGCTTGTACTGCTTTGCTAAATTCATAACTAAAAGTTTTTTCGTTTCTGTTTGAACTCAATAGGTCAAAGGATGTGCCATCGAGTTTTTCGACACAAAAAGGCAGAAAACGAACTATTTAGATGACATAATGGCAGTTTTAGCTAAATAAAGCTGTCAAAAAGGCAGTTTAAGTAGTCCATGAGCTTCGGTACGTACACAGCAAAGAGCGGGGCAAGGAGCAGAGATGGAGCAAGATTGATGATTTTCAACTTGGTTACGTCTAGAATATTCAATCCTAATCCGATCAGAAGAATCCCTCCACAGCCTAAAATAACAGATTGAATTTCTGCGGTGAGGTAGGGTTCGAGCCAAGAAGCTCCTAATGTGAGTGCTCCTTGGTAAAGAAAGAGAGGGATAATGGAGAACAAGACACCTCTTCCAAATGCTGAAGCCAAGGCCACGGAAGAGAAAAGGTCCATGATGGATTTTGTGAGAATGGTACTTCGGTCTCCCTTAAGGCCTTCATTCAAACAGCCAATGAAAGTCATAGCGCCAATACAGAATAAGATGAAGGCCGTAACCAAACCTTCCGCAAAGCGATCTTTTCCTTCTTCATTTTTCCCGCCCTTTTGTTTCAGTTTATCTATGGACGAAGTAATTCGTTCTTCAAGTCGCAGCGCTTGGCCTAACACGGCGCCAATGACAAGGCTTATGACCACAGCGAAAAGATCTGAAGTATCAAAAGCCGTTTTGATTCCTATGAGAATGGTGAACAAGCCGAGTGCCGAAAACACAGCTTTGATAAGTGGTTGGGGCAATTTATCTCTGAGAAGGAGCCCGACAGTGCTCCCAATTGCTACCGTAATTACGTTGACGATTGTTCCGATCATATGCAATTATAGGAATTGCTTCGCGAGGTATAGTTACATTTGCGGCAATGAAATTTTCAGTAGAACATACAGATCCCAATTCTTCAGCCCGAGCAGGAAGGATTCAGACGGATCATGGGGTGATTGAAACCCCTATTTTTATGCCAGTTGGAACAATAGGTTCAGTAAAAGCTGTTCCCCAACCAGCGCTGAAAGAAGATGTGAAGGCTCAGATTATTCTTGGTAACACCTACCATCTTTATCTTCGTCCTGGGATAGCTATTCTAGAACAAGCAGGAGGGTTGCACAAATTTATGAATTGGGACCTTCCCATATTGACTGATTCTGGTGGTTATCAGGTCTACAGTCTTTCTGATAATCGAAAGATTGAAGAGTCAGGGGTTAAGTTTAAATCCCATATTGATGGATCAACGCATATATTTTCGCCTGAACGCGCCATTGATATTCAACGTTCTATTGGGGCTGATATCATCATGGCTTTTGACGAATGCACGCCTTATCCGTGTGAATTTGGTTATGCCAGAGAATCTATGGGGATGACGCACCGGTGGTTGAAGCGGTGCATAACTCGCATGAATGAAACGGAGCCAAAGTACGGACACCAGCAAACGCTGTTTCCAATTGTGCAAGGGTCAACCTATACTGATTTGCGCAAGCAGTCTGCTGAGTTCATTGCTGAGCAGGGTGCTGATGGAAATGCCATTGGTGGATTGAGCGTAGGGGAGCCGCATGAGGAGATGTATGCCATGACAGATTTGGTTTGCAGCATTCTTCCCAAAGATAAACCGCGTTACTTGATGGGGGTTGGTACTCCAGCAAATATTCTTGAAAACATAGCGTTAGGGGTTGACATGTTTGACTGTGTAATGCCCACGCGTAATGCGCGAAACGGACACCTCTTCACACGGAACGGGTTTATGAATATGAAGAATAGAAAGTGGGCTGATGATTTTTCAGTCCTCGATCCAGAAGGAACTTCTGTTGTTGATCAGATGTATTCCAAGGCCTATGTTCGTCATTTATTTGCGGCAAATGAGTTGTTGGCGATGTACATTGCGAGCGTCCATAATTTAACGTTCTATCTTGACTTGGTGCGTGAGGCGCGAGAGAAAATAGCAGATGGTACTTTCACAACATGGAAGAATCAAATGGTGAAACAAGTTACACAGCGGCTTTAATGGTCTTCTGAATGAAGAAAATAGATTGGTATATCATTAAAAAATTTCTTGGAGCATTCTTCTTTATGATTGCTGCTTTCTGTGTGATTGCAGTGGTTTTTGACTTATCTGAGAACGTAGATGATTTGATTACCAATCACGCGCCATTTTATGAAATTATAGTAGACTACTACCTCAATTTCTGCTTGCATTTCGGGAATATGTTGAGCGCGTTCATCGTCTTTATTGCCATTATTCTCATTACTTCGGGCTTGGCACAGCGCTCTGAAATTATCGCGATGCTTTCTGGTGGAGTGAGTTTCAATAGGCTGTTGCGTCCGTTCTTTATCGCGTCTACTTTCTTGGTGATTCTGTCGCTTCTAATAGCGCACATACTCCTTCCTGAGGCGAATAAGGTCAAGGTTGATTTTGAGTTCACCTACATCCACACGCGCTTCCATATAAGTGACCAACATCTATATAGAGAGATTGAGCCAGGGACTATTGCTTATTTCCGATCCATCACTGCTGAACGTGAAGTAGGGTACAAGTTCGCTCTTGAGAATTGGGAAGACGGGCGCATGACACGGAAAATAATGGCTTCAAAAGCGAAGTCTTTAGGTGACAATAAATGGAAAATAACCAATGCGCGAATCCGAGACATTTATCAAGACGGGACAGAGAATGTGCGATTGGTTGGTGAGTTAGACACAGTATTGAACATGGCCATTGAAGATTTTGGTCAGCGAAGTGAGATCATTTCGACCATGAATTACCATGAGTTGAATGATTATATTGCTGAAGTGGAGCGAAAAGGTTCAGGGAACATGGCGTTTGTAGAGATTGAAAAGTACTCTAGAACATCGAATGCTTTTGCCATTTATGTGCTCACTCTCATTGGTGTTTCCATCGCTGCGCGAAAAGTAAGAGGAGGAACAGGCGTTCATTTGTTCTTTGCCATCATTATTGGATTGACCTACATTTTCACAATGAAAATCATGACTGTTGCAGCCACAAATGCCGGATTAGCGGCATCTATAGCAGTATGGGTGCCCAATGTGCTTTTCTTCATTTTGGGGCTCATTATCTATGCCCGTGCGCCCAAATAGCCTAGAGTTTTCCAGTCCAATAGAACCAGTCTTTCGCTAATTCCAGTTTGGGGCTTTTTTCAAAAACACCATAAACGGTAGAGCCAGAGCCTGTCATTGAAGCATAAGAGGCACCAGCAGAAATCAATTCTTTTTTAGCAACTTCAATTGCATTATAACGATCGGCAATGGGGGCTTCAAAGTCATTCACCACATTTTCAGACCACTTGTTGAGGTCATCAACCTTTAGTTTTCTTAGGTCGAAAAGAGCGGGATGAGGTGAGATTAAACTGTAAGCTTCGGCCGTTCCAACATGAATCTTCGGATTGATGAGCGCTAAATGCTTTCCGCTCAAGTCCAGTTCAACTGGAGAAAGCAGCTCACCTCTTCCAGAAACAAACGACGTAATCTCATCAATGAAAAATGGACAGTCGCTGCCCAATTGGGCAGCGAAGTTCTTGAGTTCTTCCAATGAAAGACCTAAGTCAAAAAGGGCATTTAGAAGTAATAGCATATGTGCGCCATCACTTGACCCTCCTCCAAGACCAGCTCCCATGGGGATCACTTTCATCAGTGCCACATCTACACCACTAATGCCATGTGCTTCGCGAAGCAAGTCCCAAGCTTTGTAGACCAGATTATCTTCCTTCTCTCCCTGAATGCTTAACCCGCTCAAGGCTATATTGAAGCTTCCAGAAGTATTGGTGACAGCTTCAAGCACATCATAGAGCGGAATAGGAACAAAGATGCTCTCAAGGTTATGGTAGCCGTCTTCACGCCTTCCTGTAATAGAGAGGCCAATGTTGATTTTTGCTTTCGGAAACCGAACCATATTAAGAGAGGTAGCCGAAACGCTTTAATTTCGTTTCATCATTTCGCCAGTCTTTGTCTACGCGCACATATACTTCCAAGAAGACTTTTTTGTCTATAAATTTCTGAATGTCAATGCGTGCTTCGGTCCCAACTCTTTTTAGCATTTTTCCTTGATGCCCAATTAAGATCCCTTTTTGAGAATCACGGGCAACAATAATCTCAGCTCTTATTCGCGTGATTCTTGCCTCCTCGTGGTAATCAGTTACGATTACTTCACATGAATAAGGAATCTCTTGCTTGTAGTGCGTGAGGATTTTTTCCCGAATGATCTCTGATACGAAGAAGCGCATTGGCTTATCGGTTAGCTCGTCTTTCGGGAAGTATGGTGGCGCTTCGGGAAGCATGTCCACGATGTGATCAAAAAGTTTTTCGACGTTGAATTTGTGCAAAGCCGAAATAGGAGCAACAATGGCTCTTGGGATTCGCTCTTTCCAGAGGTCAATCTTCTTCTCAATGATCTCCTTGTCTTTAGCGAGATCTATCTTGTTGATTAAGATAAAGACAGGGACGTCCATGGCTGCAATCTTATCAAGCGTTTGAGGATGGTTCAGTCCCTCTTCATAAATGTCTGTGACCAGCAAAAGCACATCTGCATCTTGGAGGGCGCTTGAAACGAATTTCATCATTCCTTCGTGAAGCTTGTACTTTGGGTCAAGAACGCCTGGGGTATCACTGTAGACAATTTGGTAATCATCTCCATTTACGATACCCATGATCCGGTGCCGAGTAGTTTGAGCTTTCGAATTGATGATGCTCAGTTTCTCTCCTACCAAGTTATTCATGAGCGTGGACTTGCCGACGTTGGGGCTTCCTACAATATTTACAAATCCTGAGCGGTGTGTCAAATTGAATAGTTTTTAAATTATTTGCAAAGAAAGGAATAATACCTATCTTTGCCATCCCTTAAATGAAAGGGAAATAAAGAAAATTTAGTTTACCTACCAAAGTAAACGTCAAAATATAGTGCGGGGTGGAGCAGTTGGTAGCTCGTCGGGCTCATAACCCGAAGGTCGTAGGTTCGAGTCCTGCCCCCGCTACCATTAGAAAGGTCATTGTTTAAAACAATGGCCTTTTTTTGTGTCTATTAGAAGGAAAATCGATTCTCTAACCTAATGATATTAGGTTCAGGTTCAAGACGTTCACCCGTAAATCCTTTGTTGTGATAGGGAATGGCATTTAGCACATACCGAATGGCTTCTTTTCGCGCTTTATCCTTGTCATTTCCTTCAATTAAGATCCAAGGAGATTGTTCTGTACCCGTTAATCTGAACATTTCTTGTTTGAAATGGGTGTAATCTTCCCATTTTAATTGCGCTTCCATGTCAACAGAGCTGAGCTTCCAGTTGATCAACGGATTGGTTTTTCGCTCAAGCAGTCTTTTGTTTTGCTCATCTTTATTGATGGAAAACCAGAATTTTATTAGAATACAGCCGTCATCAATGAGCATTTTTTCAAATTGACGTACTTGAGGAATGAACCTCTTGTAATCTTCTTGAGAGCAAAAGCCCATTACGGGTTCTACTACTGCTCTGTTGTACCAGCTTCGGTCAAAGAACAAGATGTGTCCAGGCTTAGGTAAGTGTGTTACATAACGTTGAAAATACCATTGACCGCGTTCATCATCAGTGGGTTTGTTGAGCGCCACTACTTCGTAAAAGCGCGGATTGATGTACCGAATGAAGCGCATAATGGCGCCACCTTTTCCGGCACTGTCTCTACCTTCAAAAAGAATGACAATCCGTTTTTTATTTTCAATGACCCAGCTCTGCATGCAAACCATTTCGGTTTGCAGGTTTAAGAATTCAGGATCGTTTTCTAAAGCATGTTGATTCATAATTCGGTTAAGAAAAATGTGAATTTAGAATAAAAAGTATTTGATGGATTTGCCGCTGGCTATTTTGTTTTTCGACCTATAAAATTTTAGAACCGAGCAGGCGGATACGGGATATAGGTTTCGTCATTCAGCACTTTAGGGAACCGTTTGTTTTCCCAATCTGATTTCGCTTGTTTCAAACGATCTTTAGACGACGAAACAAAATTCCACATCAGATACCGCTCTTCAGGAAGAGGCTGTCCGCCAAAAAGCAACACACGTGTATGATCAGACAGTTCAATGGAGCAGGTGTCAATGGTCTTTGAAATGAGCATTTGGCCCTCCTCAACATTTTCATCCCCAATCATCACACTTCCATGGGTAACCACAACGGCTATTTCTCCTTGAAGCTGTCCTGCAATGGCCAGGGTTCGAGCTGTTTTAGAAGAGATGTCTACCATGAATAAATCTGAATGTACCTTCAGGGGTGATTTTCGTCCGAATCCTTCTCCTGCAACAAGGATGAGGTCCAAACCGTTTTCACTCCATTTCGGAAGTTGGGATTTCGGGATGAACTGAAAATGAGGTTCATCTTCTTCATTTGCTTTTGGAAGCGCCACCCAAATCTGATAGCCATGAAGAATGAACGGCTTGGCAGTCCTCAAGTAATTTGGAGTGCGCTCAGTATGCGTGACTCCTTTGCCTGCCGTCATGAAGCCTACATCACCCGCAGCAATCAACTGGTCTGATCTGGTGCTATCTCTATGAGTAATAGCCCCGTCCATGAGGTAAGTAAGGGTACTCAATCCAATGTGCGGATGTTGATCAACATCCATGTATGCGCCATTTCCCATTTCAGCCGGCCCCATGTGATCAATAAATGTAAACGGCCCTACTTGCCTTTTCTTAGCAAATGGCAAAAGCCTTCCGACCATGAAATTGCCAATTTCACGTTGTCTTTCGTCTACTTTTAAAGTGTTATTTGCCATGTATGTAATTTCGTGAAGTAGAAATAGTGCTCCGGTTTTCTCAGCGAGGTGAGGTTCTTTTGTGTAGAGAGGAGCTTGGTATTACCTTATTAAGGATAAGAACTGGCCCCTTCCCTTAGGCGAAGCTACAAACCAACTCAATGCCCTCAACATTAAATGTATAGTCGTTCAATTCTATTTTGTATTCGTATAGAATGAGTCAGTTGTAGCTTATTTTTCTGCTTATTTTTTCTATAATCAGATCGTTGAGTGCGAGTTTTTGAATTTATTGACTGATGGTTTTCTAAAGAAGAAGCTGTACCTTTAAGAGATGGCGGCAATTTAGATGTTGCTACATTAAACAAGTGAAATCATGTCTAATCGAAGGAGTTTTCTTCAGAAGTTTGCGGCCTTAAGCTCAGGCTTTTTATTCGCTTCGAAAGCAGCGTTTTCGTCAACAAAAAAAAGTCAAATGGATCAATTAGCCGTGAGTAACATCAAACCTTTGGGGTTTCAATGGGAAACGCGAGATCCATTCTTGTTTTGTGTTCATCATGAAGATGCCTACCCGAAGGGGAATGCTGAAATGGGGCCTTCTGCAAGTTTAGATGGGCGTCATATGGGACAAGATTTCATTGTTAAAGACGGTTGGAGAATGTACCATGGAATGAAAGTCCCTGGTTTTCCTGGGCATCCACACAGAGGTTTCGAGACTATAACAGTAGTGCGCGAAGGGATGGTAGATCATTCAGACTCACTCGGTGCGGCTGGGCGGTATGGAAATGGCGATGTTCAGTGGATGACGGCAGGCAAGGGTGTGCAGCACTCTGAAATGTTTCCCCTTTTGAAAGAGGACGAAGAAAATCCGATGGAGCTTTTTCAGATTTGGTTGAATCTTCCGAGAGCGAATAAAATGGTTGAGCCTCATTTTAAGATGCTTTGGGGCGAAAACATTCCAAAGTATAAGCATATAGACGACAGCGGAAAAGCGACTAAAGTAGAGATTATTATAGGAGAGATAAAAGGGCACAAGGCTCCAGCGCCTCCCCCAGATTCATGGGCGGCCGTGACTTCAAATGAAGTTGCAGTGTGGAACGTCGAAATGGCTGCCGGCGCAAAATGGAAGCTTCCAAAGGCCGCTGCAGGAATCAATCGAACAATCTATTTCTTCAAAGGGAATGAACTAAAGGCAGATGGAATCAATATTCCGTTTTATCATTCTGCTGATGTAAATCCAGATGCAGAGGTTACATTGTCCAGTGGAACAGAAGTAGCTCATGTTTTGATCCTTCAAGGAAGACCTATCAATGAACCTGTTGTGCAACATGGTCCTTTTGTGATGAATTCACGGGAAGAAATTCAAGCGGCTTTTCAAGATTACCAACGCACCCAATTTGGCGGTTGGCCTTGGCCACAACTTGATCACGTTCATGAAAGAAATGTAGGTCGTTTTGCCTTGCACGCAGATGGAAGAAAAGAGCTCAAAGATTGAGCATGTTATGAGGCTAATGAGAAGTTCAAAGTAAAGGTTGTACCCTCATTTAGCGTGCTAGCAACTTCAATTGTTCCATGTTGTTCAGTAACAAGCTTATGAACAATAGACAATCCCAATCCAGTGCCTTCTCCAACCGGTTTGGTAGTAAAGAATGGGTCGAAGATCTTCCTTAAATTTTCTTTTGAAATACCCACTCCACAATCTTTTACTTGCACCCGTACAGTTTGGTAGGGACCAGCATGAAGTGAAATGCTAATCGAATTTATTTTTGGAGATGCGTGAAGCGCATTTGAAATCAAATTCACGAAAATTTGAACGAGGGATTCTGCATTTGCTAGAATCTCAAATTTACCTACGGGTTCAAAGAGAATTCTTCCTACTGACCGCAAAATCTTATGTTCTAAAAGTTGTAAACTTCTTACGATTGTAGAGTTTAGATCTACCTTAACATGTGTGTCAAAATCAGTCTTACGGCTGAATTGCTGGAGGTTTCCTACGATAGAAGAAGCTTCATGAACTCCCTTTTCCATTAAATCTAAAATCTCAAGGAATTCAGACCGGTCTTTTTCGATTAAAAATGGAGGCTCTTTCGATCTTAATAAATAAATTCCACTCTGCAGATAATGGAGCGGATTATTGATTTCATGAGCCACACCTGCGACCAGGATTCCGATCGAGTTCAGCTTTTCAGATTGGATGAGTTGTAATTGCGTTGACTTGAGCTTTCCTTCAGATGCAATAAGCTCCTCATGGGCAGTTCTAATTTTAACTATACCATGGTTCAATTCAATTTGCTTTCGCTTTTTTGAATTGATCATTCGAAGAAGTGTGACGACTAAAATAGTGAGGCAAGCCAAGGCGAAAAGAATGATCCAATTGGTTCTTATAGAGTAAGTAAGTTCTATCTCTGCTTGTTCAGCTTTGAAGGTCATCTCGCTCAGTCTTTCGAGGTTTTCATTGTGACCTGCCCTCAGTTTCTCTAGTTCAGTGTTGAGTAGTTTGATGTGATTATTTGAGGAGCTGGCTTTTGATTCATTCCTGTTTTTTTCTGAAAGAAGGTCATAATACTCACTTAAATAGATGCGTGCATTTCTGAAATCTTTTATTTCTTCATAAGCCTCACTTAGACGCAATAGAATCTTTTCGGTTCCAGAACAAGTATTGATCTCTTTTGAACGTCTGTGAGCATTCATTAGGATAATGATGGCTTCATTGGGCTTTTTGTTGATGAGTTTCTCTTCTGCCTTCAAACATTGTATAGATGCTTCATCGCAGGGGACAAGAAGTGTGTTCAACAGCTTATCTGCCTTTTGAATGTATAAATGGATGGAGTCTGGTTGTAATTCTGATAATTCTACATAGCAGGCAATTAGCTCAGTTGAATCATTTCCAATATTGTATGAAGCAAGAGCTCTTCTGATCGTGTGCTCTCTTTCGATTATTTTGCTTTTTGGCAATGTCAAGTACTTGCTTCTGAAAAACCGACCTAATTCATTTGCCTTTGACGTCTCAAGCATGTAGGGTTCTGCAAGATCCAGGTAAATAGTGGCCTGTAATGTGTCTTGGAGCTTCAAGTGAACCAATCCAAGATTGTTGTAGGCGAAGGCCAATAGTTTTGAGTTTTGAGCATATTCGGCATGCCTCAAGCTCAGATAATGATATGTTAATGCAGAGTCCCATTGGCTTGTTATTGAGTATCCAATTGCAATTACTTGAGCCGCTGCTGCCTTCAGAGAGTCACTTGTGAGATCCATGAATAGTAATTTCTCTATGGCAATAGCTTGCTCTGGTTTTGACCAAAGAAGAACTTTGTTTGCTTCGTGATTTTTTTTGAAATCAACATCGCTAGACTGAGCAAAACACATCTGGGCGCAAAGGAGCCAGAAAAGGAGATAGAGAGTAGACTTCACGTTGAGCGTTATAATTGTAACAATCTAAGTAAAAAAACAGGAACTCGAGGAGTTATTTATTTGACTTACTTGATTTCACAATGAAAGAGACTTTAATTAATACTTTATCCGTATTTTTCTTCTATACAATTAGATTATGCCTTTTAATACGTTGTTTTCTTGGGTGATTAAAAAGCGATTGCATCAAATTGACCTCTTTCGAATGTACCCTATGGAGGTGCAGATGGAGTGGTTCGAAAGACTGATTGCCGAGGGCAGAGACAGCGACTTCGGGTCAAATCATGGCTTTAGTTCAATTAGAACAATAGCAGATTTTAAGGAAGCAGTTCCCATTCGGGATTATGATGAGTTTCGTCCATACATAGATCGGCTTAGAGATGGAGAACAAGGTGTTTTGTGGCCCTCGCGAGTGAAGTGGTTTGCAAAATCTTCAGGCACAACAAGCGATGTCAGTAAATACATTCCTGTAACGAAAGAGGCGCTTGAAGATTGTCATTATAAAGGAGGGAAGGACCTCTTGGCAATGTATTGTCAGAACGTGCCTGATGGAAAACCCTACTCAGGGAAGTGCCTTGTAATGGGGGGGAGTAGTAATATTGATAACATTAAAGAAGGAGCATACACGGGGGATTTGTCAGCCATTATCATCCAAAATCTTCCAATTTGGGTTGAGCTAAGGAGAACGCCTAACAAGGAAATTGCGCTGCTTGATAATTGGGAAGAAAAGATTGAGCGCATGGCTCAAGTAACCATGAATGAGGACATTAGTATACTGACTGGTGTACCCAGTTGGAGCT
Source organism: Flavobacteriales bacterium (assembly GCA_047636995.1). Classification (GTDB taxonomy): domain Bacteria; phylum Bacteroidota; class Bacteroidia; order Flavobacteriales_D; family Sanyastnellaceae; genus JAQWQB01. The sequence goes on along the minus strand of JBLIGQ010000015.1, from coordinate 19,452 downwards.
TGGTGTTGTTCAAACGAATTCTTGAATTAAAGGGCGCCTCGAACATATTGGAGGTTTGGCCGAACTTAGAATTGTACATGCATGGTGGGGTTAGCTTTAAGCCTTACCGAAGTCAATTCGAAAAGCTCATCCCGAAAACGGGGATGAATTATGTGGAATCTTACAATGCATCAGAAGGGTTTTTCGCCATACAAGACACACTTAACGGTGATGACCTTCTACTCATGTTGGATTACGGGATTTTCTATGAATTCATGCCGATGTCTGAATTTGGAAATGAGAATCCAGAGACGGTCTTACTTAATGAGGTTGAATTAGGGCAGAATTATGCCTTAATTATTACGACCAATGCGGGGCTTTGGCGCTATTTAGTTGGAGATACGGTTCGATTTACGTGCCTTTCTCCTTTCCGAATTCAAGTGACTGGGAGAACAAGGCATTTTATCAATGCGTTTGGTGAAGAGTTAATCATCGATAATGCTGAGGAGGCCGTGAAACGAGCATGTGCTGCAACAGGAGCAAAAGTCAATGATTATACTGCTTGTCCCGTGTATATGACTGACAAGGAAACAGGGGCGCATGAATGGTTGTTTGAATTCGAAGAGCAGCCATCCAAGCTTTCACATTTTGTGAGTCATTTAGATACAGCATTGAAAGAAGTTAATTCTGATTACGCGGCAAAACGCACGTCCAACCTCAGCCTTCGAGAGCCAATTCTACATGTGGCGCCTTCTGGTACGTTTTATGCATGGATGCTCGGGAGAGGAAAGGTAGGAGGCCAAAATAAGGTTCCCCGTCTGAGCAATGAACGAAAATACATGGAAGAACTCCTCGTTTTCATGCAAAACAAACAAGCAGAAACCATCCACAAATGATTTCATGTATTCTAATGTGTCTGCTTCAATTGGTCACCATCAGTTGGTCACAAGATGTAGACTATTTCAAAGTAGACGACTTAGGTTATGTTTACACACTGAGTCAAGCCTCGCTAGTTAAGCACTCTCCGAAAGGGGATACGTTGTTTGTTTACAGCAGAATGGACCTTGGCATGCCTTCGCAGCTTGATGTGAGCAACCCCCTTCGTCCGCTTATTTTTTTCAAACAAACGGGGACAATGGTCCTGTTAGATAATACCCTCAGCGAACAGCGGGTTGTTAGGCTTTTTGAGACAGGAGCAGGTTTGCCTGAATGGGTCGCTTCCGGTGTGAACCAGGAGTTTTGGATGTTTGATGCCCTCAATAAGGAATTGCTGAGAATTGATGAGCGTATGAGTGTCAAAGCCAATTCAGGATATCTACCAAACTTGTTAGGGAGAGAGCTTTTGATTGTGGGACTTGCAGAACGACATGAACAAGTGATTCTGGCTGATGCGAATTATGGCTTATGGATTTTTGATCGATTCGGTGGGATTGCGAAGCGTATTCCAATAAATGGAGTGCTAGAGATGCGCACGCATGCTTCGGGGATTTTCTTGAGAACAGAGAGCGGTCCGCTTTGGTATAACTATGGAGCGATCGAACCCGAAATTTTTCAGAATCCAAAAGCTTCTACCTCAAAACAGCTCTTCGATGCGCAAAATGGGAAATACTTTTATCTTCAGGCGAAGAAACTACAAGTTCAGTATGAAAATGCTGATTGATTTCGTCCCAAAGAACATCTGATTTTGTACTTTAGACTTATCTATTTAAACAAAAATACATGCACTTAGCTATAGCCGGAAACATTGGTTCTGGGAAGACTACCCTTACGACGCAATTAGCGAAACATTATAAGTATCAGCCCCATTATGAGAATGTTGATGATAATCCTTATCTCAATGATTTTTATAAAGACATGCAGCGCTGGTCTTTCAACCTTCAGATCTATTTCTTGAATTCTAGATTTGCTCAGCTCATGGAGTTGCGTAAATCAGGTGTGAAAATCATTCAAGATCGAACGATATATGAAGACGCATACATTTTTGCTCCCAATTTGCACGCCATGGGGCTAATGACAACCCGTGATTTTGAGAACTACATTGCCCTCTTTGAATTAATGGAGGAGTTTTTAACTCCCCCTGACTTGATGATCTATTTGAGAGCAAGTGTTCCGGCACTTGTGACAAACATCCAAAAGCGTGGAAGAGAATATGAAGAGGCAATTCGTCTTGATTATCTGACCCGATTGAATGAACGCTACGAAGCGTGGATCTCAACCTATGATAAAGGGAAATTGTTGATCATTGATGTAGATGATAATCGATTCCATGAGGATTCTGAGGACCTTGGGAAGATCATCCAAAGCATAGATGGTGATCTACACGGATTGTTTTGATCATTAAAAAAATGAGCATAAAAAAGGCCGATTCAATTGAATCGGCCTTTTTTGTTTCTTAAACTGAAAGCTTTATTTCGAACCTTTCAATTGGAAATTCAATGTCATGTTGTCATTGATGAGGTTGTCTCCAAGACCGTCAAAGAATTTCCCAGATCCGTAACGCACATCCCATTCCGTTCTGTCAATGATCATTGAACCAGTTAAAACTGCTCCATTTTCACCGGTAGAAGAAAAGATGACACTTGTTGAGATTGGCTTGGCAATCCCTTTAATATTCAATGTTCCTGATATTTCAGCGCGTGCCCCATTGGTCTGAGATTTTTCAAATTCGAAGAAAGCTTCAGGGTGATTGCTTGTATCGAAGAAGTCTTCAGAAGTAAGGTGCCCGATCAATTTAGCCTTTTCCTCATCTGGGAGGTCTTGGTCCATGCATGAAATGGACCCCATATCTAACACTAATTTTGCAGAAGTAATTTCGCCATTTGTAAAAGAGACCATCCCGTTCCTTAGAGTAATTAACCCTGAATGCTTAGAACCTGTAATTTTGCTACCAGTCCAAACTAATTTAGATTTCTCTGGGCTAAAAACATAGTCACCATCTGATGGAGCTTGCATTTTTAAGTTTTCGCCTTTTATCAGGTTTACTTCTTCAGGGTTTCTTCCTGTAATAGAGGCAGCCATGCACTTGCGGAACTGGTTATCAAAAGCTTCAGTTTTTCGAAGCTCATCGCACTTTGCCTTTTGAGCCGCATCTTCTGTTTTGTAAACATCTACACAATCGCATGCTTTTGGTTCAGCATTTTGTGCAGTATCATTCGCGTCTGCTCCTTCAGAGCAGCTTGCTGCAAGAAGAACAAAGGCGAATAGTGTTAGGATTTGTAATTTCATAGGATTTGGTTTTGACGTGAAACAAAAAAGGCTCGGTCTTTATGACCGAGCCCCCGGAAGTTAATGACGTTTATTTAATTTCAGTGTAATCAATTGTATCGTCTAGAAGTAATGCTTGTGTAGTATCAAGTTCTTCGATGTTCGTGTTTTCAGAAGACTCATGATCAACAGAATCATGTCCTGCCAACATTGGAGCAATAACAAGCCCAACCAAACAAGTCAACTTAATCAAAATATTCATTGAAGGACCAGAAGTGTCTTTAAATGGATCACCAACGGTATCTCCAGTAACTGCTGCTTTGTGCGCCTCAGAACCTTTGAAAGTCATTTCACCATCAATCATTACGCCTGCTTCAAATGATTTCTTAGCGTTGTCCCAAGCACCACCAGCGTTGTTTTGGAAGATTGCCCAAAGTACACCAGAAACAGTAACACCTGCCATATAAGAACCAAGTGCCTCAGCACCCATAACGAAACCAACGATAATTGGAGAAACGATTGTGATGATTCCCGGAAGCATCATTTCTTTCAATGCTGCTTTTGTTGAAATCTCAACGCATTTGTCGTATTCAGGTTCTGCCTTGTACTCCATGATTCCAGGGATGTCTTTGAACTGACGACGAACCTCTTTAACCATTTCCATTGCAGCCTTTCCTACAGAGCTCATAGCCATTGCAGAGAACACTACTGGAATCATTCCTCCAATAAACAAAGCAGCCAATACGTCTGCTTTAAAAATGTTGATTCCATCAATTCCTGTGAACTTTACATAAGCAGCAAACAATGCCAATGCCGTTAATGCTGCAGAAGCAATAGCGAATCCCTTACCAACAGCAGCGGTAGTATTACCAACAGCATCCAAGATATCAGTTCGTTGACGAACCTCAGGATCTAATTCAGACATTTCAGCAATACCACCTGCGTTATCAGCTATCGGCCCGAAAGCGTCAATCGCTAATTGAAGAGCAGTGGTTGCCATCATTGCAGAAGCTCCAATTGCAACTCCATAGAATCCAGCACAAGAGTATGCTCCCCAAATCGCTGCAGCGAAAAGGATAATCGGAGCTGCAGTAGACATCATTCCAAGAGATAAACCTGAGATAATGTTCGTTGCGGCACCAGTTGATGAGTTTTTAATGATTCCCATTACTGGTTTTTTACCCATTGCTGTATAATACTCAGTTAACATAGAGATCAATCCACCAACAGCCAATCCGATTAACACAGAATAGAAAACAAAGTTTCTATGAATCGGAATTCCCATTTCTTCTCCGGTAACAGGGTCGATGTTTTCTCCAAAGAATTCCATGCTCATTGTTTCTGGGAGCATCCATTGAATGATAAAGTAAGAAGCAATTGCGGTTAAGGCAAGTGAGCCCCAATTTCCTAGGTTGAATGCGGCTTGAACCTGCTTCTCTTTTGCATCATTACTTTTGATTTTTATAACCCATGTTCCAACAATTGAAAGTAATAACCCAACACCTGCAATTAATACAGGCATTAAGATTGGTCCCATTCCGTTGAAACGCGTATAAGCAGAAGGGTCTTCAATGATTAAATAGTTACCAAGAACCATCGCCGCTAGCATTGTTGCAACGTATGAACCAAATAAATCAGCTCCCATTCCTGCAACATCGCCTACATTGTCCCCAACGTTATCTGCAATAGTTGCAGGATTACGAACATCATCCTCAGGGATGCCAGCTTCAACTTTACCTACAAGATCAGCACCTACATCAGCTGCTTTCGTGTAAATACCACCTCCAACTCTTGCGAACAGGGCGATGCACTCAGCTCCTAGTGAGAAACCTGCTAACGTTTCAAGAACAATACTCATTGAGGCTCCATCCAATTGATCTGTACCTCCCGCTTGGAAGATTAGGAAAATGAAGATAGAAGACAAACCGAAGACAGCTAGACCGGCAACACCTAGTCCCATAACAGTTCCGCCTCTGAAGGCCACTTTCATGGCGTTTGGTAAGCTTGTTTTTGCGGCTTCAGCTGTTCGAACGTTTGCTTTAGTTGCAATACGCATTCCTATATTTCCAGCGATTGCCGAGAATACGGCTCCAACAACGAAAGCTGCAACGATGAACATCCCAGCCGGAATTGCTTCTGTTGCTGAAAGCACTGCTAATGCTCCGCCTGCGATTGCTACGAAAACAGCTAACATTCTATATTCTGCTTTCAAGAACGCCAACGCACCATCTGCGATGTATCCTGACAATTTTTTCATTTTATCACTTCCTGCAGGTTGTTTCTTTACCCAAGAAGAAAGGAATAGCATGTACAACAATCCGATAAGACCGAATACTGGAAGGATGTAAATTAGATTTTGTTCCATTTTATTTTAATTAGTGTAGGATGGTCTAGCTTTTTAGTGCGCGCAAAAATAGTCCTTTCTATTAGCGTGACCAAATAGTAGGTGCGAACAGGTAATTAAGGCTATCTTATTTTTGAACGTACATCACGTCCTTCACGGCATTCACGACATTTGAAACATTTGGCAATGCTTCTTCAATAAGCGTCGGAGCATAGGCGAAAGGTGTGTCAGACTGTGTGAGTCGCAAGATTGGAGCGTCCAAATAGTCAAAAGCAAGACGCTGAACTCGGTAGGCAATCTCAGTTGAAATACTCGCAACGGGGAAGCTTTCCTCAAGCGTCACTAATCGATTTGTCTTTTTAACTGACTTTATAATCGTGTCTATATCCAATGGACGAATTGTGCGAAGGTCAATTACTTCAGCGCTAATTCCCTCTTTTGCGAGCTCATCAGCAGCTAAAATAGCCGTCTTCATGATTTTGCCAAAAGAAACGATTGTGACATCTGTTCCTTCTTTTACCACTTTTGCTAATCCAATCGGCACAATGTATTCGCCATCAGGAATCATTCCTTTGTCGCCATACATTTTCTCACTCTCCATGATCAACACAGGGTCATTGTCTCGAATAGCTGATTTTAAGAGCCCCTTCATATCGTAAGGGTTTGAAGGAGTTATTACCTTCAGTCCTGGGATGTGTGCGTACATGTTTTCGAAACTCTGAGAGTGTGTTGCGCCTAGTTGTCCAGCCTGCGCATTCGGACCTCTAAACACAATAGGCACGTTGTATTGACCTCCTGACATCTGCAATACTTTCGCCGCACAGTTAATGATCTGATCAGCCGCAAGAATGGCGAAGTTCCATGTCATGTACTCAACGATTGGACGAAGTCCGTTCATAGCTGCTCCAACAGCAATGCCAGTGAATCCAAGTTCCGCAATAGGTGTGTCAATTACACGACGAGCACCAAATTCTTCAAGCATTCCTTTACTCGCTTTATAGGCGCCGTTGTATTCAGCAACTTCTTCGCCAAGTAAGAACACATTTTCGTCTTTACGCATCTCTTCAGACATGGCTTCGCAAACGGCTTCTCTAAACTGTACTTCTCTCATTTTTTACATATTGGGGAAGACAAAATTAAGGATTAAACCTTTTCAATTGAACCACTTTCTTGACTTCGTCGAAATTCATAAAAATTTAGCCTATAATTATGCGCGCATACGAAAATCTTATACCTTTGAATTGAAACATGTGAAGAGCATTTTTGTCTAAGTTTGCAAGCGCTCTAAAAGCAAGAGTAAAATGAAGATATTAGTATGTATAAGCAAGGCTCCTGATACTACTTCAAGGATAGCCTTTACCGATGGAGACACGAAATTCGATGAGAATGGTGTCCAATTTATAGTTAATCCCTACGACGAGTGGTATGCACTTGTGCGCGGACTCGAACTCAAAGAGGCTGCTGGTGGAAGCGTAACAACAGTAACTGTTGGCGGAGCAGACAATGATCCTGTGATCCGAAAAGCGCTTGCCATTGGAGCAGACAATGCAGTTCGAATTGAAGCAGATCCTGCTGACGCGTTCGATGTTGCAAATCAAATTGCCTGCTACGCGAAAGACCAAGGTTTCGACCTAATCCTAACCGGAAAGGAAACAATCAACTACAACAGTGGTGTAACGGGTGCATTAATAGCTGAGATGCTTGACATGCCTTATGTAGCTTTGGCAACGAAGTTGGATATGAACGGGAATACGGCCACAATCACACGTGAAGTTTCAGGTGGTTCTGAGGTTGTTGAAGTAAACACACCAGTTGTGCTGAGCGCAGCGAAAGGAATGGCAGAACAGCGAATTCCGAACATGCGTGGAATCATGGCGGCAAGATCAAAGCCGTTAGAAGTAGTGCAAGGGGTGGCCTCTGTTTGTCAAACAGCAATTACTTCTTATACGCTCCCTCCTGCAAAAGGAGATGTGAAGTTGATTGATCCAGAAAACGTTCAAGAACTCGTGAATTTGCTCCACACTGAAGCAAAAGTCATCTAACTCAAAATTGGAAGAACATGTCTATTCTAGTATACGCAGAAACGAAAGACGGTAAGGGAACCAAGTCAGCATTTGAGGCGGTGTCTTACGCAAAAAAAACAAGTGAATCTTTTGGAGGCGATGTAATTGCTATAACGGTTGGTCCCCTCACAGGGGATGCGGGCCTTGGGAATTACGGAGCAACGAAAGTGTTAAATGCAGCTGTTGAGAACGCAGATGGTTCTCAAATAGCAAAGATTGTTGAGGCTGCAATGAGCCAAACAGGAGCAACGCTTTTGATTGCTTCGAATGATGAAAAAGGAAAAGTAGTTGCACCAAGAGCAGCTGTTCGCTTGAATGCCGGCTTTGTGGCTGGTGTAGCTGGTGTGCCTTCAACTGACGGTGGATTCACGGTCAAAAAAGGTGTTTTCTCAGGGAAAGCAACCGCTACTGTCAAAATTGAAGGAGATAAGAAAGTTGTTTCTATTGTTCCAAATTCTTTTGGAGTGCATCCAGTTGGAGGCGAGGCGGTAGTTGAGCAGATTTCAGTTGATGCTGGAATATCAAGAGTGATCGTTAAAGAATCCAATCCGACTTCTATGGACGGTTCAATTCCACTGCCCGAAGCTGATCTAGTAGTTTCTGCAGGACGTGGGATGAAAGGTCCAGAAAACTGGGGCATGATTGAAGAGCTAGCTCGTGAATTAGGAGCTGCAACAGCCTGTTCTAGGCCTGTTTCTGATATAGGTTGGAGACCTCATCATGAGCATGTAGGACAAACCGGGATTGCGATTCGGCCTACCCTGTACATCGCAATTGGTATCTCTGGAGCGATTCAACACCTTGCTGGCGTAAATAGCAGTAAAGTAATTGTTGTTATCAATAAAGACTCAGAAGCACCTTTCTTCAAAGCCGCTGATTACGGTATTGTTGGTGACGCATTTGACGTGGTTCCTAAATTGATTGAGGCTGTAAAAGCATTCAAGGCGAATTAGACCGTGGAAACCGCTTAAAATTTTTTATTTTCGCTGAGAGGGGAAGCTGTTGTGCTCCCCTCTTAATTTTTTTATGGAAAAGATTGAACTAGAAATTTCAGACATTGCACCAAGTGGATCTACCTCTGGAGCATACGCCCTCGTTTTAAGTGAATCCGAGGGGGCTAGGAAGCTGCCTATTGTTATAGGCGGTCATGAGGCCCAAGCTATTGCAATTGAATTGGAAAAGATGACGCCGAGCCGTCCACTTACGCATGATCTCTTCAAAAGTTTTGCGCATGCATTTGCCATTACTGTTGAAGAAGTCATCATTTACAACCTCATCGAAGGTATTTTTTTCGCCAAGGTGATTGCTAACCTCGATGGGAAAAAAGCAGAAATCGATTCACGTACTTCAGACGCGGTTGCAATAGCAGTTCGTTTCAACTGTCCGATATACTGCTATGACTTTATTCTTGACAGTGCGGGCGTGAACGCCGAAGAAGCAGAAGAGGGAATGTCTGAAGACCTCGATTACGAGGAAGAAGGATTAATGGAGACAGATGATGATAAGCAAAGTTCTTCATCGCTCTCAGTTGATGAGTTGGAGAAAGAATTAGCAACAGCTATTGCTCAAGAAGATTATGAGCGCGCTTCAATTCTGCGTGATGAGATTGATAAAAGGAAAGGCCAGGGCTAACCTTTAATACCTTAACCGAAGCATTATGAGAGCCATCCTAGGGGTCGTTATTTTAGTTGCCATCGCATGGGCGTTGAGCAGCGATCGAAAAAAAATCAACTGGGTGACTGTCGGTGGTGCTTTTGGATTGCAACTGATTCTTGCGGTACTCATCTTAAAAGTACCCTTCGTAAATACAGGGTTTGATTGGCTAGCCAAGGCCTTTGTGAAAGTCATTTCTTTTACTGATGACGGGAGTGACTTTCTTTTTAGATCATTTTTCACTGGAGAAACAGCACCCGAACTTTTCAATTTTGCATTTCGAATTCTACCTACCATTGTTTTCTTTAGTGCGCTATCAGCGCTCATGTACTATTGGGGAATCTTACAGAAAATAGTTTGGCTATTTGCATGGGTTATGCAAAAGACCCTTCGCCTTTCAGGTGCAGAGAGTTTAGCCGCAGCTGGAAATGTTTTCCTTGGTCAAACCGAAGCACCTTTATTGGTAAAGCCTTTCTTAGACCGAATGACGAAGTCTGAAATGATGTGTCTTATGACAGGAGGCATGGCAACAATAGCCGGTGGGGTGCTGGCTTCATATGTTGGGTTTCTTGGCGGTGATAACGATGCGGAAAAAATACTCTTTGCCAAACACCTTCTTGCAGCGTCTATTATGTCAGCACCAGCAGCAATTGCAGCTGCGAAAATCCTCGTTCCAGAACGTGAAGAGGTAGATACAAAGCTGAAAATACACAAAGCGAAAATCGGTAGCAATGCACTCGAAGCCATAGCGAATGGAACGAGCGATGGGATAAAACTGGCCGTGAACGTGGGCGCAATGCTCTTGGTGTTTACAGCCTTGATTTACTTTGGAAATTACCTCATGTTCAAAGGTGGGGCAATTACAGGGCTAAACGAATGGATTGCCACGAATACGCCCTACGAGAAATTCTCGTTTGAGTTTGTCCTTGGTTATGTGGGAGCGCCAATTGCTTGGCTCATGGGGGTCTGCTCTGAAGACGCACTTCTAGTGGGGCAATTGCTTGGCGAAAAGACTATTCTTAATGAGTTTTACGCCTACAAGACCCTCGGAGACATGAAGTCAGGTGGGCAATTTGTAGAGGGTAAAAGTGTAATTATAGCCACATACGTGCTTTGTGGTTTTGCCAATTTTGCTTCAATAGGAATTCAAATTGGAGGAATCGGTGCACTTGTGCCGAATAGAAAAGGATTGTTGAGTAAATTGGGAGTGAAAGCTTTAATTGGCGGAACGCTTGCTTGTTTATTCACCGCTGCCATTGCAGGGCTATTGATTTAAGAAAAAAAACATGTCTACAGTAAAAGTGGGTATCATCATGGGGAGCAAGTCAGACCTCCCAATCATGCAGGAAGCTGCTGATGTTCTTGAGGAATTGAATGTGCCCTTTGAAATGACGGTGATTTCAGCACATCGTACGCCTGAACGCATGATGGAATATGCAGAAACGGCGGTGTCGAGAGGATTAAAGGTGATTGTGGCTGGTGCTGGTGGCGCGGCGCATCTTCCTGGTATGACCGCATCAGTGACCCCTTTGCCCGTAATTGGTGTGCCTGTTAAATCGAGTAATTCAATTGATGGATGGGATAGCGTGCTGTCAATCTTGCAGATGCCTTCGGGAGTGCCGGTTGCAACAGTCGCTTTGAATGGAGGACGAAATGCAGGAATCCTAGCTGCGCAAATTGTGGCTGCAGGAGATGATGATTTATTGATTCGCATCGGAGAGTTCAAGCAGGCGCTCAAAGCAAAAGTGATGGATAGCATTTCTGAAGTAGAATCGAAAAGCAGGCCACGTCTATAAATTCATCCCTTACGTTGATAAATTAGGTAGGCCTAAATTGGGCTTTCCCCACTCCATTGCTGTAACTTCGTGATGTAATTTGTAGTTATGATGACGCTTGACCCCAAAGAACTTCCTGTTGGTAAATTGCATGGGTACTTACTCGGCGCAGTAGCGCCAAGACCCATTGCTTTTGCGAGCACGATTGATGAAGAAGGGAACCATAATTTGGCTCCTTTTAGTTTCTTCAACATCTTCTCTGCTAATCCACCTATTGCCATTTTTTCGCCAGCAAGAAGGGGACGAGATAACACAACGAAACACACATTCGAAAATGTGAAAGTTGTGCCAGAAGTGGTGATCAACATAGTGAATTATGCGATCGTCCAACAGTGCTCATTGGCAAGCACAGATTACCCCGAAGGAACAAATGAGTTTGAAAAAACAGGACTAACGGCCATTGCTTCAGACCTTGTAAAGCCAGCAAGAGTGAAAGAGTCACCAGTGCAGATGGAGTGCAAAGTCCGCGAGGTAATTGAACTTGGAAATGAAGGTGGTGCTGGGAATTTAGTGGTATGTGAAATAATTCGTATCCACATTGATGAAGCTGTTTTGGATGAAAACATGCACATCGATCCCAAGAAGATAGATTTGGTAGGAAGAGCAGGGGGTAATTACTATGTTAGAGCAAATGGTTCAGCTCTTTTTGAAGTGGCAAAGCCGATTGCTAACATGGGAATTGGTGTAGATCAAATTTCAGAGGACATTAGACTGAGTAAGGTGCTTACAGGGAATCACTTGGGGCAACTCGGGAACGTTGAGCAACTTCCGAATGAGACAGACGTAAATGAACACAAGCTCATGGAATTGGCAGAATTATTCGTCGATTTAGAAGAGAATCAACCGAAATTAGAAGAAGAACTTCATAAACTTGCAGCCCAACTGTTAAACGAAGGAAAAGTTCAAGAAGCTTGGAAAACACTCCTGAGCTTTAACAATGGCTGATTGAATAGAATAACCTAATCACCGGAAACGGTAAAAGAAGAGTAGCATGTCATACGAATTGAGAGGTCGCATCAAGATGATGTTTGACGAAGTCGTTTTCGACTCAGGATTTAATAAGAGAGAATTTGTTGTAACAACAGAGGAGCAGTATCCACAAGACATTAAGTTCGAAATTGTAAAGGATAAAGTGCAATTGTTGAATGCTTTCAAAGAAGGGGATATTGTGAACGTTAAGTTCAACATCCGTGGAGCTGAATGGAACGGTAAGTATTTTGTGAATCTAGGCGCTTGGAGAATTGAAACAGCAGATGCTGCTCAACCAGCACCTGGTGCTCAGCCTTTCCCTGGCGCTCAAGGCGCAACGCCTCCTCCAGCTCCAGCTCCAATGCCAACTGAAGTTGACCTTGGTAGCGCTGAAGACGACGACCTTCCTTTTTAATAGGACTAAATGAAGGAGTTTTCAGATCGGTTTATTCGCGTCTTTAGCTCCTTCCTTCCAGCACCATTTACGATTGCGGTCGCTCTGATCGCAATCGTCTTTTTGGTCGCTTTCTTTTCTTCAGGAAAAGAGTTTAGCGCAAGTGATCGGGGACTCAATCTTTTGAGTGATTGGGAAACAGGGATGTGGAAGCCCTCATTACTGGTGTGTGCATTCCAGATGATTTTAATGCTCGTGTTAGGACATGTTCGTGCCCTATTTAAACCCGCAGAAAGAGTCATCACTCTGGTCAGTAATTCTATTTCTACATCTACTTCGAGAGCAGCATTTTTCATTTGTCTACAGACCATTTTCGTAGGCTTTTTTAACTGGGGTTTTGGTCTCCTTTTTGGCGCAATTCTAGCAAGAAAGGTTGGTGAGAACGCCTTTGCATCTAACCGTCAAATTAACTAGCCCCTTATTGGAGCAGCAGGTTATGGGGGGCCTGATGGTATGGCATGGTGGAATAAGTGGGTCTTCTTTGATTAAGGTCGCAGAGCCGGCCCCCCTTTCTGGACTGCTGGAAGAGATTTTACCAATAGAGTCAGTTGTAGCTTTTCCTAATTCAATTGGAATAGGGGAGACCGTGTTCTCGCCAATGAGCCTTACTCTTATTTACGCTTGTGCCGCTCACTCTCTTCTTGGTTGGCAAACGAGTAGCTCAGAGCACTAGCTTGCCATTCGCAAAAGCGCATTCAGAAGATCGTAAACAGGATGTTGAAAGAGCTGACCTCCAAGATTACTTGAAGGCGCCTGCGCTAATTGTTGGTTCTCTAATGCTCTTGATGGCTTTGAGCAGAGCAGTCATGCACTCAGATATGTTGTCTTTTCTATGGGGTACGCCAAATTGGATTAACCTGATGCTGTTTGGGTTTGGTCTCGTTTTTCATGGCTCAATACATTCGTTTTTGAAAGCCATTGGAGGCGCCTCTGGAATTCTAATTCAGTTTCCCCTTTATTTTGGAATCATTGGAATTGTGACGGGGTCAGGTTTGGTGAATGTATTCGTTCCAAGCGGGGAGGGCAATGGGCGGTTCAGGGCCCCATCATAGTGAAAGCCTCGTTGGAGCTTGGTGTCCCTTTATGGAAGTCTATTCTGGCAATGGCTTCCGGAGATCAGCTAACAAATATGTTGTAGCCGTTTTGGGCCTTACCTCTATTGGGTATCACAGGGTTGAAGGCCAACGCAATTTTGCCATACACACTTTTGATGATGGCGATTGGCCTCGTGATTTTTATAACGGTGTTACTCCTCTTTTAGTTATCCCAGTTACGCATTGAAGTCTACTGATTAATAATATGACCTCTGGACGTACAGCACCTTCCGTAGTTTTGAAATGATTAACGGTATGGTTTTTAAAAGGCTTAACTACAGCTAAGTAACTACTTATTCACTCTTTTCATCAGAAACCACAAGGCCCCTTCAGTCCTGCTGTTTTTTTTGTTTCCGAATTCTAATTAACCTCAACCGAATTGTGGATGAGGGAATCCAGATGAACATTCTCCTTAAATAGATGAGTCAAGGCACCTCAAATTGCAACAACTAATGCTAAACAAATTGTTTTACCAAAACCCAGACTTATGTATTCAAATCAATTCTTAAGGGGGTTATTGCTGTTCATTTTTATTTACTGTTATAACAGCAACATCCATGCCCAACTTCAAAGCACCTATACAATAGGGCTTGAACACGAACATTATTCCATACTTGAATCTTCAACTGCTCAAGGACATTATGTGCTAGCTGGCACATTAGAGTCTGGTGGAAGCACAGAGATTCATGCCTTGGAAATTGATGCACTGGGAAATCCCATTTGGGAAAGAACCTATTCTATTTCGGGCAAAGACCAAGCGTTTCATATTCAAGCTGCCCCTCAGGGATATCTTATTGTAGGTGTTACTGATACGGGTGTAGAAGAAGCATTCGCGATGTCAATTGATCCTGCTGGCAACTACCTATCGAGTACGACGTACCCGGATATGCAATTCGGGTCGGGATCTCGCTTTTTACATTCAAGCGCTGTTCTGAATGATCCCGTTGGTGGATTCATCGCTGCAGGTTGGCTAGGTGGTGCAAATGAGCAAGCACAAAAAGAAGCTTGGATTGTTCGTTTAGACCCGAACCTGAATGTAATGTGGTCACGCACATTCGATTCAGGCGGAAATAATAACGACTTCGATATGGCAAGCAATGTCATTGAGGCTGACGGAAAAGGATTCTTTGTTAGTGGATCTGCAAACGCATCAGGAGGCGATCAAGTTGCGCTAGCTGCTCTAGTAGATTATTCGAATGGAGTGTCTTGGTCAACGGCTTATGCAGACAACAATGGCAACGGACATAATTCTGTAGCAGGCAGTGCTTACTATGATCCTGTGCTAGAAGAAGTCTTCCAACTGACCAACTTATCAATCATTCACCACTTTGGTGTGAATGTGTTTGACATCCTGACAGGTGTGAGAAATAACTTCGAATCATGGGCTATTTTTAGTCAGTTTGGTTACGCGAACATCCAAGGATTTCGAGTGATGGAATCATTGAATTCTTCGAATCTTGTTATTGCGGGTTACATGCGTGACCATCTCTGGCCAGAATTAGATGCTTCTGGAAACACAACAGGAGTTTCATTGACGGGGAGTGTTCCTTTTATGATGGAAATTCCAAAACACCCGGGTGCTATTATTGCTGGAGGAGCCAACCCTGTTATTTGGGATCAACTTTATGAAGTACCAACTACGAATCTGACTCTTACAAGCGAAATCTATGACCTGTTTTCAGCAGCTCAACAGCCACGTATCTATCATCCGGAAATGGCGTTTAGACAGGCTGATGGTTCTGGGTATGCATTAAACGCATATCGCTCATTGCCAGGTAGCCCTGTTAATGAATTAGAGCTGATTGAAACCTCTGCAAGTGGACAGAATAACTGTACTTCAGATGAACTCGGCTTTTTGGATACTCCACGCGCTTGGTTTGACTACCCCGTAGGTTCTCAATCAATCAGTCAAAGCTCTTCAGGATACAACTTTATTCAGAGCACAATTGGTTCTCAGCCAATGCCTTGTAATGCTGTTGTTAATGAGCCTTGTGAATTACAACTATCCATTGAGGTTCAGCAGGTATCATGTGATCTCTTTCATTTAGAGGCTCAAAATTTTGGCGCACCTATAGGAGCAGATATCTGTCTTGAGTGGGGTTTCGGCGACGGAACAACAAGCACAAATTCAATGGAAACTCACACCTTTCCAGGAAATGGAACGCATGTAATTTGTCTTACTATGTGGTGTTGTGATGACCCTAACAATACTGTTACACAGTGTGTTGATCTCGTTATAGACTGTTGTGAAGCCCCTGTTCCTGATGTTCAGTGGTCTTGTGAAAACGGTCAGATTGTAGTTGCTGCGACCAATAATGGTGCTCCCGCTGATCCAGATTTATATTGCTGGATTTGGGAAGACGGAACTACTGGTGGTGACTATACTATGGCTATTGGAGATTGTGACGGACTTTACGGAGTTTGTTTGGAAATGTATTGCTGCAATGATTCGAACTCCGCTATTGGTGTTTGTGTAGATTTTACAATTGATTGTTGTGGACCTTGCGAGCCACTTACTCCTTCTGAAATAGATTTCACTTGGGGCACCGCTTTTTCTCCAAATTGCCCACAGGGATGTTCAATCGGCTTCGGTTGTCCAACTCTAGATCCAGATAAATACTGTGTGTTATGGGAATTCGGGGATGGAACGACCTATGATATCGCAAATTCATGCCCAATTCACTGCTATACGTGCAGTGGCGTTTATGATGTTTGCTTGACGGTGTTCTGCTGTGAAGACCCAACTCAGTCAACTACTGTATGTCATGAAGTTGACGTTGATTGCTGCACATTGCCTGCTGAATCAGATGTTGATTTTGTATTGAACTCAATTGACGGGTGCACTGTAAGCGTTGACTTGATACTTCCAGACATAACTTGTTCGAACGATCTTTGCTGGTCTTGGAACATGGGTGATGGCACCTTAATTACAGGAACATCTGGTTTTACGCATACCTATGCGGGAAGCGGAATTTACACGATCTGTTTGGATGTGCACTGCTGTAACAATCTACTTGTTGGATATACAATCTGTCAAGACGTTCAAATCGATTGCCCTACTGATTGTGAGCCATTAACGCCGAACGATATCGCTTGGGATTGGATTCCAACAACATTAGATATCTGTCCTGATGCATGTGAAATTGGTTTTAATTGCCCAATTCTTGATCCAGATAAGTACTGTGTTCTTTGGGAGTTTGGTGACGGTGAAACATACACTGATGTCAACCTTTGCCCAATTCACTGTTATACTTGTTCTGGTATTTATGACGTGTGCCTAACGGTCTACTGCTGTGATGACCCAACCATTAGCACAACATTGTGCCAAGAAGTAGTAGTGGAATGTTGCAATGTGCCTACGGATGTAGATTTTAATCTTTTTAACGGACAAGAGCCTTGCAATGCGAGAGGTGACATCATTTTGCCAGATACCACTTGTCCAGATGATCTTTGCTGGAGCTGGGATTTCGGTGATGGAAACACACAGTCTGGAGGGAATTTCTTTGACCATACGTATACTGCATCTGATGTTTACACTGTATGCTTGAATGTATTCTGTTGCACAGATCCTTCAATCGGTTATACGGTATGCAAAGACATTGAAATCGATTGTGGTTGTCAGTTGCCTTCTTCGATCTTCATTGATCAATTATTAATTGACGAATGTACTGTGGAGTTACAGGCTGGTTATACAGATGATTACACAGGACCATTGTGTTTTGAATGGGACATGGGAGACGGTTCAACTGCTTCGGGTGAATCTATTCTATATTCATACGCTGCTAGCGGAACATATACAGTTTGCTTGAGTGTATTCTGCTGTGATAGTCCAAATGAAGTCAGTACCATATGTACAGAGGTAACGGTTGAATGTGGATGTGATTCGCTGCCAGATTTCGAATGGGAATACTTCCCAAGTACGAATGGAATAGACTGTCAGCAAGGGTTTTGTATCACTACGCCAATAGATGCGAGCATCTATTGTGCAACATGGGATTTCGGTGACGGAACGGTTGAAAACCACCCGATAGACTTTTGTCCAGTGCATGATTACCTCTGTGATGGCATCTATGATGTATGTGTAACGGTATACTGCTGTGAAGATCCTAATGTGGCTTTAACAGTGTGTAATGCAATCACAGTTAATTGTCCATGTTCTGTGCCAACCGGGATCGATTGGATCTACAGCTTAACACCTGATTGTGAAGCACAGTTTGAAACACTATTCCCGATCACTCAATGTCCAGAGAACTATTGCTATACATGGGACTTTGGTGATGGAACTACTCAAACAGGAACAGCAAATCCTTTCCATGCATTTCCTGGAAATGGTGTTTACACTGTATGTTTGACTGTTTATTGTTGTGATGTGGCTACTGATGTAACATCTGTATTCACTATCTGCCACGATGTAACGATTGATTGTGGATGTCAAGATTTACCTAGCTTCGAATGGGAATACTTCCCAAGTACGAATGGAATAGACTGTCAGCAAGGGTTTTGTATCACTACGCCAATAGATGCGAGCATCTATTGTGCAACATGGGATTTCGGTGATGGAACGGTTGAAAACCATCCGATAGACTTTTGTCCAGTGCATGATTACCTCTGTGATGGCATCTATGATGTATGTGTAACGGTATACTGCTGTCAAGATCCTAATGTGGCTTTAACAGTGTGTAATGCGATCACAGTTAATTGTCCATGTTCTGTGCCAACCGGGATCGATTGGATCTACAGCTTAACACCTGATTGCGAAGCACAGTTTGAAACACTATTCCCAATCACTCAATGTCCAGAGAACTATTGCTATACATGGGACTTTGGTGATGGAACTACTCAAACAGGAACAGCAAATCCTTTCCATGCATTCCCTGGAAATGGTGTTTACACTGTATGTTTGACTGTTTATTGTTGTGATGTGGCTACTGATGCAACATCTGTATTCACTATCTGCCACGATGTAACGATTGATTGTGGTGATTCTTGTCCGAAGCCATGCGAGTTGAATCCAATGTTCATCATGCAAGAGATCGATGATTGTACTTATCTCTTCAATAACTTCACTGTGCCAGGTATGTATACTAACGTAAGTAGCTATTTCTGGGATTTCGGTGACGGTGGAACTTCTACCTCAACCAACCCAATGCATACCTTCCCTGCGAGTGGAACATACACTGTATGTTTGACTGTAACTGGATACTCTCCAGAAGGGCAGTGTGAGCAGACGTTCTGCTGGGATGTAGTAGCAGATTGTTTCTGCGCTACTGACGTGAATCAAGATGGAGTAGTTTCCATAGCAGACCTTCTCATGATGCTTGGTAGCTTCGGCTCGAGTTGTAACTAAGAAAGGTATAGCCTAATTAAAAGCCCCGATAGTGATAAGCTATTGGGGCTTTTTGATTTTAACCAAGTGAAATAAAGTGCGTTCTACCTAGAGAAATTTTCATTTTAGCCAAACTCTTTTAGCCACGGTCAATGCGTTTTAATGACGCATTCAGTCCAATGGTTTTCATGGTTTAGTGAGTGAGCGTGATAAATTATTCAGATTGAATTAACGGTTTAAATCACATTTAAAATCTCAGTTACTTAAATGGATTTGACCTTCTGCCTCGGACAGAGCATTGATTTTTGCTCCGCTTTACATCAAGATAAAGTCAGAGAATAATGAGAAAGAGAACTTTCTTAAGGGAAGGGTTTCCCTCCGAAGTGGAGTCAGACGGGTCAGGGTTAAGAACCAAAATACTCTTGCAAATCAGCCCATTAATGGATTCTCAATCTAATATTGAGGCGCTTGGTTGTCCGCAAACTTCAAGATTCGAACCCGTTTCTAAATGAACTCTACCGAATACACATT
>JBLIGQ010000014.1:0-57407 GCA_047636995.1 Flavobacteriales bacterium | reverse complement strand
CGTTTTGGCCTGCTCTTGCCGCTGGCACTCCCCTCTTACATTGCTGCCTACGTGTTTGCTGGAATGACTGACTATTCAGGTCCACTGCATCAACTAGGACGCGTGTTCGGATTTCAAGATTTGCACTTCAACATCATGAATAAGTTTGGACTCATTGTTATTCTGAGCTTGGTGCTGTATCCTTATGTTTTTGCCACGGCGCGTGTAAGTCTTGAAAGCAGATACAATAGTCTTGTAGAAAATGCGCGGGCACTCGGACTCAAAGGATCAGCGCTCCTGTTCAAAATCATCTTGCCCTTAATCAGGCCAGCCCTTATTGGAGGTTTGTTCTTAGTCATGATGGAAGTCTTGAATGATTACGGCGCCATGAAATATTTTGGCGTTGCAACGTTCACCACCGGGATTTTCAGTGCCTGGTTCTCAATGAACGATTTGAATTCTGCCGTGCGGTTGGCCATGCTTCTCTTTTTTGCGGTCGGATTGATGAGCTTCGCTGAAAGCTGGTTTTCGAAATCCCACAAGGTGGTTGAATCGAATCGCTCATCTGTTACAACCAAAAAGAAACTCGTTGGAATAAAAGCGTTGCTGGCGGCATGCTTCACGTGGTCAGTCTTTTTCGTTGCCTTCATCGCTCCCATACTTTTTCTGTTGTGGACGCTGCAGTACGCTGACCATGAGCGGGCAATTAATGAGTGGTTCTCATTGGCAGGAAACAGTCTGGTCTCTGGACTTGCAGGGGTAGTTGCTGTGCTATTCATTGTTTTGCTGACACAGTTTACGCGTCAACTGATTCAATCAAGGCTCACCGCTGTTTTAGGACGAAGTATTTCTATTGGATACACGCTACCAGGAGCCATCATAGCCATTGGAATCATCTTGTTGTCTTCTTTTTTCGATGGGATTTTAAACCAAGGATTGCTGCTCACAGGCTCCTTCGGAATGCTCATATTCGCCTATGCAGTGCGTTTCTCAGGAGTGGCATTTCAACCCCTTCAAGCCGAAAGTGAAAAACGCAGCGGAAAGCTTTTTGAAGCGGCACAATCATTGGGATTAAAGCCCATGAGAATTTTAAAAAATATCTTTCTTCCACTTTCATTGAATGGTATTTTACTGGGCGCTACCTTAGTCCTCATTGACATCCTCAAAGAATTGCCCCTAACACTTATTCTTCGTCCATCAAACTTTTCTACCCTCGCCACAAAGGCATTTGAATATGCTGATGACGAATTACTTAGTAAAGCTGCGCTCCCTGCGCTATCAGTAATTCTAGTAGGCTTAATTCCTGTACTTTTACTTCATAGAATGCTTCGTGCCAAATGAGTTTTATTTCTGTAAATAACATCTGCCATTCCTATGGAAAGAATAAAGTCCTTCATGGATGCTCTTTTGCTATAAATAAAGGCCAGATTGTTGCCCTCCTAGGTGAAAGCGGAAGCGGGAAAACGACCATTTTGCGGACTTTGGCCGGATTTGAGCGTCCAGATTCAGGGAGTATTTCAATGAACAACTCCTTGCTGTATGACCAGCAAACCATGGTCTTGCCGGAGGATAGAAATATCGGCTTGGTTTTTCAGGATTACGCGCTATTTCCACATCTAAATATTCGAAAGAACATAGAGTTAGGAAAATCTGCTGGTGCAAAAAGAACAACGTCGCAGTGGCTCAATGTAGTAGGATTGGACGGGTTGGATGAGCGCCGGCCAGATCAACTTAGTGGCGGACAACAGCAACGCGTGGCCATTGTGCGCGCATTGGCAGCTGAACCCGAATTGATTCTCCTTGATGAGCCCTTCAGTAACATTGATGAATCATTGAAATTTGGCTTTCGCCATGAATTGCGCAAGTTGCTTAAGGAAGAGGGTGTATCAGCTGTTTTCGTGACGCATGACACCAAAGATGCCCTTGCCATTGCAGATCAAATTGTCATCCTGAAAGACGGGGAAATCAGGCAAATAGGAACGCCAGAAACCATTTACGAGTCTCCAGCTGATTTATACGTAACCGGACTATTGGGACCCTATAATGTGGTGGCGAAGAACGGAAATGAATGTTCAATCATTCGTGCTGAGCAATGTTCAATTGAAGCAAGTTCGCAGCAAAAAGGCTTTGTTCAATCGTCAATGTACCAAGGAAACACCTTCCTCATTCACATTAAAATCAGTGATCAAATCTGGATTGTAGAACATCCATTTGCATTAACGTTGGGCGAAGAAGTGGGGATTCATTTCGAAACTAAGAATCTGAAAACTGTACAAAACAAATGAACCGTAAAGCCACCCTACTTGAGATGCTTAAAGAGGACCCGAAAGATCCTTTCTTGTTGTACGCTCTTGCATTAGAGCAAGTCAAAGACAATGACATACAAGCAGCAACAACTGTTCTAAAAGAATTGATTTCTACCCAACCTGACTACCTCGCTACGTATTATCAGCTGGGCAAATTGCAGGAGCAGCAAGGTCAAATTGACGATGCCATTGAGACCTACAAAAAGGGCGAAAAAATAGCTTCGGAGCAACGTGACTTAAAAACTAAGTCTGAATTGTCCGAAGCAATTTGGGAACTCGAAGACTAATTACAGATAACTCAGCTCTGCACTCCAAGTGTATGAATATCCATCTGAGTCCGTTGCGGTAATAGAGAAATCAACCGTCTCCCCTATTGCTGTAGGAGTTTCAAAACTTACTGTTGTAAGATCAAAGGTTGTAGCTCCTGCCACATCATAGGAAGAGGTATACAGTTCTGTTCCATCTTCCTCTTCTACCAGAATAGCAACAGTGGCTAACCCGCTCTGGTCTGCAACCGTCCCATTGATTGTCAAAATCACACCCGCTTCCAAAACAAGGGTCGCGGCATCTACCCCGTTGAAATCTAAAATAGAAATTTCTGGAATGATGCTGTTTTCAAGATCGAGATCAATAAATTTAGGCGTTGCTTCATTTCCGCGTTCGTCAATCAATGAGAGGCCCAAATGCCATTCACCTCTTGCGTTTTCAGGAATTGTATAGCTGCGAGAAACCGTCTGAGATGTCCCTTCAAGATCAATAATCTCAAACTCCTCCCAGTCTCCGTTCGAAGCTTCCGATGAACCCACATCGCCATGGCTATGTCCGTCTTCATTCGGGTGCAAATCAATCTTTAACTGATTTAAACTTTCATTGTCTGTGCAGCTGACCTCCAGCGTAAGCGTCTCTCCTGCATTGCCTTCAGCGCTCACTCCTATCACTACTCCATTGATCGATACCTGATCAAATTGTGGATCATCATCATCCTGATCTTCCTTACAAGAAGCAAATAAAATCATTCCTGCTAAAACTAAATAGGTTGTCTTTTTCATCTTTATTTTAAAATTTATAATTTATGGTTATCCCTACATTCCTCCCTACTTCAGTAAGGTTCAAAATTTTATACCTACTCATGTGATCGATGTAGGTTCTATTCATCAAATTTGTTGCAAACGCAATCATTTCAATTGAATTCGCTCCTTTCGAAATGACGTATCCAATGCTGAAATTTAGAAGTTGGTAACCCGGTGTAGGGTCTTCGTTTCTAAAAACTTGATTTTGCTTTGCGAACGCTTCTAACATAGGCGCCATGAACAGACTATGCTCATTATTCTTAAAACTCCATGACCTTTTTATTTCGGTGCTAGCGTTAAAAGGCGGTGTCCAAGGCAAGGCTGTTCCCTCATCCAATACCAATCCGTTCACATAGGCCCCTCCCACTTCTATGTCCCACTTACGAAAGGTCTTTTCAAAAACGATCTCTGCCCCGTAACGCATCACTTCTGATTGCATAAACTGATACAACTGCCCTGCCTCAGGCAACGTTGAGAATTGCGCTGAAGGTGCCAAGTAGATGAAGTTTGCATAGTATCCAAAAAACGGATTCACCAACCAGTTCTTTCGTTTAGAAACCTGCACATCAAACACATAACCTACTTCTGGAGTCAACTCAGCATTTCCTTTTTCATGTCGAAATGTTCCATGATGTACGCCATTTGCCGCGGATTCATAGGCATTCGGACTGCGAACAGAACGCGCCAGAATAGCCTGTACATCAGTCGTTTGACCAATTTTAGCGGTGTAATTCGCATTTGCTCCCCATGCAAGAAATTGTTTGTGGATTTCAGGGCTTCGCATAGCACTCCCTGCTGCGACTCCATCTCCATTGTAGATCTGTTCTTCAAAAGGCAAGACCTCCAATTCATTTAAGTCTGCCCGCACGCCAAGGTTCAAATGCCCTTCTCCAAGGTCCATTTTCACTCCTGCCATCAATCCGAAATTCGCACCTCGATAGTCTGAGATTAGGAACTCCCAGCCTTCAGAGGAACTATTTTGAAGTTCTGCTTGCGCCTTCAAATACACTCTGTATTTCTTCAAATCGAATTCAGTCCAGTTCACATCGAAGAAGAGTGTGCGAAGTGAAAGCCCCAATGCCAGGTTTGAAGCGGGCAGCGGTGCATTATTGTGCGCATGCGCCTCTCCTCGCTCAGCGCGCTCACTCAATTGAACGGCTGCGTTGATTTCTAATTTTGAGTGTGCAAAAAGCTCTTCAAGGCGAATGGATGCAATGGAATGCGTTGAAGTCATTCTAGGCAAGGCAGTCTCTCTGCTATCTCCATCACCTAACAAATCATCTGTACTTGGAATGCCAAAGATGCCCGGAAAGATTCCGAAAGCTTGATGGCTTCGCCTCAAATTAATCTGAACAGTTCGTGTCTCTTTTTCCCAGAGAGCGGCTATTTGCTGTCCATTTGAAGTGCCAGAAGTATTCACCAGCCTTCCATTTTGCAATTCAAAGGTGCGGTCCAAATAAGTGAAATCGTTCGCTGGCACTTGGTAATCAGCATAGGTTCGAGCGCTGCCAACGGCAAAAACCTGGAGGTGCTTCCAACGTTTGGCAAAAGTTAATGCTCCCTCACCCATTTGCGTTGCGCTCAATCCTCTCCCAATCAAAGACCACTTCGTCTCATTGCGTTCAAGGTTGGGTGTAGTTTCAACCTCAATGGCACCGCTGCTGGCAGAAGGACCAAATAAGAGGCCGGCTCCCGTTTTGTGCACGGCATACTGCTGAATAAGCCAAGGGTCAATGTCTAATCCATGGTCTATTCCCCACTGCTGGTTCTGTTGAGGAATACCGTCAACAATGATTCCCACGCGCGAACCAAACAATCCGCGAATGGATGGCTGTCCTGAATTTGTTCCCGTGTTGATGCTTGATACGCCTTCCACAGCTGAAAACAGCGCTGCAGCATGCTGATTCAATCCGCTCGAAAACGAAGTTGCCAGCAGCTTCTCCATTGGGACGAAGGGCAAAATAGAATTGCGCACAGCCCCGCTAATTGTGACCTCATTGATTGCCACAGTGCTTTGGACCAAAACCAAGTCGTAATGCGCATCAGTTGAAAAAGCAACCGAATCTACAAGGCTCTGATAACCAATGAAATGTACTTGAATTGTGTGACTTGAGCAACTTCCTTCAAGTTGGAAGAAGCCTTTATCATCTGCAGCTGTTTGCGCTTCTGTGTCAAGATCTATGACGGTTGCATATGGCAAAGGAACCATCGTTTTTGCATCCAAAATATGTCCTGATACAACGCATTGTCCTGCACTACTGAAAGATGCCAAAGTGAGCATCAACAGCAATAAACGGTTGATCATGTGAAAAGGTATAAATTGATGTAACAGTTGATTTACATCAATTCAGGGGGACCTCGAAGAAAGTTAGTCTCCGGCGCTGCCTTGTGGGCAAAGTATAGAATGTGGTCATTGTTTGGACGCAGCCAAGGAGCTACATGCAATTCAATAGTTACCTGTCCGTAAAGCGCAAATGCTGCAAAATCGAATTCGCATACAGGGCAATCTTCCTTAGAAGAGGAATCGTGGGTATGATTGTGTTCTTGTCCCGCATGAGAATGGTGCTCAAAATGGTGAATTGTCAAGGCCACGTGGGCAAAAAACAATACACCGATGATTACGAACGATTGAGCTATGTGCAAGACCTTCTTCACCTAACAAAATTACGTCAAAATTGAATTACCAACAAATTCTTTTTTGTCCCTTTTTTTCGAGCCAAGCATTGCATTGACTAAAATGTTTGCTTCCAAAAAACCCACGGTAAGCTGACAATGGTGAAGGATGAGGCGCCTTCAGAATGAGGTGCTTTCGCTCATCCAAGAAACGTATTTTCTTTTGAGCAAAGCTTCCCCAAAGAAGAAAAACGATTCCTTCCTCTTTCGCGTTCAGCGCTTTAATGGTGGCATCAGTAAAGTCTTCCCAGCCTTGAGCGTGATGTGACCCAGATGTCCCTTCTTGAACAGTCAAAGTAGCGTTCAATAAGAACACCCCTTGTTCTGCCCAATGAGACAAATTTCCAGAAGGAGGAATGCCTTGACCAAGGTCTTCGCTCAATTCCTTAAATACATTGCGCAGTGAAGGTGGAAAGGTTACTCCGTCAGGCACAGAGAAACTTAGACCATGCGCTTGACCGGGTCTGATGTAAGGGTCTTGCCCCAGAATAACCACCTTGACTTTTGAGAAAGGACATTTTTTATAGGCACTAAAAATGAGATTTCCCGCGGGGAAACAAGTTGAGTTCGCGTAAGCAGAATTAACAAATTTCTGCAATGATTGAAAGTAAGGCTTTGAGAACTCGTCACTTAATGCCGATTTCCATTCTGGTTCTAATTTCACATCCATTCCTTGAAAAGCTAAATTTCCCTCGAAATGTAGAACTTCCTGCGTTTAGATTGCATTATCATCTTAATTGTGGGTACTTTTGCAAATCACAATTTTGGGAAGAAGGCATGGTCAATCCGTTGCTAGATAAGCTGGAAAAAAGCGAAGGAAAAGAATTATACGATTATCAGTCGAACGCCATTGAGAACATCTTTGATCGACTTAATAATCATCCCCTTGGCTATAATTTATTATTTCAATTGCCTACCGGCGGTGGAAAAACAGTGATTTTCGCTGAAATTTCCAAACGCTACATTCTCGAAACGAAAAAGAAGGTCTTAATCCTTACTCACCGAATTGAGTTGTTAAGTCAAACGAGTAAGATGTTGAATGACATCGGTGTTGGGAACAAGGTGATCAATAGCAAAGTAAAAGATCTTCCAGATGAGGATCAGTATTTCTGCTTTGTCGCAATGGTCGAAACCCTCAACAATAGATTGAATGAACAGCAAATTGAACTGAGAGATTTAGGGCTCATCATCATTGATGAGGCACACTACAACTCCTTCAGAAAACTGTTTAGGCACTTCGAAAACCAAGGGATTCTAGGAGTTACTGCTACCCCACTTAGCTCGAACATCAAGCTTCCTCTCAAAGATAATTACCGTGAGTTGATTGTTGGTGAGTCAATTCAAACGCTCATTAGCAAGCAATTCCTAGCGAAAGCAACAACCTATAGCTATGATGTCAATCTACGTTCATTGAAGATTGGAATCAATGGAGATTACACTGTAAGCTCTTCAGAGAGGCTCTATGGAAACTACTTCATGCAAGAAAAACTCTTGTACGCCTACGAAGAGAAAGCCAAAGGGACCAAAACGCTTATTTTCAATAATGGAATCGCTACAAGCAAGCAAGTGCATGCGTTGTTCGAAGAAGTTGGATACGAAATCAAGCACCTTGACAATACACACAGCGAAAAAGAACGTGGAGATATTCTTCATTGGTTTAAAACTAAACCTGATGCCATACTCACTTCGGTAAGTATCTTAACAACAGGGTTTGATGAACCAGAAGTAAGCACCGTTATTCTGAATCGCGCCACAAAATCATTGACGCTTTATCATCAAATGATTGGACGTGGTTCACGCGTGCTTCCAAAAAAGAAAAACTTCAACATCATTGACCTGGGGAACAACGCCAGAAGATTTGGATTGTGGGAAAGCCATGTAAACTGGCAAGATATCTTCCAACAACCAAATTCATACATTGACGGCCTCTACTCTGACGAAGAGATCGAAAAGGAGTTTGTCTATGAAATGCCAACTGAAGTTAGCACGAAGTTTGGGAAATCAAACCTGGGTAACTTCAACATTAAAGAAGTTTATCGCCAATTGACCAAAGAAGGCCAACGCCCCAGAGCCGCAATTGACGCCTCAATCGTTGATCACGTAAAAATGGTTACAGACAACTCTGATGATCTTTGGGACGGATTAGAATTAATCACCTTGCTTGAAAAAGACATCGAGTACAGAGTAAAACACTACTCATATTGCATCGCTAAAACCACTGAAAGCTACTTAAATTGGCTCCAAGATGAATATAAGCGAAAACTCGAAACAATGGTACGACGCCATTTCGGCTACTAAATTTAGTGGTTGGTAGAAAACTATTCTATCCCAATCTAATTGTTAAGAAACTTCTAGCATTTCATTTTAATTCCTTATTCGTTATCCTTAATTTGTATTAACCAATATCCTAAGGTTATGATGAAAAAAACAGCAAACATCTTCCAAGTTATGGAAGTAAACGCAAGTCCTTCAGCAATTTACGGCTTACTCATGGATGAAGTAGATCATGCTGCTTTCACAGGAAAAGCATGCTCTATAGAGAATTTTGAGGGAGGCGCTTTCTCTTTCTGCGGTGGAAACCATACTGGACACTTTCTCAAATTGGCTAAAAACAAAAGAATGGTTCTGGCGTGGACACATAAGAAATTTCCAGCCGGACACTATTCAATAGTTGACCTTACTTTTGAAAAGACTGAAAAGGGTGGAACACGCATTAGCCTGAATCACCTTGCCGTTCCTGAAACATGTGATGGTTGGTTGACAGAAGCTTGGAACAAGACCTACTGGGCGCCGCTCTCTGCATATGTGAACGAGGAAATGTTTGCTTAAAAAGGCAACCGCGCAGAAGGCGCATTACTCACCTTTCCAAATACCTTTTCTGAATAAAGAAATTGACCTGCCATACCAATCATGGCCGCATTGTCTGTGCAGTATTCTAACGCAGGAATATGAGCAACAACCCCCTGTTTATTCGCGTAATTGATCACTGCTTCACGCAATCCTGAATTGGCAGAAACACCGCCAGCTAGAGCTATGGTTTTAACCCCAGTTTGTTTCACTGCTTGATCCAGTTTTTCCATTAGAGTTGAAACGATCGTGTATTGGA
Organism: Flavobacteriales bacterium; assembly: GCA_047636995.1. Classification (GTDB taxonomy): domain Bacteria; phylum Bacteroidota; class Bacteroidia; order Flavobacteriales_D; family Sanyastnellaceae; genus JAQWQB01. The sequence goes on along the minus strand of JBLIGQ010000014.1, from coordinate 48,273 downwards.
CAGATGCTGCAAGATCAGCCTTGTTCTTTTCAATGAAGTCAGATGATTTAGCCATTTCCTTTTTCAAGAAGTACAGCACAGCAGTCTTGAGACCACTGAAACTATAGTTAAGTCCTTCCATCTTCGATTTAGGAAAAACAAAGGCATCAGGATTCCCCTCCTTCGATAGCTTATCAAGCAAAGGGCCTCCCGGATAGGGCATTCCCATGATTTTAGCGATTTTATCAAAAGCCTCTCCCGCCGCATCGTCCAGCGTATGTCCTATGACTGACATTTTTATAGGCGTTTCAACCATCACCAATTGTGTATGTCCGCCAGAGACCGTGAGACAAAGAAATGGCAATTGAGGAAAGCCATTTCCATCTTCAATGAAGTGCGCAAGAATATGCGCATGCATGTGATGCACCTCCAACAATGGCCTCTGTAAGCCTATAGATAAACTCTTCGCAAATGCTGCTCCGACGTGCAATGAACCCAATAGACCAGGGCCTCTAGTATAAGCAATGGCGTCAATCTCTGACTTACTAATACCAGCCTGTTCTAGTGCAACAGTCACTACCGGGAAAATGCTCTTCTGATGCTCTCTACTTGCCAATTCTGGCACTACCCCGCCGAATTGCTCATGCACAGCTTGTGTTGCAACCACATTGGACAATACTTTCGCCCCTTTTAAAACAGCGGCACTTGTATCATCACAACTTGATTCAATGGCAAGTAAAATTGTATTCTCTGAAATCGACTTAAAATTACTCATGAGCTTATCAACGGTACACCTTTTGCAACGCTAAATTACGTTGAATAAAAACATCTCCATACATAGTATCTTCGCATAAGTTGAAAAGACTACTTCGCATATTCGCCAAAGTTGGCATGGGAATTTTATTGATGATCATCCTGCTTTGGGTTTTGATCCAACTCCCTCCTGTCCAAACTTGGCTTGTAGCTAGAATTGGAAATGTGCTTGAAAAGGAAACGGGCTACCAATTTAACATTGAAAAAGTAGATGTCCGATTCCCTACTGAATTGGTACTTAAAGATGTATCTATACTTGACCTAAACAATGATACAATACTGAATTCCAAAGAACTATCACTAAGAGGACTGAACGGTGGTTTTTCGGCAGGACACCTCGGTGCACGAAAAATTCAGCTCATCCAACCTCACTTTCACCTGAACATTCTTGAAGGAGACTCAACCTCAAATTTGACTCCTTTGCTTGATTACTTCGGATCTTCTCAATCAGATTCCTCCACTTCGACCCAAGTGCAATTGGATAAAATTTCCATTCGAAATGGCCATTTCTCATTCCATGATTACAACAAAGAAGCCATCAACAACCTTATTGATTTCAATCACATTGACCTTTCAGAGATCAACGTAGACGTAAATGACTTTTATGCAGCGGGTCCTGAGCTCGATGCCGTGGTCAATTCGATTCGTTTTAAAGAACAAAAAGGATTCACCCTCACAAAACTGAGTGGCGCTTTTAGTTTAAGGCAAGATAGCCTCCAACTTCAGCAATTCAATCTTAATACAGTTCAGAGTAAACTTGCAGGCAACCTGCTCTTCAAAGGAAATCAATGGGATGCTTTCAACAACTTCAATGAAGAAGTATACATGAAAGCGAATTTTGAATCTTCAAAGCTTGATTTTGCAGACCTCGCCTATTTCTCAAGCGACTTAATTGGGCTTGAACGTGTGGTTGAATTTGAAGGAAAAGTAAGAGGGACAGTCAGCAACATCAAAGCACGAAACCTCTTTGTCAAGTTAGATGAAAACACATGGCTGAGAGGAAACATCAACATGACTGGTCTCCCTAATTTTCGTGAAACCTTCATTGATGCAAGTATAACAGAACTCAATGCCATAAAATCTGAGTTAGACATCATCCCCCTGCCACCCTTTAATGGTAACAAGACCATTAAAACACCTCCCAATTTCAAACAATTAGGGGACATTGGGTTTACAGGGAAATTTACGGGGTTTCTCAATGACTTTGTGGCCTTTGGAACCATCAAAACAAACCTTGGATCCATTGAATCTGACATTGAACTCATTGAGCGTAAAAATACTTTCGAGTACCGTGGAGATCTAAAAACGATTCAATTTGATCTGGGAAAATTTTATTCGGAGAAAAACTTCGGGAAAGTCACGTCCACCTTTGTTATTGATGGAAAAGGCCTGACCCGAGATGACCTGGACGCCTCAATCAATGGAACCATTGAATCTTTAAGCGTGAAAGGATATGAATACAAGCGCATTCAAACATCTGGCGATTTCAAGCAGAATTTCTTCCAAGGAAAACTCGGAATCATTGACCCAAATGTGCAATTGACATTTGATGGAATTATAGATTTCACTGAATCAGTCCCCTTCTTAGACTTTATAACCCAAATAACACACTTCAATCCCAGTGCCTTGAACTTGGTTGAAATCTCTGATTACACGAGCATTTCTGGCGATTTTCGCATCAAATCTCGAGGACTTAAGTTAGAAAACATCAATGGAAGCCTCGAAGGAGAAGATATACTTATTTGCACTGCTACAAGCGAGTACCCGCTTGAACACCTCGAGCTGAACCTCGCGCAAAACGCAGAGGGTAAATCATTCCAGTTAACCTCAGATCTTGCTTCTGGCCAGTTAAAAGGAAAGTTCAACTTAAGCGGCTTACAAGCTGGAATTGAAGATATTTTAGCTGATGCCATTCCACACATCTCAAAGAAAGACACTAAACAAGCCCACTTGCCAGAGGACTTCGAGTTAGCGCTTCAAGTGCACAACTTTGAACTTTTCTCTCAGCTTTTCATTCCTGAGCTTGAACTCGCGGCAGGAAGCAGACTGCTTTTAAATATGAATGATCAGAAACGAGAATTTGAGGGAACCTTCACTACAGACCGCATCGCCTATAAGGAATTTGTTATGGATACGCTCACCATCGATATTAGCAGACCTGATGAATCATTGTATTTGACCATTCTGACTGATCGTTTCTACATTGGTGAAAAAAGTCAATTTAATTCGGTGAGTCTCGACATGCGAAACGAAAATGACACCATTTATTCAAATTTTGCATGGGGCGAAAGTGAAGATTTGCTCCGAGGTGACTTGATGGTTCAATCCGAAATCATCAGTAACAATACAATATACACGAAACTGAACGGTGCTTCCATTTGGTTTGATCAAAATGAATGGACCTTACAAGACACTGCACAGATTAACGTCATTGAAAATCGAATTGATATAGACCTTTTGAATCTAGCCTATGAGAATCAATTCATCCGCCTGCTCGGAACGCTTAGTGACAACCCCTATGATCAAATGTCTGTCCAGCTAAAGGATGTAGACATTGCTTTCTTAGATCCTGTTTTAGCCAACGCCGGGATTACTCAACGCGGCTTGGTAAATGGAAACCTGAATATAAGAGATGCTTATGGAAAAGCAATTATATCAAGTGACTTGGCAATTGATGCGTACTTCCTCAATGAATACCTCATCGGTGACATCAATGTAGACAGTGATTGGGATCAAGTAAAGCGTCGTTTAAAAATCAATGGTAACATCAAAAGAGAGCAACTTGAAACCATCGGTTTCGAGGGTTTCTACAATCCAGACAATGAGGAATCCCCCTTGGGTCTCACTGCAGAGCTGAATAGCCTTCCGCTTGTATTCTTGAACGGACTCATTTCTGAAGGAATATCAAACATTGATGGTGCCATTACGGGCAAAATTGAAATCACAGGTCCATTGGGCGCGCCGAAATTGCAAGGAGGTGCCGAATTTGAAAATGCTTCACTCAAAGTAGACTATTTGAACACCACCTACTATTTGAATGAAAAAGTGGGCATCTATTCAGACATGTTCACCCTTGATTACATCCGCATTAATGACGAAGAAGACAACAGCGCTTTTGCCGTTGGAACAATCATTCATGACAATTTTGCTGACTGGAACTTCGATGTATACTTAGACATGGAAGAGCAGCCTTTTATGTGTTTGAATACAGATGAAAATCAGAATACGCTGTATTATGGAAAGGCCTTCGCCACAGGGTATGTAAACATATTTGGTGCTGATAGTGACTTGATGATTGATGTGAATGTCAAAACTCAAAAAGGAACAGTGATTTCTATGCCACTAGGCGGCTCAGAAGAAATTGCCTTTGAAGACTTCATCACTTTTATTGATAAGGACGAAGCGGAGACAGAAGCACTTCCTGTTGACCTCTCAGGAATTAATATGAACCTTGAATTGGACATCACTCCCGATGCGCGTTTCAACATCATTTTTGATGACCTCGTAGGGGATGAAATGCACGGGAGAGGGAAAGGTCACATCAACATGGTGATCAATAACCTAAGCTCGTTTAAAATGTATGGAGATATTTTTGTGCAAGAGGGAGGGTATCTATTCACACTTAAGAACCTCATTAACAAAGAATTTGAAGTAGAGCCTGGAGGGAAGATCTCATGGTTCGGTGATCCTTTGGCCGCTGACATTGATTTAAAAGCGATCTATAGACTCAATACCTCACTTTATGACTTAATGCCTGAAGAGTCAGATGAATACAAACAGCGTGTACCTGTTAACTTGGTCATGAACCTAGATGGCAAACTCTTAAATCCAAGCATCGACTTTGACATCCTCTTGCCGAGTTCAGATGAGCTCACAAAAAGCAGAGTTACCAGCGCTATTAATACTGAGCAAGAAACCAATAAACAAGCATTTGCACTGCTGGTACTCAGAAGGTTCTTGTCACCTCCTGATATTGCAAAAACGAACTCCAGCATTGGTTTGGCTGAAAACTCTACAGAACTTATTTCTGCCCAACTGAGTAATTGGCTGTCTCAAATATCTGATGATTTTGACATTGGCGTAAATTACTCTCCCGGAGATGAGATTAGCAATGAAGAATTGGCCGTTGCCTTGAGCACTCAGCTCTTTAACGAACGCTTGCTCATTAGCGGGAGTTTTGGCGTTACCCATGCACAGAACGCTGATACAGGAGATAACCCCAACAGTCTTATTGGCGATATCCGCATTGAATACAAGATTACTGATGACGGAAAGATTCGCTTAATTGTATACAATGAGAGTAACGAATATGATTTAGCAAACACCCAACAAGCCAGATATACCCAAGGCTTTGGAATTGTTTACCAGCAAGAATTTGATACCTTGTATGAATTATTCCACCTACCAGATTAAGCCCAAGTAAACAACACATCATGCGAATTACAGGACTCTCATTGGCACTTCTATTAAGCTGCACGCTTTCAGCACAGATTTCCATTGGAACGAATGACATGCCGAGCGAAAATGATAGCTATTCTGTTTCAACTGCTAATCTTTTGTCTGGTTATGATTATACAGAGACGGGCGAAAATTTCACATGGAACTACGCTGGGCTAGAAACCACCGGTGAGAATATGAGAAACTATATACCTGTTGGTGATGCTCCTTTTATCTATCAGTTTCTTTTCAACAACCCTTTCGACCAAGACCATGTTGCAGACTACACAATTAACACAGACGGCTTTGACGTTGGAAATGTAGTGTCTTTTGATGCCTTTTATGAGTTCTATCAAAATGACGACGAGGCTTACACTGTTGTTGGTTATGGCGCTACCATTAATTCTATACCTGTGCCTTCGGTAACAGAACCTGTAGACCATGTTTACGCCTTCCCTCTTGACTACCAAAACACCAATGAATCTTATTCAGAATGGTTCATCCAAATCCCAACATTAGGGTCCTATCTTCTAAAACAAACACGTTCATATGAAGTAGACGGTTGGGGCACACTCACAACTCCATATGGAACGTTTGAAACACTTAAGGTGCGCATGAGCATCGAATCTCAAGACTCTGTTTACATTGATCTCATTGAACAAGGCACTGTGTTCGAACGAAGCTCAATAGAATACCACTGGCTTGCGGAGGGCGAAGGCATTCCTATCCTTAAGGTGGTTGAGACCTTCGGACAAACTACGCGCATCGAGTTTAAAAACGAACTCATACCTGAATCAGTAGAAGAGCAGTCTCTGTTGTCACCTGTGATCTACCCTTCAATTACTTCTGATTTATTCAAAATAAAAAGTTCAGAGTTACCTGAACAAGTAATTGTATACGACCTCAGCGGAAGAACAGTAGCATCATTTGGTAAAACCGCACTTTATTCAGTTGCGCACCTTTCAGGCGGGAGTTATGTGGTTTCTATTCAAATGAATGAAGAAACATTTACACAAAATTTGAGGATTGTTCGTTGAACTCTTCTTCTGGAATATGCTCGAATAGCCACATTTTTGCCTCACTCTTGCTTCTAAAGACACGGAAAGGCATAGCCGAATTATGAAGGATAACACTTAAGTTTTTCAGAATCACGCGCAATGGAGCATTTACAACAAGTGCCTTTGCAGAGCACCCTTTCATGCTTTCATTAGAACTGAAATAGTGAAAGGCTTCATTGTCTAATAGAAGCCGGTTATCAGGAACTTCGATTAAAACCGGGACAGCGAATCCTTCAGTCATTTCTCTGCGAAAATGCTCTATTCGATCAGCCGTTTTCATGTCAATAATCATTTCAGACTTGATTGAAATGTTCAATATACCATCACGGAAGCGAAAGAACGCTTGTGGAGTCTCACTTCTAAAATCATCTAGCTCATCCTTTACCTCATTGAACATGGGTTGAATGTAGGCTTAGTTTGCTCACGATAGGAACCCAAAGAAATTAGATATCCACCATAAACATTGAATAAGCTTTAATCGCAGCTTAAATCGCCGTCGAAAGGATTTGAACTACAGAAATTCAAAGCTGAAGTAATTTCACTTTGACGCAGTGCGCGCATAGTCCCTGTTGAGTAGCCTACCTTAGTGGCTACTTCAGTAGAACGAGATGCCCAGAGACCGAGACCATTTATCACGTTAGTGAATTCTGGTCTCTCCTGAACAATATTCGTAATAGGCTCATTGATTGACAAGTATGTATCAAGATCCTCATTCGCTATGGTGAGCACGAAATCAAAGCCATGAGAAAACTGATTTTCTTCGTTATAAATCCCAAAAGACCTTGTCACAAAAGGATCAGGTGTTAAGCGTGTCTCCAAAAACCTAAAAAGGCCTATCCCTTCAACTTTCAGGTTTATCACCTCTCCTCCGTTTCCGCTGGAAGCAGATTCATTTCCTACGAACCACTCCAAAATTCTAGGAGTAGAACTTACCAGCTGTGTATGCTCTATGTCTGACCACACATGCTCTGTTAAGTAGATGTTCAAACTGGCTTCGTATCTGCTGGCATTCGCTGTAGAAGACCATTTGAAGATCGGATCTGAATAATTGATGTTCGACAAATTATCAACTGTTGCCCAGTTCAACTTAAAATTGGGGTTTCCTTGAGGTGGAAAAGTGATTGAACCAGGAACTGAAGAAATAATATTAGTAACTGAGCTCACATCTTCTTTTGCAACGAAATCAAGACTAACTTGGTATATCGCATCATCATTCAACCCATTAGGAGTTAGAATGTAATACGCTTTATGCTGAGGTCCGAAGAAAATACCATCCTCATCTTTGTTATCTAGAAGCGTGTCTATTAACGTGTAACTATTTGCAACATTCCCATTCAGCAATTCATTCACGACTCCTACAAACTCCTCTTCTTGGTATTCAGATGAATCTTGAATCAACGCATAGTCCAAGTTATTCCCATCTCCCAACCAAGTTCGGTTCACTTTAACCCATTGTGTATCTACCTGAGTGTCAAGAAGTCCAAAAACAATCGTTTGAGACTTGTAAGGTGCATTTAGTTCAACATCCGTTGAACACCCAATACCACCAGCTATAACAAGCGCCAATGCAGCAATTTTAATTTTCCTTAGCATAGTCTGTAAAGGTAAGACTTTCCTGAGCAATGAATTCCCCTATTCAGCGTCATTTTTGAGACTTGAACGAACAAGAATTATTCAATCCTTTCATTTCTAAGACAGCGAAGTGAGGAATGAAACCGTGTCAACTCCATCTGCGTAATCCCAAAGTTTTGGCTTCTGAGCTTCTCCAAAGGGAAAGTAATTTTTACCTACAACCACTTGAATTCCTGATTCATGCTTCGTTAAATAGGCTTCAAGCTCTGCGTTAGAAGCATAGCGCTGAACATAGAGGCTTCCCACAGGACTCACTAAAGCTTCATCTTCCTTCACTAAAATAAATCCGTTCTCTATGAGGGCATCCTGATTCAAAAGCCATAGCGCTTTGTGGTAGTCATAGTTGTTCGCATACTTATTGTGGTTCACAATGTCCTTGTATGGAAACAGGCCTGCGAATAAGCGATTGATGTCGAAATCAGTAGGCATCATTACTTTGGTTACATTTCTACAGCCTAGTCCAAAATACGTGAAAATATCAGCCCCTAGGAGCTCCAGCTCCTCTTCAGTCTCCTCTCCCGTAAGCACAGCAACGCTTGTTCTGTTTTTACGAATAATGTTGGGACCTTTTCCAAAATAGTGATCAAAATACCGCGAAGTATTGTTACTCCCTGTTGCAATGATAGCGTCGTATCCTTCTAATTTCCCCAAGACGAATTCAATCAGTTCTTTGAATCCTGAATCCATTTGCACCGCCAGTCCGAAAACTGCGGGCAACAATCTAGCGTCGTCCCTTGACAGTTTCACCTTCGCTTTGTTCCCTGAAAGCACCACTGACATCACATCATGAAAGCCAACTAATGGGATGTTCCCGGCTAAGATAAGCCCTACGCTGTTCCCTGTTGGTTTTTCTGACAAGGCATATCTACCTAACCACTCTTCTAGGGACTCTTCTGAAATAGAAGCACCCAAAGAGGCCATTGCTTTTCGCACATTCTCTTCAGTGAACCAGCCGTTATGGCGAACCTCTATTTGGATAATGGCATCAATTTCTTTGAGGTCAAACCGTTCTGTTATGGCGTTTTCTGCGCGATTTTCTGGACGTTCACCTAGGGTTTTCAAGACCTCTCCAAGTTGAACAAAGATGGATTTTCGTTGTTTTAATAGCATATTATGACCCTTTAGCGTCCAATCTTGCGATGAATGTGACGTATATTTGCGGTGCAAAAGTACAAACAACTTAGAGTTGCGACATGGCAATAATTATTACAGATGAATGCATCAATTGTGGTGCATGTGAACCAGAGTGTCCAAACAACGCCATTTATGAAGGTGGAGCTGAATGGACCTATGCTGATGGCACTGGATTAGCGGGAGCAATTACATTACTCAGCGGGAAAGATGCAGATGCAAATGCAGACAATGAACCTGTTGATATGGATGTATATTACATTGTTACAGACAAATGCACTGAATGCGTTGGGTTCCATGATGAGCCTCAATGCGCCGCTGTTTGTCCTGTTGACTGCTGCGTAGATGACCCAGAACACAGGGAGTCTGAAGATGCACTAAGAGCGAAGAAAGAATTTATGCACTTATAGAAAAAAGGACTTCGGTCCTTTTTTTTGTCCCTATTTGTTCTTGTACCTTAAGAAAAACATCGAAATGAAACACCTTCTACTCAGCACCTTTGTGCTCTTATCTTTCAACATTTCGGCGCAAGAGTGGAATCCCAAGACAACGACTGTTGAAGGCACTGTAACAGAAATGCTGGAGTTAATCTCTGCTGAAAAATGCGACTGGGAGAAGTTTCGCGGCTTGTTTCTTTCTTCGGCCCACTTCATGGTGGCTAGTGAAAATACCCAAATGGGCATTCACGTGCAATCCTTCGCCTTAGAAGATTTTGTACGCCTTTTTCAAAAAAGCGCAGGTAAAAACTTTAATGAAACGCAGCTAAACTTGCAGATTGAAGAATACAATGGCATTGCCCAAGCTTGGCAAACCTACGAGGTCAGCGTCGGAGAGGCTTCGAACAAGGGAATCAATTCCTATCAACTGGTTTATCATGCTGATCGTTGGTGGATTGCCTCTTTTGTCTGGACCAACAACACCAATGGTATTTCGATCCCTGAAAAATACCTTCCTGAAGAAAAGAATTAAACCTGCATCACATTTTGCATTTGTTTCCGTTTACTTTGGTAAGAAATTGGAAGTATCAGTCCTATGTTGAAACACCTCATCTGTCTACTTTTTGCCGCCAGCTTGCACCTCTCCTCTTTGGGGCAGTCAAACCTTGAGCTCTTGGAAGGCGATATTGTGCGGTATCAAACAGCTATGTCAGGCCTGAGAGATGACGCCGCAATGTTAGCTTACAGTGATTCTCTTCGAACAGCCGTAATCAGCGCGCTGAATAGCGAAGGCGCATTTGATTATCCTTTTTCAAAAGTAAAAAGCATGTCTATACTCATGCCAGAAAGCAAGGCGTTCAGACTGTTTAACTGGAACATCCCACTGATGGACCAAACCCACGACTATGCTTGCTTTATCCTCATTGCGACTGATCGAAAAAAGGGCCTTTACAATTGGGTTGAACTTAAAAATACCACGTCTTACAATGCCAATGTTGCTCAAAAATACCTGACAGCCGAAAAATGGCAAGGGGCACTCTATTACAAAATTATTGAACTTAAAAAGGGCAAGAAGATCTATTACACTTTACTGGGATGGGACGGTGCAGATGGCATGACCAACCGAAAGGTGATTGAAATTCTGCAATTCAATGGAGGGAAAATTCGATTCGGAGCACCCATTTTTAAAATGGAAAAAGCAAATCCAAAGCGTTACACTCTAGCCTACGCTGAAGAAGTAATGGTTTCATTGAAATTCGATGAAAAAGAAGAGCGAATTGTGTTTGACCACCTATCTCCGAGGGTTGCAGGACTGGAAGGCAACCCTGCCTTTATGGGACCTGACTTGACTTTCGATGCATTCATCATGGAAAAAGGGAAGTGGGTCTTTGCCAGTGATATTTACGTTACACTAGGGAAGGAAGACAAAAGGCCTTATTTCGACCCTAGAAAGAGGTAATCAATTGAAGTTGAGGCGCACTTCTGTTGCCCCATAACCGTAAGTGTTATAGTCCGCATCATGAAAACTAGCATTTGGGTAATATGCCTCTAATGCTTTTCGAATCTCAGAACGCAGCACCCCTTGTCCTACCCCATGAATAAAGACAATACACGCAATGTGGTTGTCTTGAGCGTGGCTCATCATTCGATCGAAATGACGCATTTGAATGTCACGTTTATCGTGTGGATCCAATCCCATATCAGTCTCCATGAGTTCATGAATGTGCAAATCCACTTCAATCATCTCACCTTTCCTGCGGGTGTTGGTAGCGTTTTCATTCTTATACTTAACTTTGAAGTCTTTTTGAGCATCCTTTAACTGCCCTTCATCGGTGTTTCGCATGATGAGTTCATCAATGGACACTTCTTTGGAATTGTAGGCTTCTTGCTCCTCTTGGCGATTGCCTACGCGAACCAATTCCTTGGCTTCATACGTAAAATCAAAACCGTCTTCATCTTCTACCAATACCTTGGTATCATCAATCATTTTCATCACTGTGGCTTCACCCACATCGTTCAAAAAACGAACTTTATCTCCTGGTTTAAATTCCATAATCAAATATACATTCAAAATCTGTTAAAGCGCCATTGAAAACATCAATATGGAAAAGGAATTGCAGAACTAGTGCCCTGCCCAGAGTCCAATCTCAAAATTGCAACAAACCCATTCCCTAAAAACCTCATGCATCTATTTTATACCTCATTTCTCGATTAAAGAAATAGGCAGAATTAAATAGAGACGCGTGCCAGCGTCTCTATTTAAAAAAAATCGATATATGAATCGTTGAAGGCCCTCTTACGCGCTTGTAATGTTGTAAATCTCTTTGATCGATTTTAAGATCGATTCGAAGTCGATGTTCAGGTCTATCAATTTCCCTGTTCCAACATCAAACACCCATCCGTGAATTTCTGGCATTCTTCCTGCTATCTCAGCCTTTTGAATAACAGACATCTTCAAGACGTTCACACACTGCTCTTGCACATTGAGCTCTACCAATCTATTGTAGCGGTCGTTTTCTTCTGGAATGGCATTCAATTCAACTTTATGTAGCCTGTAGACATCCCTAATGTTTCTCAACCATGGATTCAATAAACCCAAGTCTTGACTCTGCATAGCAGCCTTCACTCCTCCACAGAAATAATGTCCGCAAATCACAACGTGTTTCACTCTCAAGTGCTCCACTGCATACTCAATAACTGACGCGGAGCTCGCGTCATTGTTCGGTACCAAATTGGCCACATTTCTATGGACGAACACTTCACCTGGCCCAGCTCCCATGAGCTCCTCTGCGGTAGCTCTACTGTCACTGCAGCCAATAAAAAGAAAAGCAGGGCTTTGCCCTTGAGACAACTTATCAAAGAATTCTTTGTCTGTGCGCTTTTTCTCTTCCAACCATTTCCGGTTATTCTCAAATATTTGTTTGTATTCTAACATGTGGGATGCGATGTGAAAATTAAGATTTCCTTAAAGAAAGGGAAAAAATCAGACGTGGGTTAAAAATCGAAACTGAGAATCGAAAATAAGGAACCAAAGCCTCCACCGGAGCTTTGGTAATTATTGCAGAACAAGCTAAAAGAAGATGGAGGAAAAACCGAAAGGGAGCATTGTTTCACATGAATTGGACGAGCAGCACATTCGCCAAGGACCCCATGGATTCCAGCGGTCGCATCTGTCAGTTGCAAAAAAATCTCAATGGCCTCTCTCTTAATATGAACTTTCTTCCTAAATACTCATTTATAAAGTTCTTTTCAACGTCTACAAAGTTCTTTCCAACGTCTACAAAGTTGTTGTTGAGGGTGTTGGATTTGTGTCGAGCTTTGCCGTGGGGAAAGGGCTAATCTTATTCCTATATAAAGGTTGGGAGCCTAAAAGTAGTACGGAACCCAAAAGTAGTACGGAACCCAAAAGTAGTATGGAACCCAAAAGTAGCACGGAGCCTAAAAGTAGCACGGAGCCCAAACGTAGCACGGAACCCAAAAGTAGCACGGAGCCGAAACGTAGCACGGAACCCAAAAGTAGCACGGAGCCGAAAAGTAGTACGGAACCCAAAAGTAGTACGGAACCCAAAAGTCGAAACCGCATTTCTTAATCGAGAATTGTCTCACATGAAGCCAACCAACGCCCCAAATTCACACCTGAGAACTAGAATTTAGATATCGACTTTTGAGCAAGAGGAAGTTCTAAGCCTAATTTCACCTAAAAGCGAATTCTAACTTCTAAAAAATGAAGACCGACTGCGACAAACTTTAAAACAGCTGACCCCCGTTTCAAATGAAAACCACCAAAGTCATTCCTTGGTAGGTATATTGTGTCACAGGCTCACCGAAAACAGTTGTACTCGTTCCAGTGCATTCGTTGTTGTTGATACAAGCAAGCAACTCTGTCATTGTTTCCAGCCTTGAAAATGGCATTGCTGGTGAACCATGTGCACCAAACAATCTGTACTCATCATCTAACTCTGACAACAAATAGTTGGCGCTTTCTTCATAAATAGGCAAATCTGCTTCATCAAACACGAATAACGAACCGTTGTAAAGAAAATCTCCCAAAAAGGCAATCTTGTTCGTCTTGTCAATGAGTACAATTGACTCTTCAGCATGTCCAGCCAAATTCATCAACTGTATGGTCTTTCCCCCGAGGTCTATGTCCGTCTCTAGCGGAAGCCATTCATCAACATGAACCTGCTCCGGGAAAGTTCCAAAAACAAGCACTTCTGGGCTCAAGGTGTAAATGCTATCTGCTGAAATGTTCTGTTGAAGAAAAGGTATCTCAGGAAATGCGACCCACTCAAACTCTTCAACGTTCTGATTGTGATCATAGTGAAAGTGAGAAAGCAGGAGCGTCACCGGAAGCGATGTTAACTCATCAAGGATGTATTTCATTTTGGTTCCGTCCACAGATGGATTCTCCCCTGTCCCCGTATCAAACATGACGGCTCGCTCTTCTCCAAGCACCAAATAGCTCACATTCCCTTCATAGCTCATGGGCTCAGCTATTATGTATGTCCGCTGATCAACATAACTGATATCAAACCAATTTGATTCAATCTCTACTATTTGATACGGTTCTGGCACAGCAGACTCTTCAATGATAGGATCATCTTTCTTGCATCCAAAAACGACCAAAAATAATAGAAGAAAAACAACATACTTTTTCATAACTCAAGTCTTTTTTAGGCTTCTGCGGAATCATTTCCATCTGACAAGCGCCCTCTTTACCTGATGCGCTTTCAATAATCGAAAGGTCGTAAACTTTATGCGAAACCAGCTTCAAAGTCTTTCTTTCTGATTGTCAGAAAGAAGGCGTGATGCTAAGCGCTGCGAAGAAAGTTAAGGAGGTAGTTTATTTGTTTCATGGGGAGGAAGACTAAAAGCAGGAAATTATATGCGGAGAGGAGTGGTTTATTTGATGACAATGCGACCTAATTGAGCCAAACCTACATTCACATCTGCGAGAATAATAAACATTAAAAAACCCTCAAACACTTTCGTGCTTGAGGGTTTAACATGTGACCCCGCAGGGGTTCGAACCCCGAATCTCCGCATCCGTAGTGCGGTGCTTTATCCAGTTAAGCTACGGAGCCATCACTGTCGTTTATGGAAAAATGATTTTCCGTAAACGGGGTGCAAATATATAAAAGACTTTCATTCAATCCAGCTTTTTGAATTCTAATTCTGTGAAATCGAAATCTGGGTTGGGAACGTCGATCTGCATTTCTTTTACTTTTCCGTCTGGACCTAACACAAACTGCACAGTGCCAGAAGGTAACATCATTTGTGTACCCCAGTTTAACTGAAAAGTATCATAGTGCCAGTGACGCAGAGTTCCTCTAAAAATAGTGGTGTGTGCAAACTGAAAAGCCAATTGGTCCCCTATCACGCGTACTTCGCACTTGCCATAAACGTCACAATCATACGTTCCTGCATAATCTAGCAGCATTAAACTGGGCTTCGTATCTGGAATGGGTTTCGCTTCTGGCTCAGGATCTCTTGTAACAAGCTCCTTGAATTTGGTAGACCAATCATTCTGAACTTTCTGTCCTAACATGCGATCCAACGTCTCATAAGCCAATGCATATGAAATGTAGCTGATGGAGTTGGTTAAAATTACAATTCCCAAGTTTTCTTCTGGAACCATCACTGTTCTGCTGATCATACCGTCATACCCTCCGCCGTGCGCCACCACTTTCATACCATGAATATTAGACAATTCCCAGCCTAAGCCATATCCTTTGAAGGTATTGCTTGGAAATAAATCTTTCGTCCAATTTGCAATGGTCTGTGGTGTATGAACCTGCCACATGTCATTGGTTCTCTCTGGCGACCAAATCTGTGTGGTATCAATCATTCCTGAATTCAACTGCAATTTGAGCCATTGAGACCAATCATGAACAGAAGAGATCAATCCGCCGGCGGGCGCAATGTTATCCCAATTGACGTAGTCGATCTCAATATGTCCGTCATTTTTGTCATTGTGCGGATAAGCAATGTTGTCACCCTTGCGCAATTCAGTGGTTGAAACCAGTGTTCGGTCCATTCCTATCGGAGTTAAAATCCGCTCTCGAACGAAAACCTCCCATTCTTGTCCAGTCACTACCGGAATGAGCTGTCCTGCCGCTAAGAACATGATGTTCTGATAGCCGTAGTGTTCTCTAAATCCGTACTTCGGCTCCAAAAAGCGGGCTCTGCGAATAACCTCCTCTCTTGAATGGTCACTTCCGTACCAAATCAAATCTCCACTGAAGGTGGCCAGACCCGATCTGTGGCACAACAAATCACGGATGGTCATGTTAGCGCTCACATAAGGATCACTCAATTGAAATTCAGGCAAATACTGTTGCACTTTATCGTCCCAATGAATCTTCCCTTCGTCTACCAAAATGGCCAGAGAAGCTGACGTTAACGCTTTGGTATTAGATGCAACAGCGAACAATGAATGCTGATCTACCGGTGCCTTAGTATTGATGCTTTTCACACCATAGCCCTTCTCGAAGATGATTTCACCATCTTTAACAATGGCGATGGCCATGCCTGGAACGTTCCATTCTTTTAATGCCTCTGCGTAATAAAGATCTAACTTCTTAATGGTTTTTGTTGCCTTCTGGGCGAAGACAGAAATGGCCATTGATAATACTAAAAGCGTCAGTACTCCTCTTTTCATAGGTTCAGATTAAGGGTCTAAGGTAATGCAGTATTCTTGTTGAAGGCAAATTCTTTCACCACCGGTCATTCAACTGTTTGAATGGTCTCAACCAGCACTTCGTAATAAGGACGTTGCAGCATTTTACTTTTCACCCAACAGTAAAAAGTCAAGGCTTGGATGTCCTCACGATCCCCAGGCGTTCTCGTGATGAGTTTAGCTACCTTCTCTTCAAATTTCGCGCTGGCTACTTCCAATGGCTCATCAATCACCCATCGAATGATCTGCAAAAAATTCCCTACACGTTCATATTGATCATGAGATAAAAAAACCTTAAAAGTGCGCTCAAGACCTTTCAATCTAGCCTTAGCCAGTTGGTTTTCACCCAATTCTACCAAGAGGATAATGTTGATGAGTATCTTTTTAAACAGCCACTCCTTCCCCATAACCAACTGGATTCTACGATCACTTTCATCAAATTTCTCTAACAAGGCATTGGCCTCCTCGTACTTCGCAGATTGAAAATAGTAGACAACAAGGTTCAGCTTCATGTTGAGCTTATCTTGAATACGAAGTTTCTTCTCTTCTGCCAATGCCGCTTTCATAATCTCAATCGCATTCTCATTGCTCCCAGAGTATGCTTCAATGGACGCGCGCATCATTTTGAACTTGGCTACAAATTCGTTCTTCGTTGTATCTGGAGCATGCTCTGCTACTCTCCTTAATTTACGAATGTATACATCTGCATCTTCTAGTCGCCTATTCCTGTATTTAGCATGCGCAATCATGTACAAAAAGCCAAGTTCGAATTTCAAATCGTTCTCCTTGAACGCCTCAACCTCTTTTAATCCCTCAAAGACCTTCACCACATAGTTTTCAAACTGGCTGTATTGCTTGCTCGCCACAATGGTGCTTCTAATTATTTCTGCAATGCGGTAGGCAATGCTTGGCTCAGTAATCTCACTGGGATGAATGCCCAGTTTGGCTAACTCTGACTCTGCCATTTCCTGAAGAATGATAACCTCACCTGATTGCTTCGCTTCACTGAGCTTGGAGCGAATGAGCGAAGATGACAAGGTGATTTTCTCATCCAAATCTGACACTTGTTTCACCGTCTTCCATTCGTCAAACAACACCTCATAATCCAAATTGAAGCTATATGCATTAATCATCAATATTTTCAGCACTTCAAGGTGTTTGGCATAGAACTGATAGCGAAGGGCCTTTCGCTTTGCTTTTTGCAGCGACTTCAACGCGAGTTTCGGGCGCTGTTTGTCAATGAAGAATTGACCAATGTTGAGCATGGCATTTACAGAACTTGAGGGTGTTAAATCTCCTTCCATCAGCTTCAATGAAATGAACTCTTGCAGTTTACCATACAATCTCTTGCGAAGCGTGTGATAAGCATTTCTATTCCCCTCTGGATACAATGCAGTAAAAAGCTGTTCCGAAGTCAACTCAGGATGCTCTAGCATGAGCTTGAACAACTGTGCATCTCTACGTCCATTGAGCTTACGCTGAATGAATAAGAAATTCTCAAACTCGTTCTTCTGCTGGGTGTCTAACACCTCAATTATCTCTACCAAAGGATCCATTTACGAAAATTAAGAAAAACTTTCATGTACGTTGATCAATCGATGCGTAACATTTCACCTCTGTGCATAAACACATATTAATGTACTGTAAATTACATGTTTAATACAATTATGGAATGAAATAAATTCGGATATTAATTTCGAAATGAGTCAAAAAGACTCGAAAAAGGCGCTTTTGAGAAGTACGTTTAGAATCGACAAATCAAGGGTATGTTCTTATTCTCCACATCTTTGGAATGGAAACAAAGAAGGCGTTCGAAAACGTTCGAGCCTTCAGCGTGAAAATGACAATAGAAAACCATTTCACTTTCGCGTTAAACTAAATAACAGCTGGGCATCGGAATCCACTGTTGAGGAGTGCTCGTTTGCCCGAGTGCTCCTTTTTTTATGCTACCGCGAAGGTCAATGAGTTCCTTATAGATACCGCTCTTTCAAAACACTCAAATGATGTGTCTCATGTCCAGATATGAGCTCAGCAAACTGAAATACTTTGAGCTGATGTTCGCCACTAAAGTGCCCTAACCTATGCAGCATCTCTTCTGTAAAAGAATCGAAAAGCATCACCGTGCTGGCCCTTACGATTTCATATTCACTTAACAAAAATGCAGCATCTCTAAGACCTGCCTTACTTTCTTCTGCATAGGCGTCTTCGTCATATCCAGGCAAGGATAGCTTTTCACCTCTAGCGAAAGCGAGGGCTCTATAAGACATGATCCGTTCTGTATCAATGCAATGTTGAATCACCTCTTTAACGGTCCATTTTCCTTCGTCATAACTGTGGTTCCACTGATTTTCAGACAATCCATGAAGCACAGAAACCAACCTTTCTTGGCTGTTTTGCAATACTTTTTGTGCGTCACCCTCACCTGCAAGGGTTAAATAATGGGCGAAATACGAGCCGATATCTGTGAACTTCTCCATAAATCAAAAACGTTTATTGATGATTTGCTACCGCTTAATGACAAAACCGTACCGCTCCTAAAGTCACCCTTTACACGCCTCTGTTCCTGATGTATATTTGACTCAGTCAGTTTCAAACAAAGGCGACTGCGAATAAGTAGTTATTTTGGTTAAGGTTTCGAGAAAAGGTCCCAGAGGTGGGGCCTTTTCAATTTTACACTAGATGGTTGCTGAAATAAAAACCTGCGTATTTACGAGGTTCGCTTCATAGCTCCCCATGATTACCTTATCACGCACTAGACGAACCCCTAAGTTAATTTCGTACTTATCATTAAAGAACATTTCTACCCCTGTTCCTAGAAAAACGCCATACCCCGTGCTGGTTAAATTCGCCGTAGCCCCATTAATGTTATTGGGACCAAAAGAAGTGTCTACCCATAAGTTATAGGTTTGGCTTTCAATTTCCAGGTAGTTTTGCTCCAAGCGCAGAGCAAGCATTGAAGCTCCACCTTCTAAATACCAGTTAGCACCATCATTTATGACCACGGCAGCCCTGTAACCTAAAGTGATGTTCAACCTTGACTCTTCCCCAATAATATTGTACAACCGAATATCAGATGTTCCCTGCATTGGGTCTGGCAAGAGGTTGGTTTGAAGGGTGAATTTGTCTGCCGCTTTGATTGAGGCCACATTCACATCTAAGAAGAAACCATTTTCATTGTTGAATCGGTATCCAACACGCAAACCTATCATGATCCCCGGATTGTAACGCATGGCTAGAGGTGACGAATCAAATGGGATAAAGAAACTCTCTGCTCCAATGGCATTGGTAACTTGCTGGATGGTTGGCACGCCTGAATCCAACAAACGCTCTGAAATAGTCAATTTACGCGCTTGATTGTCATTGATACTTCCTGTGCCGTCTCCGTTGTAAAAGTTGGCGCTATTTTTATTGCCGAAATAGGCACCTATGTTCAAACCAAACACAAATCCTGATCTACTTTCTGAGTCCCAGCCGTTCACCTCACCTTGAAAAGGTACATCAATAGATGAATTGAAATCTTGTGCGTCTAATTGCATAAATACCAGCGAACAAGCCGCTACAAGAATCATTACTTTCATTCGAACTTTAATCTTCATTCTTTTCATGTTTCTAAATTACGATATCATTCAGTGAATCAGTACAGCACCTCCATGAATATTTTCACTTCCTTGATCGGCCATTCTGACGCATCCGTTGGTAAGTTGGCTAATTCGGTTACCACATCCATTCCTTTTGTTACACGACCAAAAACAGTGTGTTCCATATCTAAATGAGGAGTTCCACCTTGCTTAAAGTACAGGTCTTTTTGTGCTTCAGAATAATTCATCCCACTCTTTTCTTGCGCTTGAAACATTCCGACCTGTGAAACTTTCGCCCCATCAACAATGTAAAAATCATAGGCTGAAGAACGTTTATCGGGGTTGTTATCATAAGACCGAGACATGGCCAGAGCGCCAGGTAAATGCAGATGATGGGGCTTCAATTCTGAAGGCAAGGTATAATCTCCAATCAAAAAGCGTTGTTCTTGGTCTTCAACTTCTTCAGAATTACCTCCTTGGATCACAAATCCCTTGACCACGCGCACGAGTTGGGTTGGGCTGAAGTAATCTCGTTCAATAAGGTACAAGAAATTCGCTCTATGAAAAGGGGTGTCATCAAAGAGCTCCACTTCGATTTCGCCATAATCTGTTTTCATCAAAATACGCGTTTGAAGATGCGTGGCGCCGAATTCCTCCAAAAAGGCCTCAGCTATTTCCTCTTTGAGCCTCGGATAAACAGCAAATTGCGGAACATTTTCTTGCTCTGCTTCCTCACCAATCACTTCCATTTGAAGCGGCTCTGGTTCAGAAATCACTTTCTGGTTTACAGCATTGTTGTCTTCCCCGCTGTTACAAGCGACCAGAATCCATAGAAAAAGAAGTACACGTTTCATCGTTGCGAAGTTAAACAACCTTTTTTCACAACTTCGGCTTAGCTAAAACGAAGGAATCACTTACTTTTGGATGTGCTTTTTGCCATAACAGATATCGAAACCACAGGGAGCCATGCTTCAGCCAATAGCATCACAGAAATAGCTGTTGTGCTCACAGACGGGAAGGTTGTTCAAGACACCTTCACTACACTTATTCGCCCTGACCATTATATTCCAGATTTCATCACATCACTCACGGGCATTACCAATGAAATGGTTGAGCATGCCCCTACTTTTCAGGAGGTTTCTGCTGAGCTAATTACCTGGTTCGAAGATGCTGTTTTTGTAGCTCACAATGTAGGTTTTGATTACGCCTTCATTAAAAAAGCGTTTGCTGATATTGGGGTTCGTTTCAATCCGCAGAAGCTATGTACCGTGCGCATGTCCCGAAAAATAATCCCTGGCCATCAGAGTTATAGCCTCGGTAAAATCTGCAGCGAATTGGGCATTGGAAATGATGCTAGACATAGGGCTTTAGGAGATACCATGGCTACGGTTGAACTCTTCCATCACCTCATGATGACAGACCAAAGTGGCATCATTGATGACATGCTGAAACGGAATTCTACAACGCAATGGCTCCCCAATAAACTCTCAGAAGAAGTATTTGAAGGTCTGCCAGAGAAAGAAGGTGTGTATTATATGTTAGACACCTCTGGAAAGGTTCTCTACATCGGGATGTCGATCAATATTAAAAAGCGCATTCGACAACATTTTGGAGGTAAAATGGAATCTAAACGTCGGCAGGAATTCATTACTGATGTAGCACACATAGACACCGTTGAAACCGGTACCGAACTAATCGCCCGTTTACTGGAGGACGCAGAAATCAGAAAACATTGGCCGCCGCACAACAAAGCGCAAAAAAGACCCACATTGAAATTTGGTCTTTTAAGTTACCAAGATGGGGAAGGCTTTACCAGGCTTGCCGTTCAAAAGATCCGACCTGGAATTCCTTGTATTAGACAATTCTATTCAAATACTGAAGCCAGGGAATGGCTTTTCAAAGCATCGAAAACTTATAACTTGCACAGTGAACTGTGCAACCTAACTCCTTCTGCTGACCCCAAACCCTCAGTAGATATTCACAACGCTGCCGTAGATCAAATGATTCAAGAATTGAAAAATGAGAGCGGACGTATGATCATTGAGGGAAAAGGAAGATCAAGCGATGAGAAATCTTTTGTTCTTTTTGAACGAAATGAACTCAAAGGATATGCACACATTCCTTTTGAAGAGTCTATTACTTCTTTTGATGATTTCGAAATTCATCTCATTCAATTGCCACAGAGTGAAATGACTGAAAGCATTCTTCGAGCGAACATCTCTAATTACAAGGTTACGCTCATAGACGAGTGAAATACCTTCCTATTTAACAAAAAACCACCCTTTATATCCAGAAAACTACCCTTTAGGGTGATGCGCGGTATTGGGTTAGAGTGCTATCTTTGCTTTAAATCAATACCTTAGTTCTAATAACGAACTAATTTACTGGGTTTGACAGAAAAACTAAAAATTACAGAAAGACGGATCTCTCGCCGTCTTTCTTGTTTTCACCCCCCCCTTCCATTCATAACCTGAATACTCAATCACACTATTCCGTTCGCATAATGCTTTTAAAACAATAAAGTTCTTTGTGGACTTTACATTCGCTTATTTTGTCCTCGCTGCATGCATAGAACTGGCTGGTCTAAATTATATTTCTGACCGCATCCTATTTACGTTTTATCTGCCCTATTCAAACAAACTTTTTGGGGAAAGTTTCGCTATAGCAACACCCCCACCATGCAATGATGCCATCACTTAAGAAAGTGCAAGTGGCCAAAACAATTTAGAAAATGAACTCTTGAAAATCAAAGAATACAAAGGGATTACCTGAGAATAAACATGGAGTTTGAGCTGAAACGCTCTAAACCCAATCTGAACATAAACACACAAATACAACTGTTGGTTGCTGAGTGGTTTTTCTCATCTGGAATGGGTTTTCCTCGTGGTGTATGGTTTAATCAGAGAAAAGGGATTTTGCGGCTGACGCTTACGAAGAAAAATAACAGGCACTAAAAAGGGGGCCGAAGCCCCCTTTATTAATTCAAAACAAGTTGAATGTAATTGATCTTTTTTGATTTGCGCATTGAAAGCGCTTTATTATATCCGAGTATTCTGCTAACAGCCGTATCACTGGGCCTCATTTCTACTTCGGGTTGTTCGACCATCTTTCCGTCATTGAACAGTTCACTAATCAGTTGATTTTCCCGTTGATAAAAACTTGAAAGGTCATTAAGAGTATAATTTTCCATACGATGCAGTTCAATTTGTGATTACCACATTAGAACGCACACATTCTCTTCTTATTGCCCCTAGCACAAAGTTCTTATTCCGTTAGGATAGCGTGAGATTTATTTTCTTTTCCTCCATCACCTTACGAAGGTTGATCAGAGCATAGCGCATGCGACCCAAGGCAGTGTTGATGGAGATGTCACAAGATTCTGCTATTTCCTTGAAGCTCATGCCGCTGTAGTGGCGCATTTCAACTACAATACGCTGATCTTCTGGCAAATAGTCAAGCAGCGATCTCACATCACTTAGAACCTGGTCCCAGCACATTTGATCTTCTACGTGCATGTCTTCTTGGGCGATGGTGGCAAACACATCATTTTCATCATCGCTTCTTACTGCTGGCATTTTCTTGCCTTTACGGAAGTGGTCAATAGACAAGTTGTGTGCAATGCGCATCACCCAAGGAAGAAACTTTCCTTCCTCATTGTATCTGCCTGATCTCAGCGTGTTGATTACCTTAATGAAGGTCTCTTGAAAAATATCATCTGAAACATCATGGTCTTTTACCAGCATAAAAATCTTGGTGAAAACCTGATTCTTGTGACGATTTAAGAGTATTTCGAAAGATGAATCGTTGCCGTTGATGTACCCTCGTACAAGTTCACGGTCAGGGGTCTGATTTGCTCGCATACTACCTCGCTCTATTAGTTAAACACTGACATCAAATTGGATGTCCTTCAATAATACATATTTAGAGTAAAGGTGTATCTATAGCTTCCCTTTTTTGGTGAGTGATATCTAAAACTAACGCAGACAACTATCACATATTGCCTTTGATAGCCCTAAAGATACATTTAATCATTCGACATGTGAAAACTTATTTGTCTGTTCGCTTGTTAAAATAACTTAATGAAGGATTTTCAACTGCTTGTCTAAATGTATCTTTCGCCCCAACTTAGTACCTGTTAATAGCATAAAACAACACCCCTTGTCGAACACCATCACACCAAAACCTAACACCATCGATTTCAGTACGATAGACCCAAAAAAGAACATTATTATTCGTGGGGCCAGGGTGCACAATTTGAAAAACATTTCTGTTGTCATTCCTAGAAATAGATTGGTGGTTATTACCGGGCTCTCTGGATCTGGAAAATCATCCCTTGCGTTTGATACATTGTATGCTGAAGGACAAAGAAGGTATGTAGAAAGCCTTTCTTCTTATGCCAGACAGTTCTTAGGACGTTTAGATAAACCGGAGGTAGATGCCATTGATGGTATTTCTCCGGCCATCGCTATAGAGCAGAAAGTAACTTCACGCAATTCACGTTCAACGGTTGGGACAACTACAGAAATTTACGATTACATCAAGCTGATGTATGCGCGAATTGGTAGAACCTTCTCCCCTGTTTCGGGCGAAGAAGTAAAGCGCCATACGGTGGCTGACATTCTTACCTACCTTCTCACATTTGAAACTGGAACGAAATACATTTTGCTTTCCGCAGTTCCAAAAATGAATGACCGCACACGCTCAAAACAACTTGAAGTGCTTCAGCAGCAAGGATTCTCTCGGGTTCGTGTGAATGGAGCGATGGAACGAATTGAAGCTGGATTAATTGAACGCATTGAAGAAAAGGATTCGATTGAAATTGTCATTGACAGACTGACCGTAAGTGATACTGAAGAGCATCATACCCGTTTAGCAGACTCAGCTGAGTCTGCATTCTTTGAAGGTGCCGGTGAATGCATTGTACTCATAACCGGAGAGAAAGAAGAACAAAGGGCATTCAATAACCGCTTCGAACTTGATGGGATGCTCTTTGAAGAACCTTCTCCCAATTTCTTCTCATTTAACAATCCTGTAGGTGCCTGTAAATGCTGCGAAGGATTCGGAAAGGTCATTGGAATAGACCCTGACCTTGTGATTCCCAATAAATCGCTTTCTATTTATGACAATGCCATTGTTTGCTGGAAAGGTGAAACCACTTCGGCCTACAAAGAACAGTTGATTCGCAAAGCAAGGGAATTTGACATCCCCATTCACAAACCCTATTTCGACCTCACCCCTGAGCAAAAAGCATTGGTCTGGAGCGGAAATAAGTCATTCGATGGAATTAACGACTTCTTCGCCTACCTCGAAAAGAAAAGCTACAAGATTCAGTTTCGGGTCATGCTCAGTCGCTACCGGGGGAGAACAGACTGTCCTGATTGTAAAGGAACACGCTTGCGAAAAGATGCTTCTTACGTTAAGGTTGACGGCACTTCCATTAATGAACTGGTAGACATGCCTTGTGATCAGCTTCTTACTTTCGTTCAAAACGTTGCGCTTTCAGCAAATGAGTCAAAGATTGCAAAACGCCTGTTGATTGAAGTTCAAAATCGTTTGCAGTATTTAAATGATGTTGGTCTAGGTTATTTGACCTTGAACAGATTGAGCAATACCTTATCTGGAGGTGAAAGCCAGCGCATCAACTTGTCTACCTGCCTTGGAAGTAGCCTTGTTGGAAGCATGTATATTCTTGATGAGCCAAGTATTGGCTTGCATTCAAGAGATACACTTAGACTTATTAAGGTACTTAAGGCATTGCGTGATTTAGGAAATACGGTCATTGTAGTTGAGCACGACGAAGAAATAATGAAAGCGGCTGACCTCCTAATTGACATTGGTCCTGAAGCAGGCACGCATGGAGGTGAAGTTGTATTTACCGGCACGCATGATGAACTGATGCATACTGATGCATCACTCACGGCGAAGTACTTAACCGGTCGTGAAAAGATTGAAGTTCCAGACCGCTTGCGAAAGTGGAAAGATTCAGTTCTGGTAAGAGGTGCGCGGGAGAACAACTTGAAGAACATTGACGTTACGTTCCCTTTGCGCGCGCTGTGCGTTGTAACTGGCGTTAGTGGTTCAGGAAAATCTACTTTGGTCACTGATCTTTTGACCCCCGCAATTAAGCGAAATCTTGATGATTTCTCTCAAAAGATGGGCGAAATGGATGGCATTGAAGGAGCTATTTCATCCATTAAAGCGATTGAATATGTTAACCAAAATCCAATTGGAAAATCTTCTCGGTCTAATCCTGTCACTTATGTGAAAGCATTTGATGATATCCGCACCTTGTATTCCAATCAACAGATGTCGAAGGTGCGCGCCTACAAGCCTAGCTACTTTAGTTTTAACGTTGTTGGCGGAAGATGTGATGAATGTGAAGGTGAAGGACAGGTCACCATTGAAATGCAGTTCATGGCAGATATCAAGCTTCAATGTGATACCTGTAAAGGAAAACGTTTCAAGGACGAAGTATTGGAAGTGAAATTCCAAGACAAGAGTATTTCAAGCATTCTCAATCTTACGGTTGACGAAGCCATTGAGTTCTTCGAACAAGATGACTCTTCGGTTTGCAAACGCATTGTACAGAAATTACTTCCGCTTCAAGAAGTGGGCCTGGGATACCTTGGCCTGGGGCAAAGTAGCAGTACCCTGAGTGGTGGAGAGGCACAGCGAATTAAGCTCGCTTCTTTCTTGGCGAAGGGCGATAAGCAAGCTCACACTGTTTTTGTATTTGATGAACCTACAACCGGACTGCACTTTCATGATGTAAAAAAACTCTTGGCGGCCTTCTATGCATTGATTCGCCAAGGGCATTCATTGATTGTTATTGAACACAATGTAGATGTGATCAAATGTGCTGATTGGGTCATCGATCTTGGAAAAGAAGGTGGAAACGCAGGCGGACATCTTGTATTCGCTGGAACCCCTCAGGAACTGGCTCAACACAAAGACTCCTACACCGCACCCTACCTGAAAGAGAAACTAGAAGCTTGAGATAAATTTGTGATGGATCTGTCATGAACACGTGATGCCCTCTTCTTGTTTTCTCTATAAATTTATACCTCTACTTAAACAACAGAACATGAAATACTG
Source organism: Flavobacteriales bacterium (assembly GCA_047636995.1). Lineage (GTDB taxonomy): Bacteria > Bacteroidota > Bacteroidia > Flavobacteriales_D > Sanyastnellaceae > JAQWQB01. Next base: position 21,434 of record JBLIGQ010000014.1, on the reverse strand, counting down.
GTTTAGTTACATCCTCATTGCTATTAGCGTTATAGCCTGCGCTCAAAAAGATACGTCTTCTAATATGGAAGATAAAAAGGTGTATACGGGCGAAAAAGTTGAGAAAACAGCTGCTGAATGGAGTGCGGTATTGAGTCCTGAAGTGTTTCAGGTTATGCGCGAGGAAGGCACTGAACGTGCTTTCACAAGCGACCTCTTAACTATTAAAGAAGAGGGTACCTTTGTTTGCAATGCGTGTGGCTTACCCCTATTTGCAAGTGAAACAAAATTCAAGTCGGGCACTGGATGGCCTAGTTTCTATGCCCCTATTGACTCAACCTTTGTAGGTGAAATTTCTGATACTTCTTATGGATGGAGTCGTGTTGAAGTTGTTTGCAACAGATGTGACAGTCACTTAGGGCATGTCTTTGATGACGGACCAAAACCAACTGGATTGAGGTATTGCATCAATGGGGTTTGCTTAAAGTTTGAGCCGAAGTAAATAAATTCAGAAGTAAGTCATTGCATATTGAAGTCCCTTGATTCCTTTAGAAAACAAGTTAGAACTTGAACATGAAGTTCTGAGCAGACTTTAAGTACATTCCAAATACAATGCCTTCTCTTTCAAGAAAGAAACCTGTTGCTAGGCCAAGGTCATTTTCAACTCGTTTATAAGCAAAAAAAAAGAGGCTACTCCGCATGGAATAGCCTCTTTTAAAATGGTCTAATCTTATTTTCCAGCGGTAAATTTGATTCCACGTTCTTCAATCATTTCTCCACCATCGATTGTGTTGCCAGAAGCATCACGTTCAGTCTTGGTACGACCGTGTAAATTAATCGCACCTGTGATTTTACCTTCAGTAGTTAATTGCATGAGCAAAATTCTTTTGCTCCCGTCTGCTTGTGTTTGTCTTTTGTCTGGAGTAACAAACCATGCCCCTTCTGAGGTGACAAAGCCATTACCTGATTCAAATGATTTAACAGCCACTGAGTCCATTGTAAAAGGCATCAGGTAATTGTTGTAATTATCAGTCGCACCAATTGTAAACCATGAATCATAGCCCAAAACAGGGTCATTCTGAAGGTCAAATCTTTGAAGATCGGCAGTAAGAGCTCCTCCTTGAGGGTGCTGATAGAAAGGTTTTGTGCTGGTAATTGATAGCGGGTTTCCAACTTCAGCGAACACAGCGTCAATTTGGTCTTTGGGGCTAGTCATTACTGCATAAATACGAAATGTCTTTCCTGGAACTTTACCAGCGTTTGGAACTTCTTCAACCTCTATGCTAGCAAATTGCGCGAAGGAGGTCATTGTGAGTATTCCACAAAGAAGTGAAAGTGTGAGTTTTTTCATGTTCTACGTTTTGTAATTAAGGTCATAGCAAAGATATTGCCAAATTATTTTACGATTCTTCTTCTAGACAATACCCTCCTACTTTGAAGGGAACCTTGGCTAAATCTGGCACCTTTTCGAGGGATGAAGTATGCGATGGTAACTTCATGAGTATGCTGACTCAAGTTCGCCGCGTCAGACGTTGTAATATCATATGAGTAACCAACTGCATAACGATCATACTCTAGTCCAAGAGCAACAGCAACCGCGTCTCTATGGCGGTAAGTCATTCCTATCCAAATCATTTCACGGTAGGCTGCTTTTAATAGCACATCGATTTGAACAGGAGTTACACCTGTTAGTTTTACTAATCCTGCAGGCTGAATAGAGAACTCATCATTGAAAAAATGGAGATAAGACCCCATGAAATTATAGTGACGAATATTTTGATTTTCATCAGAAAGTACACCTTCTATTCCCAAATTAGTTTGAAGCAAGTTGGGAATACTGAATCCAAAGTAATAGTTAGGTCCGTATACCATCATTCCGAAAGTCGCATCAAAGTTTAGCGTAGACTCTAGTGTTCCCGGAAGTGCGTTATCAAATTGATCTTTTACCAGCAGGTCAGTTCCATCGAACTTGAATTGACTCACAACGGCACTCAATCCGAATGATACTGCATCTCTGTTGTTCAAATCTGCATGATATGCCCCCGTTAGTTCGGCACCTGTTCTTGAGATGGCGCCACCTGCATTGTCATTGAATAGAATTGCACCAACTCCCATTTTATTGGGTAAGCCTGTGTGCGCGCTAATCATCGTTGTTTGGGGTGCTCCTTCGAAACCGGCCCATTGATTTCTGTACGACGCCATAATAGGCGTATACAACTTCGTTCCTGCTACTGCAGGGTTGTGCAGATAGGTATTGAATATGAACTGCGACCTTCTCGCCAGTTGCTGAGAAGATACCGTTCCGACCAGAAGGAAAAGGGCTCCAATAAGGAATAATAGCTTTTTCATCTGTCTCTTAGTATTTAATCGTTACGGTTCCTGTAATAGGCTCTTTGCTCTCGTCGTAAGTAATTACGAAATAGTAGTCAGCCACAGGAAGAACTCTTCCTTTAAATGCTCCATTCCATCGGGTTGGGTACCCTTTGCTTTCGAACATCAATTGTCCCCATCTATTGAAAACTTGAACTGTAGAATTAGGGAAAAACTCCAATCCACCAATCACCCACTCATCATTAGCACCATCAGCATTTGGTGTAATTGCTTCTGCAATGAAGAAACAACCGACCGTAGGTTCAACTTCAATCAAGAATGACAGTGTACATCCAATTGCATCAGTAACCGTAACGCTGTATACCTCTTCAGGCAATCCTATTGCTGTAGCTGTAGTTTGATTGTTTTCGTCATTCCATTGGTAAGTAATAGGCAGCTCTCCTCCTGAAACGGCTGCTGTAGCTGTCCCGTCTGCTTCATCCCAACACGTCACTGGTGATGTGAATAGGACCACGTCAAGATCTGTTGTGATGTCTGCTCCAATGGTAAAGGTTGAGTCAGCGAAACAACCTGTAGAGTCTTCGGCAAGCACAGTGTAATCACCTTCGAAGAGATTTTGAAGATCTATATCCTCAAGAATTTCATAGTTCAAGGGACCGGTTCCACCGAACGGTATGATGGTTACAGTTCCATCATCCATACCTGTGCAAGTTACGTTTTGAATATCGAAAATGAATTCAATTGGGTCTGGCTGGACGATCTCAAAGAAGGCCGTGTCAGAACAAAGGTTTTCGTCAATGATTACTGCCTCGTATTCTCCAGCGCACAAACCAAACGGCACAGATGCTACTTCGTTTAAGAAAAGGACTAGCTCTCCTGTTCCGCCAGAAGTTTCAATGGCTGCAGTACCATCACAATCACCACCACAACCTATCACAGTTGTTGAAAGCACTCCAATAGTCAATTCCTCAGGTTCAGTAATAGACGTTAATACGGAGTCTTGACATCCACTTTCGTCTGTTATGATGATGTTGTATTCTCCCGGAGTCAGATCAATTAAGGATGCTGGTGAAGTGATTTCCAACTCGCCAGTACCTCCTGCTGTTTCTACAACGATTGCTCCGTCATCAAATCCGTTGCAAGAGACATTCGTTTCGAAAAGGGTAATTTCAATTGCATCAGGCTCAACAATCACCAATCCGTTCACTGGGATAGTGCAAGTTACCTCATCTACAAACGTCACCGTATATGTTTCGCCCGAGAGCAATTCAAAGCAAGGGTCAGTTGCTAGCTCAGTTGCCTCGGTAGGTGGTGAAGAAATTTGCCATTGCACCTCTCCAACTCCACCGCTAACTTCAGAGATGCAAATCGTACCGTCTTCAGCTCCAAAACACGACACATCTGTTGTTTCTATGGTAAACTGAATTTCTTCTGGCTCAATGATTTCAATGGTGTCAATTGCTTGACAAAAGTTCTCATCAGTTAAGATTAATTCATATTCTCCAGCACACAAAGCATTTTCATCAGCTGGCGTTCCTTCTAAGTCAGTAATTGTAAAATCCAATACTCCTGTTCCACCTGAAGCTAAAAAGTCAACGGTTCCATTGCATTCACCGAAGCATTGAATATCTGTTACAGTAAAGTCAACATTGATACCTTCTGGTTCTGTAAACTCATACTCTTCCGTAAACACACACTCATTTACATCTGTAACTGTGAGCGTATATACACCTGGCTCCAAATCTTCAATCAACACATCAACTGGACCTGCTTGAACAATTTGAATAAAGTCTGGGTGTGAGAAGTCAATAGTCAATTCCTCTGTTCCACCCGTGATATTGAATGCTAAACTCCCATCATCATCTCCAAAGCAATCAATGTCGTTCTGAATGGTTGTGATTTCTATTTCTGTCGGACAGAATACTTCTATCTCGTCACTAACGGTACACCCATTGTCATCAGTAATGGTAATTTCATAGTTTCCTTGTCCATCAAAGCACCCTAAATTTTCAAAGCACTCACCAAGGATGATGTTTTCTGTTTCAGAATCGGGATCCACTAATTGGATTGTGTATGGAATTGCTCCTCCCTCTATGGCAGGACAAATAATGGCAACTTCATCTCCAAAACAGAGGTTGTCTTGAGTAAGATCCAATTCTAGCAGCAGTTCATCAGGTTCAATAATGTTAACCGTATTACAGGTATCCTTGCAGCCGAGAGAGTCAATCATGGTTGTATAAAACAAACCATCTCCTAGTCCTTCGAAAATTGGATCATCAAATTGGGTTGAAACAAAAGTTGAATCTAGACCATCAATTTCCCAAAGTTCATACGTGATTGGACCATTGCCATTTCCACCTGCTGCTGCTGTAGCAGTTTCTCCAAAACAAAGCAAAGGAGTTGTAATTGTAAGGGTATTCTCGAGGGAACAAGGATCTATCAACATGACGTTATTAAAGCATTCTTGATCTGGGCTACCTCCATTTCCATTGATAAAAACTTGCAAGCAAAAATTGAGTTCAAGTGATGAACTGCAAGTAGTGAATTGACCTATTTGAACTTTCAAGTCTGGCCCAGCGATTCCGTTTGGTGAGCCATTTAATGTGAAAATCACTCCATCATCAATGGTTGCCATTGGGTCACAAGGATCATCGCCCAAGGTATTTGTGTTGGGGATGGTAGTTGCAATTTGAATATCTCCTGGATCAGAACTACTTTCCATTCCAATGGTCCAGTAGCTATCGTACTCAATTGCTTCATTAATTGGAATGACACCATCACCTAGAAGACTTCCAAAAAGGGGGTCGTTGAAACAACCACAACCTACAGGATCAATTACTGAAATATCTTCGTCATCAGGAAAAACGACGCTTGAATCTGGCTGAGCTCCAAGAGTACCGTAAATAGCAGAAAGAAAATCATCTGGATTAGTCAAGCAAGCGAACACATCGTAGGTGACGTATCCTTGCAGATTGACACCATTGACACCACCAACCACACCGCAATGAACAGTGTCAACAACAATCTGAATACCAGTGATTTGAGCATTAGCTGCGGTGGTCGAAATCAGTATCGTTAAAGCAAATAGAATCCTCTTCATAATGTGTGTTTCCTGTTGTGAATGCGTTAAAAAAGTGCGCAAAGCGGAACAGTAAAGGCTACGAAGATACTGAACCTCTTTATTTATATTCCAATCCTAAGGTGAAATGGTTGTCTGGTGTTGGTAAATTCGTGGATTGATAGTAGCCAAATTGACAGATATTAGCGCGATATGAAACAGACTCCACTTGGAAAGCCAGTGATTCTTTTTGAAGATGATTTGATTGTAGTAGTGAACAAGCCCTGTCGCATGCTGATTCACCGCACACCTCTAGACTATTATGAGACTGAAAATTTGAGAAAATGGCTCGCTGAAGAGGTTGGTGTAAAAATTGATCCCGTTCACCGATTAGACAAACCAACAAGTGGTGCCGTTATTTTCGCCAAAAGCAAAGAAGCCTTGAACTTCATTAAAGAGCAATTCTTAAATCACACTGTTTCCAAGAAATACATTGCGCTGGTCAGAGGCTATACAGAGCCAGAGGGGATTGTGGAAAAACCACTAAAGGCCGAAGATTCTGAAGTTTTAAAAGAAGCAACAACGACTTACAAAACCATTCAGCATGTTGAGGTTCCAGTAGAAGTAAGTCGGTATCCGTCATCTCGATATAGCATCGTTGAGGTGATGCCAAAAACAGGACGTTACCATCAAATCCGTTTGCATTTTGCACATCTTCGTCATCCTATAATAGGAGACCGAAGGCATGGGGACACGAAACACAACAACATGTTTCTAAACGATCTTGGAATTGAAGCACTTTACTTACATGCAGCTTGTATTTCTTTTGTTCACCCGAACGGAAGCAAAATGACCATTCATGCCCCCTTCCCTTCACATTGGGAAAAGATACAGCAACATTGGAAATGGAGCACTGGCACTGGATTCGTTCCTGAAGAATAGGTTTCTTTCCCTTAATTCACTTTCAGAAGGAAAACAGAGAAGAAATACGTAACTTCCTCGCAGGAATGTTTTTACCATAACCAAACACCATGAAATTTCTCAAAACTCTAGCATTCTTTGCGGTCACGCTTCTTGTGGGCTCATTGAATGCGCAAAATGCCTTGACCTTCTCGATCGACACCGATTGCTGGGGAGGTGAAGTTAGCTGGCAATTAGCAGATGACGCAGGAACTATTTTCGCCAGTCAGCCAAACAACACTTATGGCAATCAGACGAATTACACTGAAGACATTGATCTAGCAGACGGATGCTATACGCTCACCATCGCCGATTCTTATGGAGATGGAATGAATGGCTCTGCCTACTCTGGTTGTACCATAGATGGATATTACTCATTGACAGATGCATTGGGGACTATTGTAGTTGAGCTTGTTGCTGAAAATGCAAATTATGGTTCAGAAGAAAGTCAGTCGTTTGCTTTAGGAGCAGCCATTGACGGATGCACAGATCCGATTGCATTGAATTATTCTGCATGTGCCTTGAATGACGATGGCTCATGCACTTACACTCCCCTTGAAGCAATCTTTTCTTTTGACGCCGGGGCGGGATGTGGATCTACGGATGTACAATTCTCCAATGCGAGTACAGGAAACATTCTGAGTTATGCATGGGATTTCCCAGGAGGCTCACCGGCTTCAAGTATTGATTTAAATCCGACTGTAAACTACGCGGGAGCTGGAGTTTATACTGCTACCCTGACTGTAACAGACGAAAACGGAAATCTGAGTACTTCGGCAGATGTAACGATTTCTGAAGGAATTGTTTTGGAAATTGTGATCACGCAAGACAACTATCCACAAGAGACTTCTTGGGATGTAGTGGATGAATTTGGAGTGACAGTAGCGAACGGCAGTGCAGCTGGAGGAACTGTTTGTTTAGCTGACAACTGCCACACTTTCACCATTTATGATTCATACGGTGATGGAATTTGCTGTGGTTACGGTAATGGTTCATATGCCCTTTTACTAAATGGAATTGAAATCGCAACAGGTGGTGAGTTCGCCAATGCACAAGCCGTAAGCGTTAACTGCCCTCCGGGGTCTGATTGCAACAACAGCATTGTCATTGCCGAAGGAGAACATTCAACGGCCTCAGCAAATGCCTGGTATACTTTCATTCCGGCAGCCAATGGACAATATAGGATTACCACATGTGACAGAGCAACTTGTGATACCCGCATCTGGATGTATGATTATTGCTTGATGGAGAACTTTGACGACACGAATGAGTCAACATTAACGTACAATGATGACTTCTGTGGTGTTCAATCTGAAATCACACCTCTTTTAGAAGGAGGGATTACTTATTACTTGAGAATTGGTGGTGCTGATAATGTTTGTGCCGAAAATGGAGTTGATTTCATGATTGAATACATGGGACAAATTCAAGGCTGTACAGACCCTCTTGCCTGCAACTACTTGCCAATAGCAGAAATTGATGATGTGTGCTATTTCCCTGGCGACATTCAATGTCCATCATTTGGTCCTGACCTTGAAGTATTGCAAGATGTTTTCCATGACAGCATGTACTCTACTACTTTAATTAACAACGACGCATGTTATGTGAATGAAGGATGTATGCAAGGGTTTGGTGAACGACAGATTCTCCGATTCACAACGCACATCAAGAATATCGGAACAGAAGATTATTTCATTGGTGATCCGAATGATCAACCAGATCAATTTGAGTTTGATGCGTGTCACAATCACTGGCATTATGAAGGCTATGCCGAATATGTGCTCTATGATGGGGATGGAAATGAGATGCCACAAATTGGTTTCAAAAATGGATTCTGTGTTCTTGATCTTGAATGCTCTGATGGCGGACAAGCTAAATACACTTGTGGGAACATGGGAATCACGGCAGGCTGTGGAGACATTTATTCTTCTGGACTGACTTGCCAGTGGGTTGACATTACGGATGTGCCTGGAGGAGATTACACGCTATTGATTCGCACCAACTGGGATCAGTCTCCTGATGCAAATGGTTCTTTTGAGCTTTCTTATGAAAACAACTGGGCGGCTGTATGTGTGTCATTTGATCGCGATATAGACAACAACCTTATCAATTTCACGAAGAGCACTGACTGTCCGCTCATTTTTGATTGTTCAGGTGTCCCTTTTGGAACTTCTCAACCTGACTGTGCATCTAACTGCCCTGGAATTGTTGTTCAAGGAGATGTAAATAATTCTAGTGAATTGGAAACCTCAGATGCCCAGCAATATGTGCAAGACATTCTTGGTAATGACGCTGTAGTGACGCCTTGTACAGATATGGATAGTGATGGGAACATCACCATCACTGACGCAGCGCTTATTGCAGGATGCACATTCTACGGTCCTGATCACGTAGACGAACTCGGAATTCATGATCACTGTGTTTGGGATGTAGAGTTCATAGATCCAAATCACAATGTAACATTAAGCCTTGGAAGCGTCAATACAGATCTAGGTTACGTAGACGTATTTGTTACCAATCCTGACAATGAAATTGTTGCCTATGAATTTGACATGAGTGGCTTGACAATCTTGAGCGTTGAGAATCTAGCTGACCCATTGGTGTTCGATGTGAACCCTCAAAGCTCATTGGGTGGCAATAAGGTTGCAGCGTTGAGTTATACGGATCAAATCCTACCTAAATACCTAGCTCCTTCTCCCTTGGTAAGAATTTACTACCAATCACTTACGGGTACTCAAGTTTGTATTGCGAACATAGTTGACATTGTGAATGAGAACTACCACAACACACTCACAACAACTGGCCCTTGTCAAACAGTGGCTGGCTTTGAGTTTGTAGATTTCTCTGCAGATAACACAATGATCTGTGAAGGTGATGTTGTAAACTTCACAGACCTCAGTGACATTGGAACAACGAACTGGTCTTGGAGCTTCCCAGGTGGGTCTCCTGCCTCTTCAACTGACCAGAACCCTTCTGTAGTTTATGCTGCTCCTGGTGTATACACTGTCACTTTAAGTGGTGACAATGGTTTGGAAACAGACACTGAATCAAAAGCGGCTTACATCACCGTAGAATCAGGCACCGTATACTACCTTGATTCTGATAATGATGGTTTTGGAGACAACAACAGCACTGTTCTGGCATGTTCGGCTCCTCAAGGCTACGTCCTCTCTGGAGGCGACTGTGACGATACAAGAGGCGATGTTTATCCCGAGGCTCCTGAGTATTGTGATGGCGTTGACAATGACTGCGATGATTTAATTGATGAAGACGCAATTGATCAAAGTGTTTGGTTCATTGATAGTGACAGTGATGGTTTTGGTGATGCAGAAGGTTCTTTAATGGACTGCGTTCAACCAGCAGGCTATGTGGCCAATTCTGAAGACTGTGATGATACTAGGGACGACGTCTACCCTCTTGCTCCTGGAACAGGAGAAAACATTGACAACAACTGTGATAATGCTATTGCAGGAGATGAAGTTGAAGTTATACCTTGTTCTGGTGACTTCAACAATGATGGAAACAGAGATATTTCTGACCTCTTGATGATCCTTCAATTCTATGGCTGCGTTGTAGATTGCGACCCAATAGTTGATATTAACAATGACGGGATTATTTCTCAATCAGATATGCTGGACTTCTTAGCGTTTTTTGGACAGCCTTGTCCTTAAGACCTGCATAGACTATTAAAAAAGAGGGCTACAATCATTGAATTGTAGCCCTCTTTTATTTTCGATAAAATGGCATTTCAATCCGTTTATGCTTCCAGTACATTTTTACCGGACATTTCAGCTAAGAAATAGGTGCGAATACATAAATGGATAGAATCTTATGTACATCAAATGCATACGCCAAATCGGACACTAATATCCACTTATCATCTAGTTGCAGAAAGGCGCCAAGCTCCGCTGCTGTATTGGATTTTATAGAACTGATTTTTTATGATTTCAGTTGATTTTTTTTCGAGACTTAGCTGCCTTTCAAGCGGTAGAACTAAATTTCCAGAATCCTTTTGATATGGATCGCATTCTGAGTCTCATGCATCAAACTAATCAAGATATTTTGCTTCATTGAAGGCTGAAACTGCTTCTGCCATTTTGCCCGAACGCTCTTCTTGAGGTATTCTGAGATGTGCTTTAAGTTATCTCTTGTTCAATGCTTTCAGTTTATTGATCTTAAATATCAAGGTCAGCAGAACAACAATTCAGTCACTGATGTTCATCAGCTATAAATACCATTATCACTCATTTAAGGGGTGATTTAACCTAAAAACACCCTTAGATTATCCCAAAATGTTGGGTAGGCATTTAGGTTGTTGTGATTGGCTCCTGGAATGGTCACCATTTCTGCATCTTTCCTATCTTTCACCACAGAGTAGAGCTTAAAACCAGAGCTATAGGGCACTATTCGATCTTTCGTCCCATGAAAAATGATGATGGGACATTCTACTTTATCAATAAAGCGATCAGAACGCATTGGGAAGCGCAAAATACCGCGCATAGGAAGAAAGGGAATAATTTTCTGAGCAACGCTTAACAAGCTAAAAAAGGGCGTTTCTAGAACAAGTTTAGTTGGCCGTTCAGATGCCGCTAGTCTCACGGCGAATGCAGTTCCTAAGCTTCTTCCGTAAACCACGTTGCAGCTGTATTTGGGAGCAAACTGATTGTATACATGCCTAGCATCTCCATGCATTACCCGCTCAGACTTTCGTCCTTTACTCTTCCCATACCCTCTGTAATCCATAATGAACACATCAAAACCTAAGTCTAGCAGCTCTTGAGCTACTACTCCCCATCTTTTTATGCTCCCCGTATTCCCATGGAGGTAGAAGATAAGGCCTTTCGGTTTTTCTTTGGGATGCATGAGCACTCCGTGAATGACTCCACCATTAGGCGTGTCTATGGTATGCTCTTCAAAATCAGCGCTAATACGCATTGTGCCCCCTTGACTTCTTCGGTTTACCCGAAAGATCAATTGTTCTTGAAACAGCGTATAGCCCAAGAATATGAGTAGATAAAGACCAAGTATGTATGCGAAAATGATCATTTACAATAAAAATACATGAAGTAATGCTACTAAAATAGAAGAAGAAGGCTACATATTTCTTCTGTATTGCCCTCCTACTTGGAACATTGCATCAGTGATTTGCCCCAAAGAAGCTATTTTACAAACGTCCATTAATTCGTCAAACAAATTAGCTGAAGTAGTGGCCTTTTCTTGCACGCGCTTTAATGCTTCCGCAACCTCATTTGGTGCCGATGCTTGCAGGTTATTCAGCATTTCAATTTGGTATTCCTTTTCTTGTTGTGAAGCTCTAATAACCTCACCAGGAACGATTGTAGGAGAACCTGTTTTGCTCAGGAACGTATTTACACCAACGATGGGGAATTCTCCCGTATGCTTTAGCATTTCATAATGCATGCTTTCCTCTTGAATCTTGCTGCGTTGGTACATGGTCTCCATTGCTCCAAGCACTCCACCTCTTTCAGTGATGCGATCAAACTCCAACAGTACGGCCTCCTCAACCAACTCTGTCAATTCTTCAATAATGAATGATCCTTGAATTGGATTTTCATTTTTGGCTAAACCAAGTTCTTTATTGATGATCAATTGTATCGCCATCGCTCTTCGCACAGATTCCTCTGTAGGTGTTGTAATGGCCTCATCATAAGCATTTGTGTGCAACGAGTTACAGTTGTCATAAATAGCATAAAGCGCCTGCAATGTGGTTCGGATGTCATTGAAGTCAATCTCTTGTGCATGCAATGATCTTCCAGATGTTTGGATGTGGTATTTCAACATCTGTGCCCGCGGATTGGCCCCGTACTTTTGTTTGAGCGCCTTGGCCCAAATTCTTCTTGCCACTCTTCCAATTACGGCATATTCAGGATCTACGCCATTTGAGAAAAAGAAGGAAAGATTTGGTCCAAACTTGTTGATATCCATCCCTCTGCTAAGGTAGTACTCAACGTAGGTAAAACCATTTGACAGGGTGAAGGCCAACTGGGTAATTGGATTCGCCCCAGCCTCAGCGATGTGGTAACCAGAAATTGATACAGAATAGAAGTTTCGAACGTTATTTAAAATGAAATACTCTTGCACATCGCCCATTAATCTGAGTGCAAATTCCGTAGAAAAAATGCAGGTATTTTGTGCCTGGTCTTCTTTGAGAATATCTGCTTGCACCGTTCCTCGAACCGCACTCAAAGTATTCATTTTAATTTCTTGATATGCGGCATTCGGAAGTACGTCATCACCAGTACAACCCAGTAACATTAGCCCCAGACCATTATTTCCTTCAGGAAGACTTCCTTGGTAGGTGGGTCTCGTTAAACCTTTGTCATCCCATTTCTTTTTGAGCACGGCATTAACCTTCGCCTCCAGTTTATGTGCTTTGATGTAGCGTTCACATTGCTGATCAATAGCGGCATTCATAAAGAAACCTAACAGCATGGGAGCTGGACCATTAATGGTCATTGATACACTCGTAGATGGATGTGCAAGGTCGAACCCAGAGTAGAGTTTCTTAGCATCATCGAGGCAGCAGATGCTTACGCCCGCGTTCCCAATTTTACCATGAATATCAGGACGAAGGCCTGGATCATTCCCATACAACGTAACGCTGTCAAATGCAGTTGAAAGTCGCTTTGCAGGAAGTCCAAGAGAAACATAGTGAAAACGCTTATTCGTTCTTTCAGGTCCGCCTTCACCAGCAAACATTCTTGTAGGGTCTTCTCCTTCTCTTTTAAACGGATAAATACCTGCCGTATACGGAAATTCACCTGGCACATTTTCTTGAAGCATCCACTTCAATAATGCAGACCACGACTTGTACTTAGGAAGGGAAACTTTCGGAATCTTTTGGTTTGAGAGCGAAAGGGTTTTTGTTTGAATTCGAAGTTCTTTGTCGCGCACTTTAAAGACGTATTCGTCTTCCGCGTACATAGCTACTTTTGCATCCCAAGATTCAAGCATGGCCAGGTTTCTGGGGTCGAAATCAAGCACCAATTCTGCATAACGCTCGTCCACTCCTTTCACCAAACGGTCTTTGTCATCCATGGTGGATGCTTCAAAACTGGCTTTAACATTCCGAAGAGAATAGAGTTGTTCAGCAACTTCACATTGTTGCACAACCCATTTATCATAAGCTCTATTTGATTCTGAAATTTCAGAGAGGTAACGCGTTCTACTCGGGGGAATCACGTATACCTTCTCAGATTCATCTAGTGTTATTTCGAAAGTAGATTCGAGAGCAGAACCTGTATTGGCTCCAATAGTATCAATCAAACAGCGGTAAAGCCTGTTGGTACCTGGATCATTAAATTGAGACGCAATGGTTCCAAATACCGGAAGGTCATCGTCTTTGGCATCCCATACTTGATGATTACGTTTGTATTGTTTTCGAACATCTCTAAGTGCATCTAGGGCCCCTCTTTTGTCGAATTTATTGATGGCAACAACGTCGGCAAAATCAAGCATATCGATTTTCTCTAGTTGAGTAGCTGCACCAAATTCTGGAGTCATAATGTACAGTGCGGCATCACTGTGATCCATGATTTCAGTATCAGACTGCCCGATTCCACTTGTTTCAAGGATAATGAGGTCAAATTGGGCCGCCTTTAGGATTGCCAGGGCTTCGTTCACATGTTTTGACAGAGCCAAGTTGGACTGCCTTGTGGCCAAAGAGCGCATGTAAACGCGCTCATTCCTGATGGAATTCATGCGAATTCGATCTCCGAGAAGAGCGCCACCTGTTTTCCTTTTTGACGGATCTACAGAAACAATTGCAATGTTTTTCTCAGGAAAATCAATCAAGAATCTTCGCACCAACTCATCAACCATTGAAGACTTCCCTGACCCTCCGGTTCCTGTTATACCTAACACAGGTGTTCCAGATTTCTCCGCTCTTTCGCGAATGATTTTCAGAGTTGACTCGCTGCCTTCCGGATCATTTTCTGCTGCTGAAATAAGTTTTGCTATTGCTCCTGGATGTGACGTATCCAATCTGTTTTCTTCGCCATCCAGATTCATGCCTGTTGGAAAATCACATCGCTGAATGAGGTCATTAATCATCCCCTGTAATCCTAGCGCTCTCCCATCATCAGGGTGGTACAATTTTGTAACACCGTAGTCATGCAATTCTTTGATTTCGTCAGGAAGAATGGTTCCTCCACCACCTCCAAAGATACAGATATGTGTAGCTCCTTTCTCCTTGAGCAAATCATACATGTACTTGAAGTATTCTACGTGTCCGCCTTGGTATGAGGTCATTGCAATTGCTTGCGCATCCTCCTGAATGGCACAATTGACAACTTCTTCAACACTTCGATCGTGTCCTAAATGAATGACTTCACATCCTGAGCTTTGCATAATCCTGCGCATTATATTAATGGCAGCATCATGTCCGTCAAAAAGCGAGGCAGCAGTTACAATTCGGACTTTATTCTTGGGGGTATATGGGGCTTCAGTTTCCATGGTCATTAAATGGGTTTCGCGAAATTACGAAGAGAAAGCCACAAACAGGGAAGAATGCAACTGAGACTTAAAAGTTTCCAAAAAAAAAAGAGGTCTCCATCAATTCATACCTCTTCTGTACATTTTTGTAACTGAGCCAACAACAAACTCGAAAAGACACTGTTCTCATATGAAACCGTGAAGATATGTTTAACAACACAAACCTGAGAGAAGAGCTAGATAAGCGCAAAGTTCAACTCTTGCCAAGCGATGTAAATGCTGTTTTAGACGAAGCATTTAGCGTTTTATACGGAGCTTACTGTGACGACCTACGAATTCAAGAAAATCTTGATACTGCGGGGGAAAACCAATCTCATTTTTCATGGAAGGAATTGTCTTTGGAGCGCATTTATTCAGTCAAAGAAATTGAAAAAACCTGTGTTGCATACCGTCTTCGTTTTTTAAACTCAAAGCAATTTAAGGGATTGATACCGTCTGAGGCCATTTCCAAAATAAAAGCACTTGAAAAGCACCTTGGAATTGAGTTAAAGAATTTTAAAATCATGGCGCCAAGTGATCGTTTTTTGCTTGAAGATTGCGACAAAGACCCTTTGCTTTTCGTTGAATTAGGCGATGGTTATCACTATTTGGTACACCAATGGGGTAATGATATGGTTTGGTATCGAGAATTAGTGATGTGGCCCTTACGCTCTTTTAAAACGCTGGGAATTACAATTGCTTCTGTTAGTCTTATCATTGCAATGATAGTTCCTACAGAGGCCATTGTAGGATCTGGAGGCACAGCTACAGCCTTTGCACGCTTCGCTTTTTTCATCTGGTCTTTAGCAAGTATTACTGCTATTGTAACTTACATTGGCTTTGCCTTTTTCAAGAATCTTTCAACCTACCAATGGAACAGCCCATTTTTCAAACAAGACTTTTAATTACTTGCTTGTTCCAGTTTGATTAATGCTTCTTCCCATGATGGAATGTTTGATGTTTCCCAATGGGTTGTGTAAGCGTCATTACTTAGGTTTTTTGTGGCTTTCATAGCTTCTAAGTGCGGACTGGAATGCACATAATTCAGCAATGCTTCCATGTCTTTCCAGACCGTCAAGGTTCTAAAAATGAGCATGCCTTTATTTCTAACTGAAGAATGGACATTCCCAGTGGCAATTGATGCTGAAGCGCCGCTTGCGTTTGCTAGTTTGAAAAATAACGGGATTTTCGACACGTTCTTCAGTCTGAGGTGTGTAATTGCTGCAATCATGATGTAAAGTTCGTTGACCATTATTCAGCATTCAATCTGCTTCTTCTGAAATGTCTTTTTCTTAGATTGAATTGACAAATACCAGTTTACTTTTGAAGCTCGACGGTTTACCCTCAAAGTGCACTATTCATAATTTTATCTCAACTATGCGAAAAGTATAGGTTAACGAAAACGAGTCAGAAGTTTGATTGTTCTCTTTGATCCATTTGGTCTGGATGCAGATTCCAGGGGCAGATCACTATCCAACCTATTCCTTTCTATGATAGTGATTCTCTGCGAGAGATAATTTTCTTTTCCATATTCCACGATGTATTAATACAACGTGGAGCAAAATCAAGGTAGTGTCGTCCTTCCTTGAAGTTCTAAGTTTTATCTCTATCTACATCGAAAGGCCTGACTTAGTCAGACCCTAGTAATGTTCCTAACCGCTTAAATAGTTGGACCAGTTTAGTAGCCTAAAAATAGGAATCGATTTTCGAAATTCGATTTCGATTTCGATTTATGTCTTTTTTACCCGTTTTCTCACTTTATCTTAAACCATATCCCAATGACGGAATGCGTCCTTAGTTAAGAGCGGGGGCCGTTAGATTGGTTTAGCTGTACGCTGCCTCGGTGCTTAAATCTAACAGCTTTCGCGAGGGACCCGCCCGCCCCCGCCTGCCATCCAAGCAAAGCAAAGATCTAGAACAGATGGAAACCATCAAAGGCAAAAATATTTTTATTGATCTGCTAATTTGCAGTTGATAAGGATTGGTTTGTAAACGGTGTTTCTCTCGAGCCGAGCAAGCTGATTTTCGTTGTACTTCATAGATTCTCTGCAATAGCTCTATGTCTTGCTCCACCCCTGCTACTCTATTTTATCCTTATGAGACAGGGATGCATAGCCACTCGAGATCTCTCGGTAAATTCTGAAAGTTTACACAACTAAGGAAAAATCCTTCATGGCCAGATGCGCCATGAACTCAGCTCTTGTGAAGTGGTAAATCACCAGCTATCCGAAGAGAATTTTTGTTTCAAGTCTTGGGCGAGCGTTCCATCTGCACCAAGGTAACTATGGATTCCAGCGGTCGTCTCTTTCAGATCCGAATTTATCCGCTATCCATAGGTTAGGCCAGATAGACAAAACCTGCAACACTGGTCTTTTGGATGGTGGTAATTTGCCTGAGTATATGTTTTTTCAAAAGAAATGTGAGTTAAAACATCACTCCATTATTTTTGAATCTTAACAGACTACTTCTCTATTTATTTTTTGATGAACGTATTCAACGTAACACCGGCAATCACGAGAAATATCCCAAAAATAGCTGTGAGGCTTAACTCTTCATGGAAGAAAAAATAGCCGATACCAAGGGCTAGAATTGCCCCAACATATTTGATTGGAACAACTGCAGAAGCTTCTTCTTTAAGGATAGCTGCAGCCATAGCCACTTGAGCGATCACGCTTAATACGCCAACTGATAGACCAATGATTGTGGTATTCAAATCAATCGGCTGCCAATTCACAATTGATATTGTTCCCATGATAGGTGTGGCAAGCAGGTGAAAGTACATTACGATCAAAACGGGGTGATCTGTATCCTTGCATTTCATTGTAGCGAAATAAGCTACTGAGGCAAAAAAGGCGCCTAGCACTCCGATGAAAAGAAACTTCAAGGGCACTTCAGTATTGTCAATTCCTTTGACAAAAAGCACACCTATGAATGCTATGGCAAGAAAGACCCATTGGATTGGTCTCACTTTTTGCTTCAACCATACCATGGCCAAAATCATTGTGAAGATGGGTGACAAGTACTGAATGACGGTTGCTGATGCGAGCGGAATATTTTGAATGGTATAAAAAAAGAGTGTGAGGGCAACCACCCCAAATGCACCACGAATGATTAGCCACTTTTTGTTCTTCCCGAAAAAAGGAAATCCTTTATACAGCACAAAGCTTGCGCACATGACCAAGGAGATAGAAGACCTCAGAAAGACAATTTGAGTTGTAGGAAGGTCAGCGATGAGTTTGACAAGCACATTTGCCGCAGTGAACAAAAACACCGAAATCAACATCAATAAAGGCCCACTTCCTTTCATCTTTCAAAATTAGGGGTATTAAATAAGTTAAAACAAAAAGCCCCCAATCAAATGATTGAGGGCTCCTTTCAATTCTTTCTAAGCTTACCGAATAACAGTGATACTTCCACTGTATTCACTTGGCGTTACTTCATGTACAGATTTCACTTTCAACCTATATACGTATACTTCATCTCTTACATAATGCGTTCCGCTCTGGTGGTCACCTGTCCAGGCCACTGATGCATCAGCAGATTGGAAGACAACTTCGCCCCATCTATTGAATATAAGTAGCTCGTAGTATTCTAAATCCCATGCAGAACCAACTGGTAGGAACACATCGTTCTTTCCATCATTATTTGGCGTGAATGAATTCGGCACAAATACATTGAATGGTTCTTCAACGAAATACGCTACAATGGTATCTGAAGTATTGAATGTAAAATCAACTACTTGTGATCTGTTGTCTGGAGCGGGTAAATGGTTCAGGGCTTCCCAACGATCGAAATACCAGAATGCTTCAGCAAATGCAGTGAATGGTGTTGCAATATCCCCTTCCAATTCACCTGTCCAATCATTATTCACGATCAAGGTATTGTCTACTAAAACGGACCCGGCGATAGCTGGTTCAACGATCACAGTGATCGTATTGTGAGGAACAATTGTGTAAACGGCGATGATTGTGTCATTAGCCGTCAGGTTTACAATCATGTCTTGTGACAAATCATCTGGCAATACAGTGTGATTGCTTAGTTCCCAATGCGAGAAAACACTCCACACATCTACTCCACCTGTAATGAAATTGACATCTACTTCTCCAGCAACCGTTTCTACCCATGGATAATTAACGAGATCTACTCCATCCATGGTAATCCAACCTGCACCTGCAGGCTCAACGTCCACAACAATATCGAAGTTGGGCAGTTCATTGAATACCGCTATAATAGTGTCTGTTTGCCCAACGAAAACCGTACCAACAGGGTCAGTATCATCTGGATTGATGGTTCCATTCAAAATTTCCCAGTGATCAAATTCAAACCAGATGTCAGTACCTACCGCTTCTATATCTGAAAGACCAGCATCCACTAAGACCGTATTCGGATATGGTCCCATTGGCACATCTGCGAACAAAATATCTCCTCCGCCAACAGGCTGCACATCAAACATAATTTCTTTCGGATCAAAATCGTTCAAGAAATAGGCTGTTATGGTCACATCTTCAGTAAGCGTGATGTTTAATTCTGGGTTTTCAGGATCAGGAATGACCAACGTTCCTGATGTTACTTCCCAATAAAGGAATATGCCTTGACCTAGGTCATCAGCAAATAAATCAATTGGAAGTTCTGCGAAGTATGTTCCATCCCAAGGAACCATGTCTCCAGAGATATCAAAGTCTTCAATCTCTACTTCACCTACTCCCTCAATGATAATTGTAAGGGTAACGGCTTCCACATCATAGCAATCTTCAATTCCATTAATGGTTGAACCATCGCACCTTGCATCAATGAAGTCTCCTAGTATTTCCACTTGGCTTTCCCAACTAGCAACAGTTCCACCCCAGCGCTCACAATGACGTTGCATTTCAGGGGCAATCACATTGATCATGCTATCAAGCGTAAAGTGCATGTATTCACAATTGAGATAAGAGTTACTCAAGGATGCATACCTATTGATGTAATCAGCAAAGAAATCTTCGTTTTCTAGCAGCGCATTTAAAATGGGCACGTGACCTTGACCTCCCGGATCACCTAAGTCATCAGGATCACATGGGTCTGCATTTGCGCTTTGATCAGGAATTCCTGTATAATTCGCGCCTTGTCCAAATGAATTGTCCATGTCCCAAAGTACATATCTCCAACGTTTGGCATCACCGTCTGGATGACGTCCTCGCCACCAAGCCGTGTTCCAATTCAACCAGTCAGCAGAAACGATGTAAGAGTTAAGAATAAAGTAGTCAATCAGACTCATTGTGTTGTACACAGACTCTACGTAATCAAAGTTAGCAGGGTCAGTCATGTCTTGGGTTGTGACAAAATTCACGAACGTATTCCAATCACCAATGTCACCATATTCACTCCAAGTACCACCCCACGTTTTCAGAAAATCTACGAAATGGCGAGGTTGGTCATAATATTCACGCGTAAAATCCAAATCGTCTACTTTCTCGCGGTACTCATACACGCCCCAATATTGTCCGTTTAGGTAAACGATACAGCTTTCATTCGTACGTTCGTCAAGGTGTAAATCTGCATTATGACTTAACGTTTGAACGTACGCATCACGAATGTGAGCACCACTACCGCCACCGGTAAAAGGGTAATTGTCATTTGCCGCAGCTTTAAAAATCAATCGTTGGTAGCGGTCTCTACTTTTCGCGTGGAATAGTTGTTCTTCCAACTCATGGGCTTGGCCCATGGCATCTCTAGTCACATAATCAAAACCACGCTGATCATAAGCATTTGAGTCATTTCCGTGTTCGTTTGAATCACCGTTGCTTTCGCACCACAAAGAACCATCTGCATTAAAGAACTCAATTGCGCAATATTCATCTCCAGCCCAAGCGCCGTCTCCAACTGTATTTCCGGAAAGAGAGACTACCGGAATAGTGTGTTGATCTGCACCAAGGAAGTACGTATTTGTTTCCACCTTACTAGGTAGAAAAGCTCCTCCATTATCATAGGCTATTGCCTTCATTACTGTTGTTGCATTAACAGCAATTGGCCCTGCATATTGGGTTGCCCCATCAGTAGGCTCATTTCCGTTCAGCGTATAATAAATGGTTGTATTTGCGTCAGCTGTTAGCGTTACAGAAAGTGCTCCGGCATAATAACCCGAGGCCATATCGAACTGTACTTTTGAAGAATACCCTGCGTATGTGGCAGTTGAATTTGTACCTCCAGGAGTTGGATCAGCAAAAATCACCCAATCATTTCCTCCATCAACACTATGTCCCCAAGACTGGTTGGTGTAATTAGATTCACCATCTGTATTGTATTTGAACGCGCTGATTGGAGTAAGACCCGGATCTGAGAAATAATATCCCTCATCATGCGCCTGAATAACTTTGTAGTCTGTGTTGAGATATCCGAACGCATTCGGGTTTACATCGAACATTCCAGAACAGAGAACAACCAGAAATCCATTTGCGGGAACCATGGTCCCTCCTGGTATTTCGAATTTGTCTAGTTCATCATCCAAATCGGAAAGGAAGAATCCACCAATGTCTATTGCTGCACCAGTTGGGTTGTACAGTTCTACCCAGTCTTCAAACTCGCCGCCTGTGTTAAAGTCGGTGTAATTCGAAGAGCTAAATTCGTTGATTACCAC
>JBLIGQ010000013.1:0-66930 GCA_047636995.1 Flavobacteriales bacterium | reverse complement strand
ACCTTAAAACAGGGAGAACTTTGTAGGTGTTACGGAATGTTTTGTTGGCTCAAAGTACCGCTTCAAAAGCCAATATAAGCTGATAAAATGTATCTACTCAGATCAATTTTATGATCCTTAGAACACGTGCTATGAACATGAAATTAGAATGTTCGCACTGTAGCAACAACCAGTGGGAATAAAGTAGCCATAACCAACATTAAAAAGGCAATGTTGATCCAGCGTTTATTACGATCAATGAAAAGCCAGGGAATGAACCATGCACAAACCATTGCAGCGGCTTGCAGCGCAAGGAACATGGAATACGAAGAGAGGGTTCCAGCCACAACAAAAAACCCAATAGAGAATAGCATCAAAATGGCTTTTGAATTTTTCGACTTGTTGCTGCTAGATCCAAAAGTGCCAAGCAGAAATAAGAAACCAATGAATCCCGCTAGAATAAGCATTGCTAAGCGCACTATTTTGCTCATGCTCCAAGTAAAAGCCATAGAATCAGTGTTCAAGCCATACAGGAAGGTGTCCACAGGTGTGTCAGAAAGCCAGAGAAGTGCCCCGAATTGTAAAAAGGGAAGTGCAAATCCGATGATTGGGAGACTTAGCTCTCTCCAGTTCGCAGCCCTTGTATAGAGCACAGAGGCGATGAGTGCAATGCCTAAAAAAATAAATGGCCCGCTGCAAACACTTGCGCATCCCAGAAGAAACCCTGCGCTGAAATAACTGCTTGCACCATCATTCTCACGGTATACCTTAAGCGTCTCATTGATCCCTAAGATTGTAAAGGTTTGGGCGATAAGAATAGGTGAAAAAGGAATAGACAGGAATCCACTCATCATCAAGAGCACATACCACCATCCGGCTAAGCTGTTGCGGTGAGGAATAATTTCGTGTCGCACGAACATGCGGTTGAACAAAATGCCGTTCAGGGCAATGACTAACCCTGAAATTAAAAGGTTGAATTCGCCAAAAAAGCGATGTAATCCTGAAAGAGAGCCAAGGAGCCAGCTTGGGGACTGATGAGAGTCAATGGGAGGGACGTCAACAAACGCGTATACCAGCATCAAAATCAATACCGTAACAGGCGTTACTGTGAACGCAATGGGTTGATTGGATCTGAGTATTCGTAACATATTTTAGTTCTTCCCAGTTAAAGTTCTGATCAGAGTAGAACTTTCACAATTGAATGGTTATTTTTGCCCTAAAGTTAATATTATGACACCTCAAGATATACTTTATCCTCTAGGCGAAGTACTTGAATCTTCTTTTGAAATTGGATTACTTCCTGTAACGGATATCTTCAACTTGGTTGCCATTGCTGGTGGCATCATCGGACTTGCTAGTTGGGTTCGCATGCAATTGAAGTTTACCGCACAAGCTAAAAGAGACGGGACGATTAATTAATCCTTCCTCTTTTTTATGCCTTGGCCGGTAATTTTCTCAGGTCAAACCCAATGTCTTTTCTGTAATACATGCCCTCAAATTGAGTAGCATCAATTGTTGCGTAACTTTTTTTAAGCGCTTCCTCCATGTCTCCAGCAACACTGGTTACAGCCATTACACGTCCACCCGAAGTCTGAACTTTGCCATCTTGTAATTTAGTTCCCGCATGAAACAGGATTGAATCTGCGTTTTTCGGTGTGCTAATTTCCTTTCCCTTTTCATACGCATCAGGGTAGCCACCAGATGCCAAGATTACAGTTGTAGCTGTGCGTTCGTCGAACTCTAAATCGCATTCAGAAAGAGTGTCAGTAGCAATGCCTTCAAAAAGGTGCAGTAGATCACTCTTTACTCGCGGTAAAATCACTTCTGTTTCAGGATCTCCCAATCTGCAGTTGTACTCAATCACATAAGGATCACCTTGTACCTTCATTAAACCGAAGAAAATGAATCCTTTGTAGTCAATGTTGTCTTTGTAAAGTCCTTTAACGGTTGGGATAAGTACCTGATTTTTCACTTTTTCCATAAACTCAGGATTCACGAAAGAAACGGGAGAAACGGCACCCATTCCGCCAGTGTTTGGTCCTGTATCACCTTCGCCAATGCGCTTGTAATCTTTGGCTTCAGGCAACATCTTGAACGATTTCCCATCTGTAATGACAAACATAGAAACCTCAATTCCTTTCAAGAACTCTTCAATCACAACTGTTGCTCCTGCCGCTCCAAAGGAAGCGTCCAAAAGCATTGAGTTTACCGTTTTGATCGCCTCATCCAAGTCTTCCGTGATGATTACACCTTTTCCAGCTGCCAATCCATCTGCCTTAATCACATAAGGAGGCTTCATTGCAGTAAGGAAGGTTTTTGCCGCGCTGACATTTGACTTCGTGAAAGTGGCATATTTAGCCGTTGGGATTTTGTGCTTCTCCATGAATTTTTTGGCGAAGTCTTTACTCCCTTCCAATCGGGCCCCTGATTTGCTTGGTCCCACAATGGTGACACTGGAAAGCTCAGGACGACTGGTGAAATAATCAGAAATGCCCGCTACTAAGGGCGCTTCTGGTCCTACCACAACGATTCTGATCTGATTCGCTAGAGCGAACTCTGCTATGGCAGCGAAATCCATTATGTCTAAATCTACATTCACAGCCAATTCAGATGTGCCCGCATTTCCAGGGGCAACAAATAATTTTGCAAGCATTGAGCTTTGTGAAACTTTCCATGCGATGGCGTGTTCTCTTCCGCCAGCGCCCAAAATCAAAACATTCATAGGACGAATTTTCTACGAAATTAGCATTTTGATTGGGTTGGTCAACCGATGTTTATCAACAGATTTTGTTGTTCCCTGTATACTTTCACACATATTTGCATTTAAATGGATAAACTTCCCCTTTCTGTTGTCATTATAAGCTTCAATGAAGAACGTAACATTGCGCGTTGCATAGACTCAGTTTCTAGCCTTGTTCAAGAAGTGATTGTGGTTGATTCGTTCTCAAAAGATAGGACGAAAGAGCTTGCTCTTGAACGCGGTGCCGTGTTTATTGAGCATGCATTTGAAGGGCATATTCAACAAAAGAACTGGGCTTGGAAGCAAGCGTCTAATGACTGGGTTTTGAGCTTAGATGCCGATGAAGCTTTAGATGAAAAGCTGAGAAATTCTATTCGGGTTGCATTTGCCGAAGAAGCTGAATTAGAAGGGTATACCATGAGTAGACTCACCAATTATTGTGGGCATTGGGTGCGCCATTCAGGGTGGTATCCCGACACCAAATTGCGGCTGTTCTGTAAGGGGAAAGGGGAGTGGGGTGGTGTGAACCCTCATGATCGATTTGAACTACATCAACAAGACAAAACAGGACATCTGGAAGGAGATATTCTCCATTATTCTTACTACTCTAGAGAAGACCACCTGAGGCAAATTGAATACTTTTCAGACATTGCCAGTAAGGAGCTTCATGCGCAAGGTAAGTCCGTTTCTGTGCCAATGATTTGGATCAAAGTGATTGCCCAATATGTTAAGAACTTACTGTTGAAGAGCGGATTTCTTGATGGGTCAGCAGGATTCACCATTGCAAGATTAAGTGCCTTTGCAACCTACCGTAAATACATCAAATTGAAACAAAGAAATGCAGGTAAATTCGCCTAAACATATCCTCATATCACGAACAGATGGGATTGGTGACGTTATTCTTACGCTCCCACTCGCCGGGGCTTTGAAAGCTTATTTCCCTGATTGTCAAATTAGTTTTTTAGGACGAAGCTACACCAAGGATGTAGTGGCGTGCTGCTCACATATTAATCATTTTTTGAATTGGGACGAGGTTGCAGAAGGTTCACTGTTCGATCAAATGAAACTCCTGAAAAGCACAGGTGCTGAAATGATTTTTCACGTGTTTCCGAGGAAACAAGTAGTTGTTGCTGCCGCTGCTGCAAAGATTTCTATTCGCATTGGGACGGCCAGACGAATGCATGCCCTCTTTCGCATGACCCATAAACTTTGGTACTCTAGAAAAGATTCGGGGCTTCATGAAGCACAATTGAACCTGAAAATGCTGGAGGCGCTAAAGTTGCAAGAGTCGTACACAGATGAGCAAATTGCAGATTTATACGGATTCACAACAAAACCAATCATGAATGGTGCGGCGTTGGAGTTGCTTCAAAATCCGTTCAAAGTGATGTTGCACCCAATGTCACATGGGTCAGCTGTTGAATGGCCCTTGTCACGTTATGCTCAACTCATTGAAGAGGTTGCACCACAGGGCATTGCTATTGGAATCTCAGGAACAGAGCGTGAACGCAACGCGATTGGGAATCAACTTCCGTGGGACAAAGTAGTGGACCTCGGGGGGAAGCTGAATTTAGATCAATTGATCAGAACCATAGGAGCTTGTAACGGACTAGTTGCGGCTTCTACGGGGCCTCTACACATTGCTTCAGCTGCGGGGATTCATGCATTGGGATTGTATTCTCCGAAAAGACCAATTCATCCGCTCCGCTGGAAACCCATAGGGAAGCAAGCTGAATATTTAGCCTCTGCAGAGCATCCCGAGGACGGAAAGCTTGAGATTCAAGTGGAAGATGTAGCTGACCGAATTCGAGAGTGGAAAGCCAGTTTTTGACCAGCGAAAAGCGAACTAAAAAAGGCAAAGAAGGTTACCCCTGCTTGCGTCTCTAGAGTGTCTTCGGTAATAAAACTCAGTGCAATAATCACACAAAAAGTAGTAAGCAGAAATCCTCTGTCTGATCCCGCAACACCAAGTGGCATGAAAATGACTGCGATAAGCAGTAAAAAACCAAGCAGCCCAAAGGCAATCCAAAAAGTGAGGTATTGATTGTGAGCCCTCAAGCGAAATTGTGGTTCAAGTTGACTATCAATAGCGTTATAGGCAGAAACAAATTCCCGCTTCACATCTCCCGTTCCAACTCCGGCAATGGGGTGCTTTGTAATGATATACCAAGCGGCTTTCCAGAACTCCAATCGCTGCGTAATTGAATTGCCAGATGGATTTCCGCCATTGGCAACATTGGAAATTTCAAAGAAAATTTTATCTAGCCTTCTCCGCAATCCTGAATGTTCTATTTCTAGCACGGTAGCCACGCCTGACTCTACCAGTTTAATGTCTTCATCTGTAAGGCTGTCTATGCCAGTAGCGTCTTTTCGTTGGCCTTTTGATGCGAGGTAACGAACCAGGGTCCCTTTCAGCAGTTGACCTCGGCCGTCAAGACTATCAAGGTTAGTGGCGCTCCGCTGTGTCCAAGTGTGTTGCATTTCGCCCCAAGCAATGTACCTCCAAATGAAATTACCGTTTTCACGAATGGTAGATTCTTTGCTGTGAAAATAAGGTTCGCCACCGGCAGAATGACTTTCGAGTTCTTCAGAATAACGCTCGTCTAAATGAAAATAGTCATGGGCTAAGTAGCTGATTCCGCCCATTAAGAGGACAATGCAAATGGGAAAGGAATAGCGAAGCCCTTTTCGAACGGAGTTTTGCAGAAAGGAGGCCTCATCTGAAACCAAAAACAGGAAGCTTACAACAAGCATTAAAATAGCTCCTGTGAGTGATTCGATCACATACATGAACAGCATGTTTACAAAGAAGAGGACCAATGAAAGCGCAATTCTTCTGCGTTCTGAAATCCAAAGCATCAAGACAGCCGAAGCGAATACCAATAAAAGACTGAATCGAATGTGCGAAATGAAAACCGAAATCGACCGAATATTGGTGTACTCCTTGTTCCAAACCCCCAGTGGGATAGATAAACACAAGATCGCTGCCACAGAACATGCCAGTACAAAAAAGATCCACATTCGTCTAAAGGAAACCCCTTCAATAGGACGTGCAGTGAACATAACAACGGGAAAGAGTAAAAGGGGAAGTTTCTTTCGAACGTCTCTCAGGCCATAGTCAAAGTCTGTTGTGTGAGCAAGACCGATTAAGTGGATGAGAAATACAGACAAAAGAATCCAGAAAAGCGGATTTTTTGCGGCTTTCGCCCACCTGTATTTGCGCTCGTTTTTCGCAGATGAGATTTGATCAAGGATCCAAGTGCCTAGCAGCCAAAAAGCAGCCACGCTCATTCCGAAATTGGAAAATGGCAAAGAGACAACAGTTAGGATCAGCCCTATCTGGTAGAGAAGCGAAATGGCACGTACGTTGTTAATCACTTAGTTGTTAGCTCCGGCTCCGCTGAGAATGTTTGTGTATTCCTCACCAAACACCTCAAATGCACGATTAAGATAAGGATCATGCGCTAAAGCATAACGGATGGCCCCTTTCTGATAAAAATACCTGCTTACAATTTCGTCTTCTAAAGCAAATTCAATCTGCTCGCGAAACTTTATCAGGTCTTCTTTTTTCTTCGGTTCAATTTTAGACTCAAGCGCTGCAAACGCATCTTCAGCCCCTTCATAATACTTTTCAGACTCGGCTACTTTTTTGAGCTCTTCCAAGATTTTTTCAGTTCGTGTGTCATAACTAAAATCTTGCGCTAACGCGTAATCTATAAAGGCAGAATAACCGTCATCGCCTAGGTCAAATTGCTCAGGGTCTGAAATGCTATCGCTTTTCTGAGCAAATTCAGTTGCGTACTTAAAGATGAGTTGGTTTCTGAACAACCCACCTAAGATGTTGCTCAAATCTTCACTTTCAACTTCCGCATCTGGAGCAACTCCTCTGCCATCAAAAACGGTTCTGCCGCCAATTGTCTTGAACGGTTTGATGAGTGAATCGGCTACCTCGTCAACTGTTCCGTTTTCGCGTGAAGAATAATCCAGTTTTTGAATGCATCTTCCACTTGGAATGTAATACTTGGCTACCGTTAACTTTAGCTTAGTGTTGTAATTGATGTCTTTGGTTTGCTGCACAAGCCCTTTTCCATAGGTAGTGCTTCCAATAACAACGGCGCGATCCAAATCTTGAAGTGCACCAGAGACAATTTCAGAAGCACTTGCAGAACCTCCATCAACCAAAACCACAAGCGGCATTTCAAGGGCTATAGGATCATTTAGAGCAACATGGGTTTTGTTCCATTCATCTAACTTTCCTTTGGTACTTACAATTTCTGTTCCTTTTTGAACGAATATGTTCACGATGTTGATCGCCTCGCGAAGCAACCCTCCACCATTTCCACGGAGGTCGAAAACCAGCTGCTCCATTCCTTGATTGTCCCGAAGGTCTGTCAGTGATTTTCGCACTTCACTACTTGCTGTTTTTGTGAAACTTCGAAGGTGAATGTAACCGGTTTTATCATCAAGCATCCCGTAGTAAGGGACATCTGGGATTTGAACATCCTGACGGATCACTTCAATGATCATTTCACCTTTTCCAGGACGATCTACTGTGAGTTCAACTTTTGTCCCGGCTTGGCCTTTCAAAAGTGAACTGATGTCAGATACTTCCTTCCCCTCAATTGTTTCGCCATCAATGTTCTTAATCACATCTCCAGCAATCAGTCCAGCAGAGTGTGCCGCAAATCCTTCGTAAGGCTCAGCAATCGTTATCTGGTCATCTACTTTATTGATCATTGCTCCAATTCCCCCGTATTGGCCTGTGGTCATAAATTGATAATCTTCAATTTTTGATTCAGGATAATAAACAGTGTAAGGATCAAGTGATTTGAGCATGGCATCAATTCCTGTTTTCATGAGGGTGCCAGGCTGCGTTTCGTCTACATAGTAAATGTTCAACTCTTTGTAAAGCGATGTGAAGATTTCAAGGTTTTTTGAGATTTCAAAGTAATCTTCTGTTGCCACGAATGAAAATGTACCAAATGCCATTGGGAACAAAAGGAGCCAAGTTCTTTTACGAAGTTTCTTCATCATCTAATTGATCTTTTCTGAATGAATGCGATACAGGGAAGTTAGGGATATCTTCTATCAAACGCCTTGTGAGCGCACTTATTTTAACATCCATTTCATTTTGAGTTGGCTTGCTATTGCCTACATAGATAAACATCAATGCCATCTGTATTCCTTCCGCTTCCAAAGAATGATAGAGTGGGTGTTTTGTCCTCCGCCATGTGTCCCGCATCAATCGCTTAATTCGATTGCGATCAACGGCACGTTTGAATTTGCGCTTACTCACAGTCACCCCCGTTTGAGCCGGGAAAGGTGTTGCGAGGTCACATTTTAGACACGTGAGAATAACCGGATAGTCTTTGTAGGACTTTCCCCGTTCAAAGAGCATGCTCAAAACACTTCTGTGCTTGAGGCGCTCAGCCTTACAGAGAGTGGCGCGATTCATCAAAGAGCAGTCTGTATGAAAGACTTACCCTTTTCCATTGATGTAATTCTCAATTGCCATAGACATAGAAGGAGCTTTCGCATTGGGAGCGCTGATGTTAACAGTCAATCCTTTATCTTCTGTTGCCTTCACTGTTGTTGGACCAAAAGCAGCAATGCGTGTTCCGTTCTGCTCGAAATCAGGGAAGTTCTTGTACAACGATTCAATCCCACTTGGAGAAAAGAATACGAGCAGGTCATACTTCACGTCAGATAAATCAGAAAGATCACTGCATACCGTTCGGTACATCATGGCCTTAGAATAATGGATCTTGTTCTCTTCCAGAAGGATTGGAATAGACGGCTTAAGCAAGTCAGAACAAGGCAACAAGAATTTTTCTTGTTTGTGTTTCTTGATCGAATCTAATAAGTCTGAAAAACGCAGTTGTCCGTGGAAAATTTTGCGCTTTCTGTAAACCACATATTTTTGGAGATACAAAGCTGTAGACTCTGAAATACAGAAGTATTTCATTGAGTCTGGAACCGTTACACGCATCTCTTTGCACATTCTGAAGAAGTGATCAACAGCGTTTCGTGAAGTGAAAATCACTGCGCTGTGCTCCAAAATTGAAACGCGCTTTTGCCTAAACTCCTGCGCCTCGACCGCTTCCACGTGAATGAAAGAACGAAAATCGATGGTGAGAGAATACTTATCTGCCAAATCGTAATACGGAGACTTTTCCGTAATCGGTTTAGGCTGAGATATTAAAATAGTTTTTACTTTTTCGCTCATTAGATTACCTTACGTATTCTTACCTAGCTCTCAGCAGCTGATATTCATAGACATCCAAGCCTTAATTAACACCGCCAAAGGCAAAATTTCGAGGGTGCAAAGATACAATATTAAATAGTTCAGTGATATGCGTTCCTGAATTGCTGCTATAATGCCCCTGGTAAGGCGAATCAAGTAACTTAGAAGTAGAATAAACAGTCCAATCCATATAAAAAATGATGATGGATTGCCGTAAGTGAGTGCCATTACAATGCTTAAAAAGAGGAGAAGAAAAGCAGCTATTTGGGAAAGAATTACCGTGTTCCCAAAGTAAATGCGCAGTGCTACTTCTTTGGAGCTGAATGTGTCTATGGCAGCAATAACGAGCATCTTGACCAAAAAAACTAAGGTGACAATTCCGAAAATGGTCATGTAGTTTCCAAATCCATCCCAACAAGGAGTCTGTGTTTTTTGCGCCAAAAATAAAAAGAGTGCGATGCCCGCTGACATGATCGGAAAGCCAATTAGCCAATCAGGCCGAATCCCGAACTCACCCTCTGCAAAGACCTGCTTTGCAATCCTATAATGACTGAAATTCCACTTTCCGAGTTGGATATACCCGGGAAATTGAACCCGATATATAGCCCAAAGTACCATCGTGGAAATGAAAATCCAAATCATCCACGGCTCATACAAATAGATGAGTTCTCTGTTGTTTATGAATAGTCCTGCTTCTTCCACTGCAACAAGGTCGAATATTCGGTAAGTTAATTAAGCTGATGTCCAAGAACACATGTGATTTTCCTCTCAATCACTTCTCCGTCTGGATGAAAAGCTTCAAAGTAAATGATATAGATCCCAATTGGATTCTTTCTGTTGTCATCACCAATTCCATTCCAAGCATACGCGCCTGAGATGCCCAAGAGGTCATTCTGTACAAGCTTTCTGACCTGTCTTCCCTCATCATCATAAATGGTGAAAGACCCAGCGTAGCCTTCGCGACTCATGGTGTAACTGATTAAACAATTGTCTTCAAATCCATCATTGTCAGGTGAGAAAACAGCCGGGGAAGCAGAAACTTCAGCTGAGGTCATGCTTTCAGAAAACTGACTGTTCAAATAGCCTGGTGTCGCATAGCCTGAAACCGTTGATGCACTGTGCCAATTGGTGGCATCATCTGAACTTCGGTTCGGGTTCAAACGCTCAAAAGAAACGCCGTCATCGTCATCTAAAAGAGGGTAATGCCAATCATCTGTATACGCTACGCGGTCAGAGATGTTAAACACACTATCAGTGAGCACTACAACTCCATCTGCATTGGAGTACGTAGGCAAGTTATTTACTTCTAAAACGCGGTCTGACTGAGCCGCAGCATAAAACGATGTAATACCCAATGCACTTTCAGTCAACACCAAGTATTCTCCTGGGAAAAGCACGAATTGCTCTTCAGAGATAGGCTCGAAATTGTCTGGAATGCCATTTTCTTCATTCCCAAGCTGCCACCCCTCAATGCTTATGTTCTTTAACGATCGATTGTAAATTTCAATGAAGTCATCACTCCCGTCATATGGATTCGAAAGAATTTCATTGATGATCAAATCTCCCGCTTCAGCTTCTTCAGGAACAGCAAATTGAACCAAATTGCTGCTGCCTGAGACATTCCCCCAGCAATCTGTAGCGCCATTCACTGAGCATAAATAGATGGTTCCTGTGCTGAAACCTCCGTCATAAAAAACAATCAAACTCCTTCGGTCTGGATTCACCAAGTTCACCTCCAATTGGGTATAGGCTAACTCAAGCACTACATTTCCTTGTTGGATGAGGATCTCGGTCTCTAGCACATCTTCTGTGAGCTCATCCAATTGTTCGTCAAAAAACAATTCCAACGCATCAGGACCGGCAACCAAAGCATATAATACCCGCGGCGCGAGGGCATCTGGGTCTGTGCTGAGAACAGAATTAACTGAACCTGCAGTAGCGCCTTGTGCTGCAATACTAGCGGTCCAGTTGTCTTGATCACTGCAAGGGTCTTCCAGATTGATGAGCTCCAAACTGAAGCCTCCTTCCTGTTTTTCAAGGTCATTGTACCAAGAGAGTGCGTAGCTTACTTCGTCTAAAACTTCTTCATCAGCATTGAGCAAGAGCAACGTTCTGCCGCCATTCGTTAATCCGGGAAAGCCTGTGATCCCCACCTTGTTTGGGTAAAGTAAAAAGTCAAGAAGGTTATTTTCGCTTGTGAGAATAAGATACGCTCCTGCCTCTATGAGCACTTGTCCCATGAATTCACCATCGTTCAATTTCACATTCGTCAGCTCAATGATGTGATCTGAAGTGTTCAATATTTCTACATACTCTGAGTTGGGCGAAGGAAGTTCGGCGTCAGCATCTGCCATGATTTCTGTGATCCGCAAGTCGCCCACCTCTGGAGCAAAGCCTTGTGTTAGATCCAAATCAACCGTTCCAATAACCGCGTTTCCTGAACAATCTTCTATGCCCGAAAGGCTAAGCGAATAAGTTATTCCGGGTTCAAAGGGTTGGTCAAAGAAGAGGACCAAAGCCGAAGCATTGTTGGCAAACAAAGCATTGATGAAGCCTAAATCAGGCGTTATGGTAACACCTTCGGTTCCATCTAATCCTAGCGCCAGCGTTTCATTGAACGAAATTAGTGCCGTTGTTTCAGAGGTGATTTCACTTGAAATAAGCAGGGGGATCTCCGTGTCTGGAGAGGTGTCAAAGGTGCTGTTTTGGGCCCCAGGTGTTCCTCCTTGGAACGACGTTGAAGCAGTCCAATTACCAATTCCTGAACAGCCCGCTTCCGGATTCACGCGCTCCAATGTTACGCCGCCATCACCAATGAAATCTGGACCGTACCAGTCATCTGAATAGGCAACAATATCAATAACTTCGTCTGTTGCGTTTAGCAAGGTTAAGCTATCTCCCGCGTTTGAAAGTGCTGTAAACGAAGGGATGCCAATCACATCACCATAAGAGGTGAATTGGTCCATTTCTTCTTCATCGCACAAGAGTACAAATGCGCCTGGTGATAGCACGAATTGGGGCAGTACCTTGGATGTTGTGGAATTAATGAATTCCCACCCTCCAAGGTCAAAAGCAGCGTTCGTATGGTTGTGAAGCTCTACAAATTCAAATTCAGGAAGCCCTAAGGCAGGCGACGGGTCAGGAAGTAATTCATTGAAGACTACATTTCCAGCCTCCGCAATTTGAAGGTCGAAATAGGTGAAACTCAAATCCTGAGAAACAGAAGGATTACCCGCTAAATCCTGTACACCTGAAACGGAAATGTTCAGTTCAACCTCTGAAGTGAAAATGCTCGAAAACGTGAGGTGGACAAGAGTTGGGTCAATATCTAAGGTGGCGTTGTCAGGATTGGAAACGCCCGCACTCACGCTGTAGTTCAGAATGTTTTCTGCACTCGTTTGATCTAAGGGTTCGTTGAATTGAAGGTCCAGACTGCTCTGATCAATCACAATCAAATTTTGAACTTCCGGGGCTTCCTCATCTACAAATTGATCGCCAAAATAAAGGTCATCAAACTGGAAATTTGTAGCATTACTGATGGTATATGTGCACGTGAAGCCTACATAGCTTGAGGTAGTGTAGGTGTCATCAAATCCTGTTGCTTCCAACTGGTAGGTGGTTCCGCCATCAGGATCTGTGAAAAGCGTCCAGTTGCCGAGGTCATCACGCACAACGCGGATTCCAATCTCAAATGAACCAGCAACCAATCCGAGTGAGCCTACTAAAATTTCTGTGGGAGCATCTCCCGTCAAATCATCTCTAAACAACCGAATGGCGTCTTCACTTCCTGCTTCACCAAGCAGCAAAAAGTACCCTTCAGCACCTGCCGAAGAACCACCAGTGAATGACAAGTTTTCTTGGTTACTAGAAAGGTAAATGCGCGTGAAATTGTTGGTAGAACCAGAAAAGCTGTGCTTCGCCCAAAAGTTCCATTCTTTCGCGTTGAGCGTTTCTGGGGCGAAGCCAGTTGATAGCCAAGATTGCGCTGCTTCATCATCTTCAATTTGAAGTCGATTGGAGGCATTCACAATGAAATTAGAGGCCGTTCCATTCCATGCAGGATTGGAAGTGAAGTCTCCATCAGAAAAATCATCGTTCACTTGCGCATCAACCAACGTTTGATTGCAAACGAGGAACAGTAAGAGGAAATAGCGTATCATTCGAGCTTTTCGGGGCATGTCAAGAGGCTAAATATACTACTTTTGCTGCGCAAGAATGTGCAATCAACAATTTCTTAAAGATGAATCCAGACGGACTTCGAATAGCGGTGGTAGGAGCCACTGGAATGGTAGGGAAAACAGTGCTCAAAGTCTTGATAGAGCGAAATTTTCCAATCAAAGAATTGATTCCAACAGCCTCTGCTAAATCAGCAGGGTCACAAATTGATTTTGCAGGCGAACAAATTACAGTGGTCTCTTTAGATGAAGCTCTGTTGCGCAAACCGGATCTAGCCTTATTTAGCGCAGGTTCAGAATTGAGCATCAAATGGGCTCCACTCTTCGCGAAGCAAGGAACAACGGTCATTGACAATTCTTCTGCTTGGCGAATGAATCCCGAGATTAAATTAGTGGTCCCTGAAGTGAATGGAGACGTAATGATGAAGGAAGACCTCATTATTGCCAATCCAAACTGTTCTACCATCCAATTGGTAATGGCGCTCAAGCCGTTGCATGATAAGTTTCAGGCTAAAAGGGTCATTGTATCAACATACCAATCCATTTCGGGAACAGGAATGGCGGCCATGAAACAGATGGAAATGGAGCGCAGTGGCCAAGATGGAAAAATGGTTTACCCTTACCCAATTGACCGCAATTGCTTGCCTCATTGCGATATCTTCCTCGAAAATGAGTACACCAAAGAGGAAATGAAGCTCACCAATGAGACGTGTAAAATATTGAACGATGACAAGGTGCTTGTAACCGCTACTGCGGTGCGTGTGCCTGTTTCTGGTGGACATAGTGAATCTGTAAACGTTGAGTTTGAACTGCCTTTCGAAGTGGGGGATGTGCGAAGAACACTCAATGATTTTCCCGGCATAAAAGTGCAAGACCAAACAGATACGAATACCTATCCAATGCCACTTTATGCATCAGGAAAAGATGAGGTTTTTGTGGGACGAATTCGAAGAGACTTCACACGTGAAAACACCCTGAACATGTGGGTTGTGGCAGATAATCTTCGGAAAGGAGCTGCTACAAATGCAGTTCAAATTGCTGAGTACTTGTACCAACAAAAACGGTGGTCTTAACGCACAGCATCTCCCGGGTTTCCGCCTTTTTCAGGTGTCACAAATGAGAGGTTTCCTTGGGCGTCTTCAGCCATAAGAACCATCCCTTGACTTTCTACTCCTTTGATTTTACGCGGTTCTAAGTTGAGCAGCATCGTTACTTTTTTTCCCACCACATCTTCTGGTGCATAATGCTCTGCAATGCCAGAAACAACTGTGCGTTCGTCAACTCCAGTGCGAACCTGGAGCTTCAACAACTTCTTTGTCTTAGGAATGCGCTCAGCGGCAATGATTTCTCCAATGCGCAGGTCTAGGCCAGTGAACTGTTCAAAGTCGATGCTGGGCTTCACAGGCTCAACGCTCTTCTCTATTGACTGCGCCTTGGCTTGTTTCAATTTCTCCAACTGCGCTTCCACAGTAGCGTCTTCCACCTTCGCAAAAAGGATGGGTGTCTTCTCAATGTGTGTTCCTACTTTCAGTAAGTCTGTGCTTGCTGCATTCCAATCTTCATGCGACGTCCCTAGCGCTGCAGCAATCTTTTTACTGGTAAAGGGTAAGAATGGGTTGAGAACAATAGGCAGGTTCGCCGTCACTTGAAGGCACAAATAAATAATGGTCTTTACGCGCTCGGGATCAGTCTTTATTAACCTCCAAGGCTCCTCCTCAGTCATGTATTTATTGCCAGCACGGGCCAAATTCATGGCTTCCAATTGTGCTTCGCGAAATTTGTATGAACGAAGCAGTTGAGCAACCTTTTCTGGTGTTTCTTCAATGGTTTTTAGCAAGGCTTTGTCAACCTCCGTAAACGCATTCGGTGAAGGAACTTGTCCGTCATAGTATTTGTGTGTCAACACCACCGCTCTGTTTACAAAATTACCAAGGATGTCTGCCAACTCATTGTTCACTCGGTCTTTGTAATCAATCCATGTAAACTCGCTGTCTTTTTGCTCTGGCATGAGGCTGCACAATACATAGCGAAGCTCATCTTCTTTACCTGGAAAATCTTCCAAATATTCATGTAGCCAAACTGCCCAATTTCTAGAAGTAGAGATCTTATCTCCTTCCAAATTCATGAAGGCATTGGCGGGCACATTGTAAGGAAGAATGTAGTCTCCATGTTCTTTCAAAAGAATAGGGAAAATCAAACAGTGGAAAACAATGTTGTCTTTTCCAATGAAGTGAATCAGCGCGGTATCATCAGATTGCCAGTAAGGTTTCCAGTCATTTCCAGTCTGATCAGCCCATCGCTTGGTGGCGGTAATGTATCCAATAGGGGCGTCTAACCAAACATAAAGAACCTTACCGTCTGCGCCTTCAACAGGAACTTGAACACCCCAATCTAGGTCTCTTGTCATGGCCCGTGACTGCAATCCGCCGTCTATCCAAGATTTACATTGGCCAATTACATGCTTCTTCCAGTCTTTTACATTGTGCTGTTGAACGCCGTCTAACATCCCTTTTTCAATGTAATCTTTCAGCCATACCTCATGATCACCCATGGGGAGATACCACAAGGAGGTCTCGCGTAATGTAGGTTTGCTTCCGCTTAAAACAGAACGTGGTTCAATGAGGTCATTCGGACTCAAAGCGCTTCCGCAATTTTCGCATTGATCGCCATACGCTTGGTCATGCGCGCATTTGGGACACGTTCCTATGATGTAACGGTCAGCCAAGAACTGTTTCGCTTCCGCATCAAAATATTGTTCTTCCGTTTTTACTTCGAAGGACCCTTTCGCCAAAAGTTTTAAAAAGAATTCCTGAGCGTTTTTATGGTGTTCAGGAGATGAAGTGCGGTCATATACATCGAATGAGATGCCGAAATTCTCGAATGTAGATGACATCAAAGTATGGTAACGATCAACAACCTCCTGAGGTGTTACACCCTCTTTTTTCGCGCGAAGCGTAATGGCAGCGCCGTGTTCGTCAGATCCGCAAATCCAAACAACATCTTCTCCCGCAGCTCTCAAGTAACGTACATAAATGTCAGCAGGTAACATTGCGCCGGCTATGTGACCGATGTGCAAAGGCCCATTCGCATAAGGAAGGGCAGACGTGACCATGTAACGTTTTGGATCTTTCATTTGAATTTGTTTCGTTCCTGATTGCAAAATTATTTCTTTTCAGCAGATTTGTGCTATGAATTGTATTCCATCCGTATTATCTGTTGGAGATGTGGTCACTTTAGTGGCTCCTTCTCGCTTTACCACTGAAGATCAGGTGCAAGCCGTTACGCGTTTGATTGAGGCTGAAGGGTTTCGTGTTGATGTACCTGACGGGCTTTTAAACCAAGACGGACAGTTTGGTGGGGAGGATAGGCATAGGGCGAAACTGATCCAAACCGCTTGGGATAAACCGGGAAGAGGAGCTGTTCTTCCTATGCGTGGGGGATATGGAGCAGGGCGTTTGTTGCCCTTATTGAATTTCAAATCAGCTGCTTCTCCCAAATGGATGTGTGGCTTTAGTGACATCACGGCACTGCATGCCCACCTCAATAACGCAGGTGTTGCAAGCTTCCATTCACCTGTGGGGTCAACACTAGTAAACGCTACCAAGGCTTCCCAAGACCAATTTTTCGCCCAGTTAAAAGGAGAAGAGCGTAAGTTGTTGTCGGCATCCAGTGAGATCAATGAAGGTGCCTGCCAAGGAGAACTAATGGGAGGAAACCTTTCTGTGCTCTTCAGTCTGAATGGAACACCCTACTTCCCAAATTTGAAAGGAAAAATTCTCTTTCTCGAAGATTTAGACGAAATGCGCTATCATCTAGACAGAATGTTGCTCAACTTTAAGCTGGCAGGGGTTTTTGATGAAGTTGCCGGTGTTTTGATTGGCCAGATCTCAGAAATGAGAGACAACACCATGGAATTTGGGTTCAGTAATGATAATCCTTTTGGGAAAACCACTTTCGAAATTTGTAAGCACTATTGTCAAAATCTAAAGGTGCCCGTGTCAATGGGATTCGCTAGCGGACATGAAAAGGAGAATTTGACCCTTCCCTTCGGTCAGCACGTCAAAATGACGGTCACAGAATTTGATACCAATCTTGCGTTCTAAGGAAGACATCCATTCAAGATTCATTGTTACCTTCGCACCAGATAAATTTGAGCCATGTACGGAAAGCTAAAAGAAGAACTTCAGAAAGAATTGAAGAATATTGAAGAAGCAGGATTGTTCAAGCATGAACGCATCATTACTTCGCCTCAAGATGCAGAAATTCGCGTTTCAACAGGAAAAACGGTGTTGAACTTTTGTTCCAATAATTACCTCGGATTGTCTTCACATCCGCAAGTGGTTGAGGCATCTAAAAGAGCAACAGACACGCATGGTTTTGGAATGTCATCTGTTCGCTTCATTTGCGGAACGCAGGACATTCACAAGACACTTGAAAAGAAAATTGCTGAATTCCTACACACAGAAGATACCATCCTTTATGCCGCAGCTTTTGATGCGAATGGAGGAGTGTTTGAGCCACTTTTAGGTAAAGAAGACGCCATTATTTCTGATGCATTGAACCATGCAAGTATCATTGACGGTGTGCGTTTGTGCAAGGCGGCGCGTTTCAGGTACAAGAACAACGACATGGCAGACCTTGAGGAGCAATTGAAAGCTGCTTCTGGTGCGCGGTTCAAAATCATTGTGACAGATGGAGTATTCTCAATGGATGGCTATGTAGCACAACTGGACAAGATTTGTGATTTGGCTGATCAGTATGATGCCTTGGTGATGGTAGATGAATGCCACGCAACAGGATTCATAGGTAAAACAGGGAAAGGTTCAGTTGAACTTCGCAATGTGCTTGGAAGAGTAGATATCATTACAGGAACACTCGGGAAAGCACTTGGTGGGGCTATGGGCGGTTTCACTTCAGGGCGAAAAGAAATTATTGAAATGTTGCGTCAGCGTTCTCGTCCGTACTTGTTCTCCAACTCATTGGCTCCCGCAATTGTAGGTGCTTCTATCGCTGTATTTGATTTGTTAGACGGTTCAACGGAATTGAGAGATAAGCTTGAGGCGAACACCAATTACTTCAAAGATGAATTGCGTCGCATAGGACTCGATTTCAAAGACGGCGAATCAGCCATTGTTCCGGTGATGTTGTACGATGCTAAGTTGTCTCAAGTGATGGCGAATAAGCTTCTTGACGAAGGGATTTATGTGATTGGTTTCTTCTATCCAGTTGTACCGAAAGACCAGGCGCGTATTCGCGTTCAGCTCAGCGCAGCGCATACGAAAGAACACTTAGACAAAGCCATCAATGCGTTTGAAAAAGTAGGGAAAGAGCTTGGGGTGATCAAATAAGACATGCAAGTAGATTTACTGATTGTAGGACAAGGTCTTGGAGGCTCAATTTTAGCCTGTGAGGCCATTCACCGTGGACTTTCTGTTGCCGTAATAGACAATGGGTGGAAATCTGCTGCATCTACCATTGCAGCCGGAATGTGGAATCCGATCAGTTTTCGAAAGGTCATCCCTGTCTGGAGAGATGAAGCTTGCATGCAAGCCTTGAACGAAGCATATCCAAGGTATGAGAAGTGGCTGGGAGCGAAGTTTTTCTTTCCGATGCCCATCGCTAGAGTTTTTCCAAATGAAGAATACGCGCGTCTCTGGAAAAAGAAAATGGATGAAGGTGAAAAATGGATTTCACTCCCTGATGAAGCCTTCGAAGATCCAATTATTGCTCCTTTTGGACATGGTATGGTAAATGAGGCTGGCTATGTTGATATGCCCGTTTTGCTTTCAGCTGTGCGCAAAGAGCTTGAAGCGCAGAATGCACTGATAGAGGAAGAATATGAAGAAGAGCTCCTCCTGCTGAAAGAAGGAAAATACCACTACAAAGACGTGCTAGCAAAGCGCGTAGTGTTAGCCACAGGACTTGCAGCAAACAAGCTGAAGGTCATGTCAGAATTGCCGTTAAACAGCAACAAAGGGGAAGTGTTAGAAGTGGTCATTGAAGATTACAGAGAAGACTTGGTGCTCAACAATGGAAAGTGGCTTCAGCCAAGAGGAAATGGAGTCTATCGGCTAGGGGCAACCTATGACTGGCAAGATACATCGCTTGATTTGCTTCCTGAGTCAAAAGAGATGCTTTTGAAGCGAGTCAGGAAAATGCTGAGCATTCCGATGGAAGTTACAAGCCACATTGCCGGACAGCGTCCAACCGTGCGTGATAGGAGACCATTATTAGGGAAGTTAGATGACCATGAACTTTACGCTTTCAATGGTTTAGGTACAAGGGGAGTGCTGATTGCGCCCTTGCTCGCCAAAGAATTATTTAGCTACATGGAAGGCAATTCTGACCTCCACCGTGAAGCAAACCTCCAAAGATTTCGTTGAATGTATCTAAACTTTCAATAAGTATTGAAAGTTTAGAATTATTTCTTACCTTTGTTTCATGGAATTGGATGAAGCAAAAGAGAAATTCATTAGTAGTTGGGGCTCACTTGGCTCCAATTGGGGCATTAGCAGAACAATGGCACAAGTGCATGCTTTGTTGCTGGTAAGTGATGATACCCTAAGTGCTGAAGAGGTGATGGAAGCGCTCAACATTAGCAGAGGAAATGCCAACATGAGCTTACGCTCTCTCATTGATTGGGAATTGGTAGAGAAGCTGCACAAACTTGGACAGCGAAAGGAGTTTTTTAGTGCTGAAAAAGACATGTGGAAAGTTGCAACACGCATCGCTCGCGGCAGACGAAAAAGGGAATTGATGCCCGTTCTTTCAATTTTAGAGCAAGTAAAAGAGATAGAGACCACTGATTCCAATAAAAAGGAAGCGGAGAGTTTTATCAAGAAAATGGATGACATTGAGAACTTCACAAAGCGAATTGACCGCATGTTCGATCGCCTAGATCACGCAGACGAAAGGTGGTTTTCTTCGATCATTTCTAAAGTCATGAAACGCTAAAATAAAAGCTATGAAAAGTACAGGGTTTGGCTTTGTAGCCTGGATAAGT
Organism: Flavobacteriales bacterium; assembly: GCA_047636995.1. Classification (GTDB taxonomy): domain Bacteria; phylum Bacteroidota; class Bacteroidia; order Flavobacteriales_D; family Sanyastnellaceae; genus JAQWQB01. Next base: position 46,789 of record JBLIGQ010000013.1, on the reverse strand, counting down.
GCCGCATTAACGGTGATGACGATTGTGGGGGTTTTAGGAGACCCATTGGCCGGATTTATGCTCATGTTTTTGTTGGGTGCGTTCCATGTTGTTACGGCTATTGTGATGTTGTTCTTTAACAAACGGTTAGAGCAACCACTTCGCAGGTTGTTTTTTGCATACTGCACAGGGGTAGTGACGTACTTTGCAATTGGTTTAGTCGTTCTTTTGGTTGACGGCGATCCTGGAGATGCGGGTGCCATCGCTTCAGCCACCTTTGCTTTGCTGTTAGGCGTTTCTTTTAGCACGCTCAAATTTGCCATCTTCACTACGAACAGAGCCGTGAAGCATAGAATAATGGAGAAAAGTATTTTAGACGCTTAATCCCTTTTTTTTGTCACGAAAGTTCAGAAAATACTGAAAGAATGAAAAGTACGAAAAGAAAAAAACTGCTCATAGCAGGAGGAAGTGGTTTTCTAGGAAGAGCACTGATTGCGAAAATTGCAGCTGCCTTTGATGAAACCGTAGTTCTTACACGAAAGTTCCATCCAGACCATGATAACGTGCGTTATGTGCGTTGGGATGGCCAGCATACTGGTCCTTGGATGTATGAATTGGAAGAAGTTGACTTATTAATAAATCTTTGCGGAAAATCAGTCAACTGTAGGTACCATCGGCAAAACAAGGAAGAAATTTTGCAATCCAGAGTGAGGTCTACCTTGGCGTTAGGGGCCGCAGTCATTTCAGCAAATCATCCGCCAAAATGTTGGATGAATGCTTCAAGCGCTACAATATATACAGACGAACATAAAACAGCCCACACTGAAAGTAAGGGTAAATTGGGAGGTAGTTTTAGTGAGGAAGTTTGTAAAACGTGGGAGGAAACGTTCAATGAAATTCCTGTTCCAACTACCCGTAAAGTAGTTTTAAGAATGGGCCTAGTGCTTGGGCTGGAAGGGGGAGTGCTTCCTGAAATGATGAATTTGGTTAATGTGGGCCTCGGTGGAACAGCTGGAAAAGGGAATCAACGCGTTTCCTGGATACATGAGGCAGATTTGGCGGAGCTTATTCTTGAGGCATACGAAGCGGAATGGCGAGGTGTTATTAATTGCACAGCCCCAACGAATCCGACAAACAAAGAATTTATGTCAATACTCCGAGAAACAATGAAGCAGAAGTTGAATGTGCCCATTTCGCATTGGATGCTAGAAGCAGGAGCTTGGATGAAAGGAACTGAAACGGAACTCATCACAAAAAGTCGATTTGTTTATCCAGAGCGCGCATTGAAGAAAGGATTTCAATTCAAGTTTCCCTTACTCAATTTAGCACTCATCAATCTGATAGATCATGAAAAAAGTATGTTATAATTGGCTGTGGAAACTGAAGTTTATACTAGCAAAAAGGCAAGGCCACTTCCTTCCGAACATCGAAAAGCAATTCAGATAGTGTTATTTTAAGCACGGAATCAGCTGGATTTAGTAGCTTTGTAGAACAAGATAAGAACTGGGTTTGTTTAGTTATGACCCATGAAAAAAATGAACACCATGTTAGCAAATAAAATAGAAAAAGCACTCAACGAACAAATCAGAATTGAAGCAGAATCTTCTCAATTCTATCTAGCCATGGCCTCATGGGCAGAGACTGAAGGGTTGAATGGCGTTTCGAAGTTCCTCTATCAGCACTCTGATGAAGAACGCATGCACATGTTGAAGTTGGTGAAGTTTGTAAATGAGCGAGGAGGGAAAGCAATTATTCCTGCATTGACTCAACCACCGAAAACGTTTGATTCGATTCAACATGTTTTCAAAAACCTGCTCAATCACGAAACAATGGTCACTTCAGAAATTAACAAAGTGGTAGATGTTTGTCTTTCTGAAAAGGACTATACCACCCATAACTTCATGCAGTGGTATGTTTCTGAACAAATCGAGGAGGAAGCTTTAGCGCGCTCAATACAAGATAAATTGAAGCTAATTGGGAATGATAAGGGCGGTATGTATTTGTTTGATCGTGATTTAGAAAACCTTCAAGCAGAGTCAGAAGCTTAGGTCTATCCACATCTAGCCGTTCAAAAGACACTTAAAGCCCTGGCTAATCATTGCTAGGGCTTTTTATATTTGCTCTATCCCTTGATTTAAGCATATGAAACTATTTTGGTTAGGAATGGCAGCATTGATGTCGGTTTGGTTACAGCATCCTGATCAAAAAGATCCTGATCTTGATGAGACAGACACAGTTGCCATTGCCAAGGCTAATTTTTTATTTCAGTTTGCTTTGGGAAATGAATGGCCAAACCAAGCGAAAGAAGGATTCTTTCGCATCGCAGTGATAGGCAGTCCCAATGTCTATCAAGATTTGGTAGCTAGGTACGCCTCAAAACCTATTGGGAATCAACCCATAGAAGTTGTGCTACTGCCTGATGCCAAAATTAAAGAATACTACCATATGATCTATGTTGGAAGGAGCCAAGACGCGCTCTTGCCATCTGTCATAGAGCAAGTTACTGGTAAGCCAACCATGGTTGTTTCCAATGCCATCATCACCTCGCAGCAGGGAGTTATAATTAGTTTTATTATCAAAGACAGCATGACGCGCTACGTGATCAATGCTGAAGAAGCTGAAAAAAGAAAAATACTAATCGGTTCAAAAATTCTCTCATGGGCTATATCCAACTGACATTTCGATGCCTGCTGAGTGCAACCCTACTCTTCATCTCTGGTCTGAGCTTAGCGCAAGTAACCCATCCTATCACTGACAGAGCAATTGTGCTCTACCAAGAGGGAGATCTCATGGCAGCCCGTGATGTTGTTTTAGAAGCTGTGCAGTCTGCTGCTGAAAAAGAGATCGCTTATGCATGGTTTGTGAAAGGATTCATCTTTAAGGAAATCTATAAGCAAATTGAAAAAGCCAATCCGTATTCTGAGAACCGTGAATTAGCAGTAGAAGCAATTGAGCGTTCCCTAGAGCTAGATGCCTTAGAAGAACACAAGGAAAATAACCTGAAAGCACTCTCTTATATAGCTACAACATATTACAACGATGCTGTCAAGTTGACAAAGTCTTTGAGCTATGACAATATTGATGAACCAATCGTTTTCTTTGAGAAATACAAAGCCCTGGACGCCGTCGCAAACCCTGGGAAATCTTACATCCAGCAAGACGTTGAAATTTTCATGAACCTCGGGAAAGGGTGCCGGCTGATTTATGAAAAAGACATGGAGCAAAATGTGGCCTATTTTGACCTTGTAGTTGAATTCTATAAAAAAGCACTTGAACTCAATCCTGAAGAGTATAGTGCGAATCATAACCTGGCCATTAATCTCTATAACAGAGGTGTTTTCAAGATTAGAAAAATCAATCATAACACAGAGATATTTGAACTTATTTCCATTCAAGAAGAATGTGTGATTTACTTTAAACGCTCTCTTCCATGGATGCTTAAAGCGAATGAACTGAATGAAAATCGTGAGGAAACTGTTAAAGGAATTCTGGCGATTTACCGGAGCTTAAGCAACGAAGAACAGGCTATGTTTTACGAAGATCAACTGGAGTTAATACTCAAAAACGGAGGGGAATAACAAGATGCGGTGGAGATTCACAATACCATGGAAGATTGGTATAGGGTTTGGTGTCTTCATGGTCGTTGTAGCCACACTTTTCTTACTCACTAGGAATGTGCTGCATGAAAGTAGAAAAATCAATGTCGAAATCAATGAGGTGTTTACCCCTGCTATTGAAAGGCTCGAAGACCTTGCTAGAGAGGTTAATGATTCTAAAATGCTCATACATAACTGGGTTAGGGTTCAGTCGAGAGAAGATATCCTTGAGAAAGTAACGTTAGGTGAGCTAGTCAAACGGCGCATTCCAACTCAATTAGTTGAGCTTGACAAATTTGCTCAGAACTGGCCCAAAGAAAGCAGCCTGCAATTAGACAGCCTGCACTTTGCAATGAGAAGACTCTTTATTGTCTACCAGGAAATTGGACGAATGTTACCTGATTTTCAGAGCTATGCTGACCTTCAACGCAGAATGGATGCTGAATTCCTTATTCTGGATGGCGAAGTGGTAGACCAAAGCCATAAAGAGATTGAATACCACATTGATGTCTTACTAACTGCCCAAAGACAAGGGCTGATTGACTCAACCAAGTCAATGGATAAGCTTGGCGACCAACTCACTTGGTATGCAGGAAATCTTTCTGTCTTTGTTCTCATCGGGGGGCTCATCATTGCCTTTACTGTATCACGTTCAATCGTAAAACCCGTAAGCGAGTTGAAGCGAACCCTGCTTTATCTGGGGAAAGGAATTTACCCCCGAAATACGGTCAGTGTTACTTCTGATGAAATAGGCGACATGGCTTTTGCTGTGAATAGATTGGTAGACGGTCTCAAGAAAACAAGAGAATTCTCGTCTCAAGTGGGTGCCGGGAACTTCGAAGCGCAATACACACCGCTCTCAGAAGATGATGAACTGGGATACGCACTGCTGAAAATGCGTGACGATCTTGCTGCAAATGAACGCTTGCTCGAACGAAAGGTAGAAGAGCGTACGAATCAGGTGGTACGTCAAAAAGAAGAAATTGAACGCCAAAAAGAACGCGTAACAGAGCTTTATAAAGACCTTACTGATAGCATCAATTACGCAAAACGAATTCAGCAAACCATTTTACCTACGAAGGAATACATTCTGGATATGTTTCCAAGATCATTTGTTCTGTACAAGCCGAGAGACATCGTTTCTGGTGACTTTTACTGGTTTAAGACTTCCGGGAAAAAGAAGCTGTTTGCTGCTGTAGATTGCACGGGACATGGTGTTCCGGGAGCGTTCATGAGCCTTGTAGGGCACAATGTGCTTAACCAAGTAACAAAGGTGTTTACCAAGCCCGCTCAAATTTTAAATAACCTCAATAGGTTGGCCTCTGAAGCCCTGCACACTGAAAGCGAAGGCGAAACCCAACTCTCAGACGGGATGGACTTGGCTTTCCTCTCAATAGATGACTCTTCAATGGAACTGGAGTTCGCAGGGGCTTTTAATCCAGCTTACATCATTCGGCAAGGTGAACTAATCGTTCTCGAACCTGATCGATTCTCAATCGGATCATTCGAATACGGAGAGAAGGAATACAAAAATCAAGTGCTGAAATTAGAAAGAGATGACATGATTTACATTTTCTCAGACGGATATGTAGACCAGTTCGGCGGGCCGAAAGGTAAAAAGTTCATGAAGAAAAAACTCAGAGAACTACTCCTTCAAATTGCTCACTTAGAAGTTGAAATTCAACACCAAAAACTAAACGAAGCGCTTATTACTTGGAAGCGTTCATTAGATCAAGTAGATGATATTCTAATGATTGGTGTGCGGGTCTAGTATGTAGTGAACACAGATCCAGTCAACTTGTAATTGTCTACCGGATTTAAACACATCACTGGGATTTGAGATTCATTTGTGATCATGTTTTGCTCATAACCTCCACCGATTATATTCATCAACCCTGATTCGTAAAAATTCATGATTGTGATGAGGTCGGCATCAATTTTGGCTGCATGTGCTAAAACTGCTTTTACAAACGCACCTGACTTTTGCTCAGAGATCGTTACATCAAATTCAATTTCGCGCTCTGAAAGAAATTTCTTGGCAAAGTTGATGTTGCGCTCCAATTGATTTTTGAGGAATTCATCTGTTTCTCCTGGAGATATTAAATGCACTCGGCTATCAAAATACATCGCCATATCCGCAACGAGGGCTAATTTCTGCTTGGTCTCTTTATGTAAGTCAAGCGGAACAACAATGTCGTCATATCCGTGGGCGCGAATTGCGCGCTCTTGAACTATGATAAAAGGAATGGTAGAATGAGTGACAATTCTTAATGCTCTACTTCCAGTCAAGAATTGCATCCCACGCAAACCATGGGTTCCCATAATAATTAAACTCGCCTCAATCTCTGTTGCTACCTCATCAATGTCTTCAAAGATGCTTCCAATGCGAACAATTGTTTTGATCTGAATGTCGAACTCTTTGTGCATGCGCGAAGCAAGCGTCTCTAGCTTTAAGCGTGTTTCTGAGATGAACTTCTTGCTCTCAATAACATGAAGTACGTGAATGTCTGCGTCAATTGCCTTAGCAACAACAACAGCATGATCCATGGCGGTGTCTCCTACTTTCGTGAAATCAGTAGGGACGAGAATTCGATTTTTACTCATTTGGAATGGAGTTGTCTTTTTCCAGTGCCGCAAATTAGCGATTCCGTTTCAATCTTCATTGTCTTGTAGGAGTTTTCCTAGGAGTAATACTGTCAACGTCCTACACAGGTCGGGAGCAACTTGTGTATTTTTGTCCAGTCTGGAAGGTTGAAACCCTTTTGGCTCGATCATCCATCCTTTTTCATCTTATACTTTTAGCAAAAAGATGATCTGCACGGACCTGCCACCGGCCTAGCCGGTGGCTTTTTTATTACTCTTTTTTTTCCGGCGCTTCTTCAAGAACACTTCCTAAGTTTGCAGTGTAATGAAAACGATCACACAGCTGCGCAAATACCTGTTCGGACTTCCAAAGAAGCACGCACTCATTCTTTTAAGCATTGCGGTGGGAATTGCTTCGGGTCTAGTTGCGGTTGTGCTCAAGAATGCCGTGTATGGAATTCAGTACCTCTTAACAGGTAATTTCACAATCGGGGACATCAATTGGGGCTATGCGGTTTATCCTGCAGTGGGAATGGGCATCACTTATTTGATCGTTCAAAAAGTACTTAAAGGAAGCCACCCCGGCCCTGGCATACCTTCAACGCTTTATGCCATTTCTAGGCGAAGAGGCCAGTTGAAGCGCAAGCAAATGTTTGCCTCAGTGATCACAAGTGTATTTACCGTTGGTTTTGGTGGTAGCGCAGGATTAGAGGCTCCAGCTGTTCAGTCAACGGCAAGCATCGGCTCAAACTTGGCTTCTGCGTTTAAAATGAATTATAAAACGCGCACCCTGCTCATAGGTTGCGCTGCGGCAGGGTCACTTGCCGCTATATTTAAAGCCCCCGTTGCTGCCATTATTTTCGCAGTAGAAGTGATCATGATTGACTTAACTACTGCTAGTCTCGTGCCGTTGCTAATGGCCTCGCTGTCTGCATTGTTGACGACCTATCTTTTTTTAGATGGTGATCAACTTCTGAGCCTTGATGATGCGCCTCCCTTTGAGTTTAAACACCTCGGGTTGTATGTTCTGCTGGGCATCGGGTGTGGTGTGTTTTCGGTCTACTTTAATAAGATTTACCTCTATATAACAACTAAGTTACAGGCGTTTAAAAAGCCCGTTTTTAGGTTGCTTTTCGGTGGTTTGGCCCTTGGCCTTTTGATGATTCTTTTTCCCGCGCTCTATGGCGAAGGCTATGATGTGATTAACGCGTTTTTACGTGATGACGTCAAAGAATCTACCTTAAATTCCATCTTCTACGAGGTGTCCGCTGACTCGTGGGTCATATTGGCCTATCTCTTTGCCTTGATTATTTTAAAAGCAATCGCTACGGGAGTGACCCTAGGAGCAGGGGGGGTTGGAGGAATTTTTGCACCAACCCTTTTTATGGGGAGCACATTCGGCTATTTATTTGGGAAGCTCGCTCAACGTACTTTGTGGTTTGATAACCTACCAGTAGGAAGCTTTGCATTGGTAGGAATGGCTGGTTTGATGGCTGGGGTGCTTCATGCTCCATTAACATCAATCTTCCTTATTGCAGAAATTAGTGGTGGTTATGACCTCTTTGTTCCGCTCATGATCTCTGCGGGAATCGCCTATTACACAAGTAAAATATTCAATAAACATAATATCTACACCAAAGAGCTGGCTGAAAGAGGTGAGCTCATTACCCATAACAAAGACCAAGCAGTATTAACATTGATGTCATTAAAGAATGAGATCGAAGACAATTTCACAACTGTCTCTCCTGAATGGACGTTGCGTGAATTGGTTAAAGCTGTGAGCAACAGCAAACGCAATCTGTTCCCAGTGCTTGATGACCAAAAGCGCTTACTTGGGATCGTTTCGCTTGATGACATTCGTCCAATCATGTTCGATGTTGAGCTGTATGACGAAATGAAGGTTGATCAGCTGATGACTGTAGCCCCTGAAATTATTTTTCTTTCAGACCGAATGGACATGGTGGTAAGTAAGTTTGATAAATCAGCGGCTTGGAATTTGCCTGTGGTCGATGGAGCAGGAGTTTACATCGGTTTCGTTTCGAAATCAAGGCTTTTTACCGTCTACCGAAAGATTTTGATGGATGTGAGTAATGCATAAAAAAAAGCCTGACACATTTCTGTATCAGGCTTTCAATTCATTGAGCTCATTGGATTACTCCATGCATCCTTGGTCAATGATGGAAATAGCATCATTATTTGGGAAACAGTTTCCTGAAGGAACAGCTCCTGGAGCATAGCGCATCAAATTTGCATCATACAATGCATATTCAATAAAGTTTGTCAAATCGTTCACCTCTTGATCAGTCAATCCCAGTGGTTGGAATGATTCTGCAAGTTGTGTTTCAGGAACGTTGCCGCTTTCAGGAACAGCGTTGTTTTTGTATTCAATTACTTCGCGAACTGAAGTGAACGTCCCGCCATGTCCATAGAATGGAGAGTCTCTCAAATTGTACAATTGTGGAGTCTTGAACTTGTAGTCATCTTCTGGGTTTTGCGTGAAACCACCTCTACCCAAGTCATTGTCATTTCCATTCACAATTCCCGCTCCAGTCAAATCACCCATGCCAATAGCGTGGAATGACATGCTGTTCAAGGCAGGTCCGTTGTGACAAGAACCACAATTCGCTCTACCGAAGAACGCAATGGCTCCTCGTTTTTCGCTGTCTGACATAGCTGAAGTATTGCCTCTCAGCCAATCTTGCCATGGGGCTTGGTTTGAAAGCAATGTGCGCTCGTAAGCGGCAATTGCCATACCAGCCGTTCTTGCTGTGTACCTTGTGCTTTCTGGCCAATTTGGAAATGCGATGTCGAACAAATCTTCATACATCCCAAACTCTTGACACATTTGCTCATCAACTACCATCCGGTGAACAGTTAAACCCGCAATCGCCTGTGTTTCTAATCCTTCATGTCCGAAGTTGTTGTTGAAAATTGGTGTTCCCGGGGACCATTGTGATTCCGTGCCTATGTTCATTCCTACACCTCCAAACTGTCCGTTCCAGAGGGTGACTTTTTGATACGCACCGTTCATGGCTGTTGGTGTGCGAATCGGTTGAACATCGAGGCTGTCAACAGGGTAGCCTGGATGTGCAACGCGGCCTTCACCTGCCATTCCAAATCCAATTCCTCCCTCGCCAATTCCTTGACGTATGTTTGCTTGGAAACCACCTTGTGCATGATGACAGCTAGCGCAACTATAGGTTTGCATGCCGTAATCATCCATCCTGGGATTTGAGCCAATGCCCGTTTCGTGGAAAAGCAATTTTCCTAATTCTACTTTTGTGTTATTTAGCGGATTCAGAGGGTCTTGGGGAATCAAGCTATACTGATAGCTTTCTGGTAGCAAATAGTACTGAAATCCCTCACCATTAGAGCTTTCATCTAGTGCAGCCCTTAGCTCAGCGTTCAGATCTCGTACATCTGATTGCTGTTCATTTCCATGGTTTTTCTTACAGCCGGTCATGGCCAAAATGACCAAAGTACCAACAAAGAAAAGCCTTGCTGAAGTTAAATTCATCGAGTTAAGTTTTACGGAAGTCGTTGTTAGTTGTCGATAAACATACTTACTAATCGTCAAAATGACTCATTCGTCGATGTTATTTATCTATTAGGTATGTACGAGAAATAGCGTAAAAGGTTTCAGGAGCCTCGGCATGAAGCCAATGTCCGGCCTCTGGAATTGTGGCCAATTGATAGTTTGGGAAGTAATGATTTAAAGCCGCCTCATCTTCGTCAAGAATATAATCTGACTTACCTCCTCTGATGAAAAGGGTGTCTGTTAAAGAGATTTGTTGATCTGTTTCCTCAACAATCTGTCCAATGGTTTCATTTAGAACAGGCACGTTAAATCGCCACGCAAGTTTTCCTTTCTCTTTCCAATAAAGGTTTTTCAAGAGAAATTGTTTCACTCCTTCATCTTCAATAGAAAGGGAGAGGTGCTTTGCTACATTTCCTCTTGAACCAAGCGCATCGAGGTCTGCTGATGTGAGCGCATGAAGAATTGCTTGATGGTGAACAGGATAGCTCTTAGGAGCCATGTCAGCAATAATCATCTTGTCAATAAGGTAACCGTTTTCTGATGCGAATTTCATTGCTGTTTTGCCGCCCATGGAATGGCCAAGAAGATGGAAATCAGTCAATCCTTCTGACTCAACAAGTTCTTCTAAATCATGCGCCATGAGCTCATAACTATGGTCTGAGGTGTGTGGTGAATGTCCGTGGTTCCGTTGGTCTATTAAATACACTTGGAAATCTTCGGCATAAAATCTCGCCAACGTTTGCCAATTGTCTCCTGATCCAAATAGTCCGTGAAGAATGAGCAAGGGTTGTCCTTCGCCCATCGTTTTAAAAAAGAGTTTCATACTTCCAAAGCCTTCAAATAGAGCTGTACGGTGTTTTCTAATCCATAATAAAGTGCATTGCTAATCAATGCATGTCCAATGGAAACCTCTTTCAGCCCCGGAACGTTCGCAGCGAAATACCTGAGGTTGTGTAAGTTTAAATCGTGTCCGGCATTCAGTCCTAACCCCTCTTCAAGCGCTATCTCTCCCGCTCTTACGAAAGCTTCAATAGCTGCTTCTTTGTTGGTGGGAAAAAGATCAGCGAAGGGTTCTGTATAAAGTTCAACACGGTCTGTTCCTGTTTCAGCTGCTGCGCGTATGTGTGCTTCATTCGTGCCAATAAAAATACTCGTTCTAATGCCTTGCTTTTTCAAGCGCTGAATAATTGCAGTGAGCTCCGCTTTTCGGTTTACGGTATCCCAACCAGCGTTGCTCGTTAATGCTCCAGGAGGATCAGGAACAAGCGTCACTTGATGCGGACGTACTTCTTCAACCAATTTTAGAAAAGATTCATTTGGGTAGCCCTCCACGTTGAATTCTGTGGTAACTAGCGGCTTGAGGGCGTGAACATCGGCATACCTAATGTGGCGTTCGTCAGGACGAGGATGCACTGTAATTCCTTGTGCGCCAAATTCCTCACAGTTTACTGCCGCTTCAGTAACACTGGGAGTATTACCGCCTCTGGCGTTGCGCAGCGTGGCAATTTTATTGATGTTAACGCTTAGTCGAATCGAATTTTTTTCCATTTGTTAAACAACTTGTGCAAAAATTTGACGTCTATTGAACAAGCGCCTCGTTTTGCCCGTTACCTTCGAGGGGACAAAGTTAACTTGTTCGCACTTCAAGACCTATTGATTTGATAGTAGACAAAATAATATCTCACGACTTACCCACGCTCGTTTTGAATGACAGAGTGGAAGTAGCCTTGCAGTACATGGATGATTGGAAGGTGAGCCACCTGCCCGTTCTTGACGGACCACTTTTGGTTGGTTTAGTAGACGAAAACACCCTGTTGGGATTCGAAGACCAGAACATGCGCATGCATGAGGTACCTTTGACAGAGCACCGTGTTGAGCCAAATGACCACATTTTCGACGTCATTAAAATCATCGCTGATTTTAGTTTGAGTACGCTGCCTGTAGCCAAGACCGAGGGAACCTATCTAGGTGAGATTAGCCTGTCTTCTGTGGTTGACTATATGGCAGAAATGGGTGCGGTTAGGCAAGATGGATCAGTGATTGTTTTGGAAATGAATACGGTAGACTATTCAATGGCTGAGATTGCCCGATTGATTGAAGAAAATGATGCGAAAATCTTAAGCGCTTCTGTCACCAATTTCGAAGGCAGCAGAACTGCTGAGGTTTCTATTAAAATCAATAGAACGGCTATTCGTGGGATTGTTCAAACGCTTGAGCGCTTCGATTACAAAATCAAAGCGTTCTATGATGCGCCAAATTACCAGGAAGACACGCGCAAGCGATACAATGAATTAATGCGTTACTTAGATATCTAACCCCAGTGTTTGTTACCTTCGTATTTCTATGAACATCGCCATTTACGGAAAACAGTTTTCACCCGATTTTGACTCGGCGATCAAAGCTTTGCTTGAAATGCTCCTTGTTCGCAAGCACAACGTGACCATTTTTGATCCTTTTACAGATTTTCTTCGCGGCAGAAACCTGCTGTCTGACCCAGATCAGTTTACCTCTTTTCAAACGTATAAGGGTGTTCAAGACTGCGATGTGTGCATCTCAATTGGTGGAGATGGTACGTTGCTAGCTACAGCAGGACTTATTCGTGATTCAAACGTACCTGTTCTAGGGATCAACACAGGTAGACTTGGGTTTTTGTCAAACGTGAGCACTGAAGACATCGAAGAAGCAATCATCTCACTTGAAAAAGGAGATTTTAAGATTGATGAACGGGCACTCATTAAAGTGGAAGTTGCAGGCGTGGATATTGGAGATTTCCCCTACGCATTGAATGAAGTGACCATCCACAAAAAAGACCGGTCAAGCATGGTGAAGGTTCATGCTTACATGGAAGATTTGTTTATTAACACCTATTGGGCAGACGGCCTCATTGTAGCAACGCCAACAGGTTCTACCGCGTATTCATTGAGTTGCGGGGGGCCAATCGTTATGCCGGGGTCTGAAAACTTGATTTTAACACCCATTGCTCCGCATAACTTGAATGTTCGTCCGCTGGTAGTGCCATGCACACGTACCATTCGTCTTTTTGCAGATGGAAGGGGAGAAGATTACTTGTTAACACTGGACTCTCGGTCGTATACAATAAGCGCGAAAGAGCAAGTAAAACTTTCTTCGGCATCCTTTAAATTGAAACTTTTGAACCTTCCGTCACAACATTTTTTCCAAACCATACGTAATAAGATGCTTTGGGGGATTGATAAGAGAAACTAAGTGTTTCCTTATTTTTGCAACACATTGCTAAATAACACGTTAAAATCGTGATGAGTAGAAGTATTCAATACATCGTTTGTTTTCTTTTTTTGATGGTGATTTCGATTGCTGCCAAGAGTCAGCCTCGCATGGACGAAAGCAGAGAATTTGGGCTCGTTTTCGGCACCGCCTATTACATTGGCGATTTGAATCAAAGCCATTTTGGAGGAAACTTGAAAATGGGTGCAGGTGCCATGTACCGTGAGAATTTCAATAAACGCTGGTCGCTCAAAGCCCAGTTCTTTTACGGACAAGTAGGCGCAACTGATGCCGTTTCAGATGATCCTTGGAAGGTGAACAGAAATCTGAGTTTCAGAAATGAGATTATGGAAGGAGCTTTGCAGGCTGAGTTGAACTACATTGACTATCAGATTGCAAATAAACGTGCGAAATTCTCCCCTTACCTCTTCTTCGGTATCGCTTACTATTCTCACAAACCACAAGCAGAATACTTGGGTAAATGGTACGAGCTCCAGACGCTAGGTACAGAAGGCCAAGGCACAACAGAAGGCACTGCTGCGTACAATCTTCGCGGAATCGCCTTTCCGTTTGGTGTGGGTTTCAAATTGAATCTCTTTTCAATTGTGGCCATTAGTGGTGAATGGGGGATGCGAAAAACATACACTGATTACATTGATGATGTAAGTGGGAGTTACATCAATCCACAAGTGCTTCAAAGTGAAAATGGTCAACTGTCAGCCGCTTTGGCAGACCGAAGTCTTTCAGTACCTGATGGCATATCTTCGAATGATGGCCTAGCCCGAGGAGACGCTGGAAGGAATGACTGGTATAGCTTCACAACACTCACATTGTCATTCCGTCTAGGCAAGCCGCCAACTTCATGTGACTGGATCAGATAAGATGTTCATTTTTTAGGGTACATTTGCCAAACTTTTCCAGCGTAGCGCCTTGTTAATTTGTGTTATTCTGGAATAAGTATGCGTTTTCATTCGTTCTACGAGTGACCAAAACAACGGCAATTTGAATGAGTGACCTCAAAGGCATAGATCAAGCAAAAGTACCTCAGCATGTTGCCATTATTATGGATGGAAATGGACGGTGGGCCGAAGAGAAAGGCCAAGATCGCATTTTTGGACATTTTAATGGGGTAGAAGCTGTGCGCGCTTCATTGAAAGCAGCACGCAAAGCGGGGGTTAAGTACCTCACGCTCTATGCTTTCTCTACAGAGAATTGGAACCGCCCAAAACAGGAAGTAGAAGCATTGATGGACTTGCTTGTTCAGACCATTGTTCAAGAAGTAAATGACTTGGATAACAACGATGTGAAATTTAACGCCATTGGTGATATAGAAAGTTTGCCAGAATCTTGCGTTAATGAGCTAAATACTGCCATAGAAAAGACAAAAGACAATGATGGAATCGAACTTATCCTGGCATTGAGCTACAGCTCGAGATGGGAAATTGTTCGTGCAATTCAAAACATCATTAAAGACAATATTACACCTGATGCTGTGAATGAACAGCTGATCAGTGACTACCTCTGCACGAAATCTATTCCAGATCCGGAATTGGTCATTCGAACCAGTGGTGAACAGCGGATCAGCAACTTTCTATTGTGGCAAATTGCCTATTCCGAACTTTATTTTACTGCGAAGTATTGGCCAGACTTCCGCGAAGAGGACTTTTACGAAGCCCTAAGAGCATTTCAGCAGAGACAAAGAAGATTCGGGAAAACAGCAGAACAAATCAATCTAACAGGTAACGAATGAATTTGAGAAAATTTCTTTTCTCTTTAGTGCTCTCAGCGCTAAGTGTAGCCGTTTCCGGACAGGTGCAAAAGCTAGGTGACATAGTAGATTATGCTTCGCCGCGTGATTACACCATTGCAGGAATTACAGTAACAGGAGCTGAATTCACAGATGTTCAGGCCATTAAGCTTTTTAGTGCCCTTCAAATTGGACAAGAGATTGCGATTCCTGGAGAACAAGTTGCTACCGCCATTCGGAATTTGTGGAGGCAACAGTTGTTTGCAGATGTGAGTATATACGCAGCTGAAACACGCGGTGATCAAATCTTTTTGGTCATTGACGTAATCGAAATGCCTCGCCTGTCGAAATATTCTTTTCCTGGACTGAAAAGGACCGAAAGAGAGAATATTCGTGAAGAGATTGACTTGGTCACCGGTAGAATTGTGACCCAAAACCTCCTGAAAAACACGAAGAATAAAATTCTTGCATACTATATAGACAAAGGGTTCTTTAATGCTTCGGTAGATATTACGCAATCACTAGACGAAGCAATAGAAAACAGTGTGAAGCTGAACATTCTGGTTGACAGAGGTGAACGGGTGAAGATTAGCGCTATCAATTTTATTGGGGCGAACGAAATTGATGCGCGCAAGTTGAAACGCACCTTCAAGGATACCAAAGAGAAAGCTTGGTGGCGCGTATTTAAAAGTTCGAAATTCATCGAGGATGACTACGAGAATGACAAGCGAAGTGTCATTGCCATTTACAACAAACTCGGATATAGAAATGCCGTTGTTCTTAGAGATTCTATTTTCAAGACGGGTGAAAAGACCATTGGCATTAACGTGCATCTTGAAGAAGATAAGCAGTTCTTTTTCAGAGAGATCACGTTTGCTGGGAATACCAAATACAGATCATCCCAGTTAGACTCAATCTTGAAAATCAAGGGAGGTGACGTCTACAACAGAGAGAACTTAGACATGCGTTTGTTTGGGAACCCGAAAGGAATTGATATTACCACTCTGTACCAAGATGACGGTTATTTGATGTTCCAAGCGATTCCTGTGGAGGTTTTGGTTGAGAATGACTCAATTGACATTGAAGTGCGTCTTTACGAAGGGAAGCAGTTTCGAATTGGACGCATTAAAGTGGTTGGGAATACCAAAACCAATGACCACGTAATTTACAGAGAGATTAGAACGCGTCCAGGTGATTTGTTCAGCAGAACAGACATCATTCGTACGCAACGAGAGTTGGCTCAGCTGAATTATTTTAACCCGGAAGCATTCCAAATCAATCCAGTCAATAACATTGAGAAGGGCACGGTAGATATTGAGTATGTTGTTGAAGAAAAACCATCAGACCAGATTGAACTCTCCGGAGGTTGGGGCGGTGGCCGTGTGGTAGGAACCCTTGGACTTACCTTCACTAACTTTTCATTGAGAAAAGTATTCAAGAAAGGAGCATGGAGACCAATTCCTGCGGGTGACGGACAGCAATTGAGCATTCGTGCTCAGTCAAATGGTATTTTCTTCCAGAGCTACAACCTTAGCTTTACGGAGCCTTGGTTAGGTGGTAAAAAGCCAAATTCCTTAACTGTTGGTCTGTTTCATTCTGTTCAAACAAATGGCCAGCCTAGACAAATAGACGGGGAAGCCAATCCTGCGAGACAAGCGCTCAATATCAGCGGTGCAAGCATCGGTTTTGGGCAACGTTGGAAACGTCCAGATGACTGGTTCTTGATGTATGCCAGTTTGTCTTACCAGCATTTTGACTTGAATAATTTTCAAAGTTTCTTCTCATTCTCGAACGGAAACTCCAATAACTTGGCTTTGACATGGAGCTTGCAACGTAACTCTGTAAGTGATCCGATATTCCCAACATGGGGGTCGAATATTAAGTTTACCGCAAAGGCAACATTCCCTTACAGTTTGGTGAATGGAAAAGATTATACAGACCTATCTGATCAAGAACGCTTTGCTTGGGTTGAATACCATAAATACAAATTCACCGCGAATTGGTACACTCCTTTGACCAAGTCTAGTGAAACCAATCCACGAAGATTGGTGTTGAATGCTAATTTTGGAATGGGCCTTTTGGGGATCTACAATAGCAACGTAGGATTGTCTCCGTTTGAGCGTTTCTACCTCGGAGGGGTATTCCTGTCTGGATTTGTATTGGACGGACGAGAAATCATTAACCTCAGAGGGTATGATGATTTGTCTTTGACTTATCCTAATCCTGATGCTGGGTCACCTGTCTTGGCTAAGTACGGTCTAGAACTTCGTTACCCACTATCAACCAACCCGAATGCAACGATTTATGCACTTTCTTTTCTTGAGGCTGGAAATACTTGGGCAAATGCAAAAGATTTGAACCCTTTTAACGTTCGTCGTTCAGCGGGAGCAGGTCTGCGTATCTTTCTCCCAATGTTTGGATTGCTCGGCTTGGATTATGGATGGCGTTTAGACGATGTTCCTGAAAGCCCAGCAATGCCCAAAGGACAGTTCCATTTTAGTATTGGCATGAATCTTGGAGAACTGTAGATGAGATTTACTATTTTCGTTCTCTTTGACTCGGAAATTTGACTTCAAATGAAAAAACTACTTTCTGTTATCACACTGTTACTTCTGCTAGGAGGAATGACGCAGGCACAAAAATTTGCCTATGTCAATACAGATGAAATTCTTGACCACATGCCTGAGTTTTTTGAGGCACAAGCGCAATTGAATCAGTTGTCTGCCCAGTGGCAAGAAGAGATTGAAAACAAATATGAAGCAGTTCGTTTGCTTGAAGAATCTTACAAAGCTGAAAAAGTGCTTCTTACCGTTGAAATGAGACAGCGTAGAGAAGAGGAAATTCGAACAAAGCGAACTGGTGCACAAGAAATGCAACGTTCCAAGTTCGGTGTGGGAGGTGAGCTTTTTACACAAAGAGAACAACTGATTCAGCCAGTTCAAAATGCAATTGCTGAAGCAATTCAAGATATTGCTTCAAGTAGCGGTTACATGGTAATCTTTGATAAGAGTAATCAGAGTAACATGCTTTATACAAACCCAAAGTATGACGTTACTGATCGAATCATAAAAAAGTTAGGTTATACGCCTGGGGAAAAACCAGAAGCGGCTAACAAAGAAGATAAAGACGACGCTAAAGGTGGCGGAGCCAAAGGTGGGGAATCAGGTGGAGACCGTGGCGGAGCCGCAGGTAAAGCAGGTGGGAACACAGGATCAACGCAAAAGAAATAAACTAGAACTAAATTAAATCAAAAAAAGAATGCGCACTTTACTATTGGTAGTCCTAATGGCAGGTTTTATTACTCCAGCCTTGGCACAAAAATTTGGTCACATTGACTCTCAAGTTTTACTTGAGTCTATGCCTGAGCGCGACTCATTGCAGACTACACTTCAGACTCAAGCTGGTGTTTATCAGACGGAGCTTGAAAATATGGATAAAGATTTTCAGACAAAATATCAAGACTACGTTGCAAGACAGTCTGAATTACCAGCTGCAATTAGAGCTCAAAAAGAAAAAGACCTTAGAACAATGGAAGCTGGTTTGCAGGAGGCTGCAACAACTTTCCAGACTGAACTTGGTCAGCTAGAGCAAACGTTATTCTCTCCAATGATTGATCGCGCAAAGAATGCGATTGAAAAAGTTGGGGCTGACAACGGATTTACTTATATCTTCGATGCTAGTACTGGTGTTACGCTTTACAATGGCGGAGAAGACATTATGCCTCTTGTAAGAACTGAGTTGGGCATTAAGTAAGTTTCACTTCGAAAAACATTGAAAGGGGCACCGTTTGGGCCCCTTTTTTTATGGATACAAGACCGATTGGAATATTTGATTCAGGCATTGGCGGACTGACCGTTGCAAATGCACTGCGAAAGCTCCTGCCACATGAGTCAATGGTGTACTTTGGAGACACCGCTCACTTGCCCTATGGAGATAAGTCTCCTGATCTCATTCGTCATTATTCTGCCCGAATTGCGCACTTCCTGTTGCAACACAATTGTAAAATGGTGGTCATTGCGTGCAATACAGCCTCTTCGCATGCACATCAGACGGTCGCGGCTGTTGCGGGTCCAACTATTCCTGTTGTAAATGTGATTGATCCAGTGGTTCAGGAAATTGCACTTCGCCATGCATCCCAAAAAATAGGAATCATTGGAACCAAAGGAACCATTGATTCAAGGGTATACCCCAATCGGATTAAGAAACTAATCTCTGGAGCAAAGGTGTGTTCGTTGGCCACGCCTCTTCTAGCGCCCATGATTGAAGAAGGATTCATTTCTCACACCATTAGTAAAACCGTAATCAACTCTTACCTTGAAAAACCCACATTAAAAGGGGTTGAAGCCATTGTTCTTGGTTGCACGCACTACCCGTTAATCAGAAGAGAAGTAGCAGCTTATTATGGTGAAAAAGTGACCATTCTCGATAGCACAACATTGGTTGCGATGGAAGTACGCCAACTCCTTGCAAGTAAAGATTTAGCGGCGGGTGACCAGCACGAACCTACCTTTCATTTCATGGTGTCAGATAAAACAGAGTCGTTTGAACGAAGCACGCGTCTGTTCTTTAAAGAGCGCGTCTCGCTTGAAGAAATCAAGATGTGGGATGATCCTCGTCCCCTTTAAACCAGCCTGAATACATTACATAATTTGAGGCAAGCTTTTCTAAGTTAGCAACGGACGAAGCAGCGTCTATAGATTTGACCTTCTTTGCAGGTACGCCTGCAAAAATACTCCCCGCCGTAACATGGGTGCCTTCTAGAAGGACTGCTCCAGCCGCAATGATTGATCCACTTTCAATGATGCAGTTGTCCATCACTATGGATCCCATCCCGATCAAAACATGGTCATGAATTGTGCAACCGTGCACTAGCGCGTTGTGTCCAATTGAAACGTTGTTTCCAATAACCGTAGCTGCCTTTTTGTAAGTGCAATGAATTACCGCGCCGTCTTGAATGTTAACGCGGTCGCCAATTGTGATGGAATGCACATCTCCTCGAACAACAGCGTTGAACCAAAAGCTGCAGTGGTTTCCGGTGGTGACATTGCCACAAATGGTTGCGTTGGGAGCGAGCCAACAGTCTGCTCCAAAGATTGGAGAAACGCCTTTTACATCAAGAAGTAGTGCCATGAAGCAAAGCTACTGAGAAAATGCTCAGGCTGTTTTCTGCTGAAGTGATGTTGAGATTCCGAAATGAGTAGAGAGTAATGTGCTGAATGTTACTGTGTCACTCATGCGCATAATTTGCCGCTTTTCGTCTTTTGTGATGATTAACCTGGAATCAGTAAGTGTGATGCGGCTAGTATCGGATCGTCTAAAGCAAATGGTTGCTTTAGTGGAGGTGGTTCAACCGTTTTTTAGAAGTTGCTTTCACCGCGCCATTTCAATTGAAAATTTAACTTTAGAGAAACCATTACCATCATGAAGAGAAAACAATTTTTAGAAACGGTATTAGGCGCCTCAGCTTTCGCGTCAATTCCCTTTTCATCCATCGCGAATGATCCATTGGCCGCCCGCCAAATGCTGAAAGAAGTAGAGAAAAGCACGAGTGGGAGTATGGTTGGTTTTCGCGCAGCACCCATTGAAAAAGTGCGAATAGGGATTATTGGAATGGGCAACCGCGGACAGTCTTTACTGGAAATGCTGCAGTTAAACATTGAAAACGGGAGTGTCGAAATAGTGGCTTTTTCAGACATTAACGAAGCGAAAGCAGCGAAAGCCGTTGAGATATTGGCGCAATGGCAAAAGAAGAAACCAATGTTGTTCACTAAAGGTGAGCGCGATTGGGAGCACATGGTCAAAATGGATGAGTTGGATTTGGTTCTGGTTACAACGCCTTGGGAATGGCATACTGAAATGGCCTTGTTCGCTATGAATAATGGCAAACACGCGGCAACAGAAGTGCCTATTGCGTATTCCATGTCAGATTGCTGGGAGATTATTGCTACCGCTGAACGGACCAAGAAGCATTGCATTATGCTTGAGAATTGCTGCTACAACGAGGAAGAGCTTTTTGTAATGCAAATGATTGAAGACGGTGTGTTTGGTGACATTACGCATTGTGAAGGAGCTTACTTACATGACCTCCGGGCACACATGTTGAGTGATGATTATTATGAAGACCAATGGAGAATCATGCACCATGTTGCGCGAGATGGAAACCTTTACCCCACACATGGCTTGGGCCCCATTAGTTTTTACCTAGGAATTGGGCACGGTGACAGATTTGAATATTTGACGTCTATGAGCTCAAGAGAGTTGAACCTCAGTCAAACAGCAGAACGCTTGGGGAAAGATTTTGGAAAGATTGTTTGTGGAGATATGAATTCGACCATGTTAAGGACCTATAAAGGCAAAACAGTACTGTTGCAGTTTGATACCCACACGGGGCGGCCATATTCACGAATTAATAAAGTAGTGGGAACTAAGGCTGTGCATGATGGATATCCCAGCAGACTGTTCATTGACTCTGAAGAACCCGTTTTCTGGGGACACAAGTGGCTTGAGGCTGAAGAGTATTCAAGGTATAAGGCGAAACACACGCATCCGGTTATTTCAAGATTAAAGGACATAAGTATGAGCTTTAAGCAAGGACATGGTGGGATGGATTTTATAATGATGTTCCGTTTGATTGAATGCTTGAACAAAGGGTTGCCGCTGGACATCAATGTTTATGAAAGTGTAATTTGGAGCTCCGTAACACCATTGAGTGTATTGAGTGTTGCCAGCGATTCTTTGCCTCTTCCTTTTCCGAAGTTTATGGGGGAGAATTGGAAATCAAAAAGCGGGAAGTGGGCAGTGAAATGAGTTAATTGTCCCGAAAACGTATTTGATGCATTGTACCTCTATGAATAGAATAATGATCCTTCTGTGCAGTGCGTTGTGTGTTAATTCACATGCACAATTCAGTGAATTTGCTTCTTTGGACTCTCTGTTCGACCAAACTTTTGATCCAATGGGTCCAGGGGTTTCAGTAGAAATTGCAAAAGAGGGTGTAGGTGTTTATGACTACAAAGCAGGTTTTGCGAATTTGGGAAGCCTTAAACCAGTGACTGATAAATCACTTTTCGGCGTAGCCTCTATCTCAAAGCAGTTCACGGCAGCAGGGATTTATATACTTGAAACCCAAGGTAAATTATCAGTTGATGATGACATCCAGTTGTACCTGCTTGACTTTCCTTTTTATGTAGATACCATTCGAATAAAACACCTGCTCCATCAAACAAGCGGAATCAGGAACACCAATGTATTGGAATACCTTTCGGGTGATGCTGATGGCTCAAATACAAATGACGAGGTGTATGAGTTGCTCATGAGACAACAAGGCGTTAACAATTTCCCCGGATTTCGAATGCTGTATTCAAACTCAAACTATGTCTTGCTGGCAATGATTATTGAGAAAGTCTCTGGCAAATCTTTTCCTCAATTTATGGATGATCAGCTCTTCTTGCCTTTGGGAATGGAAAGTGCATTTTTCGTTTCTGAAGAACAAAGAGATCCGACCTTTCGCGTTAGCAGATATATTAAAACCAAAGATGGATTTGCGCCAAGGCATTCGGGATCTATGGTTGTGGGGCCTGGCGGTATGGGATGCGCTACGAAGGATTTGATGAAATGGGCGAATGTTTTTTCAAATGATTATTCATTCGATGCTGATTTGAAGGATTTTTTAATCTTCAATGAGCCGCTTAACTCAGGGAGAGCCAACGCCTACAAACGAGGTGTGTTTGAATCCAATTACCAGGGCCATACTGTTGTGCACCATTCAGGTCGAACAGAAGGCTCAAGGAGTCAATTGATTTGCGTGCCAGCAATTAATTTAAGCGTGGTCCTTTGCGCAGGCACGAATGCCTATAATTTGGAAGCCATGTCCTATGAAGTACTTGACTTTTTCCTAGGCGAAAAAGAAGTTGCTGAAGAGACCACTATTCCTTCGCAGGTATCCTTTCCAATGAGACTTCTAGGCAATTACCAAGAAGTGAACAGCGATTTAGGGATGTCGATTTACAATCAGAATGACACCTTATTTGCGAAGAGTTCTTTTGGGGCGGAAGGGGTTGCATTAGTGGCAATAGATGCATTGAAGTATACGCGGCATGACAACCGAAGTGTCACCTATACGTTTACTGAGGGTGTATATTCTTGTCATGAATTAGTGGTAGATTTTTCCGGGGCCATTTTTAGCTTTCAGAAGGTTGAACTGGTAAGCCCTAGCGAGATTGATTTCGAAGAGTTTGCAGGGAATTACCATTCAGAAGAATTAGGGGTGAATTACCAGTTCAATTTGAATGACGAGGGACTAATGCTCAGTTTTGCGTCCAACTTAAATATTCCTTTGCATGCCTGTAGGCGTGATGAATTTGGCTCTTTTGACCGAACGCTCTTTTCGTTTGACCGAAGTGATGAGGGTGAAATCGTGGGTTTCTATTTGGCCTCAGAAGGAACCGTTTTCAATATCTATTTCCAAAAAACAAGTTAATTAGAATCTAGTTTTCTAGTATCTTGGCCGGATGAAGAAAATCCTTTGCCTCTTTCTTACGCTTATGGTCATTGGGCCGCTTTACTCTCAGTATTCAGAGGAAGAAGTCTCTGTGATTGTAAGTCAAGGTTGGGATTACATCACTGATGGACGCCAAAAAGATTCTGCCTTGATTGTTGTTCAAAAATTGAAGAAAATTTGCGCCGATCAAGGAAGCGAGAAAGCTTGTTTGAATATGCTTCAGCTCAAAGCAGAACATTATTTTTTTTCTAATTCCCTAGATAGTGCGGTGCATTGGTACAAAAAAGGTCTTGAAGAGTCGCAGGCACTAGGGAATGAAAATGAGGCTGCTTATTGCGCGGGCTCCCTAGGAGGTGTGTATTCTAGCATGGGTAGAAACAGAGAGGCGCTTGAGCAATTTCAGAACGCTTTAGACTACAGAGTTCAAGTGAACGATACTTCAAGTATTCTTTACATTTTAATACGAAGAGCATGGTTACAGGTTGATTCAGAGGAGATTTATGGTGGCATGCAAGATTGTGTGAGTGCATTGAAATATGCAGAGGCTTCAAAAGATCATTTCAATGTAGGCCGAATATACGGATGCATGTCTGTCATCTTCGAAAAGCAGAAACAACTCGAAAAGGCCATTGAATACCAAGAGCTTTCAAGCGAGAAATACAAAGAAGTAAATCATGAAGAAGGTGCCGTTGCGAATAAAGTGAACATGGCGATCATTCTGAAAGACTTAGGTCGCTATGAAGAAGCTTTTGCGCTTTATGATGAAGCATTGGTCTTTTTTAGAGAAAGGAACTTAGTCTTTGGGATCTTGTCTGTTTTTACGAATAGAGCGGTGGTAGCAAACCGAAGTGGAGATTATAAAAGAGCACTTTTAGAGAGTGATTCGGCACTTAAATATGCCATTTCATTGAAATTAAATGTGGCCCAGTCTGACAATTTTAATGAGAAGGGCATTGCCTATCTAGCACTTGGGGATTTAGATAAGGCATTGAGTTTTTCTCAGAAAGCCATCATTTTGTTGGATTCATCTAGTAAATCTCTAGAGAAAAGAAAAGATGCTGAGAATACCTTAAGTAAAATCTATGAAGAACAGGGCGATTACAAAAATGCGTTAGTCCATTTTAGAACCTTCGCCTTTTTAAAGGACAGTATTTTTGAATCGAAAAGGTCCAACCAAATGCTTCGTTTAGAGGAGCAATATGAAAGCCAAAAGAAACAAAGTCAGATTGAGGCATTAAAAGCAGTACGTGAATTAGAAGATACAAAGAAAAAGGCCTTGCAGTTAGGGTTAATCGGTGTCGTTTTATTGTCAGGTGTTATACTCAATAGAGAGTATCAGCGCAGAAAGAAAGCCAGGGCGCTATACGTTTCAGAGTTGAGCTTGGCTGAATCAGAAAGAACAAGGCTCCAAGACCAACTTCACTTCAAGAACAAAGAACTCACTGCACAGGCTTTGCACATAGCCCAGAAGAATGAACTCTTTAACTCCATTAAAACTGAACTTGAAGAAGCAAAGAAGGGTGATGGAGGAGATTTTGCCAGAGGAGTTCTGCACAAGATTAATCTTGACTCACAAATAGACCGCAATTGGGATCAATTCATTCAGATGTTCACAGAAACGAATGCCGATTTCTTGCAAACCATTTCCTCCCATTTCCCAGAGGTTTCAAAAAATGACTTGCGTTTGTGCGCTTTGATCAAAATGAATTTGACAAACAAGGAGATAGGCACCGTTTTAAATATTTCTGATGACGGTGTGAAGAAGGCCCGTTACCGACTCAGGAAGAAGATGAGACTTGAAACCAATGATAGTTTGGAGCAAGTGATTTTAAATATTTAAACTTTTCTGGCCGTTGCTTTTTTCAAGTATCCATCTGTATTGAGCGAGCGATATTTGTCTTGTGCGAATTTCTCATCATTGTACGCTTTTGAATTTCCTTTTGGAATGGGAAGGCTCAACCTGGCCTCCCTTTTGATCATACGCCCTATAAAGACAATCTGTCTGGTATGGTAGGCGTCATGTGCTAACGGCCTGTTGACAGCTTCAGGAATGATATGGCCTTGATTTCTGATGTAGATTTCGGTGTTGAAATCACCAATGTTAATGGTATTAACGCATGAAAAGGGCAGTACTATCCTTCTTTCCACTTACTGATAATTTCAGCTTTGGTCTTTCGTTTTACCTCGAACTCATGATCTCGCTTACGCCAGTCTTTCTCTCGATCTTCCGTGAGGAAGTTCGTCCAGCGAGAAAGCATATTCCTCCAAGGGTGTTTCATCATGACGCCAATGGAATTGCTTGCTGTGTTGTATTGCCAAAGCAAGTCTTTTTCTGAAAGTTGGGCCATGGTTTTATCGCCCAAAAGTTTAGAGTACTCAAATTACTTACGAATATTAGCTCAGTGGTTTGCCTCCATGCGGGGTGTTTATTGGCCGTGGAGTTAAGGCTAAATGGGTCAGTAAATGAACAGCGTGAGGGCTATTTCTGTTTTTCGCGAAGCCCATTCAGATTCAACATTTACAATGTTTAAAGGCAAATGTTTTGTAGGAGAATCAGTATCGTTGAAGGTGGTTGAGAATTGGCCAACCTCAGCAAATGTTTGCTGGGCATTGATGTGAAGCTAAAATTCGCTTTTATGCTGGCTGGCGTCGATGAAGGTCTCATCACACATCAATCTGTTATGACGATCAAAAACCTTGAGCTGAAAGGCTCCAACTGCCGTCTCATCGAAACGCAGTTGGAACTTATCAGCAAAGGAGTTGGGAAAGAGTGTAATTAACAAAAGTTTTTCAGCGGTGGCTGCCACTGAGCTTACATTCAATTAAATAAAGCCTTGCCGAAGGGTCAAGTGTCTATTGGAATGCATTCCAGTTGAGGAACGCCTTTCAATACCTATTGAATCATAAAATACTTTATCTCACATCAATTTGATATGAACTTCTAGCAATTCCGAGCTTCTGTCTCGAGCTAGAGAGTTTGGCTTATCGTGACCATTCTAAAAGAGAAGAACACAAACAGGAAAATCCGAGGAGAGAATTATTTTATGCTTTCGGCATTAACTGAAACAAATGTAGCAGGATGATCGGGCTTCACCATTTATGTGCAGTAGACAAACGGTAGACATATTTGTAGGTGTCTGTATTCTAGGGGAATAAAATCATTTCGGGTTAAGAGAAAATAGGTTAGCTATTACCTTTTCTAGCATAAAAAGTACACTTATGGCACCTGGAATCAACTATTAACATCAGTATTGTTTGATGAAAAGAGATGAAATTATTTTATTTTCTCCACTCTGTCTGGGTGCAAAGTGCAGCAAAAATCAAAGTTGCATCTTCTTGCCCTGAAGCGTTAAGCCTTATTCCTAAGCTCCATCCAAAGAACGAACGCAATCGGCCATAACTACATCATGGATTCCGATGTGCTATTTCATCCTTAAATGCTTTACTCTTTCTCCTTTTTCATTCAATAGAAAGCCTCTTTGTTGGATGGTGTCTCGCTTCCAGAAGGTCTCAATCACACTTCCTTTCGGGTCATGAACGATGAACCTGCCTTCGCGTTTCCCATTGACCCAGTTGCCTATGAATTGGTACCCATCAAGTCGAGATAATGTGCCTTCACCTTGAATGGTATCTTGCACCCAAGTACCTTCCATTATTTGTCCGTCAGGATACAGATAAGTTCCTGTCCCAGATTTCAATCCGTCTTTAAATGCACCTTGGTATCCTTTTGATGCATCATATTCGAAGATCCAAACGGCAGCTTTTGTCTTGCCATTTTTGTTCTTTTTCTTTGCTTCAATGGAATGGACCAACTTAAATTTGGGTTGGTTCTTTTTAATGGTTGGAAGCAGGTATTTGCCTGTTTGGTTGAATCCTAATTGCTCAATAATGACATGCGTAACACCATGATCATTGAGCGATTCTAATACTACGCCTTGATCATCAGAGTAAGCAAATCCACAGCCTTTGCGGTGACTGTTTACATAGAACAACCCGGCTTTTCGCGTGCTGATCACAGCTGATTTTTCCAGGTTAACGTCACACCATTGGGCAGCTTTGAGGTAGTTTCCCCAATTGCGTGGATGGTTTTTCTTCGCCTTGATTTGCAGCTTATTGATTCCAACAGATTGAGAAGGATAGATGCAAAGTACAATTAGAGCAGCATAGACGAGTAGATCGAATTTTTTTGTTTTTGGAAAGGCTAATGCAGTCAAATAGCGCAACCCAAGCACTACGAACAAGGCAACGAACGGAATCATTGGGAGCATAAATCGAACACCAAACCACACTTGTGGCCAGAGCAGGTAGACGGTGAAATTTCCGCCAAAGAGCAAAAGCAAAAGCACGCGGTACCGTTTACTTGAGAAGATTCCAATGAGGCCGAAGATGACAATCAGAATTCCAAGGACCCAGTGAAAGGGTTTGGAATCTTGCATTTTTCGGGTTTTCGGATCATGGTAGGGTACTTTGGCGCTTGGGATGATGGCGTTTGGGATTTCTTTGGACAGATACCTTCCTGCGTTTGATTTAACACGTGTGCCCCAATCATCAAGGTTCATTTGAGGTGAACTTGAGTCATAAGTGTTAGAGCGCATCAGCTGTTTCGTGTAGGAATTCCCGCCTAGGTTGTGGCTTCTGATTTGCCAAGGCGCGAGTGCCAGTGCAGTTATGGCAAAGACCAAGAGTGCAGCTTTGAATCGTTTCTCTAAAAGCAGGTAAAGCAAGGCTGCGCCGAAAAGCGCCACACCAATTGTACGCGTGTAGATAGAGATAATGAGCAATGCCAAAAAAAGGTACAAGTAGGGGGATGAAAGTTTGGTATTCGTTTCGTGCCATTTGAGCAATGCCCAAATACTGGAGAGCTGTATAAAAAGGAATGGGATTTCAGACATCATAACCGTTGAATACTCCAGTAGATGCGCATTGAAGAGAAGGAATAATCCCATGGCAAAACTGAACCAACGGTGTTTGGTGAGTAAGAGACTAATTCCGTAAAAGACAAAAGAAGACATGAGTAGAAACACGCCATTCAACCATTTAAAGAGCAAAATATCTTCATAACCCAACCGCATGAAAATGCTCATAATGAATGGGTAGCCCGGTGGGAAGTGATTTCCGGGTGTCATGTTGGGCGAACTGATTTGGGTAAATCCTTGTCCTGAACTTAAGCCTTCCGCCAGAATATAGTAGTTGGCATTGTCACCCCCTAAAAACAGTTTTCCATCAAAAATACTTGGGAAGATGAAGTACCATGCAATTGTTAGAAGAACAAAGGGGCCGTATGTATTGAGCAGTTGAAGCGGTTTGGACAAAGCAGATTCTAAATTAGTGTGGCAAGATATGTTATTCATAAGACGAATGGAAGAATTGGTTCGTGAGTGTGAAAGGCTGATTTATCAATTTAACTGCTAACCATTGACCGCAGAAAAAGGCCCATTCATCAATTATTTGAAGGTAGACTGAGGTATTTGTGGTCTCTTTAAATGTTGTTTTCGAAGGATGCTTTTATTCGAAAGGTCCTTATATCCCGCTTCACTTATAACCAAAACACAATGAGAAGTCTCTCAACACTTTTTTTCGTCCTTAGTACGCTTCATTTTTTCGCACAGAATGGATCGGTCTCAGGAACACTTCAAGACAACACAAATGCGCCCGTACCTTTCGCGAATGTGGCATTGTACCATGCTTCAGATAGCACCATGGCGAAGGTTGAAGTGAGCAATGTTGATGGTGCGTTTTTGTTGGTAGATGTCCCAGAAGGTGCGTACTTCGCGGAAGCAACATTTATAGGACTTGATAAATTTCGAAAAGACGGAATTCAGGTCACGGCGGGTGAAGAAACGAAATTAGGCGTGCTTCAGTTGCTAGCATCATCAGTAGCGTTGAATGAGGCAGAGGTGGTTGTAACCCGCCCGCTTGTGGAGGTGCAGCCTGACAGAACCGTATTCAATGTTGAAGGAACCATCAATAACACGGGCGATGATGCGTTGTCTTTGATGCGAAAAGCACCTGGTGTTACTATTGACAACAATGACAACATTAACGTGCTGGGAAGAGCAGGAGTAATGCTTTATGTAGATGGTAAACAACTTCCGCTGAGTGGAGAAGATTTAGCCAATTACTTGAAGAACTTACCCTCTGATCAAATTGACCGCATAGACATTATAACGAACCCAGGAGCGAAGTATGATGCTGAGGGAAATGCAGGAATCATTGATATTCGACTGAAGAAAGACAAAAGCCAGGGAGCGAATGGCAACGTTCGTGCAACAGTTACCCAAGGACAACGAAATAGAAGTAACATCAACTTTACAGGGAACTATCGAAGTAAGGTGGTGAATGTTTTCGGGACCTTAGGAGCAGCGAAGGGAGCTTCGTTCAATGACATTCGATTTAATAATTTCCAGAATGACCTGAACTTGAAAGAGACCAATTACATTGGAAATGAGTGGGAGAACATGAATTACAGAGTAGGTGCTGATTTTTACATTGGAAAGAAGAGCATCATAGGTGTGTTGGCCAATGGGATGGTGAATGACGACTTGAACACGATTGAAAATCGGATTTCAATTGCGCAGGTGAATTCAGAGGTGATAGACAGTGTTCTTTTTGCAGATAGTTTCACAGATGTTGACCGTGCAAATCAATCTTACAACATCAACTACCGTTATGATGACCGCGACAAACAGCGTTCATTCAATGTTGATCTTGATTATGGTTCTTATGATACAGAGTCTTTTAGAACCCTTCCGAACGTATATTACGATGCCGCTGAAGAGAATATTCTCACTTCGATCACCAATTATTATGACACCCCAACCTACATTGATATTTACACGGCGAAAGCAGATTATGAGGATCAATTGTTCGGAGGAAAAATTGGAATCGGGGCGAAGTTTAGCCAGGTGGTATCAGACAATACGTTCTTGGTTTATGACGACCTTGATGGTACCCAAATTCAAAATGATACGCTTTCTAACATCTTTAATTATGACGAATCTGTATACGCGGGGTACATTCAGTATTCTAGGCAGTTCGGAAAGAAGATTGGAATTTCGGCTGGGTTGAGGGTTGAGCAGACAGATGCTTTAGGCGATTTGAAGGCCTTTCTCCCGGAATTGATTGAGGAGCCTGTTGATTTGAATTATTTACGCTGGTTCCCGAGCGCCGGGGTAACTTATACATTCAATCCTATGAATGTAGTAGCAGTGAATTACGGAAGAAGAATCAACCGTCCTGATTACAATGTGTTAAATCCGTTCAACAATCAGTTGAGTCAGATTTCGTACGAAAAAGGAAATCCGCGTTTACAGCCAGAGATCGTTAACAATGCAGAAATTGGCTACACCTACGCCTACCGATTTAACTTCAAATTGGCCTACAGTAATACGTTAGATCAGATCACAAGATTGATCGGTCCTGATGTAGATGATCCCAGAGCAAGTTTCATCTCATGGGACAATTTAGCAACTCAGACCATATGGAGTTTCAACGCGAGTGTGCCTATGACGGTAACTGAAAAGTGGAGTACTTATGTGAATCTAAGTGGTTCTCACATTGACAATCAAGCTGATTATGGAGACAATGGATCGGTAGACGTTCAAGCATATACCTACAACATTTATATGCAGAATACCATCACTTTACCGAAAGGATTTAAGGGTGAGGTTTCAGGTTGGTTCAGTGGGCCAGGCGTTTGGGGAGGTGTCTTCTTATATGACGAAAGTTGGTCTTTGAACCTAGGTCTCCAGAAAAACTTCCTTCAAGACCAATTGAGCACACGTTTGACCGTGAACGACATTTTTTATGAGACGGGTTGGAGCGGAGTTTCTTCTTTTAATGGTTTAGTGGGCGAAGGAAGAGGGAACTGGGACAGTAGATTTGTGAGCCTTTCAGTGGGTTATAATTTCGGTAATCAGAACGTGAAATCACGTAAAAGAGAAACGGGAATTGAGAATGAAGCCGGCAGAGTAGGAGGTTGATTTTGAGATTTTTAGTGACCATCGTGATTTTCTAGAGGGAACGCGCTTGTTTCGGGAAGTGCGTCATTTGAGAAATAGCTGCTCGTTTTTTTTGGGTTTTGAATGTTGTAGATGCTTTGGGTTTTATTGGTGGAAATTAGTGATTGAGAATCTCTATAAGTTGTGATCATATTTAGCCCTTACGGGCCCTCCCTTCCTCCCCCGCCTTCCAACCAGCCCGACGAAGCTACAACTCTTCTTCGGTCTGATTACCAACATCATACAACAACTTTGTAGCCGTTACCTCTCACTTTATATCTGTCGTTTTTAGCTTTCCATTTACCTGTATTTTTAGTCAATTTCACATCAATTTAGGAAGGAATCACTCACTACCAACAGTGACTTTATGTGCGTATCGTTTGAATTGATAGTCGTAAGATGTGACTTGTCAATTGACTCTTTTGATTGTAATTCCAGACAGATCATGTTCTAAAATTGGTTGAATGAGCTTGTTAGTTCATTTTGATGGGAATTGAAACGCTCAAAGTGTGGAGAGAACTTCACACTTCTTTTTGTGCCCAAGAATTTTTGTTGTTGCAAAGCTTTGTGCATGAATGAATTAAATCTGACACAAATGTTTGTTGCGAAATGTGCTTATCATGGTTTTACACAACAGCGAGATGAAAAAGCAAAATTATATCCCTTTCGGAATTGGAGCCATGTGTGATCCTGAAAGAGCGAAGATGAGTCGTTCAATTCAAGGCACAGTTTGGAAACTGGGACGAGCTATTTTTAAGAAATAAGTTAGCCATGAAAATCACAACAATTACAGCCATGTCGTGGCCCTTTTAGTGCTTGGATCGTGCAACAAATATGAGGAAGGTTCGGGTGTGAGTTTGCAATCGCGGACAGAGCGCTTAGCAAACTCTTGGGAGGTTGAAGAAGCCATGAGTGATGGTGAAGACGTATCAAGTGACTTTGAACAATACCAACTTACGATGCTTTCGGATGGCGACGCCTCTTTGGCCGCTTTGTATTCCATCGGCGATTTGTCTTTCGAATTCGAAACAGACGGTACATGGGAGTTCCAAAATGATCAGGAAAAGATCTTTCTAGACTTTGAGAATGATAATGCAGACAGGACCTTCGTTATTCTTCAACTAATGGAAGAAGAATTGTTCCTGAGAGAACAAGGCGGAGACCTTGAATTCCGCTTAAGACCCTATTAATCTCGAGTAGGAAAGGACTTTTAGTCTAATCTGATTTACAGATACATTAGCTCTAGCGAATTCAGCGCACCAATTCAAGTATACTAAGCCCGCGCCCTTCGCTAGGGCTTTTTTGTAGTTTTTAAACGCTGAAAAGGCGGTTCTTGAAATTCCAATAGTACAAGAATAAATTTTTGATGCTTTCGCCTATTTGTTATAGTGTTTCTCATTAATCTGTATTTTTACTCATCTTTAAACATCTAGCAACTTCAGATTTAATTTCAATCTTTGCCACTAGAAAGTACTAACCTTTTATCTCTTCTATTGTGAAAAATCTAAACAAGATTTCTTTGCTATTGCTGCTAATATTTGGCTTCATAGCAAACAGTAATGCGCAGACAATGACTTTCAACTCCGGGGCATCAGAACCAGGATTTTCATTTTCTGGTTTCGGATATGACGATACAATTAACGTCCTTTTTCCTTCGGCTCCGAATGTGAATAGCGCGATGACCATCACGAAAAATTCAGGATGCTGGAACCTTACAAGTTTTAACCCTTATGCTTGGAGTGGAAACAATCCTCCAGGAGGAGGAATATGGCGAGCGTCAAGCAACAAAGGTGATCAGTTCGATTTCACCATTCCTTCTTCTCCAAACCCAATTGTGTTGAACTGGGAAAAGATTCAATCGTTCACGGTACAATTGATTGATCCGGGAACGGGCAATCCAAACAACACTTTCAACTTTGATGATGTTGTATATAGCATACCAGCCTACGCGCCTGCCAATGCACCAAACGTTACAGCAAATGCTCTTCCTATTTGTCCGGGTCAAAACGCAGTATTGAATATCTCTGGTGTTTTGAATGATGCAACTCATTGGGCTGTTTATACTGGTGGTTGTGGTGGTACCTTCGTAACGCAAAGCGCAGGAACAACAATTTCTTTGAGTCCATTGGTGACAACAACCTATACGGTTCGTGGAATAGACGAATGTGGTTGTGCTGCCGATGGGCCATGTGTAGACGTTGTTGTAACTGTTTATGAAGAGTCTACTGCATATACAAACGCTACTTCTACACCAGACGAAGTTATTTGTCCAAACGAACAAATTAACCTCGTTGCAACAGGTGGAATTGATGGGTCAGGAGCGCTTACAAGATGGTACACTGGTCCTGATGGGACAGGAACGCTCGTAGGCTCAGGTTCAAACATTGTTATTACTCCTGCTGGAACTGCAACCTATTATGTTCGTCGTGAAGGAATTTGCAACACGACTGATGACGAAACTGTAACGGTAATTGTGACAGCTGATTCAGACGCTCCGGTAATCACTTGTCCAGTAGACGTATTGGTTGAAGTAACTGAAGGTACTTGTGATCCAATTGCGATTGCATTGGTAGAACTTCCCACAGTATCAGATATCTGTTCAACAAGCTTGGATAATAATGCTCCTGCTTTATATGCTCCTGGTTCTACTATCGTTACTTGGACTGCCGCAGATGAAACTGGAAACTCAGCAACATGTCAACAAACGGTAACTTTTGACTGCTCTATTGCGATTAATTACGGAGATATCTGCTTCGCAACTCCAGTAACAGTTACGCAATGCGCTGTGGCAAGTACAGTTGCGGGTGACAACACGGGAGCCAATCCATCACCAAGCACGAATGGTGCTTGCTGGGAAGGTGGAGATGCTTCACAGCACAGTGAATGGTTTACAGCAATCGTTCCGGCTGATGGTGTTTTAGCAATTCAAACATATGCTACTGGAACATTGACAAACACACAACTTCAGGTATACAGTTCTTCAGACAACACTTGTGATGGAACTATTACTGCAATTGCTTGCAATGATGATATTGACGCTGTTGGAGGAGACCTTATGTCTCAGGCGAACCTTTCAGGTTTAACTCCGGGAGACGTTCTGTTCATTGAAGTGGATGGTTTCAATGGCGAAGAAGGAACTTTCGGATTAAGCGTGTCATTCTGTTCAGGATGCACGAATCCAATTGCGTGCAATTACAATCCGCTTGCGAACGTAGATGATGGGTCATGTGACTTAGGACTATGGTACCTTCCTTTTGACTATACTTCTTCAAGTTCAGAACCTGCTGTTCAAGCATGTTCAGCTCCTCCTGGATATGAAGTGGCTGATGATCAAGCCTGTATTGAGAATGTTATAGCGAATGATCCATTCTGCAATGTTACAGATTGGGATCAGATTTGTCAGAATGCTTACTTAGCTTGCTGCATACCTGGTTGCACTGATCCTGCCGCATGTAATTATGACGCACTTGCAACTTGCGACAACGGAACCTGTGACATAGGGCTTTGGTATTTGCCAATTGATTTCAATTCTTCAAGCTCAGAGCCGGCAGTTCTAGCTTGCTCACCGCCTGCTGGATATGTATTGGCGGGTGACCAAGACTGCATTGCGAGTGTCATTGTTCTTGATGATTACTGTGTTACCGTAGATTGGGATCAGACGTGTCAGAATGCTTACTTAGCATGCTGCACTCCCGGTTGTATAGATCCATCTGCCTGCAATTTTGATCCTATCGCAACATGCGACAATGGAACGTGTGTGTTCCCTGGTTGCACTGACCCTGCCGCATGCAACTTTGATTTAGCGGCTGGTTGTGATGATGGTAGTTGTACCAACATTTGTCTTGGATGTACTTATCCAAATGCATCCAATTATGATGCTTCTGCGAATACAGATGACGCAACATGTGAATTCCCTGGTTGCACTGATCCTGCATTTGACAACTACTCTGCTAGCGCGAATTCAGATGATGGTTCATGCATGAACTTCACGTCTGATTGTCCGTCTGACTTCAACAATGACGGACTAGTGAACTCAACTGACTTATTGGCATTCTTAGGAGATTTCGGAACCTCTTGTCCGTAAATTTCAAAAGATTACATGGAAAGAGGAAGATTGGCTTTTAGCTGGTCTTCCTTTTTTTATATAGGGTTAAACTGACGTGGAAACCGTTCAATGTCTGACAAACTTATTTTTTGAGCAAGGGTATAACACACAAACAAAAACAAACCCTTATGACATTTTATGAACCCGTATTGACGTTAACATTGCTTAATCAAGCAACTGGGAAATGGCAATTAAAAACAGAAATCTATTACCCTGCATTTGAAACAGGAAGGAATGCTGCTGAGGCAGTTGTTGGTGGCGACCGAAGAATTGAAGTAGATGTTGTTGCAGATTCTTCATTCCAACAAAATCATGTTGTAACTTTCACCGAAACCATTACCCGTGAGCAAGGTGAATCTGAAATTACCGTTACCGTTAAGAAAGGAGGGAAGAAGAAGGGCGAAGCGACTGTTTTATATTCAAGCTCGATGCTATCCGCAGCTTAGCTTTGTTGTTTTTTTATCCCTAATATTTTCTTTATTTCCATGTCGCGGTTCTTCTCAAAGTACCGCGACATTTTTGATTGATAAAGGGGATTCATTATTTAAGGAAGGAGACCTTCAGGGTGCCTACATTCAATATGAAAAGCACCGGCTTCTAAAAGAATCTCGAAAGGATACTGAACACTTAGCTAATGTTTTTAATAAACTTGGAATAGTAAAAGATCAATTAGAACAGTACGAAGAGTCCAGAAGATTTTTTCTAATGGCAAAATCATATAGTAATCTTTCTGGTGACAGCGCTGAGTTGGGAGATTCGTTCAATAATTTGGCTTGCAGTTATTATTTTACAGGGGTTTTTGACTCCGCTTTTCTATATTTTGATTCAACTGCAAAAGTGTTTTCTGAGATTGGTGATTTGAAGCGGTTATCAATTATTGAATTTAATCGTGGTTCAATGATGATTCAACGAGGAGACAATGAAGGGGCAATTAAGCAGTATAAGAGTTCAATTCAATCAAATTCATCATTAAAAGACACCGTTTTAGGAATTGTAGCTTCTTTGAATTTAGGAGTTGCTTATTTAAATGTTGAAACGAATGATTCGTCATTGTTTTATCTTCAGGAGTCGGAATCTTTAGCCAAGCTTTATTGGTATCCGGAGCATTTAAAGTCCATTTTAAATAATCTTGGGCACCTACACTATAATATGGGCGAGTTTGAAAAAGCTTGTGATTATTATGAATCCTATCATGATTTAAAAGACTCTCTTTACAGCGCGTCAACAGCTTTGTCTATTGCCCAACTCGAGCAAGAAAGTTCATTAGCCAAAGAAAAACTCGCTCTTAAAGAAGCAGAATTAGAAACCGCTATATGGCAGCGATGGGTCATTGCCATTGCTGCTTTGTTTGTGATTGGCTTACTTACTGTTTTCGGGATTTACAAACGACGAAAGGCCATTCAAAAGGTTAAAACCCAAGCCGTTCTTCAGACAAGAGAAGAAGAAAACAAACGCATTACAGATTTGCTTTGGAAAGAAATTGGCGATTCAACTAAAGGGGGCAAGCTCTCCTTACCAGGCCAAGAACTTCCTGAAAACGCCATTCCAGGAGCCATAGCAGCTGTAAGGTTTTTGAGCAACCAACAATTCAATCCGTACTTGCAATTGGGGCTTACTAAAGCCGTTGACAATCTGATTGATGTGCTATCGAAAGGGAAAGGAATTTCCATTCAGCGTGAACTAGAAGACATTGTCATTGACAAGCAGGATCGCTTAATCTATTACCGAATCATTGAAAACATTCTCGTAGAAGTGTTCTCTAGATTGAATACGTCAGACGTAAAAATTGAATTGAACATCCAGAAGTCAAATCTGCATTTCCAAGCAGAAGCAGATGAGGTGATGGATAAAAACCAACTTCGTTTTCAGTCTGCTGAGGCGCGAATTCAGCAGCTCAATGGCAAGCTGAAGTTTGATTTATCTGCCCATTCATCTAAGCTGAAGGTGGTGATTCCCCTGCCGAAGGTATAGAGCTCTTCCACTTTCTTCCACAGCCAATCGTTGGTATGCTCACGAAACGTTAGCATTTTCCTTGGGAGGTTCAGCACGTTCTTCAACAGTTTCGATTCGTTCTGCAAAGTATTTATATTGTGTTGCAGCTAGGTTAGGTCATTCTTTGTGGGGCAAATTCAAATCTCAACTCAAAAAGAAAAGGGCCAGCAACGTGCTGACCCTTTTCAAATGGTATTGAGAACTTGTTATTCTTATAGAATGATCACTTTCTCTACGTGCAACTCATCTCCTTTTCTAAAGTGGATGTAGTAGACGCCTTTTTCAAATGAGCTCAAATCAATGTCTTGAATTTGGCCACCTTTCGAAGTCGAAAGTGTTCTTGAATGAACCAGTCTTTGTGTTCCATCATAGATAGTTACATTCAAACTCTCCTCTAGCGGCTGGTTAATTGCAATTTTGAAATTACCGCTATTTGGGTTTGGATAGACGTAAATGATATCGTCCAAATTAAAGCCGCTGTCGATTACAATCACTTCTGTGCAGAAAGAGTCAGAACATTCAGTGCCATCTGTGGCTGTTCTGAAGACCTTAATACAGACCGTATAGACACCTGCGCTTGGGAACGTATGAAGAATAGACTGCAAACCAGTTGTGATCTCATAAGGACTTCCATCACCGAAACCCCAATAAATCAAGTCACACTCTCCGAAGAACGCTGAGTTCGTCATTGTGAATCCTAGTGAGTTTGTTCCTCCTGATGGTACAGAAGTATATCCTAGTTGCACCGCATCGTAGAAATCTTCACTACAAACACATTCAATGTTGAAGTCACAATCTGGAAGTGTAATGCAGTGTGCGAAATTGCAACAGCTCAAGTATTGACCATTAGGTCCAACTTCATGCAGTGTTACAGTGAAACAAATGGTCTGACCAGCAAAAGCAGGTAAACCAATTGATACATTCACAGGGCCAAACGAACCGCCTGGGAAAAGAGATCCCGTGCTGATAGTTTGGTTGTAAGCTGAAAGTGCTGGGTCATTGAACGTGATCACTGCTTCAGACACAACGAAGTCTGAACTGTTCGTCAACGTTGCTGACCAATCCCACGTATTCTGATTGCAATCAATGGTTTCTTCAGTGAAGTAACCACAATCTGGTTCACAGAAAGTAAGAACAGTGTCGCGACAAACAACTTCGCCGGCAACCATCCATTTGATTTCCATCAATTGAGGTGGAGCAACGTCCGTTTGTGTGCAGATCTCAGGCAATGAGAAGACTCCACCTGGAACAAAGTTTCCAAACATCGCATCAGGAATCAAGCTAAATGATGTTCCTGTGTAATTGTTCGTCACCCATCCAGATCCAATGAAGTTACTCACCGTAAGGGTTGTTGCTGGTGAAAGCGCACACACCGCAATCTCATCAAAGAAAGCAGGAGAGTAGTTGTTGAATAAATTCACGCTAACGCAGCAATCATCAATATCTGTTGATGAAACATCAAAGATGCCAACGTCTTCACAAGGATCACATGGTGGAATGTCAATGCAATACAGTGTATCCAAACTACAACAGAGTGCAGTGTCTACTTGTAAAGGATCGAAATCATGTGCGATCAAGTTGTAACAGAATACATCGCCTCCAATACTTGGACCTGATAAGATTGCCGTGAAACTTTGGCAACTTCCAGGCGCAATTGCTGGAGCAGGTGTGAAGCCTGATGGCGTAACTACTAAGCCACCTGGAGTGATGTTGTCCATCGTGAAGTAGCCTACTGAAAAATCAGCATCATTCGGATTACAAACCGTGAAGTTGTATACCGTCTGACCGTCTTCACAATAGATTTCATCATCCTGAAGGTATAAGCAGTCTGGTTCAACCGGACAGTTAAAGATCAATGAATCTTGACATACTACGTCGTTGTTGAAGTCATACCAGTCGATGTAAATCGTCTGCGGACTGTTCACTACATTTTCCAAACAAAGTGAAATCACATTGTTTAATACTCCTGTAGGAATTGGTCCTCCCAAAATGGTTGAAGCTAAATCAACAGAATTAGAAGTGTTTCCAACTAAGCTCAGCAGCGGATTAATAGAACTAGGATCAAATGCTAAATCTGCATCAGCTGTGAAGATTGACATCCCTTGAAGTGGGGCGCTAAATCCATTGTTGTAATGAAGGTCAAAACAACATGGACTCGGAACATTGGCGATTACTGCTGGAGTGAAGCTCACAGAAAGACTCTCACAATCATCGCATGGGATGATTTCTAAAATCAAGAGACCTGAAGTGTCAGAACATCCGAAGTTGTTCGTTGCTGTTACTGTATAGGTGCCACTCACTGTGGCAGTGTAGCAAGCAAGCGTAGCACCAGGAATCGGCGAGTTGTTCAAGTTCCATTGGTACGAAATGTATCCAAGAGGGGCACATAAGTCGTATGGATTACAAGCGGTATAGCACCCTACAGGAACCAAGCATAGGTTTGGTAGCGGGTTTACTGTTCCTTGTGAAGAGTAGTTGCATCCCGTATTGTCATCTGTTCCTGTTACGTAATACGTTCCAGCTTGCGTAGTAGTCATTACCGGACCTACTGTTCCGTCACTCCAAACATAGGTTACTCCAGGTTGAACTGGACTAACAGCAAGGGTGTTCAGTTCACCTGCGCATCCGCTAGGTGCTACAGAAACAGTGAAGAAAGGCGATGAAGCTAAGAATACATCAAACGGAGGAGATACATTTGTACATCCGTTTTGATCTGTCACTTCAACAAAGAACTGGTTTGAACTCAGCGGAGTACAAACACTCTGCGTGTTGCTATTCCCCAATAGAAATCCGAATTGATCATACCACTGGTAGTTGAATCCAGCTCCAAACGGAACGCTCAAAGTTGTACATCCAGCATCGCAGATAAATGGATTTCCAGAAATGGTCGCATTTGGAAGAGGAAGTTCAACCACCTCTACTTCTGCAAGCAACGATAGACATCCATTCGCATCAGTCAATAATACATCATAGAAACCGGCGCCCACTGTGATTGATTGAGTGTTAAACCCATTCGACCACAAGTACGAATAACCTGGAGGCGCTGTTAGAATAGTTGTTTCGCCCTGACATAAAACCAAACCTGGGTTAGCCGAAATGACTAAGTCTGGAATGGCTGGGAAGATGGTAATCGGAACCGAAAGGGTTGAAAAGCATCCTGCTGCATTAGAAGAAACAACCGTGATAACATATGAACCAGCAGTTGTATACGTGTGTGCTGTGCTGGCACCTAAGAAAGTGGCGCCATCACCGAAATCCCAGTTGTATTCAGTGGCACCACTAGCAAGCGCGGTCATGTTGATAGGATCTCCTACACAAGTTGGACCCGCAGCAATGTTGATGTTTGTTGCTCCAACAGAATCAACAAAGACATTGTGCGTAATGGTAGCTTGACATCCGCCAACCGTAGTAACCGTTAAAGTTACAGGGTGATTTCCCGGAGGAATCGGTAGAGCGAAATCAAAGCTTGGGTTCATCATTGTTGATGTTCCGAAACCGTCGAAATCCCATGCATAAGACATTATCGTATTCGCTGGGTCAGTATTAATGAAGGTTGCAAACTCATTGAACTGCACTTCGGTGCAACTTAAAAAAGCAAAGTCAAATTCAGCCGCAACAGGAACACAAACAGTTCTAGCATCTGAAACGGAGCAATTTCCATTTCCATTGATGTCTGGTACAAGTCCATTGGCAACCACGAAGTAACAACCTGCTGTTGTATACGTGTGTGAAGTTGGATTGCTTGAAGAAGTGTTGGTGTCTCCGAAGTTCCAGAAATTGAATGTTGCATTGGACATCGTTGCTTCAAAATCAATCACGTTGCAATTTGGAAATTGATTTTGAGCATTGGTGATGTTGAACGCGTGTGGTTCAGGGTCACATGGATTTGGAGGACAGTCAGATTCGGAAACCACAATTGGGTCCGAAGTGCTCATGCATCCTGTATTGATATCTGTGACAACAACGAAGTACGAATAGCTTCCAACAACTCCTTGGAAAGGGTGGTCGAACGTTGTGTTCGTAGCTCCTGGAACTAGACTTCCACCACAATACCATTGGTAAGTATTATTGGCGTTGAATTGCGCAATTAGCGTTACCGTATGTGGGTTCGAAAGACAGATTGTTGTTGAATTTCCCGTTGAAATGGCGGCTGTTGGGCCAGGCACTTCATTCGCGTCAAAACTGCTCGTTGCAGAACATCCGTTGAAGTCAACGGTAGTTACCGAATAGTTTCCTTGCGTTGAGATCAACGTAGTTGGAGTGTTGTCACTCGTAGACCACGCATACGAAGCGAAAGGCACAGTAGTAGACAACGTGGCATTCACCCCAGGACACAGGATTCCCGTTTGAACAATGATTGGTTCGATGGGCTGATTGACAGGAATGAAAATAGATTCTGTTACTACGTTTCCGCAAAGTTCCACTTGAACAATAAGCTCTGCAGTTCCAGACCAATCATTCCATTGGATTTGTGTGTTTTCATCGTTTTGGATGAGCACACTACCCGCAATAACAGGGTCTACTGACCATGTAATGATGGCATCCACATCTTGACCTGGTGTCAAGGTGTGCGAACTGATGGTGTTTGAACATGCAATGCCTGGTGAGATCGCCAAAGGACCATCGATTTCCTTATCGTCAATTGTGATGGTATAAGGATCAGAACTGCATGCTGCAGCGCCGTTTGACTGCGCATAAACCGTTAAGGTAAATGGACCAGGAACGTTGAACCAATCAACTCCTACAGAAGTACCTGTTGTTGAAAATAGGTTCCCGTTCAAAGCTGACCAATAGTAGGTCACGCTTGGGTTTGGCGAAGGGATACTGTAGTAATGTGTTGTGTTCGGACAAACTGAAAGCGGGCCATCGATGGCCGTTGGTGCAGGAATGTCTTGAACTTGAATAATGATTGATTCAGGTCCGTTGCAGTAATCCATTGGATTAAGCGGCATGGCTTCAATCACATACGTACCTCCAGTTGTCCAAGAGATGCTAATTTGATCTGTTCCGTCACCTGTAAAAGGATGGGACGGTGTGATGGTCCATGCGCAGTTAGGATTGGGCGAAGAAAACGTTTGAACGTTAGACACATCGCCAATACATACTGAAGAAAGACCGAGGTTATTCACGGTATAAGCAGGAACGATGTTCACCGCTAAATTAGCTGAACCTGTGCAGCCTCCTCCGCTTTGATTTGGTAATCCAGCAAGAAAGTCACTCCAGTAATCAACTTGCAGAGTGCCAATGCCCATTGGGCCCCAGACTACTGTTACGCAGTTTCCGTCAGTAGCGGAAGTGATTGTTCCGCCTGTTACAGTCCAGTCATAGACCGTACTTTGCCATTTCGGCAGGCAATAGGTTTCAGTTGTGAATTCACATACGATTGTTGGTCCGTCAATAGCTCCATTTGCAGGAATAATTGGAACGGTTACTGAGGTTGGGTTCGAACAATAAGAAGCGTCACATCCAGTAACGGCTAATGTTACCGTTCCAACAGGACCTAAGCCCCATGTTACGTTGATATTTGCTGTCCCTTGTCCTGAGAATATCACAGGGTTGCCATCGGCGTCCAAAACAGTCCAGAAGTAAGAGCCACAATTCATGGCGTCAGTCCAGTAGTCAGAATTGTCGCCTTCGCACAAAGTAGAAACCCAGTAGATAGAAGGTCCTGGAAGGTCATCCACTTCAATGGTCTCTGTTTTGACGTCAGTACAGCAGCACAGCGGATTTCCTTGGGCATCGTAGTTTGCCTTTGTAGCAGTTAAAGTAACGGTGTAAGTGCCAGCAATTGCGTAGGTGTGGCATGGGTCAGACATGGTGGAAGTGTTTCCATCACCAAAGTCCCAATGGTAACCA
Organism: Flavobacteriales bacterium; assembly: GCA_047636995.1. GTDB lineage: Bacteria > Bacteroidota > Bacteroidia > Flavobacteriales_D > Sanyastnellaceae > JAQWQB01. Next base: position 3,650 of record JBLIGQ010000013.1, on the reverse strand, counting down.
TCGGCATTCGTACTTAGATTCGTAAAGCAGATTGGAGAGTTTAAACAAACGTAACCTGGAGATGTACAAGCTGCGGTTGGTCCTTCCAAGATGTTCACGCAAAAGTTGTAAGTGGTTGTTACTCCATTGGCATCGTAGACATCTAAGGTTACGAAGCCTGTTCCGAATCCATTCCAACTTACGATCAGTTCAGCGGGATTAGTGCCAGGATTCCCGACACCACCCACAACATTTACCCAGTCGTATCCGAACAATGGATTGAAAGGAAACTGAAGGGTAGCTACTGAGTTTTCGCAGACATCAAAACAACGGACAACCATTAGGTTTCCTGTTCCGTCAGCATCGCCTAGCATGGCTGATAGATCAATGATTGAGCAATCAGGCTTTCCACATTTAACGGTAATGGTTAAGGTAGCTTGAAGCGGTTCAAATGTTCCATTTCCTCCTTGAACAAAGATGAGATAGGGAATTACATGGTCTCCGCAACAATCTATGCCTGCAATGCTATTCTGAATGACTTGTCCGTCTTCAGAAATTGAGAAGCAGTCGTCCCCTTGTGCCTCTATGAAGAAAGGGAAATCAATAATCTGATCATTGCACAGCACGTTGTACGCAATCGGTTCGTTTTCATTGATGCAGAGCACATCGTTTGCTGCCCAAAGAAAGCATTCAGGTGTATAAACACAGGAGCCATCATCTGCAGCAGCAGCGGGATTGAAATTACAAGCCGTGGCGTCGGTGCAACCGCCACAGTCTACCTGGGCGAGCGCTTCGCCAGGTGCAAACAACAAAATCATCAGGAAGACGACCAGTGTTGAAAAAGGGTTAAGTATTTTCATAATAGACGAAATGTGAGCATCTATTGAAATAAACGCTCGGGTTTGGTTATGTACAAAAGTTATTTCCGGGTTAAATCGGCATACTCGAAGCTAGTGATGTTTTTGTTAAGTGCACGAGTGGATTATTATTCGGGAGAGGTGGGTTAGAATTCGGTTGTAATGGAGCGCAATGGGGGGTGAACCGAAACCGAAACCGAAATTGTGAGTCGAGCGAGTAGATTGAAAAGTTGAGGGATTAGACTAGATTTTGAATGATTTAAAACTTACTACGACCTCAGTTCACAAGGTCGATTTCGATTCTCGACTTTCTTCACCCTGCCCAATTCCCCCGATCCAAACTCCGATACTGGATCGCCTCGGCCAAGTGCTCATTTTTCACATCGCTACTTTCATCTAAGTCGGCTATGGTGCGGGCTACCTTCAGAATCCGATCATAAGCCCGTGCGGAAAGGTTCAGTCTTTTCATGGCTGTTTTTAGCATTTCCCGTCCGCTATTGGGGAGGTCTACGTATTTTCTGATTTCATTCGAGCCCATTTGTGCATTGGAATGGATGGCGTCGTTATTCTCGAAGCGCTTCTGTTGAACCAATCTGGCTTTGATCACTCTCTGGCGGATGTCGCTGCTTTTGATGGTGGAAGTTCGGTAATTCAGTAGCTCATCGAAATCTACCGGGGTGACTTCCACGTGGAGGTCGATTCGGTCTAAAAGCGGACCGGATACTTTGTTTAAATACCGCTGGACTACTTCTTTGCCGCATACGCAAGCTTTTGTTGGATGGTTATGGAAGCCGCACGGGCAGGGGTTCATAGCAGCAATAAGCATAAAACTGGCAGGGAACTCTATGCTAAATCGGGCGCGCGAAATGGTAATTACTCTATCTTCTAATGGTTGGCGAAGTACTTCCAAAACAGTGCGCTTGAATTCGGGAAGTTCATCTAGGAATAAAACACCGTTGTTGGCCAAGGAGATTTCGCCTGGTTGAGGGAAACTACCGCCTCCAACCAAAGCCACATCTGAGACCGTGTGGTGCGGAGATCTGAATGGCCGCTCCGTAACAAGCGCCGAGTCTCTTCGCAATCTTCCAGCTACAGAGTGAATTTTTGTGGTCTCTAAAGATTCCGTCAAGTTCAAGGGAGGCAAGATGGAGGGGAGTCGTTTCGCAAGCATCGTTTTTCCAGCTCCTGGCGGACCAATTAGAATGGCGTTGTGTCCGCCAGCAGCAGCGATTTCAAAGGCGCGCTTGATATTCTCCTGTCCTTTTACATCTGAAAAATCCAGTCCAAACTCATCAAATTGCTGCTCAAACAACGTGGCGGTATCAATCACCAGCGGTTCAAGGGGGACTTCACCTTTTAAATGCGCAATCACCTGCGAAAGGTGTTGAGCAGAATACACATCGATGCCATCTACAATGGCCGCCTCTGCTGCATTGATTTCGGGCAAGATGAAGCTCGTGAATCCTTCCGCTTTCGCTTTGAGCGCTATTGGGAGTGCGCCTTTGATGTAGCGTAAACTCCCATCTAAGCTTAGTTCGCCCATGATCATGGTGTGCTCTAGGACCGCAGCAGGAATTTGTTCGCTAGCAGCTAAAATCCCGATGGCTAGAGGTAAATCATAGGCTGTTCCCTCCTTGCGGATATCTGCAGGAGCCATGTTGATGGTAATGGCTTTTCCTGGCCACTTAAGATTGGATTCCTCAATGGCAGTTTTCATTCGCTGTTGACTTTCTTTAACAGCATTGTCAGGTAAACCAACGAGCATGAAATTCACACCTTTGTCGACGCGTACCTCAATGGTCACGACGGTTGCGGCAATGCCATAGATGGCAGCACCAAAAGATTGGACTAGCATAGGAAAAAGGATGTAGTGTTTATGTTAAGTGGCAAGCAAAGCTTCGCGAAGGCAGGGCGAATTTAAACTTGGTGTCGTTCAATGTAATCTATCAAAGAGTGGATTACTTTGATGTGAATCTCTTGAATGCGGTCAGCATAGCCATTCCACGGTACGCGCACTTCAACGTCGCACAGCGGAGCAATCTTACCACCGTCTTTTCCGGTTAAAGCTACCACGGTAATTCCTTTCGCTTTCGCAGCTTCCGCGGCCTTGATCACGTTCGCAGAGTTTCCGCTGGTAGTAATGGCAAGCAACACATCGCCTTTTTGGCCGATCCCTTCCACATAGCGTGAAAACACATGGTCGTATCCGTAATCGTTGCCCACGCAACTCATGTGCGAAGGATCCGAAATGGAGACAGCACCTAGTGCCGGCCTGTTTTCGCGGTAGCGCCCGGAAAGCTCTTCGGCAAAATGCATTGCGTCACACATGGAGCCGCCGTTTCCGCACGATATGATTTTATTTCCTGCGGCAAGTGCTTTTACCATAGCGTCTCCTGCATGCTCAATGGCTTGCAAGTTCTCGTCATCGCTCAAAAAATCGTTCAAGACTTTCTGTGCTTCTTCAAAATGCTGTTTGATCTTCGTTGTGCTCATGATTCTTCGAAGGTGGGATAAATTTAGACGTTACCAAAAAAAATCTGAGGGTAGTTTGTAGTCGCAGTGGTTGGGTTTGTGGATGGGGTGTTTTGATCGAGAACCGAAATCGAAATCGACATGAAAAATCCATTGATGGCTTCCTGCGGATGGTGAATCTGCCCTGCCTTCATCTACAAAGTTCTTCTGTGCGTTTACAAAGTTGATGTCGGGCGTGTTGTTTTGATTGGGAGCTTTGCACAGGGAAGGGGCAAGTAATAATCCAAAGGTATCTGCTGCTCCGGTTCACTCAAATCTCCAGCTCTTACCCATACTTTTTTT
>JBLIGQ010000012.1:0-70997 GCA_047636995.1 Flavobacteriales bacterium | reverse complement strand
TGGAAAACCTCACCGGAGGAAAGACGAAGCTCTTGATTCGCAATCAAGGGGGCGAAATTGATTTAACGAATTTAACTGCTGAAGAAAGAGCCAGCATTGAGATTGTGAACGAAGAAGTAGAGACGAAGCACATCACGCTCTTGGGAAATCCTGTGGCAATAGACTCCCAATTGGATTTCCTACTATTCGAATCGGGCGAAGCTTTGGTGCGCGTGCTAGATGCCAATGGCAAACTGATGTTGGAGACGAAAATGGGAGCAGATTCGCCCCTGATCAAACTGCAGTTGAAAGGATTACCAGCTGGAGCTTACCTGCTGCAAGTGAAACAGCAGACTGAAATTAGAACGGAACGATTTATAATTAATTGACATGATGAAATTACTTAGCCTTTTGTTTCTTCTGGTACTTGGCTTCAGCGCTCAAGCTCAGACGCTTTATGAAGATTTTTATTTTGGTTCTACGGTGGAAGATACCTGTGGTACTGGGAATGATATCCTTCGCCCTGAACATTTTATCGCCTATCAAACGTTGGATAATACTCAGGATGGGGAAATTGATCCAACCACTTGTATAGATTGGGAGAGTGGACATCTTGACCTGGAAGGCGCTGATTTGACAAGACCCGTTTTCGTGCGTCTAGTGGATTTTGAGTTGATGTTGCCAGACAATGATCTCATCAATGTCTATTTGGGTAGGATTTCCTATTGGAATAGTGATGGCGATATCAACATTGATTTTGGAAATCAAGATTATTGTAGTGAAGGTTTATGCTGTGGGATGGAAGTTGAAGTGGAAATTCCAGATGAATCAGGAGTGGGGACCGCCATACGAAGATGGCAACAAGAGTTTTCATTGCCAACGCTAGATCCTTATGAATTCAATGATCTGACCGGGATGGCTTTAGAATCAGGTTTTGGAATGTGCTTTCCAACAGAAAGTTTTGAAGTTCAGCAGCTGAATGACCTCGTGATGAAATTCATGTTTGTTGAGGGGTCTACCTCTTTTGATGTTAGGTCCTTGACGCTTTTCACACCTGATTATCAAACTAACCTGATTAACGAAAATATTGATGATTATCAGGAAGAGGAAGACTATCTGTTCTACTATTACTGGGATCAGACCTCTACTAATTATGTTTTCAGATTTGATTCAGAAGGCTATCCTTCAAATGAAAATCGGGCCTACATAGATTTTCATCCTGTTACAAATCCAAGTGAACAGCAGACCATATCCATCGTGTTTGATGAGCATTCCACTTTTACATCTGAACCCCACACTTATTTCAGAGGCGCATTGGTAGAGGGGGAAGATTCTTTGCGACACAATCTTAGTATTATCAATCTTGGCGCCTTAATTTGTTTCAATACGCATTACGATGTTATCATTCAAAAAGGTTGGAGTTACATCCACGAAAGTGGCGCATTCGATTTCCAAGGAGGCAGTGCATGTTTGCAATTGAACGGAGGCAGCAACATGTCAGTTTCAGAAAACGGCCTTCGTTACGGACAAGTAGGCCAAGGCATGTTCGCGCTTTATGGCGGATCAAATATTGTTCTAGAACCAAATGCTTACCTCCACTTTGATGGAAAGATGTTACTTGCTAGCCATGAATGGGATACGGATTTTGTGCCCGTGGTGATGACCTTAAAGCCTGGGGCGAAGCTTACGTTTAGTGAATTCGCGAAGCTAGAAAACCTCACAGGAGGAAAGACGAAGCTCTTGATTCGCAACCAAGGGGGCGAAATTGATTTAACGAATTTAACCGCTGAAGAAAGAGCCAGCATTGAGATTGTGAACGAAGAAGTAGAGACGAAACACATCACCGTCTTAGGGAATCCGGTAGCCGCAGATGGAGCGTTGAACTTTTTACTTTTTGAATCGGGCGAAGCTTTGGTTCGGGTGCTAGATGCCAATGGAAAACTGATGTTGGAGAGAGAGATGGGAACAGATTCGCCCCTGATCAAACTGCAGTTGAAAGGATTACCAGCTGGGGCTTACCTCTTGCAAGTAAAGCAGCAAGCAGAGATTCGAACAGAACGATTTGTGATTAATTGATAAAAGCCATGAAATTATCTTTCCTTTCCTTGTTAGTTGCTTTTGCATCTTCTGTCATTGCTCAGGACGACATATTTGAAAACATTAGTTTTAATCCTTCCGTAGAAGATACATGCGGCGCTGGAAATAACATCCTTCGTCCAGAACACTTCATAGCATACCAGACGCTTGACAATACGCAGGATGGGGAAATTGATCCAACCACTTGCATTCAATGGATAGATGGCGGGCTAGAGCTATCAGGTGCAGATTTAACGAGGCCTGTTTTCGTTCGCTTAGTTGACATTGAATTTGAGATTCCATACGCTTCTTATACCATGTTCAGTTTTGGAGAAAGTTGGGATTTAGAAGGAGTACCGTTAATTGATTTTGGGAATCAAGATTACTGTTCAAACGGATTGTGCTGTGGTATGGAAATTGAAATTCAGATTCCTTCTGAAGATGGAGTAGGGTTCAATACACGCATTTGGCAACAGGAGTTTGCACTTATGCCGTCAACTATAGATACAGGTCCATTGACTATTTTTGCTGGCATTGCGATGTGCATTCCAACAGAGTCATTTCAGCCGCACACATTGGCTGATTTGGTCATGAAGTTTATGTTCGAAGAAGGCTCAGAGACAGCCATACTGGATTTATTCAAGATAGGGACGCGAGATGAGTTTTCTGAAGTATCCAACGGTAGTTTGGATTGGTGGGAGGGTCCTGTGGGATTCGAGTTTCAGGACTACACTGCAGAAGGAAGTACCGACTATATATTCTTCCATGATGCAGGGGGATATCCCTCTGAAAACAATTTGTCTTACATCGATTTTTATCCATTTGAGAACGCATCAACTCAACAATCGATTGAAGTGTATTTCGGAGAGTTGGACACCTACACCATGCATCCGTTTACTTTTTTTCGTGGGGAACTTGTTGAAGGAGAAGAGACTTTAAGGCATAACTTGAATGTAATTAATGAGGGGGCAACGATCTGTTTTAATGGGTACTTCGAATTGATTATCCAAAAAGGCTGGAGTTATGAGCACCGCAGTGGGGAATTCGATTTCCAAGGAGGCAGAGCCTGCATGCAGCTGAACGGCGGCAGCCATATGCTCATCTCTGAAAATGGCCTTCGTTACGGACAAGTAGGTCAGGGCATGTTCGCCCTTCACGGTGGTTCCAATATTCTGCTAGAACCCAATGCACATCTTTACTTTGATGGAAAAATGCTGCTTGTCCATCATGAGTTGGATACGGAGTTTGTTCCTGCAGTAATGACCTTAAAAGAAGGGGCTAAGCTTAGTTTTTCTGAATTCGCGAAACTGGAAGATTTATCAGAAGGACAGACCAAACTGCTTGTATACAACCAGGGCGGAACCATTGATTTAACGAATTTAACCGCTGAAGAAAGAGCTAGCATTGAGATTGTGAACGAAGAAGTAGAGACGAAACACATCACCCTCCTCGGAAATCCTGTAGCCGCAGATGGAGCGTTGAACTTTTTACTTTTTGAATCGGGCGAAGCTTTGGTTCGGGTGCTAGATGCCAATGGAAAACTGATGTTGGAGACGGAAATGGGAGCAGATTCGCCCCTGATCAAACTGCAGTTGAAAGGATTGCCAGCTGGGGCTTACCTCTTGCAAGTAAAGCAGCAAGCAGAGATTCGAACAGAACGCTTTGTGATTAATTGAACGGGTTATTCAGCTCAAACCATTACGTATATCGACTTTTTATCTTTTTCCACTTTGTCTTGATACAAAGTGGATCAAAAATCAAGGCTGTGTCTTCTTTCCTTGAAGCGCTAAACTTCAATCCTATCTTCATCCAAACTCCCTGCGGTCAAACATGGATTTCGATTGCGGATTTTCAGTTTGAGCTTCTACGGGGCAGAAGACAAGGCCGAAGGGGATTGTAGTTGATTGTTGGTTCTCAATTTACGAGATTTAACATGGCCTCGATTGGTTTTAGTAGCCACGAGCTCAGCTCGTGGGAAGAGGTGGATCAAAAATCAAGGCTGTGTCTTCTTTCCTTGAAGCGCTAAACTTCAATCCTATCTTCATCCAAACTCCCTGCGGTCAAACATGGATTACGATTGCGGATTTTCAGTTTGAGCTTCTACGGGGCAGAAGACAAGGCCGAATGGGATTGTAGTTGATTGGAGGTTCTCTATTTGCGAGATTTAACATGGCCTCGATTGAGTGTAGTAGCCACGAGCTCAGCTCGTGGGAAGCGGTGGATCAAAAATCAAGGCTGTGTCTTCTTTCCTTGAAGCGCTAAACTTCAATCCTATCTTCATCCAAACTCCCTGCGGTCAAACATGGATTACGATTGCGGATTTTCAGTTTGAGCTTCTGCGGGGCGGAAGACAAGGCCGTCAGGATGTTAGCAACTTGGAGGTAGAGTGTTTATGCGTCTTGCTAGAGCTTAGCAAATGGCTAATGGAACCAACCGATGAAGGATATAGTTATTCCTATGCCGTTAGATTGTTAAACGATTTGAGATTATGAGAGAACGCTTTGTAATTAATTGATTGAAGCTAGAACACGATCTAAGTGCGCAAACGCATCTAAGTTTACATCAAGTTTAGGAGGCACGCCCGGTGCTTGAGGTGGCATGTTTAAATACAACAACGCTCGTTGGTGCAAGGTCATGAATCCATACTTTTTGCTCCAATATTTGGCCAAATATTCCTGTTCACGCTGGTCAGGAGTTGGAATTAAAATGGCGCTTTTTTGAAGTGAGACCAGATCCATCAAACTGGAATAACCAGACCTACAGATAATCAGTCGTGCATTTTGAAGGATCTCGGTTAATTCAGTAGGATTTGGGTCGAAAATAAACCGCACATTGTTTTTAAGTTCGCCTTCTTTGCCAGGAACTCCTCCAATGATTACGGATTCTTCTTTTTGATGTATAAACAAACTTTCCAGTGCCTCTTGCATGATGGTCCGATGCGGTTCGGGGCCCGAAACCATTCCTACAATTAGCGGGCTCACTAATTGGGCTTCCGGCTTCAGATTTGACAGGGGACCAATATATTTTACTTTGCTACCTTCATCTTTGTTTTCTGAGAGTTTTCCAGACAAGGCATTCTCTTCAGTGTCAGGAACCCATACTTCTTGGAATCCGTCAAAAAGCTGATTGAAGGTTTTGTTTGTTGCTTGCTTCACAATCTTCGGTAACGGCAAATTCAATTGGTGAGAGACGAGGATAGAAGGTACCTCTTTCAGAAAGATGCCATAGCAGTTGTCACTCAGAATAAGATCATATTTTTCTTCGTCCTGCTTTGCTTGAATCCACTTCTGTTCTTCAACCACATTCTTTAAAAATGCACTGCCTTGCATGGCGATGCGCAGGGAGGTGAAGCGTTTGGAATAGGCAATGTAGATGCCCGGTTTGTTGAGGTGGTTGAGCTTCGGGAAATGTGTTTTAAGCCAGGCACCTGCGTTTCCGCTAGAAGCAATAAAGACCTCTGCACCTGCATCTTCAAGGTGTTGAATCAAGGGTGCGCTTCGCGAAGCATGCCCTAATCCCCAATCAAGAATAGCGAAGAGTATTTTTGGTCTTCCCATGCCACGAATTTAGGCTAAATTAGCCCCCTTAATGTAGTAAAAGGCCATGGGCAAAGGAAAGCTTTATAAATGGAATGAAAATAGGACGTTCGGTCACGTTTTTGAACCCACCATGCAAGACATCATAAATGGACAGGAGTTCAACAAGGGCATTTGGCATAGTGAGGTGTTTGAGAATGACAATCCGATTACGCTTGAGCTCGGATGTGGGAAAGGAGAATACACTGTTGCACTTGCCCGCAAATACCCTGAACGTAACTTTATAGGGATTGACATCAAAGGCCATCGTTTTTGGCGTGGAGCAAAGACTTCTAACGAAGAAGGATTGAAGAATGTGGCTTTCCTTCGCACGCGACTGGAGTTCATCAATAATTCTTTCGCCCAAGATGAAGTAGATGAACTTTGGATCACGTTTTCAGATCCGCAACCGAAAGATGACAAAGGTTCAAAGCGCATTACGGGACCACGGTTCATTGATCGGTACAAGAAATTACTCAAGCCCGGGAGCCTCATTAATGTAAAGACAGATAGCACCTTGCTCTATGAATGGTCACGAGATCAATACATGGAGAAGGGGTACACAATGCTTATGAATTCAGATGACGTGTATGGTAAGTTGGTGAATGAGGTGGACGATGAGATGCGTGAAATCTTGAACATCAAAACTTATTATGAAAAGCGGTGGTTGGAAGAAGGAAAGAAAATAAAATTCTTGCGCATTCAAATCTAACAATGGCTGAACCCAATTTCTTTCAAGATGTACTGGAGGTAACACGTTTGATTCCTGAGGGACGTGTAACGAGCTACGGTGCCATTGCAAAGTATTTGGGTTCGGCAAAATCAGCCCGAATGGTAGGGTGGGCCATGAACTCATCGTTCAGCACCATACCTTCAGTTCCTGCACATAGAGTTGTAAATAGACTTGGTGTATTGAGCGGGAGGATGAGCTTTGAAACTCCAACGAAGATGCAAGAACTATTGGAGAAGGAAGGTGTTAAAGTAATGCGAGATCGCATTGAAAAATTTGATGAACTCTTTTGGGACCCAATAGTCGAATTGGGCTTAACTGATTAGTACCTTTACAGTATGGACAAGTTGGATTTGAACAGAGAAAATGTTTTGGATGCCTTAGGAAAGGTAATGGAGCCTGATTTGAAGAAGGACATCATTGGGTTGAATTTGGTAGACGAGCTTAAGGTGTCAGAAGCCAAAGTTAGTTTCACAGTCAAAGTGAGCAATCCGGCGCTGCACAGCAGAAAGCGGATGGAAGATGCTTGTGCTTTCGCCTTAGAACGCACTTTTGGAGATCACATTGCTGTAGAAGTAACTGCCATTGCACTTCCAAAAGAAGAGCAGACGAACGAGACACGCAGAACCCTTCCAGGGGTTAAGCACATCGTTGCTGTAGCTTCAGGGAAAGGAGGCGTTGGTAAATCTACTGTAGCAGCGAATATAGCAGCCGGCTTGGCGCAGCAAGGTTTCACCGTAGGATTAGTAGATGCAGACATCTACGGACCAAGCGCTCCAACTATGTTCGACTTAGCTCATGACAAGCCACGAGCGGTTGAGATTGACGGCAAACAATACATAGAGCCGCTTCGTGCTTATGGAGTAAAAGTACTTTCCATTGGCTTTTTTGCTGATGCATCTCAGGCCATCGTTTGGAGAGGAGCAATGGCAACGAAGGCACTGACGCAGTTGTTCAATGATGCTTATTGGGGTGATTTAGATTACATGATTGTTGACCTTCCTCCCGGAACGGGTGACATTCACTTGTCTTTGGTTCAGACGGTTCCATTGACAGGCGCTATTATTGTATCAACTCCACAAGAGGTGGCATTAGCTGACGCGAAGAAAGGCGTTGCCATGTTTCAGTTAGACAGCATCAACGTTCCCGTGCTTGGAATGATTGAAAACATGTCTTATTTCAGTCCGCCAGAGCTTCCAGATAATAAGTACTATCTCTTCGGAAAAGACGGTGCGCGTTTGTTAGCAGAGAACCTTTCCATTCCGTTTTTAGGAGAATTACCAATCATCCAAAGCATCCGTGAAGCAGCAGACGTAGGGAGACCAGCTGTTTTGCAAGAAGGAACTCCTGCCGCTGAGGCGTTTAACAACATTATTGGTAACTTTGTGAAACAAGTCAACATTCGCGCAGCAAGTAAACCCGCTACTCAGACTGTTGACGTTAAGATGCAGTATCCAGGCTCATGACAACACACGCACAACTCGAAGAAAAGGTTCTCGCCTCACTGGCAACGCTTCGTCCCTACTTAGAAGCTGATGGTGGAAACATCACACTTGTAGAAGTAACAGAAGATAAGCGGGTGATTGTAGAGCTCCATGGAGCCTGTTCAACTTGCTCAATGAGTATGATGACCATGAAGGCGGGCATTGAAGAAGCGATCAAGGCTGCTGCTCCTGATATAAAAGGGGTGGAGGCCATCAATATGCCAGACCCGGCTACGGCAACTCCTTTCGGTCAGTAACAAGGAAGTTTAGGGTGCAGCGATCAATTTTGGCGTAATCTCTTCTCCTTGTTCTTTTCGGCACAGAAAATTTTTATTTTGTTTGATTTCTTGACCATTGAGATGGCAGCAAAAGTTAAAGTCACTGCAATAAATAGCATGATGTTCAATACTGATTTCGCAAATCGGTCAAGAAGAAATAATGTTCACAGCCGCTGAAATCAGACCCGCAATTGCGCTGAATATATAGGGCATTTCAAAAAGCTCAAGGTGGGCATCATATCCGCGAAAGCCTCTATTCAGTATAAAGAACGTTAGCAGAAGGGAGATGACCACTAAAGCAAATATTCCCAAACTAAGCCAAAGGGAAATACTCAGGTTTTTCTCGTGTTATTTGTTAGGACGAATAGTGACAGCCGCAGAGAAGCCACTTTCAATAATTTCTTCTTAGGGCATTACTCAATTACAATGCGCTCAGAAACAATGCGTTCTTCACCATTGATTTGAATTACATAAACACCGCTGGATAATTCTTCAACGTTCACTTGTGCTTCACCGCGATTCAAGGTGAAGGTCTTTACAAGTTGTCCTGAAGTATTGAACACTTGAGCAAATGCGTTCTCATTTTGAAATACAGAGGCGCGAATGGTTAAATGGACCTTTGCAGGATTAGGGAATACTTGAACGATGTTGTTCGGAGTGAGCTGATCTATATCCAATTCTACTTCTCTGTATTCACAGTCCATTTCTGAAAACGGACAAACCAGAGAGCCAATGAAGCTGCTCATAATTGAACGTGTAGTGTCATAATAAGCAACGTTGTCAACGTGTGGAACGTGGCCTTGTCCTTCGTAAACCTCAAAGCAATTGAAGAGGCCAATGTTATTTGCTCTTTCGTGAACAGAGTTAGAACCATCTACTTCTAACACATCAAATCCAAAAATTTGAAGCATGTCGGAATCAAAAGGAACAACTGTATCACCTGTTCCGTGAAATGAAAGAATGGGTTCGTCGTTAGGTTGAATCCATGTGGTGTCTCCAATGGCACCAGCAATGTTTACAATGCCTTTTACATCTGAAGAATACCCATCGTTTCCGCTTGTTCCTTCAAGTCCACCGCCAAGTCCAGGAAGGGTTTGGTCAATTGCAGCAGGCATTTCTGAGAGCTCATCCATGTAAGCTACGTGCAAAGCCACAAAACCACCAGCAGATACGCCGGTCATGTAGATTTCATCTGTGTTGATATTGTAGGTGTTTCCGCTTTCTGCAATGTCTTTCCTGAAGAACCTTACTGCCGCTTTTGCGTCATGGTACCCTCTTACAACTGCCTCAGTTGCTGGAGTTTCAAGATCAAGTGTGATAGGCAATCCGAGTCTGTAGTTGATTGAAGCAACAACATAGCCCATTTTGGTGAAGTCACTTGCAAGTGAAGTCACATCAACTCCATCTTTACTTCCACCTATAAAGCTTCCGCCATGCACCATTACGATCAATGGTCGAGCTGTTTCAATGTCGCCAACTGGCTGGTAAACGTCCAGAAGGAGTTCAGTTGTGGAGCCTTGGTAATTTATATTTTCTCCGTAAACGATATTCTCAATTTCTGTATAGTCATTGAAAACTTGATTGAAAAAGCGATTTCCATCGCATTGAGCAGTAGAGAGAACAGCTGTTAATGAAGCTGCAGCACAAAGTAGTAGTCTTTTCATAATGGAAAAATACGGCAAAAACATTTAATCTTTCGTATCAATTTTGATTTCATCGGTACTAGATAAATAGTTGTAGTTTTCCCGGCGTTCAATCTCAATACTAAAAGAAGCGAATTCAGGGTGTTATTTTGCAACTCTCATGTGCACTAAACGTTGAACTAGCAACTACTTGAAACCAAACACCTATGTTAACCAAACAACAACAAGCTATTTTTCGTGCAAAGCTTTTTCGTCATCTTGACGGAATTGTAGTTGCTCCTTCAGCTTTTGCTCTTTCGTCAAAAGGAGTGACAGCCTATTTGTTGGAACAAGAGCGCGTTAAGCTGAAAGACCTAACAGATCTGTTCAAAGCGAATGAAGGCTATTTGAATGTGGCACTTCGAACTCTGTGTTCTCAAGGTTGGTTGATTCAGGAGGTTGACAATAAGACAGATGAAATCGTCTTTCGGACGAATGAACATTCTAAAACGGCATTTGAACACTTTCATTTGTATGCTGATGTGGTTGACGTGCTGCGGAATTCAGAGAAGTACCACCCGAGGTCATTTGAAATTGAGCCTTTCTTGAAGTTGGAAAGCAGTTTCAAGAAGTTTATAAATAGGACGGGAGCTACTGAATCTTCAGATGAGAATGTGATGGCTATTCAAGACCAGATCTTCGCTCATATTGAAGGAATCATAGTAGGTCCAACACTGGTTCATTTAGGAATGACGGGCATGTTTCACAAGTATTTTATGGAGACGCGCTTCCGTCCGGAAGAATTTCATAAAAACGCTAATGAATTCGGTCGGTTACTTGACATGTTAACCGATCTGGAATGGTTCAACAAGGTCAATGATTCATTTGAGTTTACAGATCAAGGACTGTTCTTCGCCAAACGAGCCAGTGCATATGGCGTTACGGTGTCCTATATCCCCACTCTTAGTAAGCTAGATGATCTCCTCTTTGGGGACCCCCGCATTCTAAAAACATCTGGAAAGGGAGAGGAAGAAAAGCACGTTGACAGAGAAATGAATGTCTGGGGAAGTGGAGGCGCGCACACGACCTATTTCAAAGTGGTAGACGAAATCATCATTGACATTTTCAATAAACCCATTGATGAGCAGCCAAAAGGAATCTTGGACATGGGGTGCGGAAACGGGGAGTTTCTGCAGCATCTATTTTCGGTGATTGAAAGACATACCCTTCGTGGAAAGATGCTTGAAGAACATCCCCTTCTTGTCATTGGTGTTGACTACAATGAGGCCGCATTAAAGGTGACTAGAGCGAACTTAATTCAGGCAGACATTTGGGCGAAAATAATTTGGGGCGACATTGGGAATCCAGATTTGCTCGCCTCAGACCTCAAGGAAAAATACACTATCAATTTAGGTGAGCTACTTAATGTGCGTACATTTTTAGACCACAATCGAATTTGGGAGGAGCCCAGCGAATCCTCTAAAATGCGCTTGAGTTCTTCTACTGGAGCATATGCCACTTCAGGAAGAAGAATCCCTAACAATCTGGTGTCAGCCTCATTGAAACAACATTTTGAAAAATGGACGCCTTACGTTGAGCGCTTCGGATTGCTTTTGATTGAACTGCATACCGTAAAGCCTGAATTGGTTGCTCAGAATTTGGGACGAACAGCTTCCACTGCTTATGATGCTACCCATGGTTATTCAGATCAATACATTCTTGAGGTGTCAGAATTTTTAGCTGTGCTGGGCGAAATAGGACTTGTTCCAGATGAAAGTAAATTCAGGAAATATCCCAATTCTGATTTGGCTACAGTCACTATTAATTTATTGAAAGCGCCTTGATTTTATAAGTAGAGTTATTCTAATTGTCTTTCTCTAAATTTGGAACAATTCTAAGTTTCCACTGTTCTTCCTATTATCTACTGCATGGATGGGGATTTTTAAATACTTTTGTCCAAATTTTTAAGGAATGATCGAAACAGATATCCTGATTATTGGAGCCGGACCGGTTGGCTTATTCACTGTGTTTGAAGCTGGCTTGCTCAAACTACGATGTCATTTGATTGATGCTTTGCCGCAACCTGGCGGACAGTGTGCTGAAATCTATCCCAAGAAGCCCATCTATGATATCCCCGCTTTCCCGGAAGTATTAGCTGGAGATCTTGTAGATAATCTCATGGTTCAGATTGAGCCATTTAAACCCACTTTTACTTTAGGAGAAAGAGCTGATACGATTGAGAAAACAGATGATGATAAATTCATTGTTACAACGAACAGGGGTACCAAGCACATGGCCCCTATTGTTGCAATTGCCGGAGGATTAGGCTCTTTCGAGCCTCGAAAGCCACCTGTTCCAAATTTGATTGATTTCGAAGATAAGGGAGTAGAGTACATTATTAAGGATCCTAATTTTTACAAAGGGAAAGACGTGGTGATTTCTGGTGGAGGAGACTCTGCACTTGACTGGGTTATATTCTTGGCAGATGGCGTTGCGAACAAAGTGACTATGGTTCATAGACGAAGCTCTTTCCGCGGACACTTAGACAGTGTTCAGAAGGTGGAAGACATGGCGAAATCAGGACGCGTTACATTGTTGACTGACGCTGAAGTTATAGGTATTACCGGTGATGACCATTTGAATGGTATTACTGTTAAGACTAAAGAAGGAGATAAGCATGTGGCATGTGATCACTGGATGCCATTGTTCGGTCTTTCTCCAAAGCTTGGGCCAATTTCTGACTGGGGATTGAATGTGACTAAAAATGCTATTGAAGTAGACACCTTCGATTACAGCACGAACATACCTGGTATTTATGCCATTGGCGATGTCAATACCTATCCAGGGAAATTGAAACTCATTCTTTGTGGTTTTCACGAAGCAACTTTGATGGTTCAATCTGCTTATAAGCGGATCAACCCGGATAAAAACTTGGTATTAAAATATACCACGGTAAACGGAGTACAAGGATTCTGATATGGGTATTATCAAATTGACTGTAATTGATCGCGAAGGGGTAGCTCATGAGTTGGAAGCTCCTACAGACATGGGAATGAATATGATGGAAGTGTGTAAGAGCTATGAACTGCCTGTTGAAGGAACGTGCGGTGGGATGGCTATGTGCGCTTCATGTCACATGTACGTTGAGTCTGAGCATCAACTGCATGCAGCTTCTGATGATGAGGAAGACATGTTAGATCAAGCCTTTCATGTTGAAAGCAATAGTAGATTAGGCTGTCAGCTGTATCTTTCTGATGAAACAGACGGATTGGTGGTGCGCCTTGCTGAAGTGGGAGATTAAAGCTGGTTGTTCTTCAGATTACCACTTTCGATGATTTTGTGCAGATGAGGTAGCTTTTGTGCCTGCTTTACTAAATCAATGTGTCCGTGATGGTGACAGTCAGTCCCCATGAAAGTGACTAAATTATTGTCAATAAGGTATTCCGCCGTTTTTTGAACCTCTGGAGAATACGTGCCGGTCAAAGAATTGATGTTGACTTGAAGTAAGATGTCTCTGTCAAACAAATCATGAAACTGATGCAATTCTTTGTGCCAATACCCATAGCGTTCAGGGTGGGCAAGTATGGGCCGGTATCCTTTCATTTGAAGCTTGAAGAGGATGTTTTTGAGAATGTCGGGTTCTGCCATGAAAGCCAGCTCAAAAAGCACGTGTTTTTTACCGAAAGTAAGCACGTCATCAGCGTCAATTAGGGCGTCGAAGTGTTCGTCTAGATAGTATTCAGCGGCAGCTTCAAACTCAATGTTGATGCCTTCCTTTACAAGTGCTTCTCGCACGCGATCTCTCCCATGCAATATGGTGTCACTTGAGTTTCTGTAGTAATCACTCATCACGTGAGGCGTTGTGATTACTTTCTGGTAGCCCATTGATTCAAACCGATGGAGCATCTCAATTGAAGTCCTTAAATCAGGAGAACCATCATCAATACCAGGGATGAGGTGTGAGTGCATGTCAACCTTCAGAACCGATAAATCTATGGGCTCTAAAATACGTTTCTTACCGAAAAGGCGTGAGATAACTGACATTCCACAAAGGTATCTAAACTGCTAGCGATTGCCGTACATACTGTCGTAATAATTGATATAACCACCTGAAGTAACATCATCTAGCCACTTGGTGTTTTGAAGGTACCAATCAATGGTTATTGCTAAGCCTTCTTCAAAAGTAACACTCGGTGTCCACCCAAGTTCACCTTCTAGTTTTGCAGGGTCAATAGCATACCTGAGGTCATGTCCGGCTCTGTCTGTAACGAATGTGATTAGCTTTTCAGCAGAGCCTTCCGGCCTGTCCATCTTTTGGTCTACCAGTTGACAGAGCAGACGAACAAGCGCTATATTGGTCATTTCGTTTTTACCTCCGATGGCGTAAGTTTCTCCTATTCTTCCGTTGTGAAAAATAGTGTCAATGGCATCAGCATGGTCATTGACCCAAAGCCAATCACGCACATTAATTCCTTGGCCATAAACAGGGAGAGGCTTCTCTTTTATGATGTTTTGAATCATCAGAGGAATCAATTTTTCTGGAAATTGATGGCTTCCGTAGTTGTTAGAGCAATTCGAGATCATGACCGGAATGCCATAGGTGTGGTGGTACGATCTTACGAGGTGATCTGACGAAGCTTTAGAAGCTGAGTACGGACTCCTAGGATCGTAGGCCGTCTCTTCTGTGAACATGCCTTCGCTCCCCAGTGAGCCAAACACCTCGTCTGTGCTTACATGATAGAAGAGGCAATCACGAAATTTTCTTTCTGACCAGTGTTCTCTGCATGCGTTGAGCAAGACGGCGGTGCCTTTGATGTTCGTTTCTATAAAAGACAAGGGGTCTTCAATGGAACGATCTACATGGCTTTCCGCTGCGAGATGAATAACGCTATCTGCTTTGAATTCTGTAAAGAGCTTATCTACATCTTGCGCATCGCAAATATCGCCTTTTACAAAAGTGTAGTTCCGTAATTTAGATACATCTGTAAGGTTCGACAAGTTTCCTGCGTAAGTCAGTTTGTCGAAATTAATGATGTGATAGCTGGGGTATTTACGAACGAGTAGACGAATGAGGTGGGACCCAATGAATCCTGCTCCTCCAGTTACTACAATCGTTCGTTTGTATTCCATTCGTTGATTAGCGCTTAAAGACTCCAGTAAACTAGGTCTTTTATAATGCGTCTGTAGGTTCCTTTCAGATCAACTATCACACCTTGTTCATCATTCATGAGCAATTTGAAGTCATCTTCTGTGTAGTTGTCATATTCTTGATGGTTTACGGCCACAATAACAGCATCATAAGCTCCTTTCTTTGCTTCTTTGACCAAGTCTACATCGTATTCGTGTTTCACTTCAGCGGGGTCTGCCCAAGGATCAACAACATCTACGTTAACAGAGAAGGATTCCAATTCACGAATAACGTCAATCACTTTTGAGTTACGGATGTCGCTAACATTTTCCTTAAAGGTAGCTCCCATCACGAGGACGCGTGCGTCAAGAATGTTTTTTCCTTGTTCAAGAATACGTTTTACAGTTTGCTTACCAACGTAAGGTCCCATGCTGTCATTTACGTAACGACCACTATTAATCACACGTGCATGATAGCCTAATTTTTTCGCTTTGTGGGTTAGGTAGTAAGGATCAACACCAATGCAGTGTCCGCCTACTAATCCTGGAGTGAAGTTCAAGAAGTTCCACTTCGTAGCTGCACATTCAAGTACATCATACGTGTTAATTCCAACACGGTTTAGGATGATTGAAAGCTCATTGATCAATGAGATATTCACATCACGCTGGGTGTTTTCTATAACCTTAGAAGCCTCTGCTGTTTTAATGTTGGCTGCTCTGTGTACTCCAGCATCAATAACAATTTCGTAGGTCTTCGCAATTTCGTCAAGTGACTCAGCATCGTTTCCTGCCACAACTTTAACAATCGTTCGAATGGTATGCTGCTTGTCTCCTGGATTAATACGCTCTGGTGAATAACCTACTTTGAAGTCATCACCCATTTTGAGACCAGAAAGAGATTCAAGAACGGGAACACAGTCATCTTCTGTACAACCAGGGTAAACAGTAGATTCAAACACTACGTAATCTCCTTTTTTCAATGCATTTCCAACACCTCTGGATGCAGAAAGCACAGGGCCAAGATCTGGCTGATTGCTATCATTAATGGGTGTAGGAACCGCAATGACAAAGAAGTTAGCCTTCTTCAAATCATCAGGGTTTGCAGTGAACTCAATGTCACAGCCGTCGAAGGCTGAAGATTCAAGCTCATTAGAAGGGTCAATCCCTTTCTTCATGAGCTCCACTCTTTGGGCATTGATGTCGAAACCTAGAACTTTGATTTCACGAGCAAATTCAAGGGCGATAGGGAGTCCGACGTATCCGAGTCCTACAACAGCCATTGTTGCTTCTTTGTTACGTAGCTTTTCGTAAATCATGATTTATTTGCTTGGTGCAAGTTTATGCACTTTTCCGTTTTCTAGAATATATATATCACCACTCTCTTCACAAATGGCATTTCCTGAGGAGTCAAACTCAAGTCTGTGGCCGAATTCACTCATCCAACCTAATTGTTTCGCAGGATTTCCTACCCAAAGGGAATAGGCAGGGATATCTTTCGTGACCACTGCTCCTGCTCCAATGAAGGCGAATTTGCCAATATCGTTTCCGCAAACGATGGTTGCATTTGCACCAATACTTGCGCCTTGTTTTACAATGGTTATGGCATATTGCCCTCTTCTGTTCACCGCGCTGCGCGGATTAGTTACATTCGTGAAAACACAGCTAGGTCCTAAAAAGACATCATCTTCACAAGTCACACCTGTGTAGATTGAAACATTATTCTGAACCTTAACATTGTTTCCGAGCACAACTTCGGGAGAAATTACAACGTTTTGACCAACGTTACACTCCTTTCCTAAAACAGCTTTAGACATGATGTGCGAAAAGTGCCAAATCTTGGACCCTTCACCTATGGTGCATCCGTCATCAATTACAGCTGTTTCGTGTGCGAAGTAAGCCATTATTTTATGTATGAATCAAAGATTTTGTGATCTTTCTTGTGCAATTCATCTCCTGATAGAGACTTGAAATAGGTATAAGTTATTTTCAGTCCCTCAGCGCGAGAAACTTTTGGTTCCCAATTTAGAATTGCGCGTGCTTTAGTGATGTCTGGCTGACGTTGTTTTGGGTCATCAACAGGAAGGTCTTTGTAGATCACTTTTTGATCTGTACCTGTTAATTTGATGATTTCTTCTGCAAAGTCACTGATGCTGATTTCATCTGGATTACCAATGTTCACAGGCTCAGCATGATCAGACATGAGCAGTCTGTGCAAGCCTTCAACTAAATCTCCAACGTAGCAAAATGACCGTGTTTGAGATCCATCTCCAAATATGGTTAGGTCTTCACCTCTCAATGCTTGTCCGATGAAAGCCGGTAAAACGCGTCCGTCATTCAGCCTCATGCGCGGGCCGTAAGTATTGAATATTCGTGCAATGCGTGTCTGAACACCATGGAAGGTGTGATAAGCCATGGTCATAGCTTCTTGGAAGCGTTTTGCTTCATCATAAACACCTCGTGGACCAACAGGGTTTACATTGCCCCAATATTCTTCAGTTTGAGGATGAACAAGTGGGTCACCGTAGATTTCTGAAGTTGATGCAATGAGCATTCGTGCTCCTTTCGCTTTAGCAAGACCAAGGCAGTTGTGCACTCCTAGAGATCCAACCTTTAAGGTTTGGATTGGAATTTTTAAGTAGTCTATTGGACTTGCTGGAGAGGCAAAATGCAAAATGTAGTCGAGGTCACCTGGAATGTGAATGTGCTTCGAAACATCATGGTGGTTGAATTCGAAGTTCTCCTCAGGCATCAGGTGCTCAATGTTTTTGAGGTCACCAGTGATGAGGTTGTCCATGGCTATAACATGGCATCCTTCTTTGACAAAGCGATCACAAAGGTGTGACCCTAAAAATCCGGCAGCACCGGTAATGAGAACACGTTTCATGATTTTTCGTTTGAGCTTACTTCAACGTTGTTATTTATTACTTCACGCCCAATGCTCTTGTAGTAAAATCCAAGTTCTTTCATTTTATCAAGGTCGTAAAGGTTTCTGCCATCAAAAATAGCTTTATTGTTCAGGTTTTCTTCCAGAATTTTGAAGTCTGGTGTTCTGAAGACCTGCCATTCAGTGCTGATTAACAGTGCGTCTGCATTTTCAGTGGCACCATAAGCGCTATCAGAAAACATGATGCTGTCTCCGAGCATTTTCTTCACATTGCCCATTGCTTCAGGGTCGAAAGCAACGATTTCAGCTCCTTCATTCAGTAATTTTTCAATCATGTATAAAGAAGGGGCTTCGCGAATGTCGTCTGTTTCTGGTTTGAATGCCAATCCCCAAAGCGCAATTTTCACTCCTTTGAGATTCCCCTTAAAGTAGTCTTTGATTGGGTCGAAAAGCACTGTTTTTTGCTTGTTGTTGATGCGCATCACAGACTCAAGAATGGCGAAATTGTAATCGTTGTCTTCACCAGACTTTGCGAGTGCTTGAACATCTTTGGGAAAGCAGCTACCGCCGTATCCAATTCCAGGGAAGAGGAAGCGTTTTCCAATGCGGGTATCAGTTCCAATGCCAAGGCGTACCATATCTACATCTGCACCAACCTTTTCACAGAAGTTGGCAATTTCATTCATGAAAGTAATCTTCGTTGCAAGGAATGCGTTGGCTGCGTATTTAGTGAGTTCCGCAGATTTCTCATCCATAAATATCAATGGATTTCCTTGTCTAACGAATGGTTTGTAAAGCTCTTCCATCACTTTCTGAGCGCGTTGTGAACTAAGTCCCACTACCACACGGTCTGGCTTCATGAAATCATCCACTGCGTATCCTTCACGCAAGAATTCCGGATTTGAAACCACATCAAACGGCACGTTGCATTTTTCGGCGATGGCCTTTCTTACCTTCTCAGCTGTTCCTACGGGCACCGTGCTTTTATCAATAACGACTTTGTACTCTTTGATGAGTGTTCCGAGTTGAGAAGCTACACCCAGTACATAAGAAAGGTCGGCCGAACCGTCTTCTCCTGGCGGTGTAGGAAGGGCAAGGAAGATGATTTCGGCATCATCCACTACTTCTTCAATATTGGTGGTAAAAGTTAACCTGCCAGCTTTAACGTTTCGTTCGAAAAGGATGTCCAAGTGGGGCTCATAAATCGGCACTTCGCCGTTTCTCATCCGGTCCACTTTTTCTTTGTCGATGTCAACACAAACGACATTGTTGCCTGTTTCAGCAAAACAAGTTCCTGTTACCAATCCGACGTATCCTGTTCCTATTACCGCTATATTCATGATGTTCGGTGTTGTTCAATGTATTCGATTACAGCTGACGTGATGCGAACAAGCTGTTCTTCTGATAGTTCAGTGTGCATTGGCAAGCTAATTACCTCGAGGCACAATTGTTCTGTTACCGGGAAATCTCCCTTTTGATAGCCCAAGTCTTTGAACGCTACTTGAACGTGCAGAGGAATTGGGTAGTATATCATTGCAGGGATTCCTTGGCTCATGAGGTGACTTTGGAGCCCTGTTCTATCAATTTTTTTCGTTTTCAGCGTGTACTGATGAAACGTGTGTGTTGATTTGCTGTCGCGAACGGGTGTTTGCAGTTCTTCGATGTTAGCGAAAGCTTGGTCGTAAAAGTCAGCTGCGTTGATTCGAGCTTGGCAGTATGAATCCAGGTGACGAAGTTTGATGCGCAGGATTGCAGCTTGTATACTGTCAAGCCTAGAGTTTACACCAACAAAATCATGATGGTAGCGCACTTTCATTCCGTGGTTTGCTACTTGCCTCGCTTTTTCAGCAAGCTCATCATTGTTTGTGTAAAGCGCTCCTCCATCTCCAAAACAGCCTAAATTTTTTGATGGGAAAAAGCTTGTACATCCAAAATCACCCATGGTTCCCGCTCTGTGCGTGTCGCCATTTCCCAATGTATAATGCGAAGAAATAGCCTGTGCCGTATCTTCTATTACAAAAAGGTTGTGTTCCTTAGCAATGGCCAAAATTGAGTCCATATCTGCACACTGTCCGAATAGATGCACAGGCGCAATTACTTTGGTTTTTGATGTGATGGCCGCTTTGACCGCCTCTGGATCCATGTTGAAAGTATGTGGATCCACTTCTACAATTACAGGCTTCAGTCCAAGAAGTGCAATTACCTCCACAGTTGCGATGAACGTGAAATTGGGAGTAATTACTTCATCTCCTGGTTTTAAATCCAAGGCCATCATGGCAATTTGCAAGGCATCTGTTCCGTTAGCGCAAGGTATAACGTGTTTGATGTTCAAGTACGTTTCCAGTTCAGACTGAAAAGACTTTACTTCAGGACCATTGATGTACGCTGTAGAACGAATCACGTCCAAAACTGCTTGGTCGATTTCCGTTTGTATGTGTTGATATTGACCATTAAGGTCAACCATTTGAATGTCACTCATAAATAACGATAGCTCAAAATCGATGCAAATATAAGCCATTTAGTGCACTTGCATCCTTTGTAGGAAGTAGGATTTGACCTAAATTTGAACTTGTTAATTCTTTCTATGAGAAACCTTTACATCTGCACGCTATGCCCTACCATGTTCGCTTTGTTCGTGAGCGTTGGGTTTTTTCTGATTTCTAATTCAGCTTCTGCACAGCGTAACGTTCGCGATTCTGTGGTTTTCAGTCCTCACATTAGTTTCAACTATGGTTTGCAACTTCCAGCAGCCGATATGGAACAGCGTTTCGGCGTGAATTCTGCAGTTGGATTGGCTTTTCATTTGAAAACAAAGAAAAACTGGATTTTTGGAGCTGAGTGGAGCTACCTCTTCGGGAAGCAAGTGAATGAAGAAGGGCTAATGCAAAACCTCACCACTGATGGAGGATTCATCATAAACAATGAAGGCGGTTTGGCAAAAGTGCTGATTCTAGAAAGAGGGTCAATCACCACTGTGAACGTTGGAAAGATTCTCTCATTGAAAAATTCCAATCCGAATTCAGGTATCATGATCAAAGGCGGTGTCGGATTGATGCAGCATAAGATTCGACTTGAGACGCAAGAAGATCTTGTTACTCAACTTGAAGGGGAGTACATCAAAGGGTATGATCGGTTGACCAATGGAATTGTTTTTAGTCAGTTTTTAGGCTACTTCCATATGAGCGATAACAAGCTTTCGAATTTTTACGCGGGATTCGAGTTTTATGAAGGATTCACAAGGGGACGAAGAGAGCTGAACTTTGACACTCAGGTAAAAGATAATGCTCCCAGAACAGATATTCTTTATGGCTTTAAAGTGGGGTGGGTAATTCATATGTACAAACGTACAGGAAGAGAATTTTACTACGATTGATGGGTTTTTTTTATCAGTTCGGTATTTACTTTTATGGCTTGATCTTACGTCTGGCAGCCTTGTTCAACCCAAAAGCAAAGCTGTGGATTTCAGGGCGAAAAGATTGGCGCAATCAGTACGCTGAAAAGCTGCGCGGTATTGAGCGTCCTATCTGGCTTCATAGTGCATCGCTTGGTGAATTCGAACAGGGCAGACCGGTCCTTGAAGCATTGCGCAAGCGTTTTCCTGAAACACCAATTGTACTTACTTTTTTTTCCCCGTCTGGTTTTGAGATGCGTAAAGACTGGGAAGGAGCTGATGTGGTTTTATACCTGCCCTTAGATACCCAGAAAAATGCGGTTGATTTTGTTCAGTTGCTCAATCCGAGAGTAGCACTTTTCGTCAAGTATGAGTTCTGGATGAATTTACTTGGAGTCTTAAAGCAGAAGAACGTTCCAACAGTGCTTGTGAGCGGGATTTTTCGTCCTTCGCATGTGTTTTTAAAGCCATACGGTGGTTGGTTTCGTTCAAGAATGAAAGCTTTTTCTCACGCCTTTATGCAAAATGAAGAGAGTTGTGTTTTGGCGAAGCAAATTGGGATCTCTGCTGATTTGAGTGGTGACACACGTTTTGACCGTGTGCTAGATATCGCAGCACATTCCTTTTCGGTTGAAATGGTTAAAACCTTCAAAGGTGAATCAGTATGTGTTGTTGCAGGCAGCAGCTGGGGGCCTGAAGAAAAGGCATTGTTAACTTTTGCGAAAGGGAATCCATCTGTCAAATTAGTGATTGTTCCCCATGAAATTGGCGAAGGTCATTTGCAGCAAATAGAAGCTTCGTTTGGAAACATGATTTCGCGGTTTTCAGGAATAAATAGAGGGATAGCTGAATCAAGGCAAGTTTTACTCGTTGACCAGATGGGGCTATTAAGTCGCATTTTTCGCGAAGCAGACATTGCATTAATAGGAGGAGGATTTGGTGCTGGAATTCACAATACATTGGAAGCTGCTGTATATGGAGTCCCGGTTGTTTTTGGTCCCAATTATGAGAAATTCATAGAAGCTAAAGGGCTTATCGCAAATGGGGGAGCCGTTTGCGTTCAAGAACCGCATAAATTGACGAATGTGCTGGAATCCCTTGTGAGTGATGATGTTCAGCGGAAGGAGAGAGGAGCGAAAGCAAAAGCATATGTTGCTGAGCGATCAGGAGCTACACTTCAAGTTGTTTCCTATTTAGCTGAAAACGAACTAGTTTAACGCCTTTAGAGAAAAAAAGCACACCTCATTTTGCATACTTGCTTGACAGAATAAAAATATGTGTTAAATTTGCTCCCGCTCTTGAGCAGATTAATGCACCACGCGAGAATAGCTCAGTGGTAGAGCACAACCTTGCCAAGGTTGGGGTCGCGAGTTCGAATCTCGTTTCTCGCTCAAGATAAAAGCCACTCGAAAGAGTGGCTTTTTTGTTTCCAATATTTTGATGTGAGGTTTCAGGGTTAGTCATGCCATGCGCGAAAGCGATGCATTTGCAACTTGCTTTTGAGCCTTTGGTTTTTGGACTAGTCCTTCTACATTTTTTTCGTGAAACTTAAGGAACCGCTCATTTAGCAGAACAAAAAAGAGACATAGGTCTATGCGGCTTGCTGGCAATTGCTCCATGCTATTTCTTGTTTCTCCCATTTCGTCTGGTATTTATCTAATAGCAATGAGGAAGAGTAATGGATGTGGGTTACTTCAGTCATTGCTGAGCGACAACAAAAAAGCCCTGCAGTCTAAAACTACAAGGCTTTCTGTACCCGGAGCGGGGGTCGAACCCGCACGGCCATTACTGACCACAGGATTTTAAGTCCTGCGTGTCTACCAATTCCACCATCCGGGCGAAATATTGGGTTGAGCAAGGCGCAAAGATATTTAAGTTTATCTATTACTTCCAAGCATTGCAGAAAACAAAGCGTAAGTAGCTGAAAATTAAATAAATATATTGATGATTGAGTGCTATATCTTGCTTGATTCTGCCCTTGGGTTGAAGTCTAGACACGCTTCTAACCATTGATCAAGATCATCTTCGTTGTCTACTCCTTCAGCAGAAACAAAGACATAGCCTCTCATTCGTTTTCCCGCAAAATCCATTGGTCTGCAACCTTCCAGGTCTTGCATGTCGCGTTCTGATGCTTCGCCAATGCGTCCCATGAACTCATCTCCTACAACCCCACAGCACATTTTATCATCTACCATGAAGCAGAGGCCTCCCATCATTTTCTGTTCTTTCGTAGGGACTTTTTGATCTGAGAAAAACCGTCGAATGCGGTCTGCAAGAAATTCGTTGTAAGCCATGATTCCTTTTTGGTTAGAGATCAATTTACAACTTTACTTTATTGCGGGAATAACAGATTTTTCCTTTTTGTTGAATCCGAATTTGCCTCCAAAACAAAATACAGACTGCCAGTAGAAGAAATTCTGACTCGCTTTGTCTGCTTTAAATTGGGTAGTCCGAATGTTAGGCATTGAAATGTAACCTCCCTTGGTTTCTATTTGTACAAAGAAAACTTGCCAGAAAGTGAGGTCTAATCCTGCCACCAAGCCACTTCCCCATCCTGCAAGATGAAATTCATCATGGCGCTCATTCGCAAGTAAAGTAGCATTGGTTTTAGGCATCAGAAAGCCTAGTCCGCCACCTGCAAATGCATTTACAGAAAATTTGTTTAAATTTTTATAATTGTAAACTTCAAAATGCCTTCTCAATTCTACATTTATGTAGTTCAAGCCATCGGTGTGTTCGTAGCGGAGGAAATCAGGGGAAAGCAATAAGTGGTCTTCATTGTAATCTCCGTCATAATCTGTGTTAGAGCCTGAAATAGAGCCATCAATAACGGCCGTCTGGTTCTTGACCATCACATACTTCATGTGGTCATCAGCTCCTGAGACACTCCATTTATCATTAAAATAGTAGCCCAGACGAAAATTCGTTTGTGGAATGGTAATGGTTCCAAGTTGAAAAAAAGGGGTTAAACCAAATTCACTTTGACGATCATTGGCACGCACTCCCAAAAGAGTGAAGTCGTAACCGTCCCCCGTGAAATGAATGTCTGAGTTAGAATACAATGCACGGTTCCAGCCCCAATAGGCGTAAAACCTTCCTTTATTGTTTTTTTTCGTCAATGGCGTTTGTGCACTCACGCTAGCGCCAACAGTAAAAACAGCCATGATCAACAGTACTAATCTCATTCTAACAACTATAGATTGCACAAAGATGGCAATTTGCACTTGGAGTGCGTCTTGGAATCTAAAAAAAAACGGGATCAATTGAAGATGTTCACTTGGTCAAAAGAATACCCGGCGAAGATTCCCAATCCGCCCTCAATATTTGAATAAATCTGAACAGGTTGTGCAAACGGATTATCATTGTTTTCATAGAAATTTTCTAAGGTGAGCTTGTAGAGGTAGTATTCTTCAGTACAACTTAGATATTGTATGGCCGTTGTTGATGAAGTATAAAATGCTGATAGGTCAAGGGATATACTTTCACCGCTGAAGGCATCATCTGTGAAGAAGGCACCTGTATAAAAGTATTCTGTACCATCTTCCTCCCCGCCAAATGGGTTGCCCTGATTGGCCAACAGAGGTGAGTTCGTTGAGAAACTGATGATTGAAGGATTTCCGCCAACGTCATCAAGTATAACCATCAATAATTGGTAATAATTCTCTTGATTTCCGTTATCAGAAAGAACCAACTCAAAAGAGAATTCTTGCTCAAACAATTCGGCAGTACTAACCGAAGCAATTACAGGCTCATTTGGGATTCTTGTTTCTGCGTGAACAGGATCTAGTCCCTCAGCTGAAGCCTCTACTCTGTAAGTTGCTCCTGCTTCTGGAGTGTGTTCTAAAGTGAATTTACCATCTCCGTCACTTACCATGTTACCCAGATTAGTGCCGTTCTTAAAGAGCTGAACCGTTGCGTTCGATATAACCTGAATGGGTGTGCTGCTAATGACGCTCTGGCTTTGAGATAAATAGACAACCACACTTTCCATGTTTGGGCCAATGAAGCTGTTGAGCACGATCTTTTTTCCGTCATCATCAATGTCGAATGGAATCTCTTTTTGGCAGGAGGTTAAACTCAAGCAGCAGATCAAGGTGAAAAGAAAATAGTTCATGTCTTAAAATTTGAAAGAGTAAGTAAATGAAGGAAGAACTGGGAAAAGACTAATTTGAAAAAGACCTTGTTCGCCTGCGCCATTTGAACCGAAGTATAAAAAGAATGGGTTTTGTCTATTGTACATATTGTATAGACCGAAACTCCATGTGCGTTCACCAAACTTGGTTTCTTTGTGCAAATTGATGCCTACATCAAGTCTGTGATATGCGGGCATTCTGAAATCATTTCGTTCTTCAAAGTATTCAGCTGGAGGAGCGAAAAACAACTCATTGTTTCCGAATACACTTGGGTTATTCGTCAAGGTGCTAAAGGTTGTTGTTCCAAGTGTAACTGCATTCCCTGTCCCATAAACCCAAACAAATCCCATGTCAATATGGTCATTGATATGGTAAGACAAAGCAAGGCCAATATCATGCCTTCTGTCAAAACGATATGGGAATGGTTCACCGAAGTTCAAATTTTCAAACTCTCTGTTAGTCCAACTTAAGGTATAGCCAACCCAGCCTGTTATTTTTCCAGATTTCTTTTCCAGCAGCAATTCTAATCCGTAGGCATTTCCTTTTCCAACTTCTACGAGGTTCTCCCAGTTTTCTCCACTTCCTTGAAACGAAGCTCCATCTTTATATTCAATTAAATTGGTCATCCACTTGTAATAGATCTCAGCAGAGAATTGAAAATTATTCTTCAGGCTTGTGGCCATTCCCAAGGCTATTTGGTCACTTCCTTGTGGACGAACATTGTCTGTTGCTGGGAGCCATAAATCTGTAGGTAGACCAATTGAAACGTTTGTGAGGAGGTGAATGAACTGTGTCATTCTAGCATAAGAGGCTTTGATAGATGTTTTTTCGTTCAGCAAATACCTTCCACTCAACCTTGGCTGAAGAGAAGTGTAGAATTTATCATTAACAGAGAAGCCTCCAAAATGAAGGCCGACATTGATCTTCAGCTTTTCCGTAATCTTCCAGTCGTTTTCAATGTAAGCCTGAATCTCGTGGGCGTATACCGTGCTAGATCCAAAAGAAGTATCAAGACTGGCTTCCGGATTTTCAATTTCAAAGACATTCATCCCTGGAGTAAAGGTGTGGTAGGTATATCCACCTCCCATTTTCCAGTATTGACTTGGAGACGGAATAAAGTCAAGATCCCATTTAACACCAAAATCACGAATGCCTGATTCATAGCGAAGTTCAGTTCTCTCAGTACCTAGAGGACTTGTGCTTGTGAATTTATTGCCAACTAAGAAGCCGTAGTTACTATAAGTGCCGGTTACATTACTAAAAGCACGTGAATTGTGAATGTGGTTCCAGCGCAATGCTACAATTTGATTTCCCCAAGCTAGCTCGGCATCATTTGATTCCTGAAAATCACCCACATCGCTATTGTCAAAACCAAAATAGGCTCGATCTTTCCCGAAATAACTACTTAAGAAAAGTCGGTTATCTGCATTGATGATATGGTTGAGCTTTGCATTCACATCATAGAAGTAATACCCCCCGCGTTCCCCATTTCCTGCCGCTGAGATGAAAGGTCTCGCCAGTAGGTCAATATACGTTCGTCGGGCACTTACAAGAAATGAAGTTTTATCTTTCTTGATTGGGCCTTGCAAAGTCAGCTTTGAAGCTATAATTCCAATAGAGCCTTCGCCGTGGAACTCTTTCATGTTCCCTTCTTTCATGCGGATATCTATAACGGAACTTGTTCTTCCGCCATAGCGCGCGGGGAAGCCTCCTTTGATGATTTCTACATTTCGAATGGCATCTGAGTTGAAGACTGAAAAGAAACCGAAAAGGTGAGAGGCATTGTAAACAGGAACACCATCAAGTAAGATGAGGTTCTGGTCAGGTCCGCCACCCCGAACGTATAGTCCGCTGGCTCCTTCTGTTCCTGACTGAACACCAGGCAAAAGTTGAATGGTTTTCATGATGTCCCGTTCGCCCAAAAGAACAGGGAGTTGCTCTACCTTGAGCATGTCTAAATCCATGGTGCTCATCTGAGTTTGCTCTTGAATCTGCTCTCCTTGTTCAGATGAAATAATGGCCTCATCAAGCAAGGTGCCTGGTGACAAGGCCACATTGAGGCGAAGACTGCTTGAAAGTAAAAGCTTCTTCCTCTCAGTCTGGTACCCAACATAACTAAAAATGAGCTCTACGGAATCTGCGTTTAATGTAAGGCTGTAAAAGCCGTAAATATTGGAGCCCGCCCCAACCAATTGTTTCGTTTCAAATACAGTTGCTCCAATAAGCTCTTCCCCTGTTTTAGCGTCTGTGAGTGTTCCGCTAATGGTGATTTTCGAAGACTGTCCGAAAGCCAATAAGCCCCAGAAGACAATGAATAAAGAAAAAAGATGTTTCATGAATTTTGTTGAACGGTAACTTTAGAACTATAAAGAAGGAAGTTTCGTGCTTTTGAAACGAAGATAGAAAGGATAACTTCACTGTCAACATTGGATTTGTGAACGTCTGGTTTTAGCTTGTAGTCGTAAGTTTTAGGTCCTCAAAGGTGAAGTGGTCAACTTGTTCGCTCATCGGGTTTACGTTTGCCGAGCGCAGTTCAATTGATGGTACCATGGGTACTTCGTGTTCAATGTCCTACAACACAAAATGCTACGAACTCAAGGATTCTTGAATGCCTGCATATTTGACGAGCGTGTTTAAAACCTGGGTAGACGTCTTGTCTTCTTTTAGTTTTTCGCGAAGCGCAGCAATCTCTTCATCGGGAGCTATTTTGAACAGATGGAAGGGCAATGCAAAGCTGAGAAAGAGCTGTTTCAACTTGAGAAATGGTAGTTCTCTGGCAAATTTCTCCTACGCAGGAAGGCTTTCTTCTTCGGTCTAAGGTTTATTCAAATTTGTAAATCCTTCCTTAAATCTTGTCAAACCTTTGTCTGAAAAACAATTTTAAAATGGTCATTCATGTTATTTATGACTAACGGAAGCGTTAACGATAGTGAATAGTGAGTGTGAAATTTGAAATTTCGTTGCTGAATAGCGACTTTTGATGAAAATTCTTTTTAATTCATGGGCCTTATACGTTTTTTAGCCGTTGCAGCAATTGTCTATTATGTCGTTAGGCTGTTTAATCGCGTTCGAAAAAAAGATCGTTTTGAAGCTTATGAAGCAGGAAGACAAGCAAACACGAAGCAAGAAGGGCCGCGCGATAAATCTTCGAAGAAGAAAAAAGCGAGCGATGACGACCTTGGGGAGTACGTAGAATTTGAAGAGGTTAAAGACTGATTCACCTTTCTTTTCGGAGTAGCAGATATTCCTATTATCTTGCCCGCTCAACGTAGTAATATGAAAGATTTCTTGCTCAAGGCTTTGCCGCATGCGGTGGCTGTAATCCTATTTGTTGTGCTTTCCAGTGCCTTTTTCGCTCCCGCGTACAATGGGTATGAATTGAGGCAAGGAGATATTGACCAGTTTCTGGGCATGTCAAAAGAGCTGAGAGACCTCAGAGAATTTTATGATCAAGATGCCCTGTGGACGAACACCATGTTTGGTGGAATGCCCGCTTACCAAATCTCGCTGCAACAAACGGCCAATGTGCCGAGCATGATTTTTCGCATGGTTCGAACGGCTTTTCCTGGTCCCGTTGGAACGCTGTTTATTGCCATGTTGAGTTTTTACATTCTCGGCTTGTGCATGCGAATAAACCCCTGGCTCTCAATGGTAGGAGGAATTGCATTCGGGTTTGCGAGCATCAATATCTTGTACCTCGGAGCAGGACATGCCTCCAAAGTAAACGCCATTGCCCTCATGCCAGGTGTCTTGGGCGGTGTTATCTATACTTTTCGAAGGAAGCTTTTGGCCGGCGCCGCACTCACCGTGCTCTTTCTCAGTATGCAGATTGCGGCAGGACACCCTCAAATGACTTATTATTTGGCCTTTTTGATCGGATTTGTAGTCATCGGAGAAATAATCCGTTTAGGATTGAATGGTGAATGGTCTAAGGGAATTAAAATAGGAGCTGTTCTTGCCGTTGCGGCCGTTATAGCCGTGCTTCCCAATTTAACTAGTTTGCTCTCAACATTTGAGTACAGCAAGTATTCTACACGTGGTGAAACAGAACTCTCTATTCGCCCTGAAGGACAAGAATTCAAAGCGGCACCTGCAGAAGGATTGGACCGTGATTACATCCTTCAATATAGCATGTCAAGGGGTGAGTTCTGGTCACTGATGGTTCCGAACGTTAAAGGAGGTTCTGGCGGGGCAATAGGAAGTAATAAGGAGGTCATGTCTAAGGTTGACCGGAACTACAGAGAACAAGTTGGGCAGTCAAACCACTATTGGGGTGAACAGTATTTTTCTGGAGGAGCCTTTTATTTTGGAGCCATTATTATGGCCCTATTTCTGATCGGTTTTTTTGTTGTGAAAGACCGCATAAAGTGGGCTTTACTTGCCGTTTCATTGCTCGCAATCGCCTTGTCCTGGAAAGACGCCAGTTTCATCACAGACTTCTTCTTGACCGCCGTTCCTGGCTTTGCGAAGTTTAGAGACACCAAGATGATGTTAGTGGTTATCCAAGTTGCTGCACCTTTGATGGCGCTGCTCACAATTCAAGAAATTTGGAATGGGATAGAAGTTGAACGTAAAAAATGGTTGTACGCTGGAATGGGGTCAGTCATATTGCTTTTTGTTGTTTTTCTGGCTGCGCCGAATGCCGTGTTTGATTTCGTTTCACCAGATGAGCGCGCACGTTTTGGTGAATTCGCTGGTTCAGCAGAAAGTGCGGAGCAAACCACTTTTATAAAAGGATTTGTTGAAGAATTGAAACAAGCGAGAATGGCCATCTTCAGAGCAGATGCCATGAGGAGTTTTCTGTTTGCTATCCTTGCCATTGGGCTGCTGTTCGCCCTCTTTCTAAAGAGGGTGAAGGGCGAAGTGGTTGTTGGTGTACTAGCCGTGCTTGTGCTGGTAGATTTGTGGGGTGTTGATCGCCGGTACATGGACAATGAAAAGCAAGGACGCGAATATGTGCATTGGAGAAAAGAGGTAGATAAAATGTACCCTCACAATGCCAATCCGGCT
This sequence comes from Flavobacteriales bacterium, assembly GCA_047636995.1. Classification (GTDB taxonomy): domain Bacteria; phylum Bacteroidota; class Bacteroidia; order Flavobacteriales_D; family Sanyastnellaceae; genus JAQWQB01. Next base: position 40,708 of record JBLIGQ010000012.1, on the reverse strand, counting down.
GATTTAGCCATTCTCCAAACCGAAATGCAACTGAACCCTGAGCTTCCAAAAAAAATGCAGGAGAAGGTTCAAATGAAACAAGATGAGGTTGGAAGAAAATTAGAGAAGGACTACGAAAAAGTGCGTCTTTCAGTTCAGTTTGGTGTGTTGGATCTTAATACAAACTACCGTGTGCTGAACATTCAAAATCCGTTCAATGATGCCCGAACCAGTTACTTCCACAAATCTCTTGGAGGTTACCATGGAGCTAAACTAAGACGTTATCAAGAACTCATTGAATTTCACCTTTCACCAGAATTACAGCGCTTTAAGTCCACGGCCAACACTTTAGGGCCTGCTGTGCTTCAAGGCATGGAGTTCGCAAACATGTTGAATGCAAAGTACTTGGTACTGGACCCTTCGGCGCAGCCATTGCCTAATCCCTATGCAAACGGAAATGCGTGGTTTGTTGAAGACATTGAGTTGGTGGCAACCGTAGATGATGAGATGGATGAGTTGTACACCTTTCAGTCAAAACGCACTGCCATTATTCACGATGAGTATGAGGCTGTTGTCCCTGATGCCATTGTGCCTGATTCTACAGCGGTCATTTCGATGGTTTCTTATGCGCCAGACCACATTGAATACGAAGCCAATTGTTCGAAAGAGCAGTTTGCTGTGTTTTCTGAAATCTGGTATCCGGCAGGATGGAAATGTTATATGGACGGAGAAGAGGTAGATTATGCGCGGGTAGATTATGTGCTTCGAGGAGTAACGGTGCCCGCAGGCGCTCACAAAATTGAATTCGTGTTTCTCCCTGCAACCCACGCCACAGGACAAATGCTTTCAGGAATTGGCTCTGCGCTCGTTTTACTGGTCATTGGAGGAGCGCTCTTCATGACCTGGAGATCGAGGGAGCAAGAACTGGCGGCTTAAATAGTGGAACTGGCTCTTCATATTCTTTTCACACTGGCTGCAGCCTTGATTTGTTTAGCCGTGCTTAAGAAATGGCATTTCGTTCGTTCTAGTGGGATTAGGTTCAAGACTGTTAAGTGGGTTTTTGGATTGAAAATAGGTGCGGGAATGATTCTCTGGGCTATCTACACCTATCACTATAGCTACCGCAATACGAGCGATGCATTTCGCTATTTTGATGATGCCCTGGTGCTGTATCAGACCTTGAAGACAGAACCTCAGATTTATTTGCGCTTTTTATTCGGAGTAAATCTTCAGGAGGCTGATTTGGCTCCAACTTTCGAACAGCTAAGAGGTTGGTCTTCTTCATATTCCTACGGCATTGCCAATGACAATCCTACCATTATCCGCTTGAACATGGTCATAGCCCTTTTTTCACAAGGGTTTTATCATGTGCATACCGTGGTGTTCTGTTTTTTAAGTACCATCGGGATGATCGCTTTTATTAGAGGGTGCTATGCCATTGGCCAAATTTCGGTCCATAAAACGGTTGCTTTCATCTCTGTATCTTTGTTACCAACCATCTGGTTTTGGGGCTCGGGCGTTCTGAAAGAAGCACCTTTGATTGCAGGAATAGGTGCGCTCCTCTGGTGCTATTCTCAAGTGATTCAGAGAAAATGGAAGTTCCTTCTCGGGATGGTTTTAGCACTTTTTGTGCTCGCTTTTTTGAAGCCTTATGTACTTGTTGCCATGCTGCCAGCGCTAATTGCCTTGTCTTTGAGCAGATTTATAAAGGTTAAACCTTACGTGCGTTATTTAGGGGTGTTGATTTTGAGCTATACCGCAGCCGTGAATGCAGGAGCCTTTTATGAACCTGGTAATTTCCTCTACATTCTCCAAAAGAAGCAAACTGATTTTTACAATGTTGCGGCGCTAAACGAGGCCGGAAGTACAATTGCTATTTCACCTGTTGATCAATCGCCTTTGGGGTTTTTAACTCAAATTCCAGAGCGAATCACAACGGCCTTTATTCGTCCATTCCCGTGGGAAGTGAACGGCCTATTTTACGTTCCCCCAATGGTCGAATCGCTCTTTTTACTGTTCCTCCTATTGCTCGTAGGCTTTAAGTTTAGATCGAAAGGCAGGGAGTTGATTGCAAATGAGCTCTTTTGCTTCGCCCTGTCTTGTGTGGTCGTACTAGGTGTGGTCATTGGGAGTGCGGTTCCCGTTTTAGGAGCAGTTGTTCGCTACCGCTTGCCGGGCTTAATGTTTGCGTCTATGCTGATTCCATTGGTGCTCTATCTTTATCCGAACTTAAACCGAAGGGTGGCGAACTTATTTTAACACGAACCTCAACATTTAGCCTAACTAACGGGTTACCTTTGCCCGATGCACTGCCGAAACTTAAAAGAATTTAAAGGAGGTCTTTCTCAACCTCGAGCCGAAAAAGCGATGCAATTTGATGTTTCACAGTTTCAAGTCTTGATCCATGATGAAATAGATGATGTACTTGCCGAAGCTTGGAATCCATTGGTTGTAAATAAGAGTGTTTTTCTTCTCACCCACTATTTTGATGCCTTGCGAATTCTTGATGAGAATCTAAGCTATAGATTTGCTTGTTTTCTGAAAGACTCAAAATTGGTTGGAGTGGCCGCTTTTCAAATCACCATGGCCGAAAGTGATAACCTCAACGCGAACTTTGATAAAAGTGGTAAGTGGGTGAAATCAGTATCAAAGAAACTCCTTGGGAATAGAAAGATGCGTTTCCGTGTTCTTGTGCTTGGGAATAGTTTTGCCACAGGAGAGCACGGATTTGTTTTTAATGACCACATTGAACCTTCAACTCAAGGAGCTCTGTTGTTGAAGGCAATTGATGAAATTGAAGCTGATTGTAAAGAAAAAGGCAACCGAATTGCAGCAACAGTTGTCAAAGATTTTTACCCGAAATCATTTGGGATCTCAGAACACTTTAGCGAAGAAGGTTATGCTGAGTTTTTTGTAGACCCAAACATGGTGATGTCTCTAAAGCCAGAGTGGAAAACCTTTGATGATTATTTGGCCTCTCTCACAACGAAATATAGAACGAAAGCCAAAGCTGCATTCAAAAAGTCTGCAAACATTGTGCTGAAGGATTTTGATAAAGAAGACCTTATTGCGCATCGTGAAGAGTTATTTTCGTTGTATGAAAAGGTTTATGATCGAGCTGATTTTAGACTCGGAAAACTCAATGGTGAAGTATTCAGTAGAATGAAAGAAAACCTGGGCGAAGCTTTCACACTAAAAGGTTATTTTCTGGATGATAAATTGGTAGGCTTTCAAAGCGCATTTAAATACGAGAACTGGATAGATACTCATTTTGTGGGCATTGATTACAACCTGAACCATCAGTATTCACTCTATTCACGGATGCTCTATGAGTACATTATGATGGGCATTGAGAGTGGAGTGAAACAGATTTCATTTGGACGAACAGCAAGTGAGATTAAATCATCAGTTGGGGCCTATCCGATTGATGTCAAATGCTACATTCGTCATCGTACAAAGACTTCCAATGCCTTATTAAAACTGTTGTTCAGCTACATTAGACCAAGTCAGTTCTCTCAGCGAATGCCTTTCAAACAAGATGTTCTCAAAAGCATTGATGATTATCAAATGCATTAGTTCTGCAGCGGCTTCGGCTTCGAATTAGATTTCACATCATGACAAAAGAGTATACCAGCGGGGAAGTAACCATTGTTTGGAAGCCTGAGATTTGCATTCATTCTGAAAAATGCTGGAGGGGCTTGTCTTTTGTTTTCGACCCAAAATCAAAACCATGGATCAATGCTGACGGCGCTCCAACGGATGAAATTATTTCCCAAGTCAGCCAATGTCCTTCTGGAGCATTAACCTCCTACTTAAATGCAGAAGTGCCCTCAGAATCATCTGCTTCTGAGGCCATTCAAATTCAATTTGTACAGAATGGCCCAGCAATAGTTAGGGGCCCCTGTGAAATTGCTCTGAACAACGGAACTACTAAAACAGTTGAAGAATCTATGGCGCTCTGCAGATGCGGCGCTTCAACTAACAAACCATTTTGCGATGGGTCACACATTAAAATAGGATTCATAGCGGAATGACAAAAAGCGAACGGCTAATCATATTTATTCTTGCTGCGGCTCAATTCACCCACATCGTTGATTTTATGATCATGATGCCAATGGGCGACATCCTTCAGAAGGAACTTCTTATTACACCATTTCAATTTTCAATGCTTGTTGCCGCTTATCCGTTAGCTGCGTTTTTGAGCAGCCTTTTTGGGGTCTTCTTTCTTGATAAATTTGACCGCAAGAAAGCCTTGACAGTGGCCTACATAGGGTTCGTTATTGGTACTTTCTCAAGTGCAGTTGTACCCAATACATCAGATCCTGATTTGAATTATGCCCTCTTCATTGGAACACGACTTTTAACCGGACTCTTCGGCGGAATTCTTGGAGCACTTGTGTTATCCATTGTAGGGGATGTTTTTCCTTTAGAGCGAAGAGGGAAGGCAATGGGCATTGTCTCCATGTCTTTTGCACTGGCCGCAGTAATAGGAGTTCCCCTTGCTTTGGAATTAGTGAATAGATTTGATGGGAATTGGCACCTGCCGTTCTATTTAGTTGCCATCTTGGGGACTTTTGTAGTCGCTTTGGTCATTTTCAAAGTGCCTTCCATGCGCCAGCACTTGGATGCGCAAACCGATAAGCCTCATCCGTTTGAGACCATTCGGATGGCGGGCAAAAACATCAATCAACTCCAAGCTTTGCTGTTCACCGTGTTGTTGGTCCTAGGGCAGTTTACTGTGATTCCGTTCATTACCCCCTACATGATTAACAATGTCGGATTGACTCAAGATCAAATTCCGCTTATTTACCTAGTTGGCGGCGCTTGCACAGTATTTACTTCGCCTTTAATAGGGCGCTTGGTTGATCGTTTTGGGCGAAAAAAGGTGTTCTACGTTATGGCCAGTATTTCAATTATTCCTTTACTCTTAATTACGCACTTGTGGCCCATTTCAATTTACTTGGTGTTAACTATTTCTGGCATATTCTTTATTTCTATTTCCGGACGAATGATTCCCGCAAATACTTTGCTCACAGCTGTTGTACGTCCTCAAAATAGAGGTGGATTCATGAGTTTGAAGAGTTCTGTTACATCTTTAGCCAGCGGTTCTGCATCACTGATTGCTGGGAGCATTGTAGTGCAGTCAGAAGGTGGGGGGCCTATTGAGAATTATAACATTGTGGGATATGTGGCTGTAGCTTTCACCATTATAGCACTTTTATTAGCTCGAAAACTGCGTGAAGTAACAATAGAATAACGACTAGAAATCACCATCATCCATTTCGCCGCCGCCGTTATCACCTGATGATCTTTTGCGCTTGTCTTTCGAGGGCTCTAGTTTTCCGAAGCGATAAGAAAATGTGAGTAGCAGATTTCTAGACTCGCGCTTGCGCATGCTTTCCTCCTCAAATCCGCTTCCATAGCTGTCAAATGAGAATTCTCGGGTATCAAATATGTCTCGTAAATTTAAGGTCAATGACCCTTTGTTCTTCAAGATAGATTTTTTGAGCGCAATGTTCGAAAATAAAAAACCGTTGAAACTTCCTTGTGGATATAATTCTGGAGCCCTATAGAAACCAGAGAGTTGAATGCTTAGCCCTTTTTTTAACTTCATTGTAGACATGATCCGCGCTGACCAGCTGTAAGCCTCATTGTTCAAATCACTTTCAAGGTTGGTTCCGTCATTCTTTGTGCGGTAGCCATTGGCACTGGCGTTAATGCTCCACCATTTGTTGATGGGCGTGTTGATCACAAGTTCAATTCCGTAGTTCTGAGCTCCAGCAAAATTCTCATAGGTAATGGTGCTGACTCCTGATGTGTCAACGGTTGTGAATCTTCTGATTACGTTGTTTACATCTCTCAAATAGGCACTAATCATGTAGTTAGACCTTCCCTTCTGAATGCTATAGGCCAATTCAAACGAATTCGTGTACTCAGGAAGGAGGAATGGATTGCCTTTTCGAAGGCTCAACACATTCGAGTAATTTGGGAAAGGATTCAACTGTCTTGAACGCGGACGATTGATTCTTCTGCTATAGCTCAATCCTAGTTGCGTGGCTTCTGTTAGATCATAAGATAAATGGGAGCTAGGGAATAAAGAGAAGTAGTCATTATTGAAAACTTCATTGGTTGTAATTAAGGTACTTGTAGTTAAAACCTCCTCAGCCCTTAGTCCGAAAAGAAAACTGAACCGATTGATTTTGCGACCATAAGTAGCATAGACTCCGTGAATTTGCTCGTCGTAAACAAAGGAGTTATTCCGATCTAACTGGGGTTCATAGGCGCCTGATATTGAATCTTGAGCGTACCCATAGAAATCATTCTTGAGCTCCTGAATGATCGCTTTGTATCCCAGTTCTATTTTTCCATCACCATCATGCACTGGGTGTATATAATCTGTCTGTGCAGTAAGGGTCTTGCGGGTGCTATTGGAATTGTTGTATTCTTCTGGCAGGTCGATATTTAAAACGTCGTTTCCGATGAGGTAATCAAGGTTGTCAAATGTATTTAGTTCATCAGATTTAGCGTCAGAATAACGGATGTCTGTGGTCCATGTATGCTGATCACCTTTGAACTGTTTTACGAGTCCCAAATTGAGGTCGTATCCTCTGTCATTCTGCTCACTTTTCGAGAATCTATTGAAGTTGCTTAAAACTAAGCCAGAAGAATAGTCTTGGAGGTTTTGCACACTGTCTTGCCTCGCTGTCTCACCTAAATTTAATGTGCCAGACGCACTGAGCGTCAAAGTGGGATTCAGGTAAAGGTCAACTCCAGACATGATGGTGTGATTCTGACCAATTCTTCCCCCGTCAGCATTCTGAATTAAGAAAAGATCTCCTTCGTCAGCCCCAAAAGTCGTCCGATTTGTTTCGGAACGAGAGAACCGATCAGAATAGCGGTAAGAGTAATTCGTGAAAACATTCACCTTGTTGTTTCTGTAATTCAAACCCAGAGACCCATTGTATTGATCTCCTGTTCCCGCCGTTAAGGAAACATTGCCATTAAACCCAGCAAGCTTATTCTTTTTAAGTACTACGTTGATAATTCCTGACATTCCGTCTGGGTCATATTTTGCTGAAGGATTCGTGATTATTTCTATGCGCTCTATGCTGCTGGCCGGAATCTGATCCATGATTGCCTGGCGCGAAGTACCTGCTAAAGCAGAAGGCTTTCCGTCTATTAAGATGGTCACGTTTTGCGAACCTCGAAGGCTTATGTTTCCGTCAATGTCGACCTGAACAGAAGGGAGTGTCTCAATAATGTCTGTTGCTGAACCGCCGGTAGTCCCCCAACTTTCCTCCACGTTAAAAACGCGTTTGTCCATCTTCATCTCCATGTAAGGCGTATCTGCAGTTACCTCCGCAGCCTCAAGATCGTTCACAAGTGGTGACAGCATTATTTCTCCTAAGTCACGCGTGGTGTCTTCTTTTGGTGTTAACCGAATGGGGCCAATGGTTTTGATTTCATACCCTATAAAGGTCACCTTCACATTGTAGATCCCCAAAGGGATTGCCGGAATGAGAAAGGTTCCTTTTTTGTCAGTTATACTGCCTGTTACAATACTACTGTCTCGCATTGCAACAAGTGTGATGGTGGCAAATTCAACCGCTGATTCATCTCTTGCGTCAAGCACAGTTCCGCTGAGTATGCCAATTGCGGGGCGCGGCCCATTCGGTCTTTGGGCGAAGGCTGATTGCCCAGCGATAATCACAAGAAATGCAAGTATGCTGAGCGGTGAAAGTAGTCTAGACATCCTTATTCGACTTTTAAAATGTGTAAAGGTTTAATGCCCTGGAGGAATGAGTTACAATTCAGAAGAAGAATCTTACAGTTCAGTAGATCTGAATTCCGGTAATGAATGCTTGATTCCATATTGCACAATCAAACAACCAAAAATAACAACAATTATGAAAAAGTTAATCGCAATATTATTAGTCTCTCTACCGCTCTTTACATTGGCAAACTCATTCTCCTCAAAGATGTCACAAGCGATGAGTAAATATGAGTCTGCTCAGTCAGTAAAAGAGTTCGTGCTCGCTTCGAACTTGTTTGGGCAAATTTCACAAGCGCATTCAGATCAGTGGGAGCCGGCTTACTATGAATCATTTTGTCTGGTGACAGCCGGGTTTGATGCCGTTGAGTTTGGTGAGAAAGAAGGTTATTTAAATAGGGCTGAGGTTCAAATTGACCTCATGCTGAAAAAGTGGGAAGGGAATGCTGAAATTTGGACACTCAAAGCCCTATATTACAGTGCAACCTTGATGTTAGACATGCGAAGAGCAGCCTCAATTAGTCCGCAAATAGAGGCATGCACTCAGCAAGCATTGGGCATTTCACCGGCCAACCCGCGTGCGAAGTGTTTGAAAATCAGAAACAACATGGGCATCGCTCAATACACAGGAGGTGATTTAGCACCCATCTGCGCTGATGCAGCAGAAGTGCTTTCAACCTTTGGGGATTTCAAAATACAAACAGAATGGAGTCCGACCTGGGGCGAAACGCTTTTGGAAAGCATCACAGCAAACTGTAAGTAAAATAGGGTCTAACTCAAACGGGAAATAAAATGGAAAATTCAGAGAAAAGAGCGTGGGCTGAAAAGCGTGTTCAGAAAGAAAAAGGCTTTTATAGTCACCTTACAACCTATTGCTTGGTTATTCTTGGGCTGTTTATCTTGAACCAATTAACATCAAGCGAACAGTGGTGGTGCTGGCCCGCATTAGGATGGGGAGTCGGAATAGTAGCACATTTTTCTTCAACCTTCGGATTTACCTTCATTTTTGGGGCGAAGTGGGAAAAGAAGCGCATAGATAAATTGATGAAGGAAGATGAGAACTAAGGGAATCAGAAAGGGTGTTTATTATGCTATTGTAGCAGTAATCTCAATTATTGCAGGATACATTTTTTCATCAGGGCGAATTTTTGATTCACCTCGCATGTTCTTTCTCCTGACGTCTTGGTCCATGGCGATCTTTTTCACCCAGTCAATCGGGAATGGATACCTCATTGAGAAATTAGATACTAGAATTTCATGGCTGACACACCCTTGGAAACGTCTCTTAATTGGTTTTTTGGTTTTAGTTCTTTTTTCTTTTACCGCATTTCAGATTGTTCAGCTCTCCTTTGAATACTTCGTTTTTGGGTACAATAAAGAAGACTTCTTTACAGGTGCTGAGTTCTGGAATCGGTTCTTTAGAACAGGAAGAATTGCAGTCATTGTCTCAATCGTTATTTCAACAATCATGACGGCGATTGGTTTTTTCCGCGGCTGGCGAGAAGCAGCAGTAAACTCAGAAAAATTGAAAAATGAAGTCGTTGCCCAGCAATATGCAACGCTTCGGAATCAAATGAATCCGCATTTTCTTTTCAATAGTTTGAATGTGCTTTCTGAATTGGTCTACGAAAACCAAGATCAAGCCGTTCGATTCATCCGAAAACTAAGCGATGTTTATCGGTATGTGCTTGATAGCAGAGACAAGGAAGTGGTGCCGATTGATGAAGAGGTTGAATTTTTGAAAACCTTTGCAGCATTGCTCAAAGAGCGATTTAGCTCAAACTTTGAATTTGAGATTTCGGGAATGGAATCACACAAAGGTGACTTGTTTATTGTTCCAATGGCCTTGCAGCTCCTCCTAGAAAATGCCGTTAAACACAATGTAGTGTCTTCGGCGCAGCCCTTAAAGGTGAGTCTCATTTTTATGGAAAGGGCTGTTCGAATGGAGAATCAAATTCAGTTGAAAAGGCAAGTAGAAAAATCTACGAATTTGGGGTTGACCTTCCTTAAAAATAGATACCAAGTGTTAAGTGATCAACAGGTGGTAGTGAAAGATGCTGATGGCTTTTTTAGTGTTGAAGTTCCTTTCATTCGCATTCAAAATACAGAGAAATGAGCAAGAGAATTATCATCATAGAAGATGAGCCTAGGGCTGTAAAACGATTGGAGCGGCTGCTGACTTCGGTTCGTCCAGAATGGAAGGTCGTGGCTTACGCAGACTCTGTTACGAGTGCCATTGATGTGCTTGGTCAGCATGCTGATGCAGACGCTGTTTTTGCTGATATTCAGCTTGCAGATGGATTGAGTTTTGAGGCGTTTGAGCATGCTAAGACTAAGTTGCCTATCGTGTTTCTGACAGCTTATGACCACTACGCCATTCGTTCGTTCAATCATTTGAGCATAGATTATCTGCTCAAACCCTCCAATGAAGAAGACCTGCTGAGCGCAGTTGTTAAACTTGAAGAACGCATGTTCAAGAGTCCTGATTTTGATTTAACAGGATTGCTCGCGAAGCTTCAATTTGAGCAGAGGGCGTTCAAAGATCGCTTCCTTATTAAGGTAGGAGATAAGCTCAAGTTCTTCCCCATTGATGATGTCCTTGGGTTTTATAGCGAAGATAAAATCACCTGTTTGTTCACTAAAGATCACCGCAGTTATCCCATTGATAAGTCTTTAGAGGCCATGGAGCCTCAGCTGGACCCGAAAATTTTCTTTCGAATCAATCGGAAATTTATAATTTCAACGGCAGCCATTGGTGAAATCACATCATGGAGCAATAGCAGGCTGCGTCTGGAAATCCAAGGTCTAGAAGAGGAAATGATTGTGGTCGCTAGAGAACGAACTGCCGCTTTCAAGGACTGGTTAGACAGTTAACGTTTATCTGGCCAGTGGTTTGGGACAACAAATCCGCGGGAACCCTCCGAATAGCCTACCTCGCTAGGGAATAACTGAATAACGGTGATTGACCGCTTGTATTTGGCAATGAGCTCATGACATATTGCCTTCATCTGGTAGCTTTCATAAATTTCGTTTGTGCCGAAACTCGTTTCGTAATTCGAGAGCCAATCAGATTTTTGAAGAACCATCCAGGTGCCATCTGATGCAAAGAAGTGATCTAACTCAGCCAAGCGAACCCACCACCCAGTCCCATAATTTTTGGCGCTAAAAATTGGTGAATTTGAATGAAATAAATCTTGGTAATGATGGAAAAACAAGCCTTTCATGAAGAGCACCGGCTTGGGTTCAACTATTTTGTTTTCGTCCAAATAACGTTTGCCTGCAGGCGAAGAAGTGATGGCAAGCTGTTTAGTTAACTTGTTCATTTTCAACGCTAGATTGTCATTGCCATTCGGTCCAATCCAGTGGTGCCAAGCTTTGCTTTTATTAGAGCACAAATAGAATTTGCAAGCCACTTCCATGTGGAAAACGTCTCTAGAGGCCGCATCTTTGAAAATGAAATCGATTTCGCCCACCGTTTCTTTTCCTTCTGAAAGCTGAACGTTATTTGCTAAGAGTTCAAAGTGTTCACTTTCGCGCAGCCAAAACTCAATAAGCCGTTCAAACTTCTTACCTAGAGGAAGTCTATATTCACTCCTTAAAAAATCATCTAGCGGCTTAGGATCCGCGTCCAATCGCCAGATCCACTCTTCGTGGAGCTCGTAGTTTGCAGCGAACCAGTTTTCATCAAGTGTTGTATAGGGTGACTTTGGTTGAGCTAACATCAAAGGCGCACTTCTCATAGCCCATGCCAAATTTGACACACTTTGATGCATAAAACGCCGTTCTTTCATTCTTCCTCAATGTAGTTGTTATCTTTGCCGAAATTTGAATTATGCGCATAATTGCCGAAATCCCTCATAAAGTGATGAAGATCACTATTTTTGCTTGGAACGAAAAGTACCACATCAAATATGAAGTGGGGCAATTTGAGCAAACGTTTAAAATTGGACAGACAGATGTGATGGGGGTTGACGACATTCGAAAAATGTTGACGCCCGACTTCGATGCGGAAGTATTAAAAAGATTTGTAACAATGCGCAGCGGGTTTACTGACGCATGGAATAATCTTCAAAACGGATAAAATGATTCAGAAAATTGCATTAGGAGTGGCTTTCGTAGCGCTCGGATTGGGCATCTTTAACATTGTCTCTTCAAAAGAGGCTCATGAGGTGACAAATGAAATGGAGGCTCTTCAATCTGATGAGGTCACTATAAATGATGAAAACCACATCCCTAGAATTGGTTTCGTAAGAGGTGATAGCTTGAATTTGCAATACAAATTCATCCTTGATAAGGAAGATGAGCTCATTAGCTATTCACGTGTGAGCGAAAACAAACTTGGCCGTCAATTAAAAGCAGCTGAGAAAGAATACACTGAGCTTGTGCAGTACGTGCAGAGTGGAAGTGCTACTGAGAGCGATATGGCCGTTGCGCAGCAAAGGTTGATGCAATTGGAACAAGAGCTTCAGAGCGCTCAACAAGGAGAACAAGAGAATTTGGCACGAAAGGAAGCCGTATTTCAACAAGAAATAGCTGATCGCTTGAGTGAGTTTTTAGAGCGCTACGCGAAAGAAAACGAGATTGACCTTATCTTGAATTGGGGTTTTTCACGTGAAGGTGTTCTTTATGGTCAAGCGCCTTTTGATATTACCAAAGGTGTGGTGAATCAACTTAATATGGAGTATGCATTGGAGATGGCACCTCAAACTGAAGAAAAATGACCATTGCGAGCCAAAAGAAGGAAGAGAATATAGTAGAGTATATCATTTACCTCTGGCAAATGGAGGATTTGGTGCGCGCTGCAAAACTTGATCTGGCTGCCATTCGCGCATTTTTGGACTCGAGTGGGCAAGAGCTTGATATTGACTCAGAGCTTTCATGGTTTGCTGAATTAATTCAGCAGATGAAATCTCAGAAGGTGCAGCAAAAAGGACATGTTTCTGAGGTTGGTGAGTTGTTAATTGAGATGAGTTACCTCCACCATTCGCTCATTAGCATTACAAAAGATAAGATGTATATCGCTTCTTTTGACGCGGCAGAGCCCAACCTAAGCGCCTTTCTTGAGCGTGCGGGCAACTCTGGAATGAATCCTGTGGAAGCGTCGATTACTGCTCTTTACGGACTGTTGAACTTACGTCTCCAGAAAAAAGAAATTTCTCCTGACACGTTGGGAGCGATGAAATCATTTCAGCACCTCATGGCTTTGCTAGCGAATCATTATCGAAAGATGAAATTAGGAACAATGGATGTTTCCTTGAATTAAAGAGGGAGGTAAAAACTGTAAGACCAGGCATCTATTTCTGTTGCTGTAATAAAGGTAGATTTTTCCCATCGAAGCATTAATTCATTGACGCCTGCAGGAATCGAATTCTCTTCGATTAGTTTCCCCTTCTCTAATTCCATTTTTCCAGCTGGGAAATGGTGATTAATTCGCAAGGTAATTCCGGTAGTGCTCAGTACAGAGATGTCTAATGAACAGCCGTGGGAAAACAACGGCTGGTTAATAGAAAGCAATTCTATTATTACGCGCTCCAGTACAGAAGCATAAGCAGGGGAGAGTTGCACTTCAGGAACATTAACATTTGAGCTTATAGGGCGGTCATTGATTCGCTTAGCCACATGCAATGCGGAAAGAACAACAGAGTCAATCTTTACATTTTCGGTGTAAAGCTCGCCGTCTCTTAGAATGTGATCAACAATAACACCGAGTTTTTCTGACGTTTGAGAAAGGTATTTGATGAGTAATTCTTGTTCTGGAGATTCAGTAAATTCAGATCTTAGAATCTGAGCTATTCCTTTAATTCTATTTACAGGGGCCTTTAAAGCATGGGTGACATTCTTAGCGGCATTATTGTCATATAAGCTCAATACAGCAATCAATTTTGCTCTGTCCACATCTGCAATGCTTTCAATGGTTTCTGGTGTTTTGAAAGCAGAAGATCCAGCCACCGTTAAAGGGCTTGATTGGAGAATAATCCCTCTCGAAAGGATAAGAAGGTTCGCTTTGAAATCAGCAGGGTCATTCGCTCCTATTACTTGGAAGAAGGAACCTGCATCTCCATTTAATCGGTGTATTCCTGTTGCTTGTCCGAACCAATCATCAAATTCATCCACAGAAATAAATGCATCTTTCAGTGAATGACCAAACTCACAAAGAAAAAGGAAGTTTCTAGTTGAAGGTTGATAAGACCAGTTTATACGGTCTGGAAATAAAATAGGATTCATTGTCTAGCTCTTGCTAGTAAAAATATAGCCATTCTCTACAGAATGCAAACTTAATTTTCAATCCTAGGATTTATGAGAGCATCGATTGTCTGAGCATAAACTCATATTGCTCATTTTGCTCTGTCAATTCAGTAATTATTTGAGATTTTTGAGCGCCTTTCAAATAGCTTTCCATTGCCTCATCTGCAGCTTTTAAGAGCGCTTTTTTTGGCGCATTAATAGTGGCTAAATGAATGTTTGAAGAAGCGTTTACTAAAGTTGCGAGTTCTTCAACTGTGATGTCTGAATAGAAAAAGAGGTGAACTAATTCTGGATGAAGGCCAAACAACGCAGGAATAAACCCGGCAGGCGAACCGAGAATGAATTTTTCATAACTAATGAAAAGAGAAATATGCTCTTTCTCTGCTAAGCACCAGGCATCTTCTGCCGTTCTGTAGATGCGGACATCAAAAAGCTGTGGCTTTAAGATCTCATTGGTTATGCTTGATTTGTGAGGAGCTAGCACGATTAATCTATTGTTTTCCATTGCCTTCATAAATGAGGTATACGCAGAGAAATATGATTGGTTTCAATAGGATGAAAGGTTTTAATAATAAAGTTTAATAATGACACCAAATTTTACCAACTTTAGAAACGAATAACCTAAACCGTATCTCAAATGCTGAGTGAACTGTTACCTTCAGATACAATTGCGCTAGTAGATGAAAATTGCTTTCCCGAAATATTTAATTTAGCCAAGGAACAGGACGCGGTGCGGATCGGTCAGCTTATTGAGGCGGAAAAACCGGTGATTCTTGATACAATTGAGGCACAGCTCGAAGAACTCTTCAAACTCAGACAACCATCTTCCGGTTGGAGCCAAAGTGAATTTCAGCTGGCTGTTCGCGCAAGATTGGGTGAGCATCCTGAGGCCTATGGAATTTGGGTGTACTATTCATGGCGAAATGCGCTTGTTCATTTACTCGGTGAAGAGGAGTTTCGTGAAGTGAGAACAAACCGAAACATGCTGAAGATTAACAAAGAAGAACAAGCGATACTCGCAAAGGCTTCAATAGGAATCATAGGCATGTCTGTTGGTTCGGGTGTGGCAATGGCTCTAGCGATGGAATGCATCGGTGGGGAGCTTAGAATCGCTGATCTAGATCGGCTTGATTTGTCGAATCTCAATCGACTGCGGTCGGGGGTGACGAATCTCAGTCTTTTGAAAACGACCATTGTGGCACGCGAAATTTCTGAAGTTGACCCCTTCATTCAAGTGACGATTTTTGATCAAGGGGTGACAGATGAAAATATTGATGAATTTTTATCGACCAATGGGAGTCAACTTGATGTGCTAGTGGAAGAATGTGATAACATCCGAATAAAGATACTTGCAAGATTGAAAGCCAGGTCGTTAGGCATTCCTGTGGTGATGGAGACTTCTGATAGGGGAATGCTAGATGTTGAGAGATTTGATCTAGATACAAGTATTGGAATCTTACACGGCCGCTTTACTGATGACGAATGCCTACATTTGGTGGAGACCGGCGAATGGACACAGGAAACCATGATGAAACTCATGCGTCTTGATGAACTGTCTGATCGGATGAAAGTTTCTTTGAGTGAAATGGGAAAGACAATTAGTCGTTGGCCCCAGTTAGCCTCAGAAGTGACAATGGGAGCAGGAGTAGTAGCACAAGTGGTACGAATGATCCTTCTTGGGAATGATAGAATTAGTGGAAGAAAATTTTTAGACGTGGATGAGTTCTTCATGGACTAGTAGTCAAATAAAAGCTGGACATTCAGCCAAGATTTCGAAAGTGCATATTCGTGCGTTTAGAGCTTGCGATGATGTAAATTCAAGTCAACGTTTCGTTGATGGTCACCTTGCTGTGCTTGCAAATCATGGGTTCAAAAAACTGGCATCTTCGAGTGACACATGGATTGAATCCAAGGATGTATATGTTATCCTAGTGACTTCCCCAAGCGGACATAAAATCTATGGAGGAGCTAGAATTCACGTTCGCCAAATTGGAGAGAAACTACCATTAGAGAATGCAATTATGAAGTTCGATGATCGCGTTTCTAGTGTGGTGGAAGAAATGATTCCTCAAGGATGTGCTGAGCTTTGCGCACTATGGAATTCAGTGGAGGTAGCCGGTTTTGGTATCGGAAGTAAACTTGTTATTCGCTGTGCAATAAGTATGTGCGAAACCTTAAATATTACTCACCTTTTAGCGCTGTCTTCTCCTCCTACGCGACGTTGGATGAAGGGGTTTGGCTTTACAACCATCACTGAAATTGGCCACAATGGAGGCTTTCCATATCCAACTGAGAAGCTTATTGCCACTGTAGCGCATTACATTTCGGTAGGGAATGTTGATAATATGGACCCTGATTTTAGAACCGAAGTTGAAGAGTTGCGTAAGAATCCCAAGAAGGTGGGAGTTTCGTCTGGCCCTAAAGGCGAGATTAGTCTCCATTATGACCTTCTTGTGAAACAATGAGAAAACCGACATCCTTTATTCAGTGTTTTGAACTCGGAGTTAAATTTATAGTACTCCTGTTCGTTTCGTTTTTATCCTTCGCGAACGCGAGCGCGAACTCAAACGGCCCGCCCCAAGAAATCCTCGTATTTACTGATTCTACATCTGCCCTCTCGTTCGAAGATGTTCAAAAAGAAACGTTTAAGACCGTAGAAGGCTCAATCCCCAACCTGGGTGTGTCTGATAATGCTCATTGGATTAAATTTGAGCTTGCTAGAACCACCCAAGAGACCGTCCTTGAATTACAAAATCCGAATATTGATAGCATCTTCTTTTACCAAGTGTTACCAGAGGGTATTCGAATTGAAGACATACAAGGCGAGGCATTTCCTTTTGCTCAAAGGCAATTTAAGGTGCCCAATTTTGTATTCAGACTTCAGCCTTCAAATGAGTCAATAGTCTATTTGAGGTTAGTTAGTGGGAAGCAGCTGATGGTGCCCATTCGAATTGAAAACGAGGATACAGTCATTTTTGAACAGAACAATAAGAACATCTTCTTCGGGGTTTATTCAGGGATTATCCTAGTGATGTTCCTCTACAACTTATTTCTTTGGTTCAGTGTACGAGATAATAATTACCTGTATTATGTGTTGTTCATCTTCTTTGTTGGGATTACTCAACTCATTCTAAATGGATACGGGAATCAGTATTTTTGGCCAGAAAATAATTGGTTAGGTTTAAGGTCTGCCCATTATTCAGGAGTGTTGTCAGGTGTTATGACGGTGCTTTTTGCTCAACATTATCTAAGAACCAAACAGTTTACTCCAATAATTCATAACATTCTGCACGGCTATCTAATAGTTTACCTAGGGGCTTTTATCTTGGCTACCATTGGCAATTTTACACTCAGTTACAATTTAATTAACTTCTGCGCTGTTGCTTCATTGCTATTGGTGTTCGCAGGTATTAGAAGCTATCAAAAAGGCTTTAAGCCTGCTTTGTTCTTCCTTATCGCATTTGTAATCTTCTTGATTGGGGTAACTATTTTCGTGCTCAGAGATGTTGGTGTTTTCCCAAACAATATCATTGCTAAATATGCTTTGCCCGTTGGTTCAGCCTTGGAAGTAGTGTTGCTTTCCTTCGCATTGGCTGATCGAATCAATCAACTGAAAAGAGAGAAAGAAAAAGAACAGCTACAAAAGCTGAAGGCATTGAAAGAAAATGAGCGTATCATCACACAGCAAAATGTTTTGCTTGAAGTGAAGGTGAACGAAAGAACAAATGCCCTGGAGACATCAAATGCTGATCTTAACATAACCCTTGATGAATTGCGCTCTGCTCAGGCCCAATTGGTCGACGCTGAAAAGATGGCTTCGTTAGGTCAAATGACTGCCGGAATCGCACATGAATTGAATAATCCAATCAATTTCGTTTCATCGAATATTAAGCCATTAAGGAGGGATTTAGATGATCTATTGGCTATCCTTGCTTGTTATGAATCTGCTGAACCTGGGAGTGAACAGGCTACTGAAAAAATCAACCAAGCAAGAGCCTTAAGTCAAGAGCTTGAACTCGGTTTCCTTAAAACGGAAATTGATCTATTGATGAAGGGGATCGAAGATGGTGCCCAGCGCACAGCTGAAATTGTGAAAGGACTCAGGATTTTTTCACGTCTAGACGAGGATGACTTGAAGAAAGCGGACATTAATGAATGTCTGAGATCAACTTTAATCATTCTGAAAACAACCATTAGAGGTGCAACAAATGTGAAGGAAGAATTCGATGTGAACCTGCCTAAAATACAATGTTATCCTGGGAAGTTGAATCAGGTTTTTATGAACATCATAGCCAATGCCGTGCATGCGACTGAAAACTCTGGTAAGCCATTAAAAGAACGATTGGTTGCAGTGAAGACCACTGAGGTCAATGATAAAATTGAAATACGAATTAAAGACAACGGAGGAGGAATGAATCCGGAAGTCAAATCTAAAATATTTGATCCCTTTTTTACTACGAAAGACGTGGGAGAGGGGACCGGGTTAGGACTAAGCATTGTGCTTGGAATTGTCAATCACCACAATGGTAAAATAGTTGTGGAAACCGAGCCTAATTTGGGAACTGAATTTATTATAACTTTACCTAAAGTGCCGTAATTCGCTTACCTCATGTCAAACGATAAGATTACTATCTTATACCTAGATGACGAAGAGCACAACCTCACGTCATTCAAAGCCGCTTATAGAAGAGATTATCAAATCTTTACTACTTCTAGCGCAAACGAGGCTGTGCAGATTTTGTCAGAGAACACAATTCACGTTGTTATATCTGATCAAAAGATGCCCAACTTAAGCGGTGTTGAGTTTTTTGAACTGATTATTCCAGATTTTCCTGACCCAGTTCGGATACTACTCACCGGTTATGCTGATATTGAGGCTGTGATAGATGCGATCAATAAGGGTCAAGTATTCCGTTATGTAGCTAAACCTTGGAATGAAACAGACTTGAAAATCACCATTGATAATGCCTACGAACTCTACAATAATCGGGTTCGTCTTCGTGAGCAGAATGAAGAAATCCAAAAGGCATACAATGAATTGGAAAAGTTTGTTTACAGCGCTAGCCATGATCTTCGAGCCCCATTAGCATCCATTTTGGGCGTGCTTAAATTAGCGCGAATGGAAAATATTGATGGTGTCTCAGGCGAGTACTTTGGAATGATAGAAAGAACGGTGAACCAACTTGATGGCTTTGTTCAAAATATCATTAGCTACTACCAAAATCTCAAGACAGGAGAAATCCTGACATCTATAAAATGCGCAAACCTAATTGATGAGATTTTTGAGCATTTTAGGTTCTATGAAGGTGCAGACAATGTGCGATTCATCAAAGATGTGACCCAAGAGGGGGAAATCATGCTCGATGAAATGAGGCTGAAAATGATTTTGAATAACTTAATTTCCAACTCAGTCAAATACAGAGATCAGTCAAAAGAGGAATCTTTGGTCCAAATTACAGTCAAGGCGTCAGAAAAGGAACTAGTATTGTCTGTTAAAGACAACGGATTAGGAATCACTAGAGAAGATCAAATTCGAGTATTTGATATGTTCTACCGCTCCTCGGAGCAAAGTCTTGGTTCAGGAATTGGACTATTTATTGTAAAAGAGGCTGTTGAGAAAATGGGAGGGAAAATATCCTTAGCTTCTGAAATTAGAGAAGGTGCCTATTTTGAAGTCGTATTACCCAATAGAAAATGAACCAGAAAGAACTAAATATATTTTTGATTGATGACAATGACATTGACATTGTCGTCAATACTAAGTTACTCAAGCTAGCAAACCTTACTTCTCGTATTCGCTCTTTCTCCAATGGAACAGATGCCTTGAATTACATCTCTTCTAATGTGGAAGAATTGAATCAATACCAGAATGTAATTCTCCTTGATATCCAAATGCCGGTCTACAACGGATTTGAAATCTTCGAGAAG
This sequence comes from Flavobacteriales bacterium, assembly GCA_047636995.1. GTDB lineage: Bacteria > Bacteroidota > Bacteroidia > Flavobacteriales_D > Sanyastnellaceae > JAQWQB01. The sequence goes on along the minus strand of JBLIGQ010000012.1, from coordinate 20,784 downwards.
TTTATGGATCTGTCTATCGAAATTCGTCAGCAATGCAAAGTGTTCATGCTATCTTCAAGTATTGATCGGAACGACATAAAGAAGGCCGAGGAAAATGAAGAAATAATCAAGGTGCTTGAAAAACCGCTGGACGTCTATCTCCTAAAACGGCTTGTAAGTGAATAATTAAAATGTCCACCCTCCAAAATAGAAAGTGGACATTTAAATCTCTTCTTTGAACGAACACTTTGAAGTTGTTCTTACTTCAAATAGCGAAAATCCTGACCGGATTCCAGAGATTTTAAGCTAGCTAGAATCAATCTAATTACATTCTCAACATCATCTCTATGTACAGTTTCAACTGTAGTGTGCATGTACCTCAAAGGAAGTGAGATCAATGCACTGGCTACGCCTTTATTGCTGTATGCAAAAGCGTCAGTGTCTGTGCCGGTGCTTCGCGAAGCAGCAGCTCTTTGGAATGGAATTTTCTCTGCATTTGCCGCGTCTATAACAAGCTTGAGTAAATTATTCTGAACTGCCGGACCATATGTTAAAACAGGTCCTTTACCACACGCTACATCTCCTTCAACAATCTTATTGATCATCGGCGTCTGAGTGTCGTGCGTTACATCTGTAACAAGAGCCACGTCTGGCTGAATCCGCTCAGCAATCATTTGTGCTCCTCGCAATCCAATCTCTTCTTGAACAGAATTGGTGATGTACAATCCGAATGGAAGCTTTACTTTTTCTTCCTTCAGCAGGCGAGCTACTTCGGCAATCATGAAGCCGCCCATGCGGTTATCTAATGCGCGACCAACAAAATTGTCTTTGTTCAAAACCATGAACTCATCTTCAAAGGTCACAACGCAACCAACATGAACACCGAGTTCCTCAACTTCTGCTTTTGTCTTGCAACCACAGTCAAGAAAAATGTTCTTTAACGTTGGGGCTTCTTCCTTTCCTCCTGAACGCGTATGGATCGCAGGCCAACCAAAGACCGCCTTAACAAGCCCCTTATCTGTATGAATGTTGACTCGTTTTGATGGAGCAATTTGATGATCAGATCCGCCATTTCGGATGAGGTAAATAAATCCTTCTGCGGTGATGTAATTCACAAACCAAGCAATTTCGTCTGCGTGAGCTTCAATTACAACTTTGTATTTTGCCTCTGGATTGATAATAGCAACGGCTGTTCCATAAGTATCTACCCAATAATCATCAACATAAGGTTTAATATAGTCGAGCCACATTTTTTGACCAGCGCTTTCAAACCCAGTAGGAGATGCGTTGTTCAAGTATTTTTCCATAAAGTCCATTGACTTCTTTGTGATAATATTCTTCTTCGCCATTGAATGGTTTTTTACGAAGGTAAGAAGGAATAAAGTTCGGTTCAACCTCTTTAACCTTCCTTTCAATTTCCTTTTTCTACGTTTGAATAATTTATAGCAGTGAACCTTTTCTTCTTTGCTTAGTTTTGCTACCATGGATTCATTGTCACAACTTGTATTGGGTGCTGCCACTGTTGAGGCAGTTATGGGGAGAAAAGTAGGGAACAGAGCTATATTGTGGGGTGCCATTGGGGGTACCATTCCAGATTTGGATGTAGCATTCGGTCCTTGGATGACCGATTTACAAAAAATGGACCTGCACAGAGGGCTTTCACATAGTCTTATCTTCTTTGTGCTATTCGCCCCAATATTGGGCTGGCTTATCAATAAGATTTATAAAGGAAAATGGGGTACAGCCAGGCAGTGGACATGGGCCATGTTTCTAGCCTTCTTTACTCATGCCATTCTTGATTGTTTTACCACATGGGGAACGCAGCTCTTTTGGCCTTTCCAACATAGAGTTGCCTGGCATACTGTATTTGTGGCTGACCCGCTTTACACAGTTCCGTTCTTAATCATTGTAATTGCCGTCATGTTTTTCAAAAGAACGAATAATAAAAGGCAATTTTTGAATTGGTTTGGTATAGCACTTTCTACAGGTTACTTGGCACTCACATGCGTGCACAAATCAATAGTGAATAGTGCAGCTCAAACTGCTTTCGAAGCGCAGGGAATTGATATAGAACACTACGAGACTAGACCAACTCCATTGAACAGCATTCTTTGGGGTATCACGGCTAAAAGTGGTGACGGCTATTATTTTGCATACTATTCTATCTTGGATGACTTGCCAGCTGAGGAGATTAAGTTCGATTATGTTCAGCGAAATGATAAATTGCTGAATTCATTTCGACCGAATGAGAATTTAGATCAAATGCTTTTCCTTACTCAAGGGTTCTATTCTGTTGAAAAGAGAGGTGATGACGTGCTGCTGAAAGACCTACGGTTTGGAGAGCCTGTTTCTCTAGATGGAGGGGAAGAAGGATTTGTTTTCGGCCATTATTTAAACCAGGATACAACAGGAAACATAACTTTCACAGCCATTCCGCCGCCAGACATTGGCGCAGATGAAGGAGAAAGAATGATCAGTATGATCTGGAATCGCATGAAAGGAATCTAACGAGCAAGCGTTAGACTTCCATGGATGTTTCGTGTTGCTTCTTGATTGTAACACTTTGATACGAGATCAATCACGAAGTAGTAGGTTCCGTCTGCGGCATCATCACCAGCCTCCGTTCTGCCATCCCAGAAGCAACCATTAGGAGAAACAAGACCGCCCCAGCGATTGTAAACACGCATGTCAACTTCCAAATTAGGGATGTTACAGGGATCCAACGTGTCATCAGAAATCATTGGGATAAAACGAATGTTCTTAGAATCTGCATTCGGTGTGAATACATTGGGCATGGTGATCGCTTCAGGATTAATGTAGACCTCAAATTGTTGAATTTGAGTGTAATCACCAATGGTATAGAGGTAGTCGTTCTTTGGTGAAAAAGTAAGCTCTGTTACATTAAAGAAACCATTTTCTGTATCAACAGCCCCCTCCTGAAGCGGAAGTCACTTCGCCAATTTCACTATCAAACTCACACAAGCCAATGAGGTGTCCTTTGTAAGAACAAGCAATTTTAGTGCAGTCAGGAGATATGCAGGCGTCGTCCATTTCGTTTTGAAAGAACAACAGAGGCCATTCAACACTAAATTCTGAATGAAGAAAAATGTCGGTTTCATTTACGTCGAATACACGAATAAAGGCTGTGCCAGTTCCATTGTTGTTGTCTGCAGTAATCAACCAATAGCCAAATCCAAGCGCCTTTGGTACCGCCATCAATTCACCACCAAGATCAAATAATGGAAGCGCTTTCTCTTCTTCCACAACATCACCCATTCCGTCATTCAGGTTAACGTCTACAACAGAATAATCTAGGCCATTCAATCCCAAGCTGCGAATGAAGTAGTGCTGGTCAAGGTTTTCTGGTCGTGGTATGAATAAAGAGGCTGCAGCCGGTTGGTCAAATGCAGCATTGGGCATTGTTGAGTTATCTGCAGCATAGATGAAATCTACATCTGCATAATAAAGCAATTCACCTAAAGGCTTGCTAATGCTAGAGGGTGTCCTGTCAATTGGTGTGTCAATGGCACTCTCGTAAAGGGTAACACCTCCATCAAGAAATTCAATCGCGTTTCCTGATCCAAAGTACCAGTTGGCATCTTGGAGTTGCGTAATTGTGTCATTTGAAATAATAAAACACTAAGGATGAGAAAGGTAAGGTGTTTCATAGGGCGTGCGTTATAGAGCATGTGATTCTTGGTTAGCTAGCGCGAATGCGAAATAGTTTGCTACCTTTTATTGATGATTACACGGGTGTGTTTTCAGACTATCATGAGCTCATTGCCTTCAATTTAGATTCGAAGTTAGCTTTGCTTTTACTCAACAGGGACGCGGTTTTAAATAGGTATTCCCATTTAGGTCAGTACAACTTTAATCACATTTCAAAAATTAAAATGAATTTTGTTCTTGCATCATAATCCCAGGCATCCACGTAAAATCTCTTATCCAAAGCCGAAGCTCTCTAACTAGGATCTATCTTAAGAAGCCTCGGAATTCTTTCATGTTCGTTTCCCTTTTTAGACATGTTGCAAAGCGTAGCTTCGATTAAGTTTCGTTCTCAAGCCTAACCAGTGTATTGAAATAAGACTAGCCCGATCCCTAATGTTCCTTCTGCGTTTATGCTCGGACGTATACCTCGTTACAAATCCAACACCTCCTTATCCAACGAAACTTTAGCGCAGGCAGATCGAACAACAAATTTGTAGAAGTAACCATGTAATTTGTAACTGGAGTAGTTCCTCACTAAAATATTTCAGAGTTACAGCCACTCAAATGGAAAGGACTTACACCCTTTGCGCATAATCAAGCAAAAAAAAAAGGAGACTCCGTTAGGGCCTCCTTTTTTCTATAATTGAATCAATTCGAGTTAGAATGGATACTTATTCGCGTCTATTACTCTTGCGGCAACCGCTCTTCGAAGCCCCGTGATGTTCACCGGATCCATTTTTGTGAATCGTTTAATGCCCATCAACATCATGCGTTGTTCATCTCCTTCTGCGAAAGAAAGAAGTGCTTCACGACCTGCGCGTCCAATGTCTTCAGATGCTTCATACATAAAGGCTTGCATCATTTCGATGTGCGCTGAAGCAGCTTCCTCGCCTTTCATACCCGCATATTTTTCAGCACGAAGTAAAATTGATTCTGCTACATAGGTTAAAGTGACCATGTCTGCAATGCGCATTAATACTTCTTGTTCTTTTGAAAGCGTCATTGCTAATTTCTGTGCCGCAGCTCCAGCTACCATCAAGACTGATTTCTTGAAATTGGTGATGTATGCATGGTATTGCTCAAAAATGTTTGCTGGGGCATCTCCAAAATCAGGGATCGACATCAGATCACCTGCCACTTTCATTGCTGGGCCCATTAAATCCAGCTCACCTTTCATGGCTTTTTTCAAAATCATATCAACCGTCAGCATGCGGTTGATTTCATTCGTTCCTTCGAAAATACGATTGATTCTAGCATCACGGTAAGCGCGCTCAACACGTGTCTCAGCGCTGTAACCCATTCCACCATGTACCTGAACACCTTCGTCAACTACATAATCTAATACCTCAGAACCAAAAACTTTTAGCATTGCACATTCTGGTGCGAATGAAGCAATTCCCTTTAAAGTAGCTTCTCCTTTTTCCATGCCACCTGCTACAAGGTGAGAAATGGCGTCATCAATGTTTTGTGTCGCTCTGTATAGAGCTGACTCTAAAGCAAAGACCTTGATTGTCTGCCTTGCGATTTTTTCGCGGATGGCTCCGTACTTTGAGATTGGACGTCCAAATTGGTTTCGTTCATTTGAAAACTTTACGGTGTCTGTGATCGTGGCCTTTGCACCTCCTAATACACCTCCAGCAAGCTTGATGCGACCAATGTTCAAAATGTTCACTGCAATCTTGAAGCCTTTCTGACGCTCGAACAATTGATTCTCAACTGGGATTTTAACATTGTTTAAAAACACCTGTCGTGTTGATGACCCTTTGATTCCCATTTTCTTTTCTTCAGGGTTCAAAGTGATGCCTTCCATATCTTTCGTCAAGATGAATGCACTCAAGTTTTCGTCATCACCAATCTTAGCGAACACCGTGAAGACATCTGCAAAACCAGCATTCGTAATCCACATTTTTTGTCCGTTGATGAGAAAGTGCTTCCCGTCTTCAGTGAGTTCGGCTTTCGTCTTAGCGCTGTTTGCATCAGACCCAGAACTGGGTTCAGTCAGGCAGTAACAAGCTTTCCATTCACCTGTTGCAAGCTTTGTTATGTACTCTTTCTTTTGTGCTTCGTTTCCATAATACAGAATTGGAAGTGTTCCAATGCCCGTATGTGCTCCATAAGCCACTGAGAATGAATGCGCTTCTCCAAGTGCCTCAGTGCAAAGCATTGATGTTTTGAAATCCATGCCCATTCCACCAAATTCCTCGGGAACTGAAATGCCTAACATCCCTAGCTCTCCTGCTTTATCCATCAATGAAGGCATCAATCCTTCTTCCATGTTGTCTATGCGCTCAAGATTGGGAGTGATTTCTTGATTCACAAAATCTAAGCAGGTTTGCTTCATCATCAATTGCTCTTCATTCCACTCCTCTGGAATAAAAATGTCTGTTGCCTTCACATCGCGAATCAAAAATTCGCCACCAGTGATTGCATTATCGTTTTTGTCTGACATGTCAGTGATTTTTCAGTGATTAATTAAAGAATTCGAAAATGCCCGCAGCTCCTTGCCCTGAACCTACACACATCGTGACCATGCCGTATTTTCCTTTTCTTCTGCGAATTTCATTCATAACCTGAACGGTTAATTTAGCTCCTGTGCATCCAAGTGGGTGGCCTAGGGCAATGGCCCCTCCGTTGACATTCACGATGTCTGGATTCAATCCCAATTCGCGTACAACCGCTACTGACTGTGAAGCGAAAGCTTCGTTTAATTCAATCAAATCGATGTCTGATTGTTGCAATCCTGCGCGTTTTAAAGCCTCAGGAATGGCATAAAGAGGTCCAACTCCCATGATTTTCGGGTCTAGCCCGCTTACGTGATATGACTTTAATCTCGCAATTGGCTCTACGCCAAGTTCTTTCAACATGCGCTCTGAAACAACCATAACGAATGCAGCCCCATCAGATGTTTGTGAGCTGTTTCCAGCCGTAACGCTTCCTTTGGCATTAAACACCGGACGCAGTCGGGCCAAAGCTTCTATGCTTCCTCCTCTGCGAACTCCCTCGTCTGTGTCAACTGTGTAGGTCCGCTCTTGTCGTTTTTCGTTTTCGTCCAAGAAAATCTGTTTCACATCAATGGGAACAATGTCATCCTTAAAACGACCATTGTCTATGGCATCAGCTGCTTTTGCATGTGACGCCAAGGCGAAGGCATCTTGCTCTACACGTGTGATGTTGTACTGAGAAGCCACTTCTTCAGCTGTCAAGCCCATTCCCCAATACCATGTCGGTTCTTTTTTCGCAATGCGGACGTTAGGTACCACACGCCATCCGCTGAATGGGATCGGTGACATGGTTTCAATTCCGCCGGCAATAATGCAATCAGCCATTCCTGCATGGATTTTTGCACTTGCTATAGCAATGGTTTCTAACCCTGATGAACAGTAACGATTCACCGTCATTCCAGGCACTTTATCTGTGTCTAGCCCCATCATTGAGACCATTCTACCAATGTTCAATCCTTGCTCTGCTTCGGGTGTAGCATTTCCAACAATCACATCGTCAATTCTTGTTTTGTCAAGTTGAGGGAAGTCACTCATCAATCTACGAATCACTTGTTCTCCAAGATCATCTGGTCTCGTAAAGCGAAAAATTCCTCGTGGAGCTTTCCCAACTGCTGAGCGATATCCACCTATTATATATGCGTCCATGTTTTTTCTCTTAAAGGGTGAATCAATTGCGAAGGATTTTTCCAGTCTTCAGAAGACTTTGCATGCGCTCCAGCGTCTTTCGCTCAGAACACAATTCAAGAAATGCCCTTCGCTCTAAGTCAAGCAGATACTGCTCTGAAACTTCCGTCAGCTCAGAAAGATCGCCGCCACACATTACATACCCCAGCTTTTCGCTAATTAGTTGGTCATGCTCTGAAATGTACTGTCCAACTTTCATTGTATTCGCTCCAACATGAACGATTCCCAGTCCTTCTTGCCCAAGTACTGTTACTTTGCGTTTTGCCGGCTGCGCATAACCTTTGTTAGCCATAACCAAACATTGTTCTTTCGCATAAGCAATTTGCTGCTCCCTGCTGACAATCACTTCGTCTTTTCCCTCTCTTAAATAACCTAGGTCGAAGGCTTCATGGGCCGAAGTAGAAACTTTTGCCTGTCCTACGGTCAAGAATCGATTTCGGAGCGTATTGATTCGAATGTCTCCGTCGCGAAACTCATCTGAGGTGCGAACAGCGAATTCTTTTGTTCCACCGCCACCAGGAATCAACCCAACACCAAATTCAACCAAGCCCATATAGGTTTCTGAATTTGCTATTACTTTATCAGCATGTAAACAGAGTTCGCAAGCACCGCCTAATGTTAATCCATGAGGTGCAGCAACTACTGGAATATTGCTGTAACGAACGCGCATCATCGTGTTTTGGAAAGCACGAATGGCGAAATCCAACTCGTCGTATTCTTGCTCAACAGCCATCATGAAGATCATCCCCACATTCGCTCCCGCAGAGAAGTTTTGGCCTTCATTCGCAACAACTAATCCTTTGTATGACGCTTCTGCCAAATCAATGGCTTTATTGATGCCTTGCAATACTTCACCGCCAATGGTGTTCATCTTCGTGTGAAAGGCAATGTTCAAAATGCCGTCTCCTAAGTCGTAAATAGTTGTTCCTGAGTTTTTCCAAACGACACTGGATTCGGGGAGGTTTGCCAATGATATTTTTCCTTCCTGCCCAGGAATCAATGCGTAAGAAGCACGGTCAAGATCGTAGTAGTACTTTAACCCGTCTTCAGTCTTGTAAAACGAAGTAATTCCGCTTGAAATCATGGTGTTTATCCAGGGTGAAACAGCAATGCCACGCGATTTCATTTCGCTCATTGCAGCTTCTACTCCTACGGCATCCCAAGTCTCGAAAGGACCTAATTCCCATCCGAAGCCAGCACGCATAGCGTCATCAATTTTGTAAAGTGCATCTGTGATTTCAGGTATGCGGTGCGAAACATATGCGAAAACACCTGTGAAGGAGCGCTTGTAAAATTCACCCGCATCATCTTTTCCATTGAACAAGACCTTGGTGCGTTTTGCCAGGTCATCAATGGTTTTCGTTAGCTCAAGGGTCGCAAATTTAGCTCTTACTTGTGGCGTGTATTCTAAGGTATTCAGATCTAAACTTAGAATGGCTGATTTACCATCCTCGCCTTTAATCTTTTTGTAAAAGCCTTGTTTTGATTTCGAACCTAACCAACCATTCTCAACCATTTTGGTTACGTAGGTGGGAATCTCGAAAAGTGCTTTTTGTTCGTCCTTTGGGCAGTTTTCGCGAACTCCATTTGCAACGTGAACCAACGTATCTAGTCCTACTACATCACAGGTTCTGAAAGTTGCAGACTTCGGTCTTCCCATAACCGGTCCCGTAAGTTTATCAACTTGTTCAACCGTGAATCCCATGTCAGTTACGGTATGAAAAAGTGCTTGAATTGAAAACACACCAACTCTATTTGCGATGAACGCAGGGGTGTCTTTGCACAGCACTGTTGTTTTACCAAGAAACGTTTCGCCATACTCCATGAGGAAAGTCGTAACTTCTGGAAGTGTTGAGGGCGTAGGTATCACTTCAAGTAATTTCAAATACCGTGGTGGATTGAAAAAGTGAGACCCACAAAAATGGTGCTTGAAGTCATCACTTCGTCCCTCAATCAGCATGTGAATAGGAATCCCTGAAGTATTCGAAGTAATTAATGTCCCTGGTTTGCGGAATTGTTCCACACGCTCGAACATTTGTTGCTTGATGTCTAAACGTTCAACAATAACTTCAATGGTCCAATCGCAATCTGCTATTCGGTGCAAGTCATCATCAAAATTTCCCGTTTGAATGCGAGAAGCAAATGATTTTCGGTAAATTGGAGATGGGTTGGATTTTAGGGCGAAAGTGAGACTGTCATTTACAATCCTGTTTTTTACAGCGGGATGATCAAGACTCAGTCCTTTCGCTGATTCTTTTCCGTCGAGCTCGCGAGGTGGAATGTCGAGCAGCAGAACTTCAACGCCAACATTGGCGAAGTGACATGCAATACGCGACCCCATAACACCGGAGCCAAGAACGGCTACCTTATTAATGTTTCTCATTCTGGGTGGAGTGGTTTTCAGATGGTTCTAGCTGACTAAATAATTCTGGGTCATCGATCAGCTCATTCATTTGGCCCATGACGTCAATAAAAACGTCGAATTTTTGTGGATCTATCTTGCCACGAAGAAAGGAGTTGAAGCAAAGCACTACTCTCCTTGATTCTTCGCGCATTTTAATGCCCTCTTCTGTGAGGAAAACCCGCACCATTCTTCGGTCATTGGCATCCACTTTTCGTGAAATCAAGCCTTTTTCCTCCATGGTTTTCAACGTGCGCGTCAAACTACGCGGCTCCATTCCCATCTTGGGGCCGAGCTTCGTAGAGTGCGTTCCTTCTTTGTCAATGTTGAGTAGGATGTACCCAATGGACATGCTGCCTCCATGTTGGGCCGCCTGTGCGTTGTACATTCGGGCAATTTTAGCCCAAACCCAACGTATGTGAAAGTCTATTGTTTCTTCTGGTTTCATATCGTACGCCCAAGCTAGTAAATAATCACGTATGCACGCATACATAAACGTGAAAAACTTTAAAAGATTTTCTGAGCGATGAAAATGAGGAGAAAATCCTTAATTCGGGTGAACCAGATTCGGGTGTTAATCAGCAACTCTTCCGTCGTGCAGCCTGATTTTTCGATCTGCCATGTCTGCCAGCGTTTCGTTGTGTGTTACAATGACGAAGGTTTGGTTTAGTTCTTCGCGAAGCTGAAAAAAGAGGTTGTGCAACTCTTCAGCATTTTTGGAATCCAGATTACCAGAAGGTTCATCAGCAAAAACGACCGCCGGATCGTTGATGAGTGATCGGGCAACTGCTACACGTTGTTGCTCCCCGCCTGAAAGGGCAGAAGGTTTGTGTTCCATCCGCTGCTCTAACCCTAGCATTTTAAGCAATTCAGCTGCCTTTGCTTTCACTTCGGCCTGCGGTTTTTTTGCTATAAAGCCCGGAATACAAACGTTCTCAATCGCTGTGAACTCAGGAAGTAATTGATGAAACTGGAAGATGAAACCAATGTTTTTATTGCGAAATGCAGCGAGCTCAGATGAAGATAAATTGCTTACTTCATGTTCACTCAATTTTAGGCTGCCTTCATCAGGGCTATCAAGGGTGCCCAAAATCTGGAGTAGGGTTGTTTTTCCTGCCCCACTTGCTCCCACAATCGACACAACTTCACCTTGCTGAATAGTGAGGTCTATGCCTTTAAGCACCTGCAACGCTCCGTACCGTTTTGTTAGTCCCTTTGCTGTAATCATGGGCGAAAGATACTTTATAAAATTTGATCTTAAATCATTGCCGCTCTAGGGATTGAAAGCGTTTAACTTGAAAACTGGGTTCTCTAAATTCATGGAAGAAGAGCAGAATGCATCTCTAGTTAGATTTTACTTTGAATTCCCTCTGTTTAAAAGTACTTTTGACGCCAAATAAGTCAGCAATGAATATCCACGAATACCAAGGGAAGTCAATTTTGAAAAGCTTCGGAGTTGCAATTCAAGAAGGAATTGTGGCTGATACACCGCAAGAAGCAGTAGAAGTTGCGAAGAAATTAAACGAACAAACCGGAACAGAGTGGTTCGTTTTGAAAGCTCAAATCCACGCAGGTGGACGAGGTAAAGGAGAGGTAACTGAAACCGGTTCGAGAGGGGTTGTTTTGGCAAAAGGCCTTGACAAAGTAGAAGGCATTGCTGCTGGAATTCTTGGTGGACATTTGGTGACAGCACAAACAAGTGCTGAAGGGAAATTGGTAAACAAGGTGCTCATTGCACAAGACGTTTATTATCCTGGAGAAAATGAGCCTGCTGAATATTACATGTCTGTTGTGCTAGATCGTTCTGCTGGAAAGCACATTATTATGTACTCACCAGACGGAGGAGTAAATATTGAGGAAGTAGCAGAAAAGACACCAGAGCGTATCTTTAAAGAAGTAATAGATCCGCTGATTGGTTTGCAAGGATTCCAATTACGGAGAGTGGCTTTCAATCTTGGCCTTTCAGGACAAGCTTTTAAAGAGATGTCGAAATTTGTTGCCGCACTTTACAAAGCATTCATCGGATGCGACGCTTCAATGTTCGAAATCAATCCTGTTCTTAAAACTTCAGATGATAAAATCATTGCTGTAGATGCAAAAGTGAATTTAGATGACAACGCTTTGTACCGTCATAAAGAATACGCTGCAATGCGTGACAAGACTGAAGAAGATCCAACAGAGGTTGAAGCTGACGAGGCTGGACTCAACTTCGTTAACCTTGAAGGAAACGTGGGTTGCATGGTAAACGGCGCTGGACTTGCAATGGCCACCATGGACATCATCAAGCTAAGTGGCGGAGAGCCGGCAAACTTCCTTGACGTTGGTGGTACTGCTGATGCATCGCGTGTTGAAAAGGCATTCCGCATCATTCTAAAAGACACTTCTGTAAAAGCAATCTTGGTGAACATCTTCGGAGGTATCGTTCGTTGTGACAGAGTTGCGCAAGGAGTTGTTGATGCTTACAATAACATTGGTGATATTCCTGTTCCAATTATTGTTCGTCTGCAAGGAACAAACGCGGTTGAAGCAAAGCAATTGATTGAAGATTCTGGGCTTAAAGTGCACAGTGTAATCCTTCTTCAAGAAGCTGCTGACAAGGTGAAAGAAGTATTGGGAGCGTAATTGGACTGACCAAATTTGGTCACTTATTTTACTGAACTAAAGAAAATACAATCCTGTTCAACAGGAAAAAAGGGTCAACTTAGTTGACCCTTTTTTATGCACCTATTATTTCAGTCTTAAATGGGCGCTACTTTTTTAGTATTGCCATAATGCCATCGCGAAGAGGAATCAACATATTGCTGACCCGTTCGTCTGCCTGAATAAAAGCATTCAATTCTTTTAAAATTCGCGTTTCAGGATCATGACCTTTCAATTCATCCGCAACTTTCCCACTCCAAAGTACATTGTCAATTAAGATCACACCTCCTTGTCGCATCAACGGCAGCGTCATTTCATAGTAATGCGGGTAGTTTTCTTTGTCGGCATCAATGAACGCAAGGTCAAATGTGTTCTGAAGCGTGGGTAAAACATCCATTGCTGAAGCATTGTGTCGAACAATGCGATCTGTAATTCCGGCTTCTTCCCAGTATTTGTCCTGAATCGCATTCAGTTCCTCGTTGATCTCTATGGTTTCAATAATGCCTCCTTCGGCCAGCCCCTCGGCAAAACACAAGGCAGAATAACCAGTGTAAGCGCCCACTTCCAAAATCCGAGTCGGACGTAGCATTTTACTGATTAAACTCAAAAATCTTCCCTGTAGATGCCCGCTTAACATGCGAGGCATAATTACTTTTCGCCAAGTCTCTCTGTGAAGTCGCTGTAAAAGATCAGATTCTGTTTCTGTGTGATCACAAGCATATTGATCAATGTGTTCAGGTAGAAATTCCATATTTAGATGCAAATTGTGCCAAACGATCCTAAAAAGAGAAGTAAGTCTGAAGAAGTAACTGCGTCATCTCCATCAATGTCAATTGGGCAATCTAGTAGGCAACCAAATCCGCCAAGAAAGAGCAATAAGTCATTTGTGCCAATGGTTAGGTCATTGTCAAAATCTCCAAGACAGAGGATCAATTCAGTGCCATCAACGTCTCCGTCGCAGTTATTGTCAACGTTGTCTCCTGTCCCTTGCGCCTCAGGATAAACATCGTCCCTCGTGTCATCACAATCTAAATTGTTGTCTGAAAATCCAGCAGGTGTAGAACAGGCCTGGACATTCACCAATACATTCCCAAATCCATCATTGTCTGCGTCTTCAAAGTAAGTAGAGGTGGTGCCAACAAAAAGTGCATTAGCATCATCACAATCTGTTCCGCCAAATTCAAAAGCGTCAAATCCATCCATGTCCATGTCAAAATCACTCAAACCATCACAGTTTTGATCAGTTCCATCATACCAAATTTCGGTCGCCCCTGGGAAAATGGTGGGGTCAGTATCATCACAATCACTGAGGTTCGTGAACCCGTCATTGTCAGCATCTTCAATTCCAGCGCAATCCTCAAAACCAGCCAAGCAATTCGCTTCGATGCATGCTGCACAGTCTGCCTCTGATCCAAAAGCGCATGCCAAGAAGCAATTATCACTTGCGCATGTTGTTTGTGCTGAGAAACAGCCTACGCAACTAGCCGTGAGCGGAACCTGAGCGCTCATACATTCAGAAAAACAGGTTTCAGGATCCCCTGCGAACAAGCAGTCAATGCCGCAGTCAGCAGTAACCTGTTGAACAAACGCCAAATTGTTACCTATATAGGAGAGATCTTCATCTGAACAATTACCTTGGGCAAGAGAGGAAGTGAATGAAAGGCTCGAAATGGCCAGTAAGAATAGGGTTTTAAGTAGCTGCATGGTATTTGGTTTGAAATAGAAAGATACAATAATCAGAATTGGGCACCTTCTTTTCAAGCGCTATCTTTGGCTGCATGAGGAACAGTGCAGATGCGCAGAAGCGCGTGATTTTACTCATGGCGACCCTAACCTTGTTAGTAATGCCACTAGTGGGATGGGTCATTTCCCTTTTTTCAAACGAGGTCCTGCTCTGGGATCGGTGGGTTGGGGATGAATCGATCTGGACACAGGTGTTTTTTGGTGTCGCTGCGGGAGTAACTGCGGGCTTTCTGGCCAGAGGAGTTATCGCTCTACCCTTCATGGAGCCAGTGCGGAAAAGATATACAGATCGATTTTCAGACCTAGATTTAAACGCATTTGAAATTGTTTTTGTTTCTATCTGTGCAGGAGCCGGTGAAGAACTGCTCTTCCGGGGTGCACTTCAGCCATTGCTTGGGATTGTCATTACCTCCATTGTTTTTGTAGCCATTCATGGTTACCTTAATCCGAAAGATTGGCGCGTGAGTGTTTACGGTCTCTACATGACTTTGGTTATTTTTGGTTTCGGCTTTTTGACAGAAGCAATTGGTATTTGGTCTGCTGTGATTGCGCATACGCTGGTTGATATCATTCTCCTTGCAGATTTAGGTAAGGAACATGAATGATGCTTCTGATCGAGTTCGTATCTTTGCGAAAATTAGTTGCTATGGGGAAAAGCAAGAACAAACAGCGAATCAACGTAGTTTATAGTACAAATCCTGATTATAGTTTTGAGTCTGATGAGACGCAAGAAAAGGATACATTGCACCCCAATCAACAGGTACTTTACATTTCTCATGATCGCAAAATGCGAAAGGGGAAAACAGTAACGCTTATTGAGGGATTTGTTGGTGCTTCTGATGACTTAAGTGATTTAGGGAAGAAGTTGAAAAACAAATGTGGTGTTGGCGGAAGTGCGAAGGATGGTGAAATCATTCTTCAAGGTGAACTAAGAGATAAAGTTATTGCTGCCCTAGAGGCAGAAGGTTATAAGTGTAAACGGAAAGGCGGATAAGCATGTCGGAAATGAAACCCTATTTTGCAAAATGTCTAGCGGGATTAGAACCTTTGCTAGAAGAAGAATTGATTGAATTTGGTTGTTCCAATGTCAAGCCTGTAGTGCGCGGTGTTGAGTTTGAAACAGATTACAAAGGAATGGTATTGGTCAATATGGCCTCAAGATTTGCCATTCGGATTCTTACTCCTTGGTGGGAAGGGAATTCAACTGGTCCGGAAGACTTATACGATCAAGCCAGACAGATTCCGTGGCACAAAATTTTACACGTGCGTCAAACATTCGCAATCGGGTCTACCGTTAGCGATGAGAACTTTCCCCATTCGCAATACGCAGGATTGAAGCTGAAAGACGCCATTGCAGACGCATTTCGAGATAGATCTGGAAACCGTCCAAACGTAGATAAAGAAAATCCAGATCTTCGAATTGATCTCCAGATCTATAACGGTCGTGTTCGTATTTCATTAGATACAACCGGAGATAGCCTTCACCGAAGAGGATACAGACCTTCAGGCGCGCGTGCTCCATTAAATGAATGTTTGGCAGCCGCTATGTTGAAGTTTTCGGGTTGGACGCCAGAAAAACCACTCTACATTCCAATGTGTGGCTCTGGTACATTAGTCATGGAAGCAGCAATGATGGATGTGAATCTTCCGTCTCAATGGTTCAGACAAGGTTATGGATTCATGAACTGGTCTGATTTTGACAGGAAAGCCGTAGAAGAGGTTCGAATGGAGCTTTGGAAAAAGCGCCGTGATCCTACAGCAGTCATTTTTGCAAGTGACAAAGAATACATGGCCATTGAGCAAACACAGCTTTGTGTGTCAAAAATGTCATGGCGAACGAATATCTCCATTGAAAAAGAAGATTTCTTCGCATTGAAGCCAGGTAAAGAAGGTGGAGTAATGATTTTGAATCCTCCCTATGGCGAAAGAATGCGAAAAGAAAACATTGATGATTTCTATCGCTTCATCGGTCAAAAGCTAAAAGTAGACTTCGCGGGCTATTCTGCCTGGGTTATCTCAAGCAATTTTGAAGCAATGAACCAACTCGGGTTTCGTCCAAATCAAAAGCATACGCTCTATAACGGACAACTTGAGTGCAAGTACTACGGCTTCTCTTTGTACGAAGGAAGTCGAAAAGAGAAAGATGTTTCCCAAAAGGATGCTTAATAACTACTTCCGCTTCTGATTCTACGCAGGTCTTCTTTGTCCTAGCTTTGTGAAAACACCACACTGTTATGTCAAGACCGATTGCCATGGTTACGGGTGCTTCATCAGGATTTGGAGAAGCAATTGCTCGGAAATTCGCCCAAGAAGGGTGGGATGTGATCATCACTGGTAGAAGAGCGGAACGACTTCACGCGTTGTCAGCAGAGCTGGAGCGAGATTGTGAAGTTGAAATTCTCCCCCTTGAGTTTGATGTGCGAGATGCTGATGCCGTTCATAGCGCTATCTCAACTGTGCCTGAAAAATGGAAACAGTTACAAGTATTGGTCAACAATGCTGGACTTGCCGTTGGAAAAGCGTCAATTGACGAAGGAGATTTGGAAGATTGGGGCCGAATGATTGATACCAACGTGAAAGGTTTGCTATATGTAACCCGTGAAGTAGTGCGTTGGATGAAAGTAAAACAGTCTGGACACATCGTTAACATTGGTTCCATCGCGGGCAAAGAGGTTTATGCCGGTGGAAATGTCTATTGCGCAACCAAATTTGCCGTAGATGCGCTGACTAAATCTATGCGCGTAGAGTTCATTTCCCATGGAATAAAAGTCACGCAAATTGCTCCTGGAGCTGCTGAAACAGAATTTAGCCTTGTCAGATTCAAAGGCGATGAAGATAAAGCCAATCAAGTTTACCAAGGATTCCAAGCCCTCACTGCCCAAGATATAGCAGATACATTGTGGTTCGCGGTCACCAGACCAGCCCATGTCTGCTTGAATGACATCGTAATCATGCCTGCAGCGCAGCCCAATTCATACACCTTCAACAAAAACAAATGAGAATTCTTGTCGTACTCCTGCTCCTGACTTCCGCCGGCTGTGGCTTTCAAACTGAAGATGCAGACCTGGTAGTTCACAATGCAACAATCTATACCGTAGATGCGGGCTTCACTATTTATGAGGCCATGGCAATCAAAGATGGAAAAATACTAGAACTCGGGCCAGAACGCCAAATTCTCAATAAATACAATGCGAAATCCAACTATGATGCGCAAAAGAGAAGTGTGTATCCTGGACTGATAGACGCTCATTGTCATTTTCTGGCATACGGATTAGGATTGAAGAACATAGATTTGGTTGGCACTTCCTCCTGGGAAGAGGTCAAAAGTAGGATTGCTAGCTATGTTCCCGCAAACCAAGAAGAGTGGATTATCGGAAGAGGTTGGGATCAAAACGATTGGGAAAGCCATGCATTCCCAACTGCCAGTCAAATTGATGAAGTATTCCCAAATAATCCTGTTTTTATGACAAGAATTGATGGTCATGCTGCATTGGTCAATTCGAAAGTGATCGAATTATTAGACCTGAACAATCAAGCGGATATTGAAGGAGGGGCAATTCTGAGAGACGAAAAGGGTGAGGTGACGGGTGTATTGATTGATAATGCCATAAAGCTGGTCAATAAAATCATTCCAAAACCAGATAGTGAGGCAAAAAGAAAAGCGCTCTTAGCGGCTCAAAAAGATTGTTTTGCAGTCGGTTTGACTACAGTGGATGATGCCGGTCTGCTCAAGTCAGAGGTTGAACTCATCAAAGCGATGCAAGATGAGCAGGCATTGAAGATGCGTGTTTATGTGATGCTTTCAGATACACCTGAAAATCTAGACCATTATACGAGTGCAGGCCCATACAAAGACGAAAGGCTCAATGTTTCTGCATTTAAGTTTTATGCAGATGGTTCTTTGGGTTCAAGAGGGGCCTGTTTGATTCAGCCTTATAGTGACAGAGACAGCTCAGGAGAACGTGGGTTTATGCTAAGTACTGAGGCACATTATAGAGCATGTGCTGAGAAATTGTTTGAAACGGGGTTCCAGATGAACACACACTGCATTGGGGATTCAGCAAATAGAATGATTTTGGGGATTTATGCGGATGTATTAAAAGGCGTGAATGACCGCAGATGGCGAATTGAGCACGCTCAAGTAGTGCATAAAATAGATGTTCCTTACTTTGGTGCTTATTCAATCTTGCCCTCTATCCAGCCAACCCACGCAACAAGCGATATGTATTGGGCTGAAATGCGCTTAGGTCGAAACCGAATTCGGAGGGCTTATGCATACAAAGAGCTGTTAGCACAAAACGGGATGGTGGCTTTGGGCACAGATTTCCCTGTTGAAGGAATCTCTCCTCTGCGTACTTTTTATGCAGCAGTTGTTCGAAAGGATCAAGATGGTTTTCCTACTTCTGGGTTTCAAAAAGAGAATTCATTAACCAGAAAAGAAGCACTTCAGGGAATGACTATTTGGGCAGCAATTTCAAACTTTGAAGAAGAAATCAAAGGGAGCTTGGAAGTAAACAAGCTCGCTGATTTTGTAGTAATGGATAGAGATCTCATGACGGTGTCTGAAGATCAGCTCATAGAAGCAAAACCAGTGGCAACCTTTATCAATGGCGAGTGCGTATTCGAAAAGAAATAGGAAGCGCGGCGATCGTTCAAATTTTGAATGCTTGCAGATTTGAATCAGATTATGATATAATTGCCGAAACAAGGTCCAGCATGAATCAAATGCTGACCATCGCCGTTGCGAATCAAACGCTGTTCTTGAAATGTTCAAGTGCCAGAGTGGCGAAGAAAATGCTTAAGGCTGAATTTGAAGGATTGAGTGCTTTAAGAGAAGCAGGAGTCACGGTTCCTGGTTACGTAAATCATGGAGTTGAAGAAGATTGGTCTTGGCTCTTGATGGAATTCATTTCGAATGTTTCACCTGATAAAAAGTT
Source organism: Flavobacteriales bacterium (assembly GCA_047636995.1). Classification (GTDB taxonomy): domain Bacteria; phylum Bacteroidota; class Bacteroidia; order Flavobacteriales_D; family Sanyastnellaceae; genus JAQWQB01. The sequence goes on along the minus strand of JBLIGQ010000012.1, from coordinate 1,690 downwards.
GGAAGAAGAAGGGGGGAGGCAGTTGGCATTGCTGCACCGAACAACATCAGATCAGTTCGGGTGGGAAACTGATAACTACATCTCGAGCCTAAAGCAATCGAATACATTGAGTGAAAACTGGTGGCGGTTCTATTGTGACGAAAGGCTGCTTGCTCAGTTAGAGATGACAATTGATAAACTACCTCTTCTTATGAGGAAACAACTTGAACGAATCATACTACAAGGTGTTAATGTATTTCCAGATGAAAAGCCTGCGCTTTGTCACGGTGATTTGTGGAGTGGAAATAGATTGTATACAAAAGAAGGGAAGGCATATTTGATTGATCCAGCAATTTATTTCGGACACAGAGAAATGGATATAGGAATGACGAAGTTATTCGGTGGTTTCGGAGATGACTATTACCGGAGCTATGAAATGAATTATCCTTTGGAACAAGGTTGGGAGAAAAGGGTTTCTATTACAACACTGTATCCGTTATTGGTTCATGTAAATTTGTTTGGAGCAAGCTACTTGGGCTTATTGCAAGAGGCTATTCAGTTGACAGAAATTGAGGTGCTCTGAAAAGAAAGAAAATGTTGTACAATAGATAAGGTATACAAGATGAAAGGGAGAAGTCAGTTTGGATCGTTTTTGGTTATAGCCGGAATAGCAATTGTAGTGGGTTACTTTATGCTTAAGCCATCAGGTGAATTGCCCATATTTCAGCCGAGTGATGTAAATCCGGCTCTGGTTGATGAGGACGTTCGTGAAAATGAGGACCATCATATTCTAGATTTTAAGCTCATCAATCAACTTGGGGATACGGTTACAAATTCAGATGTGAAGGGAAAGATCTTAGTCGTCAACTTCTTTTTTGCAAGATGCGCAACGATCTGTCCCAAGATCAGCGCGAATATATCCAAGACCCAAAAGTACTTTTCAGACGATTCTACTATCCATTTTCTCTCACATTCGGTCACTCCGCAAATAGATACCGTTGCCGTTTTGAGAAATTATGCAGAGACCTTTGAGGTGAATTCTGATAGATGGTGGCTCTTAACCGGTGAGAAGTCACACATCTATAAGTTGGCCAGAAGGTCTTATTTCGCCGTTTTGGACGAAGGGGATGGCGGACTGCAAGATTTCATACATACAGAGAATGTGGTGCTAATTGATACTGATGGCAGATTAAGGGGCTATTATGACGGTACTTCCAATGAAGATATCTCCCGCCTAATCAGTGATATAGTTGTTTTGCAAACAGAGTGCTTTGAGGAGGAATAGAGCGGTTTGAAAAGAAATGGTCTGATAATCAGCGCGCAACGATATAATTCGAAAAATAAATGATTTAAATGCGAGAAAGTGTGAAAGTCATGAGTACTTTTGCACCCGCTTTACAACGAAGCATACGTTCTTAATGTGATTGCATAGATAGCTTGAGTTTAACAACTTCAAGAATTTGATTGAGGCCTGAGAGGCGGTTTAGCAGCTCAGATTACCACGAGAAAATAATTGAAAAAAAAGTTAATGAAAGTTTTGAGGAATGAATATTCCATCTATCTTTGCGGTCCGCTTAACGAAACAAGTATTCGACGCCCAATGGGGCATAGCGATAAAGTTCTTTGAAATGATGCAATAACCTAGCAAAAACGTCAATTGAAATAGAGCAAAATAAGATTAAACTTTTTACAATGGAGAGTTTGATCCTGG